>JAFRXL010000036.1 GCA_017441505.1 Ruminococcus sp.
ATTCGCAGATGCCAAAGAAAAGCATTCAATGCGTTACACAAATCACAGAGGCCTCTCCCGAGTCACAAATTGGGTCAGGCTTAAATTTGCTGCCATGAATCTGAAGAAGTATGCTATCTTCTTCCAATTTCGCTGCATTTCTCACTCTGTATTCTCTTTTTTACCCTTTACTTTATTTTTTTACAAAAATATCACCCCTGATTCTCTCTGAATCAGGGGTTTTTGGACAGGCTGAAGAGACCGGTTATGGTCTCTTATTTTTTTGCTTGGCACTTAAAAAGTGTGTCAAATATCACACCATAACGCTGCAAAATTAGTCTAAAATGACGAAAATGAATAATTCCCTTGACAAAGTGCAATAATAGTGATAAATTATATTTAGCACTCAAAGATGTAGAGTGCTAAACAATACAGAAAGGCAGTGATGATCGTGGACGACAGAAAGCTTAAAATATTAGCGGCAGTAGTCGATGAGTATGTCAGAACAGGCGAACCTGTCGGTTCAAAAGCGATCTCTAAACTGGAGCATATAAATGTTTCCGCTGCTACTATCAGAAACGATATGGCAGCTCTGGAACAAATGGGTTATCTCGAACAGCCGCATACATCAGCCGGCAGAGTCCCCACATTTATGGGATACCGACTGTATATCGACGAGCTTATGACTCATCCGGAACTTCCGGATGAGGAAAAACACCGACTCGATGAAATGCTCGGCGGCGAAGATACTCCGGAAGAATTGCTCATACAGAATGCGGCGGCTGCACTCACTGAGCTTACACAGTGTGCGGCGGTAGTTACAAATTCTGTACCAAGATTTTCAGTTATTTCTAAAGTCGAGGTAATACCGACAGGAAAAAGACTTTATGTTATACTCCTCATAACATCCAACGGAAGTATAAAAAATAAAGCCTGCCGGCTGGAATTTGACCTCAACCACGAACAGCTCGAATTCTTTACTCATTATATAGAAGAAAATCTCAACGGCGTTTCCGTTGACGAGCTTTCTGAGGAAATGTTCGATAAAATGGTAGCGGCAGTAAGTGCCTATATGATCTCCCTTTCACCTCTTGTAAAGGGTATATCGGAGCTCTCTGAGGAGATGCGTCAGCAGGAACTTACAGTCACAGGAAGCGAAAAGCTCCTATCCTGCGAAGACCTCGATAAAATGGAGGTAGTCAAGTTTATCGAGCATAAAGACGAACTCTCAGGCTTCCTTGAAGATGCTTTCAGCGGCATACAGGTAAAGTTCGGTTCCGAAAACGGAAGCTTTGCAATAGGAAATTCAAGTCTTATAGTTTCAAAATACCGCAAGGGCGGTAAAGAAGCCGGTTCTCTCGGAGTTATCGGTCCTATGAGAGTTGATTATAAAAAGATCATTCCTTACGTCGAATATCTGACACAAAAGATCTCGTATCTTATGTCTGACGACGATGACATAATAAACGGCAGTCCCGGCAGCACCGGCGGTCAGCCATAGGAAAGGAGAAACAGGAATGGACATAAAACAGCACATAAATGAGTCTGATGAAGAACTCGAAGAGCTCGAAACTGAGGAAACAGAAGCAGAAATTGCTGATGCTGATGCTCAGGATGAGGAAGACGCAGTAAGCGAGTATAACGATAATGCTTCAAAATTCGCAGAGCTTGAAGAATCCCTTCATGAGGCAAATGATAAATACGTAAGACTCTTTGCTGAGTATGATAACTACAGAAAGAGAACTGCAAAAGAAAAAACAGAAACATATCAGAATGCTTCTGCACAGTGTATCGAAAAGCTCCTGCCGTTCATAGACAGCTTTGAGCGTTCACTCGAAGCTGAATGTGCCGACGAGAACTTCAAGAACGGTATGCAGATGATATGGGGACAGCTTCAGGACTTCCTCAATAAGATGAATGTTACTGCTATAGATGCTCTCGGAGCTGAATTTGATCCGAATTTCCACAATGCTATACAGCAGCTCGATGGTACAGACTATGCAAGCAATCATGTTTGTCAGGTCTTCCAGAAAGGCTATATGATGGGCGATAAGCTCGTCAGACCGGCTATGGTCGCTGTGGCACAGTAGAAAATATAATCATTATTAAAGTAAATTCAAGATTTAAAGATAATCTCAGGAGGTTATTATTATGGGAAAAATTATTGGTATCGACCTTGGTACAACAAACTCTTGCGTAGCTGTTATGGAGGGTGGTAACGCTGTAGTTATCCCTAACAGCGAAGGTGCAAGAACAACTCCTTCAGTAGTTGCTTTCACAAACAACGGTGAGCGTCTTGTAGGTCAGGTCGCTAAGAGACAGGCTATCACAAACCACGACAGAACTGTTTCTTCTATCAAGAGACATATGGGTTCTGATTATAAAGTTGCTATCGACGGCAAGAATTATACTCCACAGGAAATTTCATCTATGATTCTCCAGAAGCTCAAGGCTGACGCAGAGGCTTACCTCGGCGAGACTGTTACAGAAGCTGTTATCACAGTTCCTGCTTACTTCACAGACTCTCAGAGACAGGCTACTAAGGATGCTGGTCAGATCGCTGGTCTTACAGTAAGACGTATCATCAACGAGCCTACTGCTGCTGCTCTCTCCTACGGTATCGATAAGGAAGAAGAACAGACAGTTATGGTTTACGACCTCGGCGGCGGTACTTTCGATGTTTCTATCATCGAAATGGGTGAAGATGTTCAGCAGGTTCTCGCTACAGCCGGTAACAACCGTCTCGGCGGTGATGACTTCGATCAGCGTATCATCAACTGGATCGTTGACGAATTCAAGAAGGCTGAGGGTATAGACCTCTCAGCTGATAAGATGGCTGCTCAGAGACTCAAGGACGCTGCTGAGAAGGCTAAGATAGAGCTTTCTTCTACTACTACTTCAAACATCAATATCCCATTCATAACTGTTGACGCTACAGGTACTCCAAAGCACCTCGATCTTACTCTTACACAGGCTAAGTTCAACGAGCTCACTGCTGACCTCGTAGAAGCTACTATGGGACCTGTCAGACAGGCTCTCAGCGACAGCGGACTCAATATCTCAGAGATCAACAAAGTCCTCATGGTCGGCGGTTCTTCAAGAATCCCTGCTGTTCAGGAAGCTGTTAAGAAGCTCATCGGCAAGGACCCATTCAAGGGCATCAACCCTGATGAGTGCGTAGCTCTCGGTGCTGCATACCAGGGCGGTGTTCTCGGCGGCGACGTTAAGAACGGTCTCCTCCTCCTCGATGTAACTCCACTTTCACTCGGTATCGAAACTGCCGGCGGAGTTTGCACAAGAATGATCGAGAGAAATACTACTATCCCTACAAAGAAGTCACAGGTGTTCTCAACATACGCTGACAACCAGCCTGCTGTTGACATCAACGTACTTCAGGGTGAGCGTGAATTCGCAAGAGATAACAAGCAGCTCGGTACTTTCCGTCTCGACGGTATCGCTCCTGCACCAAGAGGAATCCCACAGATCGAAGTTACTTTCGACATCGACCAGAACGGTATCGTTCATGTTTCCGCTAAGGATCTCGGTACAGGCAAGGAGCAGAACATCACTATCACTTCTTCTACAAATATGTCCAAGGACGACATCGATAAGGCAGTAAAGGAAGCTGAGCAGTATGCTGCTGAGGATAAGAAGCGTCGTGAAGCTGTTGACAACAAGAACGAAGCTGAGAACCTCGTATTCCAGTGCGAGAAGGCTCTCACAGACCTCGGTGATAAGGTATCAGCTGATGAGAAGTCCAACATCGAAGCTAAGTGTGCAGCTCTCAAGTCCGCTATCGAAGCAAATAACGATGACGAGATAAAGACTCTCAAGGAAGACCTCCAGAAGGCATTCTACGACCTCTCTGCTAAGATCTATCAGCAGGCTAACCCTAACGGCGGTGCAGGCGGTATCGATCCTTCACAGTTCGCTAATATGGCTGGAGCTGCTGGTGCAGCAGATAACGGCTCTTCAAATGACGACGGAGTTGTTGACGCTGACTTCACAGAAGTCTGATCGCTATGGGAAATAATTTCAAAAAGAAATTAATGACTATAGTCATACTGATCGGTTTAGGCTTGCTTATCTGGTACGGACTTAAATGGTTCGGCGGTGTTGCAGATGATAACGCCGGAAGTACCTACGAAGGAGTAAGCAAATACGAGGATCAGGTTCAAAATTAACGATACTTTTTAGGGCGAAATTCGTTTCGCCCTAATGGTGTATAACAGGAGAAAAAATATGGCTGAAAAAAGAGATTATTATGAAGTCCTTGGACTCCAGAAGGGTGCTACTGAGGATGAGATAAAAAAGGCTTTCCGTAAAAAAGCAAGAGAGAATCACCCTGACCTTCATCCGGATGACCCTTCTTATGTTGAGAAGTTTCAGGAGATAAACGAAGCTAATGAGGTCCTCTCAGACCCTGAAAAGCGTGCACGCTATGACCAGTTCGGTCATGCCGGTGTTGACCCTAACTACGGCGGCGGTGAAGGCGGCATGGGCGGCTTCGGCGGATTCGATATGGACGATATACTCGGAAGCATCTTCGGCGGATTCGGCTTCGGAGGTTCTTCAAGCCGTGCAAATTCTGCAAATGCCCCAAGAAGAGGCTCTGATATACATGAGAATGTAACTATCAACTTCATGGACGCTTGCAACGGCAAGAAGCATGAGGTCAAGATAAATCGTATGTGTACCTGCGAAGCTTGTAAGGGCACAGGTGCTGACGGCGGTACTTCTGCTGAGATATGTCCGGATTGTCAGGGACGTGGTTCTGTAAAGACTACTCAGCGTACTCCATTCGGTGCTATATCTTCAACTAAGGCTTGTCCGCACTGCGGCGGAAAGGGTAAGATAATAACAAATCCTTGTCCTAAGTGCCGTGGAATAGGCAGAGTCAGACTCCAGAAAACTGTATCTATCGACATCCCGGCAGGTATCGATGACGGACAGACTATCCGTCTCAGCGGTCAGGGCGACTGCGGTGTAAACGGCGGTCCTTCAGGTGATCTCCTCCTCAATATCGTTGTAAAGTCTCACCCATTGTTCAAGCGTGAGGGCTATGATATACACTGCGATATACCTGTTACATATGCCGAGGCTGTTATGGGTGCGGAAATAACTGTTCCTACTATAGACGGTGATGTTAAGTACACTATAAGTGAGGGAACTCAGACCGGCACTGTATTCCGTCTTAAAGGAAAGGGCGTAAGAAAGCTCCACCGCACTGAAAGAGGAAATCAGTACGTTAAGATATATGTTGAAGTTCCTAAGAACCTCACTAAAAAGCAGAAAGAGCTTCTCAAATCTTTTGAGGATTCTCTCAGCGAGAAGAACTACGCTAAGCGTCAGAGCTTCTTTGAAAAGCTTAAATCCAAATTTGACCTTTAATGGCGAAAGCTGTCGTTTTTACGGCAGCTTTTTAATTTTACGGCAATAAATACAAAAAAACTCTTTACTATATAAAATTTTTATGCTATAATATTAATATGCAAAGTCGAAAGGATTTAATATGAAAAAAATTTTAGCATCGTTAATATTATTGTTATCTATTATTATAGTATCTATAATATCATATAGACCAATATCAAGGGAATTCAAAGAAATTCAACACTTTAATTACAATAACGTTGACAATATAACTATAAAATTTGAAGGATATGACAAAATAAAAATCAAAAATCCAGATGATATATATAAAATTATTGAATATTTGAATTCACTTGAACTGATTGAGGAAGAATTACCTAAAAATGAACAGGCTAATTATGAGGGAGATTGGGAAAAATATAAAAATGATCTTAAAAACATATGTCATTTTTCGATTTCAGTTAACGAGGATGTATTGTATTTTTCAACTAAATATGTAGTAGTAATGGTTGATGGATGTGATGATAGCAGTCACCAGAATAGTTATTTCATAAAAAATTCAGGCTATGACAAAAAGGAAAAAACAAGTAATATTTATACATTTCTAAAAAGTATTACAGAAAAATATGTCTGAGGTAAGTTTACTAAAGGCTAATTTATACTGCAAGGAGGTATTTCAATGAAAGCAGATAAATACATTATTAACGGAGACAAAAAAATAGACATAAGAAAATTACCGGTCAGCAGCAAGGACGACAATGTGGATAAGGACGAAATTATCGCTAAGTACGAAGCAAATAAACAGGAACTCGCCCTGTTGCAGGATAAATTCTATGCGGACGGCAGAGAGGGTATAATCATCGTTATGCAGGCTCTGGACGCTTCCGGTAAGGACTCAGCTGTAAAGAATATATTCAGCGGCATCAATCCTCAGGGAGTGAACGTCCACTCCTATAAAGCTCCAACTTCCGAGGAGCTCGCCCACGATTACCTCTGGAGGATTCATCAGAATGTCCCAAGAAGAGGCGAAATAGCTATCTTCAACCGCAGCCACTATGAGGACCTCGTTACAGTTCAGGTCGAGAACATTAAACCTCACTACCATATGGCTGACCGAAATATCGACAAAAGTGATAAGAAGTTCTTTGAGGAACGCTATAAACAGGTGAATAATTTCGAGCAGTATCTCTATGAGAACAGCTACCGTGTTATAAAAATATTCCTGCATATATCCAAAGAGGAACAGGCAAGACAGCTTCTGGAGCGTATTGAAGTTCCGGAGAAAAACTGGAAGTTCCGTGCAGATGACCTGAAAGTAAGAGGTAAATTCGATGATTATATCGATTGCTTCAATGAGGTAATAAACAAGACTTCAACAAAGAATTGTCCGTGGTATGTGCTTCCGGGTGACCAGCGTTGGTATGTAAGATACCTCATCACTGAAATACTCCTTGATGCCTTAAAGGACTGTAAGTCGGAGTATCCTCCGCTGCCGGAAAGCGACAGAGAGCAAATGGACGCTTGCAGAAAAGAACTCAGAGCAGCTCTCGGAGAAGCCGAGGAAGAACCAAAAAAGAAGTCTAAGAAAAAGTCTAAGAAGGATTAATATTAAAAGGCGGCTTTGTGCCGCCTTTAGTGTTATCTTCTGTTTCTTGAAGTAGTCCGTGAATTAGAGTTATGGTCCTCTTTTTTGCCGTCAAGACCGTCGATGATGTTACCAGCGGCATCGGTCACACCTTCTATGAGGTCGCCGCCGGCATCACCGACTCCGTCGATAGCGTCATCTACGTGATCTTTTACAGATTCGTCTCTGTCCTCATCCACATAGCTGCTGTCACTATTGGAGTTATAAGTGGTATCATCAGAGCCGCAGGCTGTGAAGGTTGCACAAATGGTAAATATTATGGAGCATATTGCTAAATGCTTTTTCATACTAATCATATCCTTTGCATTTTTTCGTTGTGGACAGCTTTTCCACAGCGTGATTTTATTGTTTACACATTTTCCCCGATTATCCACATTGTTTTCAACTTTTGCACCCTGTAAAAAACTGCATTTTACGTTGCTTTCCACTATTTCAACATAGTTTTCCACTGAACGGCAGATGTTTGCACAGCCTATTCAACACAGTGTGGAAAACTTATCCAGTGTCGTGTGGAAAAGAATTACAAATAAATAAGACGATATTGCTGTGAATATTTGGTTAAATATTGTTTCTTCTTGAATATAAAGTCAACCTGTGATATAATAGGAGAAGTAATCGAACGGAGGCTGATCTATGTTTGAAGGTTTTTCAAGAGAAGCACTGGAATTTCTTCTCAGTATAAGGCTTAATAACAACAAGGAGTGGTTTGAACCACATAAACAGATATATGTTGAAAAAATATATGAGCCGATGAAGGCTCTCGGAGATGAGCTCTTCGCTCCGTTTTCAGAGACAGAGGGAATGGTAAAAAAGGTCGGCAGGATATACCGTGACGAGCATTTTCCGCCGTATCTGCATTACCGTGACGTTATGTGGATATACGTCCGGTATGATGCTTATTATTGGAACAGAACTCCCACATTGTATTTTGAGCTTTCTCCGGAGGGTGCAGAGTTCGGTTTCAGGATAGCTCAGCCGGAAGCCGCTGTTATGGAGCGTTTCAGAAGTGACCTTACCGAGAATGCTGCGGATTTTCTAAGTATGATAGATGAATATGAGAATAAGTACGGCTACACTATCGGCGGAGTTGAGTACAAGCGAAAAAAGAAGTGTACAGTCCCGGAGGCTGAGCGATTTTTCCTTAAAAAGGGTCTTAGCGTGTATACTACGGTGTCGGATATGAGTGAGCTTTCAAGCCATAAGCTCTCCGAGCATATTTCAGATGTGTTCAGAAATCTTATACCGATAAATGACTACTTTCACGAGCTTGTGGAGATAGAGGAGCTTTCCAAAGCTCTGGAGAAGGATGAAAAGTCAGCAGAAGAGCCGGAGATAAACATGGTAAAAGCTCCGGATGTTGACTTTATGTGGTGATAAATTCAAAGGAGGCGGACATCATAAAATTCGTTGAGATATTTACAGACGGTGCTTGCAGCGGTAATCCCGGTCCGGGAGGATACGGAGTTGTGCTGAGGTACGGAACAAAAGAAAAAGAGCTTTCAGGCGGCGACAGCAGTACTACCAATAACCGCATGGAGCTGCTTGGAGTTATAACCGGACTTGCTGCTCTGAAAGAACCCTGTCAGGTCACTTTGACTACCGACAGCAAATACGTTGTTGATAGTATCACCAAAGGCTGGGTGTACAACTGGAAGAAAAACAACTGGATAAAATCCGATAAAAAACCGGCTTTAAATGTTGATCTGTGGGAGCAGCTATTGCCTTTGCTCGAAAAACACAAAGTGACATTCAATTGGGTCAAGGGTCACGCAGGACATCCCGAAAATGAACGCTGCGACAGACTTGCAGTTGAACAGCGTGACAGATATTCCCTTAAATAGCAAAAAAGTCCTGATACTGTTAGCAAAACAGTATCAGGACTTTAATACTATCGCTCTCCCAAAATAAACTCTCAAAAAGACGGAGCTTAATTTCGGAAGCAATATAATGCTTAAAAAACCACTTAAATTATTAATAAATTATGTAATATTTTTGAAATTTATATTAACACTTGAAATTGATTAAGAATTGTGTTATAATATATAGGATATTGTTATAAGGAGGTGAGATAAAATGAAAATACAGCATCTTGAATATGTTCTGGCTATCGCACAGGAAGGAAGCATCACCAAGGCTGCTAAGAAACTCTATCAGGCTCAGCCTAATATCAGTATCGCCCTCAAAGAGCTTGAAGAAAGTCTCGGCATACAGATATTCCAGCGTACACAGAGCGGTATGATAACTACTCCGGAGGGAGAAGAATTTATCGACCGTGCAAAGAATATCGTTGAAGAGTTCCACAGTCTTGAAGCAATGTATTCCCGCAAGGAATCAGATGTATCTCAGATAAGCATATCCGCTACAAAGTCGCCTTATGTAGCTGCCGCTATGGGAAGAATGATAAACGAGCTTGAGAGTACTGAACAGGATTTCAACGTGTCCATAATGGAATCATCGACAAATCGTGTTATTGAAGATATATGCAACGGTGTAGCCGATGTTGGAGTTCTCCGCATACCTACACTTCAGCTCGATATACTTCAGGAGCGTCTTGAATCAAAGAAGCTTTGCAGCAAAACTATCCTTGAATACCGTATGAATATCATACTTTCTTCAGATCATCCGCTTGCTAAGTATGACACTATCCCATATGAGCTTCTCAAAGATTATCCGGAGATAATCAACAAGGATCTTGAAGATGATATTATGCGTAAAGCAACTATCAATCCTGATTATGATACGATCAAGGAAGGCAAAAAGATATTTGTATGTGACAGAGGAACTCAGATGAGTATGCTCAATATGGTCAAGGATGCATTTTTCTGGGTAGGTCCGCTGCACCAGCCAGGTATAGCTCAGGGAAGACTTACTGTTCGTCCGTGTTCTTTCGCAACTTGTTTTAATCGTGATATAATCATATACAGAAAGAAGAGCGAGAATAATCCGCTTATAATGAGAAGCATCGAGTATATCACTAAATCAGCAGAATCTTTGATGTCCACACCAAGTGTTGAGAAATAAAAAAAGAATGAGAAACTTTGAAGTCTCTCACTCTTTTTAAGGATGGATAGAAAATTTCTTGTTCTTATTGGCTTGACTATATTATATCACCATGCAGGAAAAATATCAAATATTTATTTTTTATCCCAATATATATTTTGTATATAATTAATTCAGAAATTACTAAAAATTTGCCGTTATCGGAGATTTTCCGATAACGGCATTCTTTATTTCTCGGATTTTTTATTATCATCCTCAGAGTCGTCATCTATAATTTTTTTATAGTTGGCTTCCTCTTCCAGCTCTTTAGCTTCTTTCATGGCTTTTTTAGCAGCAGATGAAGCTCCTTTTTTGCCTCTTGCCATAAGTACTATAGCAAATACTATGACAGTGATAATGAGGGCTACCGCAGCTACTATGAAAGCGATATGCTTTATATCCTTATCAGATGCATTATAGCTTATATCATTGCTTTTGGCGTATTTTTCACCGGCAGTTCCGGAAGAAACCGTCATTTTGAAATCGCTTACTTTTACGTCCTCACTGTTATCATTGACAGTATATCCAAAAGCCTTATCACCTATTTCGGTAACGCTTTTCGGTACGCTTACCTGAGAGAGCTTTTCACATCCATAGAATGTGCTCTCACCGAT
The DNA here is from genome assembly GCA_017441505.1 of Ruminococcus sp. GTDB lineage: Bacteria > Bacillota > Clostridia > Oscillospirales > Ruminococcaceae > Ruminococcus. The sequence continues at coordinate 10,648 of JAFRXL010000036.1, forward strand.
AGTTTTCAATCCGTTCTGTAGAATGAGCTTGTTAAGCGACACACAGCCTAAGAAAGCCTGATCGCCTAAAGATATGATAGTTGTCGGGAGTTCGAGCATTTCAAGAGATTCATTATATGCGAAAGCTCCTGTACCTATCGCAGCTATGCCCTCTGCAAGATCAATTTTTTTGATGCCGATACATTCTCTGAAAGTATTGTCTTTTATCTCAGTAACATTTCCCGAGATATACGCCTCGGTTATATACTGGCACTGAGAGAAAGCTCCGCTGCTTATAGAAGTTACCTTTTCATCTATACGAAGCTCTCCGGAATAGTCCATTGAAGCCTTATAAACAGTGTTTTTTTCCTTATTGGTCAGGAGCTTGTCTTCATATACGAAATTCGCACATCCTTCGGTATCGAAGTTTTTTATAGGAGTGCAGGTGAAGACAGAATCTCCCATATCCTGAAGAGAATCGGGAATGGTCATCTCTGTAAGGCTGTAGCACTGAGCGAAAGCAGAATCTCCGATAGAAGTTATGGTATCAGGAAGAGTAACGGATTCAAGAGCGGGACAGCAATAGAATGCTTCATCCGGTATCTCTGTAAGTCTTGATTCGATAGTTACTTTTTTCAGTGATGTACAATAGCTGAAAGCACCGCTGCCTATCTTCTTGACAGTTTTCGGGATAGTAAGTTCATTCAGTCCCTCACAGTTGAAGAAAGCACTTTCGCCTATTTCAACTACAGGAACACCGTCAAGTACATCCGGTATTTTTTTAATGATAGAGGCGGTACATTTTCTGATAGCATAGCCGCCGTCAACATTTTCATATATGAAAGAGCCGTCCTGTAGTATGTCTTTTGCCTGAGTTGAGGCTGCATATGAAGTCATGGGGAAGATCGAGCTTAATGAAAAAGACATCATTGCGGTAACGGCAGCAGCAGCCAGTTTCCTTAATTTATTTCTCATCCTCTTCATCCTTTCCCTCGGACTTAGCTTTTCTTGCCTCGGCAGCCTTCTTTATCATTTCAGAGTGTTCCTTAGCGGCTTTTTTAGCCTTTTTCTTTTTAAAGAAGATACTGAGTATCCCTGCAAGCAGACCTGCACCTATCACGCCGCCTCCGATACCGAGCAGACGCTTATCGATATTAAGTCCGAATACATCAGCTGTATCCGTGATAACTTCAATATCGTTGTCCTTTGCATATTTGTAAGCACAGGTATCCTTATCGGCATAAATTTTGAAGCCTGATACAAGCTTTTCGACTTTTGCATTTTCGTCATTCGGGTCTGCTTCTTCATCGTAATAGAATCCGCAGGCGAAGTCTCCCATAGATTCAAGAGAATCATAGAAGCGAAGACTTTCAAGCTCTTTGCAGTCGAAGAAAGCGTCGTTTCCGACTGTTTTAAGGTCTTTTGAAAGCTTAGCCTTTTTAAGCTTCTTACAGCCTCCGAAAGAAGCGATACCTATTTTCTCAACGTGAGAAAGGTCAATTTCTTCAATAATGCTTGCGTTGTAGAAAGCGTAGTCCCCTATCTCTTTGACGGACTGAGGAACATCGAAGCTCTTTTCATCTCTTGCTGACGGATATGCTATAAGTTTAGTCATATCGTGGTCGTAGAGAACACCGTTTTTGGACGTATACACACCATCACCGGAAGAAACGCTTATTGATTCAAGAGCCTGACACTGTATAAATGGGTGCTCAGTTTCTTTGCCGAAAGATGTGCAGTCGCCTGAGAAAGTGACCTCCCTGAGAGACTGACATCCGCTGAACACGTCTGTACCTATAGTTTTTGCACCGCCGAGGTCGGCTTTTTCGAGTGCATAGCAGCCTTCAAATACGTTATCCTCGATAGTTTCAAGGCTCTGCGGCAGAACGACTTCTTTGAGGTATGTGCAGTTCTGGAAAGCCATTTTCTTTATTACCTTGACATTTTCCGGAACTATTATTTTTGAAGCGGAAGTATTGCTGAAAGCAACAGTATATATCCTTGTTACAGGCTTGCCGTCTATTTCAGCCGGAACTTCTATGACACTGTCAAATGAATTGCAGTTGATGATATATGCTTCACCGTTTTCCACAGCGTAGTCATAGTCGCCGAGATTATTTATATCAAGGTTTTCGATCTCCTGTATATCTTCGTTTTCCTCAGGTGAGCGGAAGTCGAAATCGTTGGTATAGCCGTATTCAGAGTCCGTATCTTTAGCATAGGTCTGAGCAGCAGAGCCGTATGAACCGAGTATGATAAATCCGTTTACAGGAACTTCCTCGCCGTTAACTGAAGATTGATAACCTAAAGCACAATAGCCTATAGTGTCAACTGAATCCGGTACGAGTATCTTAGTCAGACCGGTATCCATGAAAGCATACTGTCCGATCATACCGAGCTTATCAGGAAGCTCTATCTCTTTGAGCTGCTTGCATCCGTAAAAGGCAGCTCCACCGATAGAATAGAGGTTTTCCGGCAGCAGTACTTTTTCAAGTGAACTGCATCCTGCAAAGCCGTAATCACCGACTTCACTTACTTCTGTTTTGCTGAGGTCAGCGACTTTCAGTGCTTCATTGCTTCCTACAGCGAAATCGTCAAGTATCCTGAGTTTTTCAGGGAAAGTTATTTCGCTGAGGGCAGTTGAATATATACTTGCTTTTCCGAGCTGAGATACTGTATCAGGTATCTTGAAGCTTGTACCCTCTTTTTTTGAAGGATAGCACACGAGCTTCGTCATGTCTTTTGAATAGAGCACACCGTCAGCAGCAGCAAAGTTCTCGCTTTTAGCATCAATGGTTATCTCCTTGAGCTGCATACATACCTTGAACGGATTATTTGAGGATATGTACTCAAGAGTAGCCGGCAGAGCTATTTTGGAATACGGTGATCTTCCGTCATTTCCGAATACCCACGGACCTAACTCTGTTACTTTTTTTCCGTCTATAGTATCCGGTATAACAGCTTCACTTCCGACTATCCTGCAATGCTGTAAACATACAGTATCTTCTTCTGTAAGGCTGTATGAGAAATCTCCGGATTCTATCAGATTTTCTTCCTCTGCGGCAATATCCCCGTCAGTTTCCTCAGCAGCTTCCGCAGCAGCAGAGGTTGAAGTTTCGTTATCAGCAAAGGAATAAAGCGGCATAGAAGCTGATACACAAATGAGCAGGCTCATGAGAAATGCAGCAGCTTTATTTTTATTTAACATTTTTCTAACCCTCTCTGTATTTTTTCATGCTTTATTAATACGGCAATTAAATATCTATAAAACGACGAAGTCGGCGAAAAAGGGATTCCAAAGGGTTCACAACCCTTTGGCGGAAAGGTGTACGAGGTTACCCCTACCGGCGGTAGGGGATGTCAGCTTGCTGACAGGGGTGGCTGGACCCGATTAGGGTGGGCAGAGCCTTCCCTAAGAAATAGTGCAGCGAGCAAAGCTACGCTGTACGGACCGTCCGCATTCCTTTCCTCGGCTTGACCGACGTAAATTTTTTTGCCGGACTAATAAACAACAATACGCTTTATACATTATATCATAAGAGCATGGATATTGCAACGGATTTCACTCACTTTTCGTATTTCTTATACAAAGTTTTCAGGTCATATCCTGTCCGCATCAAGCATATGATTTATGGACAAATCTACGTTTAGGGAGCTGAATTTATGGGACTTACTGAAAAAGAAGCGGCGGAAAGACTGAAAGCTGACGGCGAAAATGTACTCGAAGAGGGCAAAAAAGCAAGTGCAGCAGGGATATTCATAGGACAATTCAAGGATGTTATGGTGATGATACTGCTCATAGCTACGGGAGTATCAGTGCTTCTCGGAGAAATATCGGATGCGGTAACGATAATCCTCATAGTACTTCTGAATGCTGTACTCGGCTTCATTCAGGAGTACCGCACCGAGCATACTCTTGAGGCACTCCGCTCCATGACCGCACCTACCGCAAAATGCTGCAGGGACGGCGAAATAAAGGTCATAGATGCGGCAAAGCTTGTGTGCGAGGATATTATCGAGCTTGAAGCAGGCGACCGTGTACCGGCTGACTGTGCATTGATAAAAGCGTCAGGGATGTATGCGGACGAATCCATGCTCACCGGAGAATCCGAGGCAGTCGCTAAGACAGCCGGTCAGCCGAGCGACAGGGACAACAGTCTCAACAAACCGAATATAGCCTATTGCGGAACTTCTGTTACAAAGGGCACTTGCACGGCGAAGGTCATAGCTACAGGAAAGCGGACTCAAATGGGACGTATCTCAGAAATGCTGTCCGATATAGAAAGAGAGCTTACTCCCCTGCAAAAGCGGCTTGCGGAGCTTGGAAGGGCAGTGGCTGTGATATGCCTTATAGTGTGTGCGGCAGTTTTTGCAGCCGGAGTTATCCGTGGGGAAGAGATATTCACAATGCTCATGACAGGTATAACCATAGCTATCGCTGCTATTCCGGAGGGACTTCCGGCTACTGTGACTATAGCTCTTGCACTTGCAGTCAACCGTATGCTTAAACAGAAAGCACTCGTGAACAAGCTCCACAGCGTTGAGACTTTAGGGTGTACTTCTGTGATATGCTCGGATAAGACCGGAACTATAACCGAAAACAAAATGACTCTTACCGAACTTGTTTCTGCTGATGAGGAGTATTATTTCAGCGGTATGGGCTACAGGATAAGCGGCAGAGTTACTAAGGGTAAAGATGAGACAGCAGTCAATCCGATAAATGAAAAGGTGCTGACCGCTGTTCTTACCTGCGGAACGATTTGTTCTGATGCATCGATAACAGCTCCCTCCGGCACAAAAAACCGTGACCGTGGAGCTGTTTCGGGTAAGGGAGAGTGGAAAGTCACCGGCGACCCGACTGAAATAGCTATACTTGTTGCGGCAGCAAAAGCCGGTATCACCAAAAATGAACTCGGAAAGGATATGCGGAGGATAAACGACCTCCCATTTGACAGCGAATACCGTTTCATGGCAGTCCACTGTGCCTGCCGGAGCGAAAAAAGGATATATTTCAAGGGAGCTGAGGAAGCCATACTCCCACGCTGTTCGCAGTACATGAGCCGCTCCGGAGAGATACTGCCGCTGACATTGGCGGTCAGGAAGAAAATAGCGGCAAAGACAGTTGAGATGTCGGATAAAGCTCTGAGGGTGCTTGCAATGGCTTACTGCGTTTCCGACAGCTTTGACCCTCGCCGTGGAAATCTGATATTTCTCGGACTCACCGGAATGATAGACCCTCCCCGTGAAGAAGCTAAGACAGCTATAAGGAAATGTGCAAATGCATCGGTAAGGACAGTAATGATAACAGGTGACCACAAGAATACGGCGGTAGCAGTTGCCAAGAAAGCAGGACTGCTCAAAGGCGGAAAAGCGGTCACAGGTGCAGAGCTGGACAGAATGTCGGATGAAGAACTTGACCGTGAAATAGGGAAATACACCGTCTTTGCGAGAGTTGAGCCTGTTCACAAGCTGAGGATAGTGAGGAGCTTCAAACGCCGTGGAGAGATAGTGACCATGACCGGCGACGGTGTAAATGATGCACCGGCTATCAAGGAAGCTGATGTCGGAGTTGCTATGGGAGTTACAGGAACAGATGTCACAAAGCAGGCAGCCGATGTGATACTTCTCGACGACAATCTTGCTACACTTGTAAATGCGGTCGAGCAGGGACGCTGTGTTTATGCGAATATCCGCAAATTTGTACGCTATCTGCTGTCGTGCAACATAGGCGAGGTGCTCACTATGTTTCTGGGGATAATCATGGGGATGCCGATAGTACTGCTGCCTGTGCAGATACTGCTCGTGAATCTGGTTACCGACGGACTGCCCGCTATCGCACTTGGCATGGAGCCGCCTGAAAAGGACATAATGAACCGTCCGCCCAGAAAATCTGATGAGGGATTCTTTGCCGGCGGACTTATGAGTAAGATAGTTTTCAGAGGAATATTCATCGGACTTTGCACCCTTGCATCATTCGCACTGACCATGCATAACGGCGGAAGTATTGAAGCAGCTCGCACCTCCGCACTTATCACCCTTGTTATGTCGCAGTTGATACACGTATTTGAATGTAAGTCCGAGACGAAGTCACTGTTCAGAATTAATCCTCTGAGTAATATCAAGCTGCTTATTGCTGCCGGTATTTCAATGGGAGCTCTTGCAGCAGCAGTGGCTTTTCCACAGCTTCAGGTCGTGTTTGAGACAGTAATGCTGAGCCGTGAACAGCTTCTTATAGCCTTTGGACTGAGTGCCGCAGTTCCCATTATAAGCGGAATTTGTAAATAATCTGAAAACTTACACAAAAAATAGCAATTTTATTTGAAAATACTCTGAGGATATGTTATAATAGTATTGATACAGTAAATAATATGCTACTCTCGGCTTGACCGACGTAAGTATATTATTGCCGAATCAATAGTATGAAAAACAATTTATACAGGAGGTGGGCATATGAATGACGAGGTTGAAAAATACATTGCCTCTCATCTTTTTGAAAAACGTGAAGAGGACTTTGAGCACGCTTCGCTTGACCGTGAGATAGCTTTCTATGACAGCATCTGTGCCGGTAATCTGGAACTTGTAAGAGTTTTTATGCAGCCGCTGTGCTGTGAAGGATGCGGAATACTCAGTGAAGACCCGCTGCGGAATCTGAAATATCATTTTGTAGTTCTTGCGGCTATCATTGCCCGTACTTGTATAAATAAGGGCATGACTCCGGAAGAAGCCTACAGTCTTAGTGACTATTATATAATGAAAGTTGATAAATGCAAGGACGAAAAAGGTGTAAGAGCTGCTCATATAGAGATGATAGAGGGTTATACCGAGAAAATGCGTAAGATAAAGCTTGGAGGTATATGCTCAAAGCAGGTGGTAAGTGCTATCGACTATATAACCAATCATCTTCACAGCAGAGTGCTGCTTGACGATGCTGCTGAGGAGCTTGGTCTGAGTACAGCTTACCTTTCAAGACTTTTCCGTAAAGAAACTGGCATAACTTTCAGTGAGTACGTAAACAAGCTAAAAACAGAAGAAGCTTCTGCACTGCTTCTCTACACAGAGCGTACTGATACTGAGATAAGCAATCTGCTCGCATTCAGTTCACAGAGCTATTTTATCAAGATATTCCGGAAATTTTTCGGTATGACTCCAAAGGAATACAAAAAACGATATAAGATACCGGTTTTTGAAACTGAGAAGAAATAGTACTAAAAGGGACGGAGCACATCCGTCCCTGAAATTTTTTCAAAAAAATTTTTCCTCACTGCACGGAAAAAGATTCCTCAGTTGTGTGTATTTATGAAGGGGCACAAAGCTCCGATACCGGTATAGCAATGTTGAAGGGAGGGGATCATATGATCGACAAAGAAAATTTAGCACTCTATGCTTTCAGAAAATTCGGAGATACAGTATTGCGTGCGGCATATGCCTGCACCGGAAATATGGCAGAAGCAGAGGATATAACTCAGGAAGTCTTCCTGAAACTCCATTCTTCAAAGAACGAATTCAACGACGATGAGCATCTTAAAGCGTGGCTTCTGAGAGTTGCAATAAACAGCGGAAGAAATTTCAGAAAGAGTTTCCGTTTCAGCCGGACTTCTTCTATAGATGATGTGAACGAGAACGATATGAAGTGCGAGTTTACTTCCGGAGAAAATGAGATAAGGGAAATAATAGCATCACTTCCCAAGAAATACAGTTCGGTCATATTCCTGTATTACTACGAAGGATATAAAGTAAGAGAGATAGCTGAAATGCTCGATGCAAGCGAAAATACCATAAGTTCATGGTTACAGAGAGGCAGAAAAAAACTGCGTCTTGAGCTTGAAAAGGAGGGATACTATGAAACAGAAGGAATATAACGAGATGCTCGGTAAAATAAAGTGCAGTGAGGAGTTTAAAAATAAAATGGAAAATATGTTGAAAAATTCACCTGAGAAGGATCAGGAATATACAGACAGCGTTAGCAGCGTTGAGAGAGCCCCTAAGTTTACATTGAGAAGATATGCCGCAGCAGCCGCAGCTTTTGCGATAATATGCGGTTCAGTAGGTACAGTATGGTACAAAACAAGCAAGGACAAACATTCTGATAACCTCCACGAAGTTTCAGATGAACCGTCAACGGATATAACTACAGGTATAGCTGCAACTGCCGCAGAAACTACCATTGTGACTACAGCAAATGCAGCAACAACTACAACAGTTGTCACTACAGCAGCTTCAAGCGGTCATGATAACGATAAACAACAGCGTATAGCAGATCAGATAATAGACAACGTTTTCAGCGTTGAGGCTTGCGAGGATGCTGTATATCTCCCATATTCTGATGTCAGCTTTATCTATGAAATTACCCCTATACCAACAGATATAAGCGAATTCCTCCACGGTTTTGAGTGGGAACAGGTTGAGGGCGATGAATCTGAATTCCAGACAGGCAGCGGTCCGTTCGTATTTGAGAATGTATACCGTTTCTTCAGCTCTTCCCACAGACTTTTCGTTAACGAAAGAGGTCAGATATGGGACGGTGAATACCTTGTATTCAATGCAAAGAATTTGACAGGAAATGAATTTGCATCATATCTCAGCAATCTCAGCAGAGGCAAAGAGCTGCGTGTTGATACTGAACTTTTTAAGCAGGATCTTCTTCGTGCTGTAAGAAAGCTTTGTAATGAGAACTCGATATGGAATTATCATGTAAGGTATCTGCGTGAGCCTGATAGCGTAATGTCAGGATTTGAACCGTTTTATATTGATGCAGATGCTTGTGAGAGTGGTTCTGTTGATGAAAATAATAAAGTATACTTTGTTAATGATTTTATGCATTTAAAAGAAGGTGCTGAAACTAAAGTAGAACTTCCAGCAGGCAAGAACGTTGAACTGATGTTAGCAGGTTCAGTATTTGATGATACTTATAATTATTGCGAGATGTTAAGCGGTTCAGGTACTACTTTAAAAACAATATATGGTGATGATATAAATCTTGACGAGTTGAATCACGAACTTAAAACAGCTCAGTATGATCTTTCTTCGGATTGGGAGATAGCTCCTCCGGCTAAGTATTACCCTATATTAAAGAGAATAACAAATCGTTTAAATAACTATATTTATGCCAGCACAGATGACTGGATCATTCAGCTCCCTGATGAAAGTGAAGATGTTCAGGTAACATATAATAACAATGATAACGGATATAATGTTTCAATGAGGTTCGTTGTAGATAAGGACTTTGTAATAAAAGAATACACTGAATATCGTGACGACCAGCTTATCTGCGAATTTAAGATCACAGATATATCTAAAGGTGCTGATGCCTGCGGCTGATAATTGATATTGTAAAAAACTCCGGTCTGTGGTATAATATTGACATACTACAGATCGGAGGATTTTTTATGAAATTCATCTCTTGGAACGTAAACGGATTCCGTGCCTGCCTGCAAAAAGGCTTTGAGGACTTCTTTAACAGCATAGACGCTGATATTTTCTGCTTGCAGGAAACTAAAATGCAGCCGGATCAGGCGGATTTTGCTCCGGAGGGCTACCATAAATATTTTCACAGTGCAATAAAAAAAGGCTATTCCGGTACAGCCGTCTTTACCAAAAAAGAACCGCTCTCGGTTACATACGGTCTTAACGGCGAGCATATGGACGAGGGCAGAGTAATAACCTGCGAATACGACGACTTTTACTTCGTTTGCTGCTATGTGCCGAACGCTCAGGACGGTCTTAAACGAATAGACTACCGTATGGAGTTCGAGGACGCTATGCGTGCCTACCTCAGCGAGCTTGACAAGAAAAAGCCTGTAGTCTATTGCGGCGACCTCAATGTCGCTCATGAGGAGATAGACCTGAAAAATCCTAAGACCAACAGGGGAAATGCCGGATTCTCAGACGAAGAACGTGGAAAATTTACAGAGCTCCTCGGTGCAGGCTTTAAGGATACTTTCCGTACCCTCTACCCCGATACCGTTACCTATTCATGGTGGTCTTACAGATTCAGAGCAAGAGAAAAAAACGCAGGCTGGCGTATAGACTATTTTGTGGTCTCTGAAAGATTTATGGAGCGTGTAAAGGATTCCATTATACTTACTGATGTTATGGGCAGTGACCATTGCCCGGTGGAGCTTGTTGTGGAATAAATTTCAGTTATAGATCCGTTATAGTGTACAAGTCCGGATGATATGGATTTTTTGGTACATTACAGCGGGTCTTTTTATGTAGTAAATGTGGCAAAATGCACCTGCTTTTCTTGAAAGTTATTGTGCAACACAGCTATACCGTACATCCTTATTTTGTTATATAGGTCAATTGAAATGTATAAGATATTATGATATTATATAAATGTAATTTAACGTGTTTTATAACACGAAATAAGGAGTGGGTAGTTTTATGAAAAAGAAATCTATTGTATGTATGGCACTTTCACTTGTGCTTGCGGTATCATTTGCAGGCTGCGGTGACGATGATGACGACGGTGGAAGCAAAAGCAATAGCTCATCACAATCTGGTGCAGATTCTCTTGATGAAGCAGTAAAGCTTTATTTTGGAGGTATCTATGATAAGGATTTTTCAAAGATAAAGCAGGTTCTTCCAAAGAAATTCCTGAAAGCTAATCCCAATGCCGAGGAAAGTATGAAATACTTCTGGATGAACATTGATAATTCGGAATTTTTGCCTGACGGTATCGATGGTCTTGATTATGATGCAGAAGAACAAGATATAGAAGAATGGAATCAATCTGAAGATAAAGAAGACGTTGCATTTATTAAATACATAGGTATGGATACTGCTGAAAAAGCATGGACTATTGATGCAGGTGTCGGTGAAGTAGAGGATGATCTTATTGTCTTTATGTGCGATGATAAATATTTTGTTTATGGAGATGATACATATGAGTATATAATCAAAGGAGAGGGTGTAGATTCGTTAGAAGATGTTCTCGAACCTTATATGGAAGACTGATTCCATTAAAGGGAGGTATATTATGGATGAAAATAATATGGAACAAAGCCAGTCTTTACATGAATCAATAAAGATATACAGCCGAAAGAAAAAATATATCGGTTTGATTTTATGTATGGCGTTCCTATTTGCAATAACAGGTTTTAGTGTATTTGAGTATCTGGACAATAAAAGTGCCAAAATACAGGCTAAAGATAATTATGAGGATTATTATGATGAAGTTTATGATTTCCTTAAAGATGCTCATAAAGAATATGAAAAAGCCAATGGTTCGGAAGAACATGACAGCGAGTATGATGACGGTGCCGGATATCAGAAAACGGTAGATTTTTTCATGGATATGATGACGTTAGGAGAATACTCTGCAAGTGACCCTACGAAATTTGAGGATGAAAAGAAGTATCTTTTACATAAGGCAAGCAATGAGTATAATGAGTTTATGAATGAATCTCCTAAATATGTAATTGCAAAGGGTATAATAAACAACTGGGATGAAGATAAAACCATTGAAGAAATAATCAATGATAAATATGAAAATCAGTGGTTTAGCGATAAAGATTCGCTGGATTTATTTGATATTCTTGCTTTTATACTTATATTTGTTATTTTTATTCCAATATCAATAGTGATATGTTATTTTGTGAAACGTAAATCAGGTTATGTGAATATCATCGGAGATACTGTGAAAATGAATGGCGAAGCTCCTATAAACATCTCTGACATAAAAGATATTAAAACTAAGCCGTTTGGCACGATATGTATCCAGACAAATGAAAAAGACTATAAAAGACATCATATAGCATATGTTAAAAAACTTGCAAATGTGATAAGAGATCTCCAGAATTACGATATTGACAGCGAAGAACAAAAATAATAAAAAGAACTCCGAGATCTGCGATCAAATTGCAGACCTCGGAGCTTTTCTATTAAAGGTAACGGCAAACGCCAATATATGTTACAGCAGCACTTACCATGAAAATAACGGAGACAACATTATACGATACGCTGATGACCTTACTGACGCTATTTTTGCTTGAATTAAGGTTATGAGTCACTATACCGCCGAACAATGCTCCTGTTATTACAGTCGGAGTGATATAACGGAAATTCATGGTACAGGTGAAAGGATAGTCACTGCACATTTTATAGAAACTGAAGAGCATGAACAAGTAGAAAAATGCTAAAAATATTTTTTCATTAATTATACCCTTTAGTTTGAATGAATATGCCATTGCTGCGAGTGATGTAAGACCAAGAATCACCGAGCTCCAGAATAGTACGATCGCAGAATAATCGAGGATCCTTCGTATTGTCGGAGCTTCATCATTGAAAATTGAAAATTGCGTATCATCAATTTTGAATCCTCTTATAAATTCACCAAAAACGGCAGTTTTGAACATTCCGAGAGACGGATTTGATTCTGTTTCACCAGAATAAGATATGTTAATTTTACCCGGATCCGGAGAAGGGTCGAAAAGATTTATGATAGAATCAGTTTCAACATCCTCTTCTTTCCATATCTCATATACTTTATTGAAACGGAGCAGAGAAAAGTCTGTAAGTCTTGAAGAGAATGACCTGTCGCCTACATACTGCGGAGATTCAACCGGCATTTCCTGAACGTAACCAAGAGGAATATCCCATTTTTTAAGGCTTCTTATCTGGAACCATGTTCCGAGAGGAACACATATCAGTCCGAAGCATACGAACTGGAGCAGTATACTTTTAGCATTTGTTTTTATGTTTCTTATAAATACTATAATGAAAATAAATGCAGTCGGCGGAGCTATTACAGCAGCTGAAAGCTTTGTCATCATTCCGAGTCCGATACAGAGTGCAATCCTGACAATATTTTTTGTTGTCGGAGCTTTATACCAGTCCAGTGTATAAACCGCAGCCCACATCATAAGTGCAACTGAAAGCACATCATTATTTATGCTTCCTGAGAACAGGATGAATGACGGGTGAAAATTGATTATTGCAAGTGCAATAAGAGCTGCTATTCCCTTGATATTGAAATGCTTTATCAGTTTATATGCCGCTATCATAATGCACATGGTGTAAAAGAGCGAAAGGGTCTGAAGTCCTTCAGCAGCATCTACACGGCTGAAACCGAATACAGTTTCATTTAATTTCATCCATACAGCAGCTATAATGTGATGAAACGGAGGATGATAAAACTGCCAGACCGTACGAAGGTCAAAGTCTGGGAGCTTGTGATTATCCATTAAGTAGATCATATATCCTGCATGACCGGCACCGTTGTTTTCAAAACCTCCGACATCATGCTGACGGGTAAGATAATCAGTACACAGTATGTATGAGAGTTTCAGTATAAATCCGGAGCCCATAATGGTAAGTGCTTTTAACCGGAACTCCAGCTGTTCATCTTTTCCTTTTGAAAGGACGGTCTTTTTTATGGCATAATATAAAGCCGCCATCAGAATAGCTGATATAGCGAGGATATATATTACTTTTCTTTTTGATGATGAGTATACAGAGAATATCATCAGTATCGCTATGAAATATACAGGCATGAATATCTGGAATGCGAGTTTTTTGATATTTCCGTTTTTATAGAGCATAAACGCCGGTATCATACCTATGATGAAAACGATAAGGCAGTCGAAAATTGCAGCAACCGGAAGCACGTTGCTTTCTATATATCCGAAAAACATGAAATGTGAGATAAGACATATTATAAAGGAAGAAATTACAGGATGCTTGGAAAATTTATCTATCACTGATCGTGTGTCAGGAGTTTTTTTTATCATTATACCACCTTTTTCTTTGTAATGTGTATCTAATATTAATATGATAACATATTATTAATAATAAATCAATATAATATTTCCCCCGAATTGAGTTGACGCAAAATAACTTTGTGCAAAATAACGAAAAGCTTAGCTTGTATTTGTAAAATTTGATAACTCCTATTGACAGAGTAAATACGATTTGCTATAATAACTTTGAGACTGCATTTGCAGAACCGCTGATATAGAGAAAATTCGTTAAAAGGAGACGCTGCGGCACGGGACATCATCAGCCGCAGGAACAATATGAATAGTAAAAGAGACCGTTATAAAAGAATTATAACCCTCGGTGCCGCATTGGTACTGATGGCAGTGCTTACGGGATTTTTTGCATATGTCTGGTATAAATATTACAGTTCAGCCATTGTCCTGCCGTTTTACCGGCGAGGAAACTGGGTGCTTATAAGTATCTACTGCCTGCTTATTTTCTTATTTTTCAAAGCGTACGGCGGATTCAAGCTCGGTTACCTTAAAAAAACGGATATGCTGTTTTCACAGCTTATCTCAATGGCGTGTGTGAATGTCGTGACATATTTCCTGATAAGCCTTATCGGACGTCATTTTATGGAAGGCATACCGATACTACTGCTGACCTTTGTAGATTTCGGTTTTATTTCAGTCTGGACAGCTCTTTCGGGCAGGATATTCTTTATGATATATCCCCCAAGACGGCTTATAATATTATACGGAAGTCATCAGGCGGCGGCTCTTGTAATGAAAATGAGCCAGCGTGTGGATAAGTATATGATATGCGAGTCGGTAAGCATAAACGAGGACAGCTCCGTTATAAAAGAGCAGATACTCAAATATGAGGGCGTTATAATCTGCGATATACCGGCAGAACTGAGAAACGATTACCTTAAATTCTGCTTTGAAAGATCGATAAGAGCATATATAGCTCCGAAAATATCAGATATTATAATAAGAGGTGCGGACGATATAAGACTTTTCGATACTCCCCTGCTTCTCTGCCGCAATTACGGACTCGACTTCGAGCAGAGATTCATAAAGAGAGTGTTCGATATAGTATTCTCGCTTATCGCAATAATACCGGCTGCTCCGTTCATGATAATATCTGCACTCGCTGTAAAGCTGTATGACGGAGGTCCGGTGCTCTATAAGCAGAAGAGACTTACAATCGATGATAAGGAATTCTATGTGTATAAATTCCGAAGCATGATAGTCGATGCGGAAAAAGACGGAAAAGCACGCCTTGCTTCTGATGAGGACGACCGCATCACTCCTGTCGGAAAGATACTGAGAAAATTCCGTATAGATGAATTCCCACAGCTGTTCAACATCCTGAAAGGCGAAATGTCCGTAGTAGGACCACGTCCGGAAAGACCTGAACTTGCTGAGGAATATAAAAAGCAGATGCCGGAATTTGAGTTCCGCCTTAAAGTTAAGGCTGGTCTTACAGGCTATGCACAGGTTACGGGTGTATATGATACATCCCCATATGATAAGTTGAAAATGGATCTTATGTATATCGAGAACTTCTCTCTGAGAATGGACATCCAGATAATACTTATGACCCTTAAAACAATGCTGTTCCCCGGAAAAAACAATGCGGAGACAGAGGAAGGCGTGCTTATACCAAAGCACAGCAATGGAAAAGAGGAGAATAAATAATGAAAATAACAGCAGTAATAATGGCTGGCGGACGTGGAGAGCGTTTCTGGCCCAAGAGCCGTAATTCCTGCCCAAAGCAGTTCCTGTCACTCACTTCTGACGGGGAAACTATGATACAGAAAACTATCAACCGTCTCAGACCTATCGTGGAGGCAGAGGACATTTTCATCGTTACCAACGCCGCTTACAAGGGACTTGTAAAGGATCAGCTTCCGGATGTGCCGGAGGAGAATATCCTCGCCGAGCCATGTGCAAGAAATACAGCTCCGTGTATCGCTTTTGCAGCAGCTGTTATCGGAAAGAAGTATGACGACGCTGTTATGCTCGTACTCCCTTCAGACCACCTTATCGGTTATGAGAATATCTATGTAAAGACTCTGAAAAAAGCCGTTTCTGTCGCAGAACAGGGCAAGAACCTCGTTACTATAGGTATAACTCCGACATACCCTGAGACAGGCTATGGCTATATCAATTTCGGTGCAGAGTCCGGAGAAGCCTACGAAGTAGAAAGATTCGTTGAAAAACCTGACCTCGCTACAGCAAAGAAGTACCTTGCTTCCGGAAAATATCTCTGGAACAGCGGTATGTTCGTATGGAAAATATCTTCCATAATGGCTAACCTCAAAGAGTTCATGCCTGATATATATGAAGGTGCTCTCCGCATAGGAGACAGCTTCGGCACTCCTGATTTCGAGGAGACTCTTGTCAAGGAGTTCACAGCTTTCACTTCCGAGTCCATCGACTTCGGTATAATGGAAAAAGCAAGCGATATTTATACACTTCCCGGCAGCTTCGGCTGGGACGATGTCGGAAGCTGGCTCGCTGTTGAGCGTATAAATGAGACCGACGACGATAAGAACTACATCAACGGAGACGTTATCACTGTTGACTCAAAGCGTACTACTGTATGCGGAGGAAAGAGACTTATCGCTGCTATCGGTACAAGAGACATCATCATTGTTGATACTGACGACGTACTTCTGGTATGCTCAAAGAACAATACTCAGGACGTAAAGAAGGTCATCGCTCAGCTTAAAGAACACGGCAGAAACGAACTTGTTTAATGTTTTATCCGGCGGTGATGCCGCTTAAATAAAATCCATTCAAGAACTAATTTTCAAAAGGAGAAAATAAAAATGAAGAACGCACTTATTACTGGAATCACAGGTCAGGACGGCTCTTATCTTGCAGAGCTCCTTCTCGAAAAGGGATACAACGTTTACGGTATCTGGAGAAGAAAGGCTACTGTTGACTACGGCAACATCGCTCACCTCAAGGACAAGGTAACTCTTATCTATGCTGATATGACAGACCCTGTTTCCCTTATCTCAGCTATGAAAATATCTCAGGCTGATGAAGTATACAACCTTGCTGCACAGTCTTTCGTTGCTACAAGCTGGGATACTCCGCTCGGTACTGCTGACATCGATGCTATCGGCGTAACAAATATGCTCGAAGCTATCCGTATAGTAAAGCCGGAGTGCCGTTTCTATCAGGCTTCAACTTCTGAGATGTTCGGTCTTGTACAGGCTATCCCA
Organism: Ruminococcus sp.; assembly: GCA_017441505.1. Classification (GTDB taxonomy): domain Bacteria; phylum Bacillota; class Clostridia; order Oscillospirales; family Ruminococcaceae; genus Ruminococcus. The sequence goes on from JAFRXL010000036.1 coordinate 27,566, forward strand.
CAGTGCGAGACAACTCCGTTCTATCCAAGAAGCCCATACGGTGTTGCTAAGCTCTATGGTCACTGGATCACAAAGAACTACCGTGAGAGCTACAATATGTTCGCTTGCTCCGGTATTCTCTTCAACCACGAATCTGAGAGAAGAGGTATCGAGTTCGTTACAAGAAAGATCACAGACGCTGTTGCTCGCATAAAGCTCGGTGTTCAGGACTATGTTGAGCTCGGAAACATGGATTCAAAGCGTGACTGGGGTCACTCTAAGGACTACGTTAAGGCTATGTGGCTCATGCTCCAGCAGGATAAGCCGGATGACTACGTAATCGCTACAAACGAGACAAGAACTGTTCGTGAGTTCGTTGAGACTGCTTTCAAGCACGTTGGTATCGAAGTTCAGTGGCAGGGCGAAGGCGTTGACGAGATCGGTATCGACAAGGCTACAGGAAAGACTATCGTTAAGGTAAACAAGAAGTTCTTCCGTCCGGCAGAAGTTGATATTCTCCTCGGAAATCCTGAGAAGGCTGAAAAGACACTCGGCTGGAAGAGAGAGATCTCATTCTCTGAGCTTGTAGAGCGTATGGTAAAGAATGATCTTGACCGTGTTGAAAAAGAGATAAAAGTTAAAGAGATCGTTGGCTGATATTTCTAAGAGGTAAAGATTATGTGGGTGATATTGGTAATTGTATTAGCATTTGTTATTGTAACACTGGCAAGCAAATATAAACAGTCCGGCGGCAGCAGTATATCTGCAAATTCGGTAAGTCCGTCGGGCGAATCTACTGTTATTTTGAGAGAACAATTCAGGGGCGGATATTCAAAAGAAGATGTATTGACAAGGCTCGACTTCTATACAAATCTTCTTAGTTGTTTGGAGAACGGTGGAATTTCAAATTCCGATGCAAATGATCAGTATATAGCTGAAAAGTACAGACCCATAAGTATGGCTCACGGCGGAAGCGGCTTCAACATAGAGGACGTTAACGCATATATCGCCAAGCTCCAGAAAAAAATAGAAAATAAGATCAACGGGATTCAGGAATGATCTTCCTGAACGATCAGAGCAAAAGGCGGACCTTCACATCCGCCTATTGCGGTTTATAGCGGTATTATCCGTGAACGGAAGGACGATGAAGATTGAAGATAACATTTGATGCCATACCGCTCGTTGCGGACAAAATGACCGGCATAGGCTGGTGCGAGGCTGGACAAACTACTGCCCTCGTAAAGCTGCATCCGGAGAATGATTATGAGTACAGCTTCTTTACAGACGCATCCGGTGCGGCAAAGGAGCGGATAAAGCAGTTTACTACAGGCGGCATAGGCGTTAATGCTTCACGCTTTCCGAAAAAGTTATACCGTGGTATGTCAGCGATGCTGCCTGTTCCGTATTCACAGTTTTTCGGCAGCCGCTCTGATATAACCCATTTTTTCAATTATATAGTTCCGCCCGGAGTAAAGGGAAAAACTGTGGTTACCGTACACGATATGGTCTACAAGGCTTTTCCTGAGACTGTTCGTGGAAGAACTAAACTTATGCTCAATATGGGACTTAAAAGCTCGATGCAGAGAGCTGACCTTATCGTTACCGATTCGGAGTTCTCAAAAAAAGAGATTATCAAGTATTTTCCCGAGCATGAGGAAAAATTAAGAGTTGTTCCGTGCGGCGTGGATATGGACAGATTTGCTCCTTGTACGGACAAAGAGCGTATAGAGCAGGTCAAGAAGTCGCTGGATATAGACGGTGAATATTTCCTTTACCTCGGAACTATTGAACCAAGAAAAAATCTTGAAAGACTTATAAAGGCTTACGGACATTTTGCCGATGAGGTCGGAGAGAATGCTCCGAAGCTCGTGCTTGCCGGAGGCAAAGGCTGGCTCTATGACGGCATTTTCAGCAGAGTGCAGTCAATGGGACTTGAAGACAAGGTGCTCTTCACAAAATATGTCCCCTCAGAGGATATGACTCCCCTTATGTGCGGAGCACTGGCATTCGTGTTCCCCTCTATATACGAGGGATTCGGTATGCCGCCGCTTGAGGCTATGGCTTGCGGAGTGCCCGTGCTTTGCTCCGGAGAGGCTTCTCTGCCGGAGGTCACAGGCGACTGTGCGGTCATATGTGATGCGTATTCGATAAACAGCATTACTGGCGGACTCAGAAGACTTTATTCAGATGCCGGACTGCGTGCCGAGCTGAGTGCTAAGGGACTTGAAAGGGCTAAGCTCTTTTCATGGGAGAAGTCGGCTGAAAAGCTTTACGATGTTTATAAGGAGCTGATGTGATGAGCCGTCCGCTCAGAGTTTTAGAGGTGAACAAGGCTTATTATCCGCATATCGGCGGTATTGAAACTCTCGTCAGGCAGTACTCCGAGGAGCTTCACTCTGTCTGCGGAGCTGAGGTAAGGACTCTTGTGTGCCGTGATGACAGAGGTAAGACTGTCCGTCAGAAGATAAACGGAGTTAAGGTCACAAAAGCCGGAAGCTTCGGAACGTATTTCAAATGTCCCATATCACTTTCTTTCATACGTTTTTTCAGAAAAATGTCAAAGAAAGCTGATGTAGTCCATATGCAACTGCCGTTTCCGCTGTCTGATGCGGCGGCTCTTCTTTCGGGCTATAAGGGAAGAATAGTCATAAGCTGGCACAGTGACGTAGTCAAGCAGAAGAAGCTGATGCTGGTATACAAACCGTTCATGAGGTGGCTGCTGAAAAGAGCGGATGCGATAATCGTGGCTACAGAGGGACATATCAACGGTTCGGAGTATCTGCCGGAATTCAGGGAAAAATGTGTTGTAGTGCCGTATGGTATCTCTCCGGAGGATTATCTCTCCGTTGAACGCAGACCGTTCCTTACTGAGAAATGCTCGGAAAAGAACAGCGTTAAGATATTCTTCACAGGCAGACTTGTCTACTATAAGGGCGTTGACGTGCTGCTTGAAGCTTTCAGCAAGGTCAGCGGCTGTGAACTGTTCATTGCCGGTGAGGGCGACCTCGATACTCAGCTGAAAGAGACTGCAAGGGATATGGGCATCGCAGATAGGGTGCATTTTCTCGGTTTCCTGCCGGAAAAAGAGCTGCGTCAGGCTTATGCGGACTGCGATATTTTCGTGCTCCCCTCAGTTGCAAGAAGCGAGGCTTTCGGAATAGTCCAGCTTGAAGCAATGGTCTACGGAAAGCCCGTCATAAATACCGACCTTCCTTCCGGAGTCCCCTATGTAAGCCTTGACGAAAAGACCGGTATAACCGTTCTGCCGTCTGACGCTGACGCTCTCGCAAAGGCTATAGAAAGACTTGCAGCCGACAGTGAGCTTCGTGAAAGATTCGGGAAAGCTGCCGCTGAACGTGTAAACAGCGAGTTCAGTGAAAAAAATGTCATCAATAAACTTTATAAGGTATTATCTGAAAGGAGAGCTGATAGATGAAGGCTCTTATAATTGGCGGTGCAGGCTTTGTGGGAGGCTATCTCATAAACGAACTGTCTTCCGCAGGTGCAGAGGTACACGCTACCTGTCTTGAAAACGAAACTATAACTCAGAGCTGTTCTGTCCATGTGCTTGATATATTGGACCAGAAGGCTGTAGAGGATATTATAAATGAGATAGCTCCGGACGTAATTTTCCACCTTGCTGCACAAAGCTCTGTTGCGTTATCATGGAAGCGTCCGCAGCTTACAGCAAATATCAATGTCATAGGAAGCATAAACGTCCTTGAAGCGTTGAAAAATGCTGAAAAGAAGGACATAAGGATACTCCTTATAGGTTCGGGCGAGGAATACGGCTTTATCCGTGAGGGTGCCTGTCCGATAAATGAGGAGGAGATACTTCGTCCGGGAAATATTTATGCGGCAACTAAAGCCTGTCAGGGAATGATAGGCGAGATTTACGCAAGAGCTTTCAAAATGGACATTATCATGATAAGAGCTTTCAATCATTCCGGACCTCAGCAGGCTCCGATGTTCGTCATCTCTGACTTCTGCAAGCAGATAGCTGAGATAGAAAAAGGTGAGCGTGAACCTGTTATGTCCGTAGGAAATCTCAGTGCCATGAGAGATTTTACCGATGTGAGGGACGTTGTAAGAGCTTACCGCCTGCTTGCTGAAAACGGCAGAAGCGGTCAGACCTATAATGTCGGCAGAGGCAAGGCTGTACCGGTACAGTTCATACTCGATACCGCCCTCAGCTTCTCTGAAAGCTCCATAGAGGTAAAGCAGGACCCCGCAAGAATGAGAGCTTCCGATATTCCGATAATCGAACCGGATGTGTCAAAGATACTCGCAGACACCGGCTGGAAAGCTGAAATCTCAATGGAGCAGACTATAAAGGATACTCTGGACTATTGGAGAAATAATTTGTAAGAGAAATATTATGAAAAAGTATATATCATTATGCTGGTGGAATTAATTATCAAGGCAGCATTTTGAAAGGAGTTGAACGGATTGTCAGACATGAAGCTTACAAAGGAAAAAATGCTGACATTTAGCGGTCACGAAAAGCTAAGTGCACTAAAAGCTCCGGCAAAGCTCACTGAATTCGGTGAGAGACAAAATGAAGCAAATGAGGCACTTGCGGCAAATGTCAACGATCTTATAAAAAGGATCTGTGCTCTTGAAGATCAGGAAGTGAAAAATAAAGAGATAATGAGCCGCATAGCTGCCGAGCTTTCATCTTTCAAAAAGGAACTCGACAGGGTAAGGCTAACGGAAAAACTCAATTCCGGTGCTATAGAAAGGCTTGATCGTGCAGTAAGACTTGCCGAGGGCGACGGACTTGACAATGCATGAGAATATATCCATAATTATATTGTGAAAATTTCAGCAAGCTCTTGACTTTAAGTAAATTTTGTTATATTATTAGTTATATGAACGCACAGCTGTTCTCAAGCTTGAAATAAAGTCCTTCCGGACTGATATTTTTCCGCAGTTCTGAGATGGATCAACGGAGATGTTTGCTTAACGGCGATCTCCGTTTTTCTTATTCTATTTTTGAAAGAGGGTGTTATTATGGGCGATCTTGCAGATAAGCTTATGGAAGAGCTTGAATGCCGTACTTCTTTTACGATCCCTATATTCGGAGGTATCCCTGTGCCGGAATCCTGTGTTATGACTTGGATCATCATGGCTATACTGGTAATAGGTTCTATTATATTTACGAGAACAATGAAAGTAGTGCCGAAGGGCTTCCAGTGCCTTGTTGAAGGCTTTATATGCTGGATGGACAATTTCTTTACCGAAATACTTGGTCCGAAGGGAAAAAAGTACCTTCCTGTACTTGAGACCCTGCTGCTTTACATAGGTATATCAAACGTTATAGGTCTTGTCGGACTCCGTCCGCCTACGAAAGACCTCGGTGTTACGGCTACACTGGCGATATTCGCTATACTGCTCATACAGTACAGCGGTATACGTGAAAAAGGTATAAAAGGCTGGGTGAAAGGCTTTAAAGAGCCTATGGCATTCATGCTTCCGCTGAATATCCTTGAACTTATAATAAAGCCGCTTTCACTTTGTATGCGACTTTTCGGTAACGTTCTTGGTGCTTTCGTTATCATGGAGCTTATCAAGCTCATCATCCCTGTAGGTCTGCCGCTGGTCTTCAGCTTCTATTTCGACGTTTTCGACGGCTGCATACAGGCATATGTATTTGTATTCCTGACATCTTTGTTCATGTCAGAGGCAATGGAAGAAGAATAATCTATAATCAATCGTTCAACTGGAGGTAAACTTTTATGGGAATGATCGCAATAGGTGCAGGTCTTGCTGTACTTACAGGTGCAGGAGCAGGTATCGGTATCGGTATCGCTACTTCTAAAGCTGCTGATGCTATCGCAAAGCAGCCGGAGGCAAAAGGTGATATAAACAAGGCTCTCCTTCTCGGATGTGCTCTTGCAGAAGCTACAGCTATTTACGGCTTCGTAATCGCTCTGCTCATCATACTTTTCCTTAAATGATCGTCAACGGAGGTAAAAAGATATGGGAATGATCGCAATAGGTGCAGGTCTTGCTGTACTTACAGGTGCTGGTGCAGGTATCGGTATCGGTATCGCAACATCAAAGGCTGCTGACGCTATCGCACGTCAGCCGGAAGCAAAGGGCGATATAAATAAAGCACTCCTCCTCGGATGTGCTCTCGCAGAGGCTACAGCTATTTACGGTTTCGTAATCGCTCTGCTCATCATACTTTTCCTTAAATGATGTACTATTACTTAAATATATAAAGGAGGGAAGGATATTATGCTGGATATAGACATCTGGAACTTTATATGGGCAGCGATAAACCTTGTATTGCTGTTTATACTTATGAAAATATTCCTTTTCAAACCTATCAGAAAAATGATGGATGAGCGTACACGCTCTATTCAGGATGATATTGATAACGCAAAGAAGTCCCGTGAGGAGGCAGAGGCTCTCAAACAACAGTATGCCGACGATATAGGTGACGCTAAGGCAGAGGCTCAGAAGATACTCATGAAGGCTCATGAGGAAGCTGAATCAGAAAAGGCTGCTATGATCCGCAGATCTCAGGAGGAAGCAGATCAGATCGTTGCTGACGCTAATAAGGCTATAGAGACAGAGCGTAAGAGAGTTCTCGCTCAGGCTCAGACAGAGATCGCAGACCTCGCTATAGAAGCCGCTTCAAAGATCATCGGCGAGAATATCGATGACGAGAAGAACCGCCGTCTCGTAGATAAATTCCTCTCTGAAGAGGAGGGCGGAAAATAATGAACGATTTTGAAAAAGACCTTCTGAATGAACTTATCCGCTTAGAAGTGCCTCAGGAAGATGTTGAGGAAACAAAAAATATACTCTCTTCATGTCCTGATGCAGTCGATACTCTCGGAAATCCTCTGGTAACACAGGATGAGAAGAAGAATATCATAAAAAAGCTCTTTCCGGAAAGTGTACATAAATTCGTTTTCAATGCCGTAAAAGGCGGTTCTGCTGACAGGATAACTGCTATACTTGATGAGTATATGGACTATCTCATCGAAAAGGACGGAAGCATCCGTGCTGTAGTCCGCTATGTTACTCCTTTAACAGAGTCACAGCAGGCTGATCTCCGCAAATATATCATGGAGAAATTCGTCAAGGACGATGTTATCATCGAATATCGCCATGACCCCGATATTATAGGCGGTTTCATCCTCAATGCAGGCGATGTTGAGTACGATAAGAGCTACCGTACAAGTCTCCGCCTTATGAAGGAAAGTCTTCACAATAAGGCTGCTGAGTACGTCGATCAAGCCGACAGCAAGAAGATAGCTTCCGGTAAGACCGGAGATATTATATCCGTACTCAAAACCGAGGTCAAGGACTTCGATGTTAAAGCCGGTGCTACAGAAACAGGCTTCATTACCCGTCTTGGTGACGGTATTGCAAGAGTTCGTGGAATGAATTCCGTAATGTACGGCGAGCTTGTTGAATTCGAGACCGGTATCCGTGGTATCGTTCAGAACCTTGAAGAAAAGACCGTCGGTGTCGTTCTTCTCGGTGACGATCACGGACTTACTGAGGGCTCATCCGTTATCAGAACAGGCAAAAGAGCCGGTATAGGCGTAAGTGACGCTCTTCTCGGCAGAGTTGTGGATGCTCTCGGTTCACCTATAGACGGACTCGGAGCTATAAATGCTGAGGACTACTTCCCTATCGAGCGTGAAGCTCCGGGAGTTATCGAGCGTAAGCCTGTAAATGTACCGCTCCAGACCGGTATACTCGCTATCGACTCCATGTTCCCTATAGGAAGAGGTCAGCGTGAGCTTATTATCGGCGACAGACAGACCGGTAAGACCTCTATCGCTATTGATACTATCATAAATCAGAAGGGTCAGGACGTTATCTGCGTTTATGTTGCTATAGGACAGAAGTCCTCTACTGTTGCACAGGTCGTAGGCACCCTTAAAAAATACGGTGCTATGGACTATTCTGTAGTTGTATGTGCTTCTGCCAGCGACCCTGCACCATTCCAGTATATCTCGCCTTATTCAGGTACTGCTATTGCTGAATACTTCATGTCAAAGGGCAAGGATGTACTTATAGTATATGATGACCTTTCTAAACACGCCGTTGCCTACAGAGCTATGTCACTTCTGCTCCACAGACCTCCGGGACGTGAAGCTTACCCGGGTGACGTATTCTACCTCCATTCACGACTTCTTGAGCGATCAAGCCGTCTGGATGACGAACACGGCGGCGGTTCACTTACAGCTCTGCCGATAATAGAGACTCTTGCAGGCGATATTTCAGCTTATATCCCTACAAACGTTATCTCTATCACTGACGGACAGATATTCCTTGAAAGCGAACTTTTCAACTCTGGTCTGCGGCCGGCTGTAAACTACGGACTTTCAGTATCCCGTGTAGGCGGTGCTGCACAGACAAAGGCTATGAAAAAGGCTGCCGGAAATCTTCGTATCGACCTTGCCCAGTTCAAGGAAATGGAGATATTCACACAGTTCTCATCAGAGCTGGATCAGGCTACAACTGATCTTCTGGATCACGGTCATATGCTTACAGAGCTGCTGAAACAGCCGCTCTATAATCCGCATCCGCACTATGAACAGGTAATACTCCTCTATGCGGCTCAGCATGATCTTTTCAGGGGTATCCCTATAAAGGAACTCAAAGAATACTGCAGCGACCTTATGAGCTATATCAATACCTATGGTCAGGATATAATCAATGAGATTGAGGAAAATAAAGTCCTTACTGATGACCTCATGGAGCGTATCGAGCGTATAGTTACTGCTTTTGAAGAATAAGAGGTGACATTATGGCTAACATGAGAGAGATCAGAGAGCGTATCGCCAGTATCCAGCAGATATTGAAGATCACTAACGCCATGTACCTTATGTCCTCATCTAAATTAAAAAAGGCAAGGAAGTCGCTGGAAGCTACAGAGCCGTATTTCTATAAGCTTCAGGAGACTATCGAGAGCGTTCTTGAACATACTCCCCATACCCGCCAGATGTATTTCGACCGCAGAAGCGATATTCTGCCGGAAAAGCGTAAAAAAGGATATATCGTCGTTACTGCCGATAAGGGTCTGTGCGGAAGCTATAACCATAATATCCTGAAATATACCGAACAGGAGCTTGCAAAGTCTGCGGATATAAGCAACTGCTACCTTTTCGTTATAGGTCAGGTGGGAAGACAGTATTTCATGAACCGCAACAGGAACAGCTCGAAAGCTTCGGTAGACGGCGAATTCCTGTATACTACCCAGAATCCTACGCTTTACAGAGCTATGGAGATAGCTCAGCTCGTTATTGAAAAGTTCGAGAACGGCGAGCTCGATGAAGTATATGTATTGTATACGGATATGGTTAACTCTAATCTTCAGGAGACAAGAACTGTCCAGCTTCTGCCTTTTGAACGCAGACATTTCGGAAAATCTCCGGACGGTACTATGAGAAAGCTGCCGAAAGCTTCATTCCTGCCTTCACCGGAGGAAGTTATGTCGCATCTGATACCAAATTATGCCAAGGGCATAATCTACGGTGCTATGGTCGAGGCTTTCTGCTGTGAACAGCAGTCAAGAATGACCGCTATGGACGCTGCTACTACAAGTGCAAAAGATATGATAAAAGACCTGTCGCTTCTCTATAACCGTGCAAGACAGGCAGCTATCACTCAGGAGATCACAGAGGTCTGCGGCGGTGCGGCAAGCCTTGATGAAAATAATGAATGATAAGCAGATACTCTTTATGAAAGGGGTATGACCAACCAAAATGGAAAAAGGAAAAATAATCCAGGTCATCGGACCTGTTATAGACGTTGAGTTCAGCGGCGGAAAGCTCCCTATGATAAGGGACGCTCTCAGCGTTGAGGTGGACGGCAAAAAACGTATCATGGAAGTCGCACAGCATATGGGCAACCACGTTGTACGCTGCATAATGCTCGCTACCAGTGAGGGACTCAGCAAAAATATGGAGGTCACAGCTACAGGAAGCTGCATAAAAGTCCCTGTAGGTGAAAAAACTCTCGGACGTATGTTCAACGTTCTCGGTGAACCTATCGACAAGAAAGGCGATGTGGACGCTGAGGAAATGTGGGAGATACACAGAAAAGCTCCTACATTTCAGGACCAGAGCCCTGTTGTAGAGGTACTTGAAACAGGCATCAAGGTAATAGACCTTATCGCTCCTTACGCAAAGGGCGGTAAAATAGGTCTTTTCGGAGGTGCCGGCGTTGGTAAGACCGTCCTCATTCAGGAGCTTATCCGCAATATCGCTACTGAACACGGCGGTTACTCCATTTTCACCGGCGTTGGAGAGCGTTCCCGTGAGGGTAACGACCTCTGGAACGAAATGCAGGAATCAGGAGTTATCAACAAGACCGCTCTTGTATTCGGTCAGATGAATGAGCCGCCGGGATCACGTATGCGTGTAGCTCAGACAGGTCTTACTATGGCTGAGTACTTCCGTGACAGAGAGCATAAAGACGTGCTTCTGTTCATAGATAATATATTCAGATACGTTCAGGCTGGTTCAGAAGTATCAGCTCTGCTCGGACGTATGCCTTCAGCCGTTGGTTATCAGCCAACTCTTGCAACAGAAGTCGGCGAGCTTCAGGAGCGTATCACATCCACCAAAAACGGTTCTATCACTTCGGTACAGGCTGTATATGTCCCTGCGGACGACCTCACAGACCCTGCACCTGCTATCACTTTCGCTCATCTGGACGCTACTACAGTCCTTTCAAGAAAGATAGTTGAACAGGGTATCTACCCTGCCGTAGACCCGCTTGAATCAAATTCACGTATCCTCGAACCGGAAATAGTCGGAGAGGATCACTATACAGTCGCAAGACGCACTCAGGAGCTTCTCCAGAAGTATAAGGAGCTTCAGGACATTATCGCTATCCTCGGTATGGAAGAGCTTGATGAGGACGATAAGCTTGCAGTATACCGTGCAAGAAAGATACAGAAATTCCTCTCACAGCCTTTCAACGTTGCCGAGAATTTCACAGGACTTAAAGGTAAGTACGTTCCGCTTAAAGATACTATCGAAGGCTTCCGTGCCATTATCGACGGCGAAATGGATAAGTATCCGGAAGCTGCCTTCCTTATGGCTGGTACTATCGATGATGTTATCCATAAGGCTAAGCAGATAGGCGATGACCAGTAAGGGAGGAGCATTATGGCTAAGACCTTTCACCTTGAGATAGTCACTACTGACCGTATATTCTATAAGGGCGACTGTGAACACCTTGTTATAACAGCTATAGACGGACTTCTGGGAATACTTGCCGGTCACGAGCCGCTCGTAACCGCACTTCCTGCCGGAGAGCTTAAATACATGGTAGACGGAAAATGGCGATATGCCGCTATATCAGACGGATTTATACAGGTAATGCCTGATAAGTCGGTCATCCTTGCGGATTCCTGCGAACTTCCGGAGGAAATAGATATAAAGCGTGCAGAAGAAGCAAGAGAGCGTGCTAAAGAAAAGCTCAGACAAAAACAGAGCATCAAGGAGTATTATCAGACTCAGGCTGCCCTGAATCGTGCTATGAATCGCCTTAAAGTATCACAAAAGCATTTCAAGTGAGATGTGTCCCCCATTCCCGTGAATGGGGGATTTATGCATTATGCAAAATTAATCGCAGACACAATTGTGCATATTTTTGAATTATTAATATTTATTCCTTATATACTTGACTTTTATGCAAAAATATAGTACAATAATTGTAATTGTCACAGAGACAGAAATAAAGGACGTTTAAGCGGTCATATACATATTTATACTGCTGAAAAGTCCGGAATAATTAGGAGGCATTGACCGTGAAAAAGATCGGCAAATCAACTTTCTTCATTGTCGTTGCTATTATCGCACTGTTTTCATGCTCTGCTATTTTCGGTGTAGACTACAGATATGGTGATATACCGAAAACTATAATCAAGGGTGTTGACGACATCCGCCTTGGTATAGACATCAAGGGCGGTGTTGACGCTACTTTTGAGCCGGCAGATGACTATGATGCATCTTCTGATCAGCTCGATGCTGCTACAGAGATCATCAAGACCAGACTTTCATCTCTGGGTATCACCGACAGTGAGGTCTACAGCGACAGCAAAAGCAACAGGATCATCGTTCGTTTCCCTTGGCAGGCAGGCGAAGAAGACTTCGACCCAGAGTCATCCGTAAAGGAACTCGGCGAAATGGCTGAGCTCACTTTCCGTATGGGTACTGAGACTACTACCGACGTAACAGGCAAGAACGCTTACACCGGTGAAGTGGTTTTACAGGGCGGAGATGTAGAGTCAGCTTCAGTAGGTCGTCAGAACAACGAAAATTCAAAGCAGATGGAATATGTTGTTCAGCTTGAACTTAAATCTACAGGTAAAGAAAAATTCGCAAACGCTACAAGTCAGGCTATGAGCTCAGGCGTTCCGATCGCTATCTGGATGGATGATGAGCAGATCTCTGCTCCTTCCGTAAATTCAGTTATCACAGACGGAAGTGCTGTTATCACAGGTAACTTTACTTACGATTCAGCTAAGAAGCTCGCTGACCAGATCAACGGCGGTGCTCTTCCTTTCAAAATGGAGACAAAGAGCACAAATACTATCTCACCTACAATGGGTGAGGGTTCACTCGATGCTATACTTCTTGCTGCCGGTATTGCTTTTGCATTTATCGCAGTATATATGGTATTCCTTTACAGACTTCCGGGATTCGTTGCAGTTCTCGCTCTTATGGGACAGATCACAGGTTCTATCGCATTCGTAACAGGCTGGTTCGGATTCATGCCGGGTTCAACTCTTACTATCCCGGGTATCGCAGGTATCATCCTCGCCGTTGGTATGGGCGTTGACGCTAATATCATCACAGGCGAGCGTATCAAGGAAGAGCTCAGATCAGGCAAGAGCCTCGATGGTGCTATAAAGGTAGCTTACAAGAGAGCTTTCTCTGCTATCCTTGACGGTAACGTAACAAACGTTATCATCGCTGTTATCCTTATGGGTGCATTCGGTGTTCCTTCAAGCTTCTTCTCAAAGATACTCAACAAGACTATATTCTTTGCATTCGGTGCAACTGCTGAAGGCTTTGTTTACTCTTTCGGCTTCACACTCCTCGCAGGTGTTATCCTCAACTTCGTAATGGGTGTGTTCGCTTCAAGACTTATGGTAACATCACTTTCTAAGTTCAAATGCTTCAAAAGTAAAAAGCTTTACGGAGGTGATGCAGAATGAGTACTAAAAAGACTAAAAAGGAAATAGAGGCACTCATGCCTGAAAAGGTTTATAACATCACCAATAAGAAAAAACTGATACTCAGCATCGTTATCGGTGTTGTGATCGCTCTTATCGTTGGACTTATCATCAGAGGCGTGAATATCGCTATCGAGTTCAAGGGCGGTACTATGATGACTTACACCTACAGCGGCGATGTTGATACTGCTGAGGTCGAAAAGACAGTTAAGGAACTCGTTGATACTTCCGTTAACGTCCGCAAGGGTGAGAGTATCTCAACAGGCGATAAGCAGATAACTATCTCATTCAGCACTAAGGACGGCTTCACAGGCGATAAGCAGTCCGAGCTTACCAATAAGCTTCAGGAAAAGTTTGCTGACAACGAGATCGAGCTTTTCGATTCAAACGACGTTAACCCGTCAACAGGCCGTGAGTTCTTCATCAAGTGTCTCGTAGCTATTGCTTTTGCTGCTCTTATCGTTATCATCTACATTGCTATAAGATTCAGCAGAATAGGCGGCTGGTCAGCAGGTGTATGCTCAATATTCGCTCTCTGCCACGACCTCCTCGTTGCAATAACTATCAATATCCTCTTCGGATTTGAATTCAACTCAAATACCGTTGCAGTACTTCTTACAATTCTCGGTTACTCTATAAACAATACCATCGTTATCTACGACAGAATCAGAGAAAACCGCAAGCTCATGCCAAAGGCTTCTCTTAATGAGCTTATCAATGTAAGCTGCACACAGTCACTTACACGTTCTGTCAGAACTTCTATAACAACTATAAGCACAATGCTTATCATCACTATCGTTGTTCTGGTAACCGGTTATCATTCACTTCTCAGCTTCTCTGTACCGCTTATGTTCGGTCTTATCTCCGGTACTTATTCATCACTCTATGTTGCACCTGCAACATGGTCATGGTGGAAGGCAAGAGAATCCGCAAAGGAAAACGGCGGTTCGGAAAAGAAAGCTGCTCCTGTTAAGAAGGAGGAAGCTCCAGAGGAAGAAAAGCCGGCTGAAAAGAAGGATGCTCCTGCTGCTAAGAAGAATACTTCCGGCAAGAAGAACGGCTCATCAAAGAAAAAGAGCAATAAGAAATAACTATTCATGGCTGCTGTACTAAGGTACGGCAGCCTTTTGTTGTATTGTCCAAAAGTAGCCGCCGCAGGGCGGCTTTATTTATTATAATGCCGGAATTCATACGGATGCCGGTCTGTAGATTTGCAAAAGCATGATAATTATGATATAATATAGTGATATTAATATTTTGTTAATTTCCCTGAAAAGGAGTATCATATATGTCAAAAGAAACACTACTTAATTACAACAAGCCTGCCGAAGACTTCAACTGGGCATTACCGGTCGGAAACGGCAGAATAGGCGGAATGATATTTGGCGGAACTGCCGAGGAAGTGATAAAGCTCAACGAGGACTCTGTGTGGTCGGGCGGACTGCGTCACAGAGTAAATCCGGACGCTAAAGAGGGACTTGCAGAAGTCCGCAGCTTGCTTGCTGCCGGAGATGTTGCTGCTGCTGAGAAAGTCGCTTTCGAGAAAATGCAGGGCGTAACTCCTAATATGAGACACTATATGCCTCTCGGTGACCTCAGGATAAATATGGAGCTAAACGGCAGAGCTAAGGATTATTCAAGAAGTCTTGATATATCTGAGGCTGTTGCAAGAGTATCATTTAACTGCAATGACGTTAACTATACCCGTGAGGTGTTTGTATCAGCTCCGGACGAGGTAATGGTAATCCACATAAGCTCTGACCATGAGGGCATGGTAACTCTCGACTGCTCTATCGACGGCAGAGATGATTATTATGACGATAACCGTCCATGTGCTAAGAATATGCTTGCCTATACAGGCGGTACAGGCAGCCGTGACGGTATCTTCTTTGCTGCGATAGTAGGAGCAAAGGCAAAGGGCGGTACACTGAGAACTGTCGGAGGCAAGCTCCGTGCTGAAAATGCTGATGAAGTGACAATAGTACTCTCCGTAAGAACAAGCTTTTACAGCGAGCACTATGAGGAGTCCGCAGAGGTGGACGTTGAAATGGCTCTGGGCTGCGAATACGACGAGCTGCTCTACCGCCATATCAATGACTATAAAGCCCTTTTTGACCGTGTGGAGCTTTCACTTGAAGACAACAGTGACGCTGATATAGCCTCGATGACCACCGATGAACGTATCACACGTCTAAAAGGTGACGAGCTCGACAACAGAGAGTGCATACGCCTTATCCACGATAACAAGCTTATCGAGCTGTATTTCAACTACGGACGCTATCTTATGATCTCTGCGAGCCGTACAGGTACTCAGCCTATGAACCTTCAGGGCATATGGAACGAGGAAATGTGGCCTGCATGGGGAAGCAAGTACACTGTAAATATAAATACGGAAATGAACTACTGGCCGGCAGAGAGCTGTAATCTCTCCGAGTGCCACCTGCCGCTTTTTGACCTGCTGGAAAGAGTCTGCGAAAACGGACGTATCACAGCTAAGGAGATGTACGGCATAGACAAGGGGTTCGTATGTCACCATAATACCGATATATGGGGAGATACAGCTCCTCAGGACGAGTGGAAGCCTGCGACTTTATGGCCTATGGGCGGAGCATGGCTCGCTCTTCATGTTTTTGAACACTACGAGTATACTCTCGATGAGGAATTCCTTGCAGAGAAGTACCACCTTATGAAAGAGGCTGCCGAATTCTTTGTGCAGTTCCTCATAGACGACGGTAAGGGACATCTGGTGACCTGTCCTTCTGTGTCTCCGGAGAATACCTACATCACCGCCAACGGAGTTAAGGGCTGTATCTGTGCCGGACCTTCTATGGACTCGCAGATAATCACGGTGCTTTTCAATGACGTTATCAAGGCAGCTGCGATACTCGGCAAGGACGAAAAATTCGCAGATAAGCTGAAAAAGATGCTGAAAAAGATACCTCAGCCGGAAGTAGGAAAGTACGGACAGATAATGGAGTGGTCAGAGGACTATGACGAAACAGAAGCCGGTCACAGACACGTCTCCCAGCTTTTCGGACTTCACCCTGCTGACATTATCTCACCTTATAAGACCCCTAAGCTTGCTGATGCGGCAAGAGCTACTCTTGTACGCCGACTCATCCACGAGGATACTCACACAGGCTGGAGCTGTGCGTGGATAACAAATATGTGGGCAAGACTTTTCGACAGCCGCATGGTATACGAAAATCTCAAAAAGCTCCTTGCTTACTCGACTAATCCGAATATGCTCGATTCACATCCGCCATTCCAGATAGACGGAAATTTCGGCGGTATATCCGCAATAGCTGAGGCACTTCTGCAATGCAGCTGCGGAGAGATAAATCTTCTGCCGGCTCTTCCTCACGAATGGGAGAACGGTCATATCACCGGACTTCGTGCAAAAGGCGGTTTCGGTGTGGACATCGAATGGGCAGAGGGCAAGTTAAAAACAGCAGTTATAACTTCTGATATGGGCGGAGAGTGCCGCCTGAGAGCTAACTGCGTAGTAAGCATAATCTGCGACGGTGAGAGCGTTGGCTCACGCATCGAGGACGGCGTTGTGATATTCAATACCAATGCCGGAAGCAGATATACAGTCAAAGCGTAAGCTATAAGGAGCATAAATGGACATTAAAAGAATATTATCCCTTGCTGCCGCAGCTGCTCTGTGCACTTCATCCGCCGCAGCTTGCAGCAAGTCGAAAAAATCAGATGACAATGCACCTGTGCCGATAGTCGAGGAGACTGAGACTGTCCCTCCGACTACACAGCCGGTCGTACCGGATAAAGAGTATCCGGATTATCCGGTAACTATTCCTGAGATACAGAAACAGGCTACCGGAGATTTCTACGAGGCTGAGGACTGCGAGCTTAAAGGCGGTCTGAAAATTGCTGCTGAAAAGGAGAATTTCAGCGGTAAGGGCTATGTTACAGGCTTTGTACCAAGCGGCAAACAGTCGCTTACTTTCAAGATAAATGTGCCGAGCAATCAGCATTACGACCTTTCTTTCAACATCGAATCGGACAAAGTTACACAGTGTCAGCTGCTTCTTAACGGAACTCAGCTCACTGACTTTTCAACAGCATCGGAACGAAAATTTACTCAGATAACCATTCACGGAGTATTCCTCACAAAGGGAGGTTCTGAGATAACTGTTTGTCCTAAGGACGGCGATATTTGCCTTGATTACCTCAAACTGACCGACAACAAGACTCTCAGTGAGATAAAATACGAGGCTGACGGTAAGCCTGTAAATAAAAAAGCAGGCGAATCTGCAAAAGAGCTTATGAGCTTCCTTACGGAAAATTACGGAAAATTTATGATAACCGGACAGTATGCCGCTGACGATGATAATTCCGAACTTGACCTGATATATAAAACTACCGGAAAATATCCCGTTATCCGATTCTGCAACCTGACAGTGCCCGGAGGTTCTTACGATGAGAGCTTCAAGGACGTTGATGCGTGTGCAGACTGGTACAGAAACGGCGGTATAGTATGTGCAAGCTGGTATTGGAACTCACCTTCTGATAAACGCTCCGTAAGGACTGAGGAGACTGATTTCAGGCTTGCAAAGGCAGTTACCAAAAAGGATATAGCCAAGCTCACGCAGGAGGAGATAAGAGGTCTTTACGGCGAGGGCGATATTTCCGAAGAATGCTATGACCTCATACTCGACATCGATAATATGGCTGGACAGCTAACTTCACTGAAAAATAAAGGCGTTCCGGTGCTCTGGAGACCGCTTCCGGAGGGCTATGGAAACTGGTATTGGTGGGGAGCTTCCGGAGCTGATGCCTACAAATGGCTCTGGGACCTTATTTACGTCCGTCTGACCGAGTATTTCGAGCTTGATAATCTAATATGGATATGGAATGGTCAGAGCGAAAGTACTCTTGTGGATAAGAGCAGATACGATATTGCTGCTGTTGACATATATATGTCCGATTCCCGTGACTACGGCGACAAGTTCTACGAGAGCTTTGCCGCTGTACAGAAATTTGCCGGAAAGGGCAAGCTCGTTGCTATAAGCGAGTGCGGAAGTGTACCGGATGTTGACAGCTCTTTCCGTGACAATGCTATATGGTCTTTCTTCGGACTTTGGTTTGGTGAGTATGTCGAGGACGAAAAGGGTGCTTATTCCGAAAAATATACGAGCAAAGAAACTCTCGTCCGCACATATAACTCTGAGGGTGCTTTAACTCTTGATGAGTACAAGAAGCTTTGCAGCGGCGGAAAGCTGTCTGTGAATACTGAAACTGTCACCGAAGCAGCAGCTGCTGAGAGCACTCAGGCTGCTTCCGGTACAGAAGCTGTTACAACAAAGGCTGAATGATATTGGGAAAGGAGTGAGCTTATGTTCGGAGAAAAAAAACTCAGCCGCAAGCCTTCTGAAACTCAGGAGCAGCTTATGTCAAAGCTTATAGGAAGCGTTTCCGACAGCAATTTCAAGGCTGTGAGTTTCAGGTTGGAGGACGTTCTTATAATGACTCCGTTTCTTGACAAAAACTGTCTTTTCATGTTTATGGAGGAAGATTACTCCTTGTTCGATGTGAGCGGAAAGAAGTCGTTTACCAAACTTCGTACTGCTGCCGAAGAAGCTGCTGAGAAGAAATACGGAGTCCGCACAAAGGTAACTCTTGAAAAGGTATATGATATTTTCGCAAAGCTCAGCAAGATAAGTCCTGAGGGCAAAAAACGCCTCATGGAGCGTGAATGTGAGCTTATAGAGCATTTTTCATTTCCGAGAGAATGCGGAAAAACTCTTTTCCGTGAGGCGAAGAGAAATAAAAAGCGGGTTATAATATACTCCGAGAGCGTTTATCCCCGTGAGACTATACAGGCGATACTCGAAAACTGTGGTTACAGTACCTATGACGGGCTTGTAATACTGTCCGAGCTGAAAGATGCAGATGCACGAAGCTGGTATGCACCGGTGCTGGAAAAGTCCGGAGCTGCGGCAAATAAGCTCATAAACTGCGGAAGCGATGTTGCGTTTGATGTGGAGCTTTCAATAATGAAAGGTTCAAAGGCACTTCTTATAGCTCCTGCGATCCAACTGATGGAGCGTTCGGGACGTATAGCCGGATTCATAAAGGAAAAGATACTCTACGATTCTGATTCGTCCGAGTACCTTGCTATACAGTGCATTCTCGGTCTTTATGCCGCATACTGCTTCGATATTCCCCAGAATAAAACTCCGCTTAGCGATATATGCGGTGACGGAAAAGCTTTGGGATTTCTCGTCCTCGGAGCTTACAGGCTTTGCAGCGATAAGCCGGAGCTTTCACCAAGAGCCAGACTTATTATAGAAGCCTTGAACTCGGACAAAAATGCTCTTGAAGGTGCTGATGACCTTGATATGCTCCTTGATGAGCATTTCGGAGAAACACTTAAAAAATTCGGAACTAAAGGCTGTGAGCTGCCGCTGAAATTCCTTGAGGGATATTGCAGTGCCTCAGACCGTGAGCTGTTCCGTCCACATATGTCGGCTGATGCGTTGAAAAAGTGGGGAGCTTCCGTAAAAGAACCGGAGCTTATCCCGTATTCCTCCGGAGCTGATGAGAGAAACTCACTGTATAAGCTCGCCGACAAAATGTTCCCGCCGGGAACAAAAGTCCGTAATATAACCGAGGGCATACTTGCAAAGGGACGAAAAAAGAAGAGATAGCATTTTTTCCGACATTTATAATGTCCTCTGCGTTGTCTCGTCATTTTACAGCCGATATTTACATAATTCATTGAAATAAATCGTTGCCCCTTATTGTCATATGTGGTATCATATTGATTGTAGCCGCAGAATATACATTATTCTGGCGGATGCCGCAAGAATAAAGGGAGGTATAAAACAATGAACGGCAAAGTAAAAGTACTTATCGGTGATGATTCTGCCGAAAATGGTGTAAGTATCGCAAACAAACTCCGTGAGAAAGGAATGTATGCGTATACACGCAGAAAGGACTGCGGTGTTATATACGAATCCATAAAAAACGATTCGCCGGACGTAGCTGTAATGGATATAACAGCACATAACGGCGACGTGATAATGATAATGAAGAGGGTAAAGGAGCTTGGCGGAAAGCATCCGGTATTCATAGTGACCTCAGACCACGATAACGAGTTCATAGAGCGTCAGGTAATGGAAAACGGAGCTGCTAAATTCCTTCTCAGACCTTACAGTGCGGATGATCTCTGCGAGGCTATAAGCTCAGCTCTCGGAGACAGGGCAAACAGTCTCAGCAGTGATATGGAGATCGTCGTTACCGATATGATACACCAGCTTGGAGTTCCGGCACATATAAAGGGTTATCATTATTTAAGGACTGCGATACTCTATTCAGTAAAGGATTCAACGCTGCTCGACAGCGTTACGAAACTGCTCTATCCTACTGTTGCCGGAGTTCATTCCACAACATCATCAAGAGTTGAAAGAGCTATCCGTCACGCTATAGAGATAGCATGGGACAGAGGAGATGTCGACACACTTAATTCCTTTTTCGGATATACTGTAGATACCGGAAAGGGCAAACCAACTAATTCAGAATTTATAGCTCTTATCACAGATAAGCTCCGCCTGCGTTACAAGGCGGCACTCAACAAAGTGTGAATAAAATGCTGTGATAAAGAGCAGCATATAATATTTTATTACTCTGGCAATTAAATATCTATAAAACGACGAAGTCGGACATAATGAGAGTCCAGAGAGAGGGACGGAGTCCCCCTAAAAAGCAGTACAGCGAACAAAGCAACGCTGTACGAACCGTCCACATCACTCCCCTCGGCTTGACCGACATAAATTTTATAAATATATTATTGCCGTATTAATAAGGAGGTCTTTATCATGGCATTTGTAAAAACAGACATCAGTAAACTGAGCTTCAATCCTTTCGATAAGATAGGCAAGGAGTGGATGCTCATAACAGGCGGTAACAAGGATAATTTCAATACTATGACCGCTTCATGGGGACAGCTCGGAGTGCTCTGGAACAAGAACGTGCTCACCTGCTATATCCGTACAAACAGGTATACCATAGGTTATGTTGATGAGGGAGAGTTCTTCACAGCTTCTTTCTTTGATGAGAAGTATCGCAGTGCCCTCAGCTACTGCGGAACACATTCCGGAAAAGACTGTGACAAGGTAAAAGAAGCAGGACTTACTCCGGCTGAATTTGACGGAGCAATGGGCTTTGAAGAAGCAAATATGGTTCTGGTGTGCCGAAAGCTCTATACATACGATATGCAGGAGAGCGGATTTGTAACAGATGAAGGTCTTGTTCAGCAGTATTACAGCAAAGATCCTTACCATAAGGCATTTATTGCAGAGATAATCGGAGTTTATGTAAAAGAGTGAGAATAAAATGGCGGATGAAAAATTTTTCATCCGCCTTTGATTTATCTGCGTTGGCTGTAGTTGTTATTATAATTGTAGTTAGCGTTTCTATTTGGATATGGCGGGTTTTTGTAACTGAAACCATATCCCTGATTCCTATAAAGGTGCTGAGCAGAAGGTCCCCATTTATTGGTAAATGGCTGACTTGGCTGGCAGGTCCATATAAGCATCAATATACCAAATACCAGATATACGGTTCCAAACATGAGAATGAATCCTAAAACTGCTGACAAAGTTTCATATTCATTTTCTACGTCTATCATAATAATTGCCATAATCATAAAGAAAACTGAAAATATACATGGAGCTACGTACCACCAACCGCTTTTTCCTATATCGTGAAGTCGTCTTATAGTAAGAGCAGCCATTGGCAGAAACATTATCAATGAGTAAATGCCTGATATGACGACTTGTACTGAGCTGAAGAAACTGACCCATGATATAACTGAAGATACCATTATCTGGAATAGAACTGCATACCAATATTCACTGGCAGTAGAGCGTCCCTTGAAGTCCTTAAAATTCTTGAAGAACAGCTTTACAGCATCAGAGAAGTCTACGTGAGCCGGACTTACGACCTCGCCTCTGTTTACCCTTTCCTGTAATTCAGGCGGTATCGGTTCATTGTTATACTGTGGATAGCCGTACTGCTGTCCCTGAGGGTAGCAATATGGCTGACCATTGTACTGGGCGTTTCCGTACTGCTGTCCCTGAGGATAACCGTACTGCTGAGGATTGCCATATTGTTGTCTGTTGTACTGCTGCTGACCATTGAACTGTGGATTCTGAGGGTATCCGTTTTGCAGACCATTATATGGAACGTTGCCGTATTGCTGTTGTGCATTATATTGACCTCCGCCCATCTGCGGACTGGTGTTTGCCGAAGGATCGGCAGTACTCGACACTGGTGTCTGTTTAGCACCGCAGTTATTGCAGAATTTATCTGTAGGTGAGAGCTCATTACCGCAAATAGAACATTTCATGTTATCATCTCCTCGCTTTTATAAATTTATTTTATCAGATTAAAGAATTAATGTCAATATGTATACAAAACAAAGACAAATATTGCAATCCAAAAATTTATATGCTATAATGAGTACAAAGAATTCGATATAAATAATTTAAGGCAATTATTGATGAGGTGACAATATGAAAAAGACAACTATCATAGCATTACTGCTTTCTGTAACTGCACTTTTATCCGGATGCGGACATGATGAAGCTGACTCATCAGGCAGTTCGGCTATCTCAAAAAATGAAGCTGCTGTCGAGGTCACTGAAACAGAGACAGAAGCCATAACAGAAACGGAAGCTTCAACAGTCCCTGTAACTACTGAAAAGCCCACAGAAGCAGTAAGCACAACTACGGTGCAAGCTCCTGCTGATGAGGATTACAGCGGAATTGCAGGTTATTGGTACATAAACGGCGATCCCGAAACAGCGTCATTCCATATCACAAGCGACGGCAAGTTCACTGCTTATTATGCTTCCGGCAATGAGGAGGCAAAGGGATATATAAAATGTGAACTCGATACGGCGATAAACAACTACGTTTACTATATGTACCTTGATTCCGGCGAGGTGTACAGCAAGTTTGCCGACGACGGTGAAAAGGAGAAAACTGATATATATATCGGTGGTGCGACCGGTGATACCGACCTTGTTCACTTTGTAAAACTGTACGGCGAGGGCGGTCTTGGCGACGACGGACGTGCTCCGGATGAGGCTTTTGAAGGAAAATGGAGCTGTGAAAGAGCTAATCTTACCATAGAGAATAACGGCGAGGGAATTTTCCACGCTGTAATAAGGTGGAGCAGCAGTGCTTATGCTCATGTTGAGTGGGACTATCCGCTTCTCTTCGACGGCGAGAAGCTTGTCTGTGAAGGCACCGGTACAAAGACGTATGTGGAATATGCAGATGCTGAGTCTGAACCGTCAAAAACTGTTGAATATACAAATGGTAGTGCGGAATTCAGACTTGAAGGTGCTGGCATCGTATGGGACGACCTCAGCGAAAACAGCGGAGCTGGCATGATATTCAAGCAGTCGTCTGATTTTTAAGTATAAGATTTAGTAAATACAAAAATACATAATGTTAAAGTCTTTGGTGCGAATGTTAATATTTACCTTTTTATTCTTAGAAATTTATCATTGTGTACAATGTTTGTTTACAATTTGTAATATGCCACAAATTACATTATTGTGTTTTGGAGATATTGCGTATTGAATTATTTCTGCGTTAATGGTATAATAATTACATGAGAGGACGTCGTAAATAAAGGATGGACTTTATTTACAAAAAGTATTTTTCAGCCGGTAATTTCTATCGGCTGATTTTTTTATAAAAAACCGCAAGAGACAAAAAGTCCCTTGCGGTTTTATTAATTATCGAAACGGTAATATTTGAATATCAGACAGCTTCATAGAAGAAAAGACCTTCGGCAGCGGAAAGTTTTGATATTAGTTCCTCAACCTTTCCGCAAGCATTGTATACAGTTATATAAAGGTCGTCACGGCTGAGAGCAAGCAGTGTATCACACTCAGGTAGTATGATATTGATATACGCAGTATCATTATTGAAAAAACTCTCCAGCAGTTTTATCAGCTCCCCTGCTGTTGGAGCGTCGTTCACAATTTCCTGACCGACCAATATCATATCATAATAACAGAAGATTTTCAGGATAATATCCGTGAATTTACGGTCGAGTTCGGAGCGGTTCTGCTGAAATAATTTTTCAGCGTCAAAATACCTGTTATCGGCTTTTTGTGGGACTTTTTCCGGAAAAATGTCTATGAGCTGAGGCTTTTTCTGCATCATTTCATTTGTAAAGGATTCAATTATTTCTGATTTTTCTTCGGGTGTGCAGAGTTTGAATTTTTCGCTTTCTATTATCATAGCATCATCTCACATCGTAATAGAATTTATCAGCGGCATCTCTGTTCTTGCCGGTGAAAATAGCTTTTGTGAGCTTGCGGTTCTTGATAAGGTACCAGTCACCGAATTCGTCGAATTTTCGGCTTGAAGTGACTATGTGAGCTTTTTTCAGAGTGCCGTACTTCTTGCCGCAGGTCTTGCCGAGAGCTTTCAGCCGTTTAGCGAAGTCCATATCTTCGAGACTAATGAGGTCCTCATCAAAACCGCCTATTTTATCAAAATCGCTTCTCATGAACCAGAACATAGCTCCGGAGAGCATACCGCCGCTCTTTATCATGACTGGTATGAGGTTGATAGCGATATAAATGGAAGATACTGCGATACCAAGCGATGCACGGTCGAATTTCGGCATAGTACCGCCGCCAATGTATTCTCCGGAGAGCAGCAGCTCTTTTATCTCTGCAAGCGAGCTTTTAGTCATAGTGCTGTCGGCATCTATTGTGACTATTATTTTTCCGCTTGAAGCTCTGATCGCAGCATTTCGGATGCTGCTTATGCACTTATCGTCATTATATACTACCTTCGCACCGTATCGTTTTGCAATATCGGCAGTACTGTCAGTGCACCTGTTGGCAGCAACGACTATTTCGACTTTGTCCGGTACTTGCTTTGCTGCATATCTGATAGAACGCAGGCATTTGCCGATGTATTTTTCTTCATTATGTGCCGGGATCACAACTGAAAAGAGAGTTTCCATTATTGACCTCCTGAAACGCAGATTTTATGTTATTACATTATAATCAGGACTATTTTGCTACAGTTACATTATACATTAATGATGCAAGTCTGTCAATAACAATGTGTAAAATTTACATTTTTTATTAAGGCAATACCACACAATGCACCTCTTGAGTATTTGTACAGGATGCACATTTAACTGTCCGCCACCGGCGTACAAGCGTATTCACCAAAAAAACAGTTGACTTTTTCTTTAATTTTGGCTTTCTGTCAATTGATTTTAGGACTGATTTGGAATATAATTTATATTGTGACTAATTTATCAATGTGATACTACTATAAAAATATTTCAGAAGGAATGATATAGAATGGCAGATAAAGTTGTAAAATTCGGCGGAAGCAGCCTCGCATCCGCAGAGCAGTTCAGAAAGGTAGCTGCTATAATCAAGGGCGACGCTAAGAGAAAGTACGTTGTACCTTCTGCTCCCGGAAAGAGATTCTCAGAGGACATTAAGGTAACTGATATGCTCTATAAGTGCTGCGAGCTTGCAGGAAGCGGAGTGGACTTCACAGACGATTTCCAGCTCATAAAAGACCGCTATAACGGCATAATCTCAGAGCTTGGCATAGATATGTCCCTTGACGAGGAGTTCGATACTATTATTAAGGAGCTCAAAGCACGTCCTTCAAGAGACTACGCTGCAAGCCGTGGAGAGTTCCTCAACGGCAAGGTGCTCGCAAAGTACCTCGGCTTCAACTTCGTTGACGCTGCTGACGTTATTGTTTTCGATACAAAGGGAGTTCTTCTTCTTGACGATACAGTCAAGGCTGTAAGAGCTAAGCTCGACGGTCTTGATAACGCAGTTATTCCGGGATTCTACGGAAAGACTACAGAAGGCTATATAAAGACATTCTCCAGAGGTGGCTCTGATGTTACAGGTTCTATAATCGCAAACGCTGTAAGAGCAGATATATATGAGAACTGGACTGACGTTTCTGGTTTCCTCGTTGCTGACCCAAGAATAGTCGAAAACCCAGACGTTATCGAGGTAATCACTTACCGTGAGCTCCGTGAGCTTGCTTATATGGGAGCTTCTGTTCTTCACGAGGACGCTATCTTCCCTGTCCGCTCTGCTGGTATACCGATAAATATCAGAAATACAAACAGACCGGAAGATGCAGGTACTATGATCGTTTCTGATGACTTCAATTTCACTAAGGAAAGTCTCAACCACACAATTACCGGTATAGCCGGCAAAAAGGGATTCAGCACTATCAACATCGAAAAGGCTATGATGAATAACGAGACCGGTTTCGGTATGAAGGTTCTTCAGGTGCTCTATGAGAACGGTCTTTCATTCGAGCATATGCCTTCCGGTATCGATACAATGAGCATCACTCTCAGCACAGAGAAACTTGCTCCGGTACGTGAACAGGTACTTTCCGGACTCCGCAAGGCTGTTTCTCCGGATCACCTCGAAATTGAGGACGGTATTGCTATGCTCGCTGTAGTAGGAAGACGCATGAAAAATACAAGAGGTACAGTTGCACGTATCTTCGCTTCTATGGCTCACGCACGTATAAATGTCAAGCTCATAGATCAGGGTTCAAGTGAGCTCAACGTTATCATCGGTGTAAGCGAAGATGACCTTCCTGAGGCAATCAGACGCATCTATGATATGTTTATAAATTCTGAAAAATAAGTTTATTGCCTGTATAGTGTAATCACCTTATGCTATACAGGCTTTTTATTTTCACAAACAAATTAGCACAAAAGTGCTTGACAATTTTGGGATTATATAGTATAATATTGCACATAGGGTTTGGGTCAAACCTTAAATATTTATGAAAAGGATTTGAGAAAAAATGAAGAACATCATCAAAAAAGTTTCAGCAATCGCAATGGCATTTACTCTGCTTGGTACAGGTACAGCTATCACAAAGAATGTATCTCCTGAAACAACAACACCATCAATAACTGCTTCCGCAGCTTGCTCACACCACGGTTATTGCTATAGGTCTACAGGCAATTGGGAAACATATCATTATGAACTTGTAAGTCTTAATAAAACAGCAGGTGTGTATTATATACGTCAATATCAAAGACGTTTAGTATCAATACACTGTGGCTCTTGCAGCAAAGTAACAAGTTCATTTTATGAATATAGAACAATTTAACAATAATCATTATTGTTGAAAACACAAAACCTCCTATGGTGTAAAAGCCATAGGAGGTTTTTTATTGAAAAATTATTGCTTTATATTGACAGTAAAATAATTTTGCAAACTGCCGGAAAATGTGGTATAATTTATCAGAAAAAAATTTTTTTGAAAAAATTCAAAATTTCTTGTAACGTTTCTGTACTTCATACGTCTAACTGACAGAAAGCCAAAGAAGGAGGTGCGATGATTGGAAAAAAAGACTGCCGAAAAGCTATATGATGCCTGTTATATGCAGGTATATTCCTACGTGATGACTTTAGCAAAAGATCAGCATAAAGCTCAGGAGATAACTCAGGAAACATTCTTCAAAGCAATGACCACCAAGCAGACCTTCCGAGGCGAATCCGAATGTTACTCATGGCTGTGTGCGATAGCAAAAAATTTATTCATTGACACGACAAGGAAGTCATCACGGTATCAGGACGAGCCTGACGAAACTCTCGCAGACACCGACACCGATATTGAGCAGAGCATAACTGATTCCGAGACGTCATTCAGGATACATATGCTGCTGCATGAAATGGAAGAACCGTATAAGGAAGTCTTCGAGCTCCGTGTTTTTGGTGAGCTCTCATTTACACAGATAGGGTCAATATTCCAGAAAACCGAAACATGGGCAAGAGTAACCTATCACCGTGCCAGAATGAAACTTAAAGAAAGGATGAATCAGAATGAAATATAACTGTGACATGATAGCGGATCTGCTTCCGCTATATATCGACAATGCTTGCAGTCCATCAAGTGCAGAAATTGTGGAGCAGCATCTCAGCGAATGTGAAGCCTGCACTAAGCTTTGCGAGGATATGAAAAAAAGCGAGATGATGATAGACAGAAGCATCGCAAAAGAACGTGACGAAGTTCTTACCAAACAGGCTAAATTCTTCAAAAGACGCAGTGCGATAGCAGGATGCGTAATAGGAGCTATATTCGCTATACCGATACTCATATGCCTTATCGTAAACCTTGCTTCCGGTGCAGGACTTACATGGTTCTTTATAGTACTTGCAGCAATGTTTATTCCGACCTCACTCATTGTAGTCCCGCTTATGGCAGTCGAGGATAAATTCTTCTGGACTATAACCTCATTCACCGCAAGTCTTTTGCTTCTCCTTGGAGTATGCTGTATCTATTCCGGCGGAGACTGGTTCTTCATAGCCGCCACATCAGTACTCTTCGGACTATCGATACCGTTCATGCCTTTTGTGGTGACAGCAAAGCCGGTAGCGAAACGTATCGGCAATAATAAATTGCTTCTTCTCGTATCAACATACACCATAACATATCTGCTTATGATGATATGCATCGGTATCAGGGACGGTTCAGCAGATTTTGTAAAGTACACATTTGCATATTCAATAATGCCGATGTTATTTATGTGGTCATTATTTGCGATTATCCGTCTTCCCAAGTGGCACGGTCTTATCAAGGCTGCTGTGTGCATACTTGTATCCGCAATAATCTTCTTCTTCAACGATACAGTAGTGCTTCTCATATTTAACAGCAGACTCTATATCCCTTCACCAGCTTTCAACTTTGATACTTACGAAAATATAAACGGAACGATCTGTTGGTCAGTACTGATAGCAGGAGTTGTATTATCAGCTATCTTCGGAACAGCAGGCTTAATAAAATCCAGATCAAATAATAAAAAGGAGATAACAAAATGAAAAATCCAGTTAAATACGCTATTTTTATGACTTTAGCAATTATCACCATTTGCTTTACAGGTTGTGTAGTTTCAAGCACCACATACAAGAATGCAGACAAGTACTCCGCAGGAAATGCAGATTTTGAAGGCAGCAAAGTGAAATCGCTCGATATAAACTGGATCTCCGGTAACGTTAAAGTTACCAGACACGATCTTGATACAGTCATAGTTACCGAAACAAGCGAAAAAGACCTTAAAGAAGCTCAGGAAGTACACACATGGCTCGACGGGGATGTTCTCCGCATCCAGTACTGCAAATCAGGCGAATCATTCATTTTCAAAAAGATAGAAAAGGACCTCGAAATAAAGATACCAAAGGATATGGAGCTTGAAAACTTTCGCTATGACGCATCATCGGGAAACGGCAGCTTTCAGGATATTTCCGCTGATACATTTGATATAGATACTTCATCCGGTGATGTAACTCTTGTACAGAAGGGTGAATCAAGCTCTATAGATGTGGACGTTTCATCAGGCAAAATAGACATTACTGCCGAAACAGTTGATAAGATAGACTTAGATTCATCATCCGGAAAAATAAAGCTTACAGCAGAAAATGCAAAAAAAGTAAAAGCTGATGCTTCAAGCGGAAACATCGAATTACATTTCGCAAATGTACCTGCTGATACAGAAGCTGACGCTTCATCAGGCGACATCATTATCTATGTTCCTGAGGATTCAGATTTCACAGCTGATGTTGATACTTCATCCGGTGATTTCGATTCAGATATAGCTCTCACAAAGGACGGCAGCAAATATATCAACGGCGACGGCTCAAACGATATGGAGCTTGACACTTCATCAGGCGATATTGAGATAAAGGCAGAATAATAAAAAATCAATTACATGATATAGATAAAAAATAACACACTCTCCAAAAACGTGCAGTTTTAGGGTTTAACCTGAAATTGCACGTTTTAATTTTAGCTATAATTCGCTAAACAGATAATAAATTTTCAGGAATAATTTTATTGACAAGCAGGCTGTACTGTCGTATAATTAATATAATATGTGAGAATATTTATGGGGATAGTTAATATGAAGAATTTTTTTAAATCAATGGGAGTTTTTGTAAAAGCACTCCCCCATTTTTTGTTATTTGAGTTCCTTTTCAAGCTGATACTTGCCGGAGTAGGAGCTCCGCTGCTCGACCTTTCGCTGAAACTTACTATGAAAGCAGCCAATATAAAATATCTTACCGATGAGAGTATGCTGATATATCTCAAGAATCCGGTAACAATATTCATAGTGCTGATACTTCTTTTCCTTTCGGGATTTTTTGCATTTGTGGAGCTTTGTGCCCTTGCTGCCTGCTTCACCTGTTACAGCAAAAATGAAAAGATAACAGTCGGAGGTATGCTTCGTACCGGATTACGAGGCTTCAAAAAGGCTTTCCGTGGACTTGGGATACTAAGGTTCTTGTTATTCATGCTGTGTATGCCGGTAGCTCATTTCACGCTGTCATCAGGTATGTTCATGGCACCGCTCCTGCCTATACTTAGAAGAATTTTCATCAAAATGAACAGCAGCTTAGCTATCATAGTGTATGTATTTGTGCAGATGCTTTTCATATTCCTTATTGTTTGCAGAAGCTACAGTCTGCATTACCTTGTGCTGACCAAGAAGAATTTCTCGGAATGTGTAAAGGCGAGTTATGAAAAAATTTCACGCAGAAGAATAAGAATGGCATTCACATTTTTATTGTGGACCCTCTTTATCCTTCTCGTTACAGCTGCGGCAACATTCGGAATCAGCTTCATAATAGTATTTTTCATAAAGGGTCTTTCCAGACCTGATACCGCCCTCAGAGGAGCTTTGCGTGTACTTCGGTATGCTATAAGAGTATTTACCGCTGTATCGGCATTTTTATCTGCTCCGGCGATAATGTGCTGGCTGACGGGAAGATTTCTCGGCGACCTTAAAGAAGACGAAACTATAAATATCCCTGACCGTGACAGAAAAAAGATGGAACTTCTGCCGAAAACTCTGCTCATAGCAGGTCTTGCGGTCGGCGGACTTATGCTCAATATCAGCTTTATAAGCGGAGTTTACAAGGGTAATATCAAGCTTAATGCACCTATATCCGGTACACAGGTAAGTGCCCACAGAGGAGCATCCTATTCAGCTCCGGAAAACACAAAATACGCTTTTGAAAAGGCTATATCAAGCGGTGCGGACTATATCGAACTCGATGTTCAGCTGACAAAGGACGATCAGCTTGTTGTATTCCATGATAAGGTCCTTGACCGTACTACCGACGGAAGCGGTAAGCTCACTGACCATACCTATGCTGAGCTTCAGGAGCTCTCTGCCGGTGAGTGGTTCGGAAAAGAGTACAAAGACGCTAAAATAATGCTTCTTTCCGATGTTCTGAAACTTGTCGGACATAAGGTGCTTCTGAATATCGAAATAAAAAATATAGGAAATGTTGACCTTATTGCTGAAAAAACTGTTGAGCTGATAAAAGAATACGATATTCTTGATTCATGCTATGTAACATCTTTTTCCTACAAAGCCCTCACCAAGGTCAAGGAGTTTGAGCCTAAGATAAAGACCGCTCTTATCGCAAATCTCGCAACTTCTACCGCTAATTCGGAGCTTCCGGATATAGATGCGGTAAGTATGAACTATATTTTCGTAAATCAGGGCGTTGTAAATACTGTTCACCAGAACGGAAAAAAGATCTTCGTATGGACTGTTGACCGTGAAGAAGATATACGTTCGATGCTCGCCCTCGGAGTAGATAATATCATAACCAACCGTCCGGATAAAGCAAAAGAAATAGTGGACTCCAAAAAGGTCGGAGATACCATACTCCACATCCTCGAAATGATATTCAGCAGCTAAGAATATCATATGATATACGGGAAAAACTATACTTACGGGAACTTTTTTGCAGATTTATACTCCGGAGAATCGAAAAACTGCTTATTACTGCGGAATTTTAAACTTTACAGCTTGACAAATTAAATGATATAATGTATAATTATATCATGTATACTAAAAGAGAGGTCGAGAAATGAAAGACGCAAGACGTCTGATAAGGGTCATTCTTATTCTTACTATCTTTATGGGAGCTTTGTCCCTCGGACTTATGATCCTTTCTGATCAGAGAGAAAAAAATAACAAAAGTATTGTAATAGATGTCGATACCATGAAGCTCGTACAGCTTGAAGCTCCGAAAGAGGGCGACAAAATAGCTATCGTTGATACGACGCTCGGTGAGATAAGATTCGTGCTCTATCCGGATTATTCCCCAAAAGCTGTCGAAAACTTCGTAAAGCTCGCAGAAAGCGGATATTACGATAATACCTACGTTTTCGATGCTCAGGACGGTGCATATGCCGGCTATGGTGCAAAGGAGAAGGACGGTTCTGCCGGAAACGATACCGATGAGCGTATCCCCCGTGAGCTCCATCAGGACTTATGGCCGTTCAGAGGTGCAGTTTGCATGGTGAACACAGAGTACAGCAGAACTTTCAAACAGAAAATACTCGGCGGCGGCACTTACTACTGTGGAAGCCGGTTCGATATACTCAATTCTATCGCTTTTACAGAAAAAATATCCGATGAACTCAGAGATAATTCCGTCAGCGATGAACTCGCAGAGGCTTTCATTACCAAAGGCGGTATCCCGAATTTCTCTCAGCAGCTTACCATTATCGGTCAGACCTATGAGGGATTCGATGTTGTCGACGCTATCGCTTCGCTTGAATACGAAGAAGGCGGAAAATATAATACTCCGAAAGATGAAGTGATGATAAGATCAATAAAAATAGATAATTATTCATCCGATAAGGATAATAAAAATATGAAGTAAAGTATTCACGCTTTACGAAATATCACGGTTTTTTTGTTCATACTTTGCTGATTTATAACAAATTTAACCCGAAACTATTTACAAAAATGTTTTTATGTAGTATAATAGGTAGTTGCTGGGGAAAGCTTGATTTCACATATTTCATTAAGGAGTGAAATTTATGATAAAAAAGGCTGTTGCAGCTTTTGTATGCACTGTTGCTGCGGCTTCTGCTATGGTATCATGCGGAAAGCAGCTTGAAGTGGACGACAGTAATGTCAAAAATCCCGATACGACCGTTGAGGAAGGTTCTGTTTCCATTAAGATCAACGGAGAGGAACTGAAGGAAGAAAGAACTATCGACCTCGAAAGATTCTCTGATATGAAAGCTCCGACAATAGATCTTGAAAATTCGGAAGTAAAGAATTTTACTACACCGAAAAATGGCGATACTATCATCGCTATGAAACTTAAAGACTATGACGGAGAAATTAAGATAAGACTTTTTCCGGAATACGCCGATCTCGGAGTCCAGAATTTCATTGGTCTCGCAGAAAAAGGCTACTACGACGGACTTATTTTCCACAGAGTCATAAGTGACTTCATGATACAGGGCGGTGACCCTACCGGTACAGGTACCGGCGGTGAATCAATGTGGGGCGGAAAGTTCGACGGCGGTACAAATAACTCATTAATTCATGCAGCAGGTGCTGTTGCTTACGCTAACAGTAATGGCACTTCTACTGACGGAAGTCAGTTTTATATAGTCACAGGTAAGACATATCCGGAGGAACAATTCGAGTCTTCTTATCCGGCTGACCTCAAAAATGTATACCAGACTGCCGGCGGTGCTCCGTGGCTCGACGGCGGATATACTATCTTCGGACAGGTGTATCAGGGACTGGATATTGTTTTTTCTGCACAGGATGTTAATACGGATAGTCAGGATAAGCCTGTTAACGAACTTGCCATAGAGTATGTCAAAGTCGGCAAGTACGAAGGTGAGGAGCTTAAATGGTTCATCGCCGATTACAAATGATCCCGGACCGCAGGGCGGTAAGTTATAACAAAAGAAAGAAGTTCAGGAGCAGATAAATATATATTCCTGAAAAATAAGGAGAGAATTTATTTGGATAAGTTTGTAGTTAAGGGCGGAAGACGCCTTACCGGCGAGGTAACTATCAGCGGTGCTAAAAATGCTGCTGTTGCTATCCTGCCCGCTGTGATCCTTTCAGATGAGCCTTGTGTTATCGAAAATGTTCCAACTATAAGCGATGTGAACATTTGCATTAGAATACTTAAAGAAATGGGTGCAAAAGTCGAGTGCATCGGCAAGGACACTTACAGGATCGATCCTACCAGTATAGACAAGTTCTGTGTACCGTATGAGACCGCAAGAAAAATGAGAGCTTCTTATTATTTCCTCGGTGCTCTTCTCGGTAAATTCAATAAGGCAAGAGTTTCAATGCCGGGCGGATGTCCTCTCGGAGACCGTCCTATAGATCAGCACCTTAAAGCTTTTACAGCTCTCGGTGCAAACTATAATCTCAGTCAGGGAATGATCGATCTCACCGCTGATAAGCTCAGAGGTAATCAGATATTCTTTGACGTTGTAACTGTCGGTGCTACCATGAATGCTATGCTCGCAGCTGTTAAAGCTGAGGGACTTACTGTCATCGAAAATGCCGCTAAAGAACCGCATATCGTTGACCTCGCTAATTTCCTTAACTCTATGGGTGCTAACATCATGGGTGCAGGTACGGATGTTATTAAAGTCCGTGGAGTTGAACACCTTCACGGTACTACTTACTCAGTTATTCCGGATCAGATCGAAGCCGGTACGTTTATGGTCGCTATCGCTGCTACAAAGGGCGATGCTATCATCAAAAACGTCATCCCTAAGCACCTTGAGTCCATTACAAAAAAGCTCGAAAAAATAGGCGTTAATATTGAACAGTACGACGACAGCATCAGAGTATGGGTCGACGGTCCGCTCGTAAAGACCAATGTCAAGACTGCTCCTCATCCGGGTTTCCCTACTGATATGCAGTCTCAGATAGCTACTCTTCTTACTCTCGCTCAGGGTACAAGCATCATCACAGAGAATATCTGGGAGCAGCGTTTCCGCTATGTGGACGAGCTTAGAAGAATGGGTGCTGATATTACTGTAAACGGTAAGGTCGCTCTCATAGAGGGTACCGGAAAGCTCATGGGTGCTCCTGTAAAAGCTTGCGACCTCAGAGCCGGTGCTGCCCTCATAATCGCAGGTCTGGCTGCTCAGGGCGTTACCGAAATCGAGGATATATACCACATCGAAAGAGGCTATGACTGCATGGAGGGCAAACTCAGAGCTCTCGGTGCTGATATTGAAAAGGTCAGTATCCCCGATAAAGCCTCCGATTCTAAAGAAAACAGCGACAGAGCTGCTGTATAAGCTATGATCAGATACTTCCGCTTTTGGGAGTATCTCAGAGTGTCGAAAAAGTATGATTTCTTTAGGGGACGCCCTCTCGTGCAGGGCGTCCCCTCTTAAAAAACAGTCCACCGGACTGTTTTTTAATTCACCCCTTGCGGAGCGTTTAGAGGCTATATGCGGGGCTTTGCCCCACACCCCACAAGGGCTGTCAGCCCTTGACCTGACCAAAGGGTTAATAAACCCTTTGGAATCCCATTATTATGGGTATCCTTATATTATATAGTTTTTCAACAGACTGAGATACTTCCGCTTTTGGGAGTATCTTTTTTTGTCGCTTTGATGTTAAGATCATTGCCATATAAAGTTCTAATTATAAAAAGCAAACTGCCTCGAACTGCATAATGCGTAAAATAGCCGCAGGAAGTCCCCTGCGGCTTGATTTTCACGTTTATTTTATGTTCCGGCACCTGCATCACGCTCCAGTCCATTCCAGCCGAAACGTACAAACGATACAAGTATCGAAATTATAGTTATGGACTCGCTTACAATGCCTCCGAGTGAGTATACGATAACATCATACGCCAGCCAGCACGGCGAAGCACAGACCAGATTTACCATGCGTATCTTTCGTGGACTGTTAGACCAGTAAGCAAAGGTGCTTGTGACCGAGGCGGTAAACGCAAGCAGACTGACAGGTCCGCTCCATGTGAGTATCAGTACAACGGTGAACAGCACGGCTATCACCGCAGGACACCATTTCCTGCGTACCCACTCCCAATCGTTATACTTCATCATGAGTGCGTTGCGGAGAATATTCACTGCAAGGCTCAGGCAGCCGCTTATTGCGTCCAGCATGAAGAATTGCAGACAGAACAGTGCCGAGCCTAATAGCTGAAACAGAAACAGCCAGCGATTTGATTTTATCTGGTAAGATATGATGAATAGTGCTACGGCAACAAAGCCGATACCCTGAACAAACAATTCGGACAATTACGGTCATTCCTTATCATAGTGGTTTGATATGTATTATTATAGCACAGGTTTGAGGAGAAATCAATATTCTACTCATAATGTCGCTTGGCTTTTTATGTTGCAAAAACTGTTCCTGTGTGCTATAATGAGAAAAAATGACAGGAAGTGATAATGTGAAAGCATATATTCAATGTCTGAGTGATGGGACTCCTATGGATTATGATGTATATAATGCTTGTTGTGGATTTAGAGAAATGGGATGGGAGTTGGTGTTTTTCAAAGATTACTTTGAACTTGCAGTTTCTCATCAGAAACAAGATGTGATTGTTGGCGGTATAGGAATGGTTAGACGAAGATTGAAGGATTTTAATATAACAATAGTTGATACAGATTATCCTGAAATTCTCAATAATTATTATGGGCGAAAAATATGGATATCAAAAGTCAATATGGTAAATTCAAATCCTGATATGTGGCCTGTATTCATAAAGCCTGTTGAAAACAAAAAATTCATAGGACGAGCTGTATTTTCCACAAAGGATTTAATCGGTTGCGGAAGCTATTATGAAGATGCAGATGTTTATTGTAGTCAGGTTGTTAACTTTTTATCTGAGTATCGTGCGTTTATCAGATATGGAAAAATCCTTGATGTAAGAAGATATAAAGGTGATTTTCATTTATTTCCAGATATTAAAGTTATAGAAAACTGTGTTAATACTTACACCAATTCGCCCAAGGGCTATGCTCTTGACTTCGGAGTAACTGATAACGCTGAAACTCTGCTAATAGAAGTTAACAATACCACTTCTTTAGGCTCATATGGTCTAATGTACATCGACTATGCTAAACTGTTATCAGCTCGCTGGGCTGAACTGACAGGGACAGAGGACGAATGTGCTTTTGATATAAGATAAAAGTAAGACCGCAGGATAAACTGCGGTCTTTATTTGTTGTTCTATCATTTCAGCTCCCAACCATTATCACCGTGATATATCATCAGCTTGGTCATACCGCCGTCGATGCAGATATTCTCGCCTGTGATGAATCCCGCCTTGTCGGAGCAGAGAAACATCACCATATTGGCAATATCGAGGGGATTTCCCACACGTCCGCAGGGCTGCTGATAGGCGTCGGGACCCTCGTAGACCTTGTAGGACGTATCTATCCAGCCTGGCGAAATGGAGTTCACACGCACCTTCCCTGCAAGACTGACCGCCAGTGCGTGAGTGAGGGCAGCTATGCCGCCTTTCGCCGCAGTATAGCTCTCGGTCTGGGGCTGACTCATGCGGTCACGTGAGGATGAAATATTGATGATACTGCCGCCCTTGTTGAAGTGCGGAGCGAACAGCTTTGACAGGTAAAAGGGTGCAGTTACGCCCACTGAGAGAGCGTACTGGAACTCCTCATAGCTGCACTCGTCAATGCCCTTCATCAGCGGCAAAGCGTTGTTGACGAGGAAGTCGATATGACCGTGCTCGGCTATGACCTGCTGTGCGAAATTTTCAAGTACAGACTTGTCGGAAATATCGCCGATGAAGTGGTCGCCCTCAGCCTTGTCGATAACGCACACCGCCGCTCCGTTTCTGCGGAATTCCTCGGCTATGCACTTGCCGATACCATTTGCACCGCCTGTTACTACGGCTATTTTGTTTTTGAACATATCAATCACACTTTCTTATCGGGTGGCGGATAACAGTCTTCCATTTTTCGGGAAGCGTTTTCCTCGGGTCTGAGAGGTATATCTCATGGTGCAGACGTTCACTGCTAAAGTCATTCTGATAACCGTTTTCAGCGATAAACTTATCCATTAACTCAACAGTCGCAGGCTCGTCATCGTAGGAGCCGTTGTGCATTATCTGAACACAAAGTCCTTCGTTTATCGTTAGAAACTCAGCCGCAGAGCAGTCCAGCTTTTTCTTTTTTGCAGCAGTTTCAACTGCCCACTGAAAGTCATTATCCGTGACAAAATCAGGAAGTCTGATAACGGAGATCCACATCAGCTGTGACTTGTCAGCATAATCGAAAGCTCCGCCATTATCACTCCACCAGAAGCCCTCCAGCGGCGGTACAACATACTCGAAAAAGCCATTGATTTTATGGTTGGTCTTGTAGCTCATTTTCAGCGTATAAGCCACTGCATAGAGCACTGCTATCGCCTGTTTGTATTCGCCGTTTTCATCATTCGGGTCACCTTTGCCACGGACAGCGATATAATTCATCGGCGGTATCTCAACGATCTGCGGCTTGTTTTTCGGCATATAATATTCCTTGTATTCTTTCTTAAAATCAAACGCCATAATTACCTCCGTT
Source organism: Ruminococcus sp. (assembly GCA_017441505.1). Lineage (GTDB taxonomy): Bacteria > Bacillota > Clostridia > Oscillospirales > Ruminococcaceae > Ruminococcus. The sequence continues at coordinate 66,198 of JAFRXL010000036.1, forward strand.
AATAGTCCATTTTATTCCCTTAGCTATACGTTTTTCGGGTTCATTAAAGTGTCCGCCGTCGTTCCATTCAAGGATATGACGGGACATATTTTTATCGGCTGCCTATTTCTGTTGTTTTCATTTTTCTCCATATACACAAATTCAAGTTCGTCATTTACAGACTTCCGAGCGAATATTTTATAGCCCAGCTTCTGATAAAGGCGGATATTATCAAGACTTCGGGTACTTGTGAAAAGCTCATACCGCTTATCGGGGAAGCTCTTCTCTATCTCGGACAGAAGCATTGTACCATAGCCCTTATGTTGGTGGTCAGGGTGTACCATGAGCTTGCCGATATAAACCGTTCCTTCAATTTCTTTTGCACGGACAGAACCGATAATATTATTTTTATCGTCAATCATTTTCAGTATTATGCCGCTATTGAATTCCTCAATGACTTCATCAAGAGTCTGTTTAAGCGGCGGAATGTCCCTGCTTCCGAACAGGTCAGCCTCACTCTGATAGGCGAGATATTGAAGCTGTAATATCTCTTGCAGGTCGGCACGTTCAGCATTTTTTATTACACACATAAAAGTTTCCCTCAAAAATAATATTTACAAAATTATACCATATTTCGCTCGATTCATCAATAGACTACGTTGAATATATGTGAATTGTTATCCGCAATCGCTTCATCTTTAATCCAAGGTCAAAATAAAATGGAGACAAAAAACCGCTTAGAAGGCTATTCTAAGCGGTTTGTCATTGGAGCTTGTGACGGGACTCGAACCTGCGACCTGCTCATTACGAATGAGCTGCACTACCAACTGTGCTACACAAGCATTTTTATTAAAAGAGATAGGGAATGATAAGATATTGAAGAACTGCGACCTGCTCATTGTCGGTCAGAAATAAGTCGCACTGTTTCGCTGACGCTTGCATTGCTCCATATTTCATCCCTTCGCAAACTCCCTTCATCTGCCGCTGGCAGCGGTCGTTTGCTCAGCAAATTCGCTGCACGGTGAGATGTGCTGCACAAGTGCATAAATAATTATACATCAAAACGGGATAAAAGTCAATAGCAGTGAGACAAAAAAGTACAGGGCGGAGGATATCCGCCCTGTGAGGTATTCGTTATTTTCAGCTTTATTTCACGGTTTTTACTTTACGAGCAGACGTCTGAGGGCCGCAAGGTCGAAAGCATCAAGAGTCTTATCCTCGCATACGTCAGCATTCTGCCAGCGCTGAAGCTCAGTTTCAGGGACATTCATGAGCCACTTCTGAAGGAGTACGGCATCAGCGATATCGAGTTTTCCGTCGCAGTTAGCATCACCCTTTACGGTAGAGAGGTTCTTGACGGTGATAGCGCCGCCTGTAGCCTTTACCTTATATTGTTTACCGTTTACAGCAGCGAAGCTTTCGATGAAAGTAACGGGATATTTTCCGGGTTCTGTGTCCTCGGGGATAGTGAGGTATATTGAGAAGAGCTTACCTGTTCTGTTGTTGGATTTACCTGAATCGTCGAATGTAACTGTACCTGTTTTCTGATTAAGTGTAGCAACATTGCTTGTTGTGAGAGCTGCGGGACCGCTTATCGTATAAGCACCGTTCGGAACGGCAGATTCCTTTCGGATAGTGAAGCGCGGATCGAATTTCATCTGAACCGAAGCAACATCATATCCGGGGTTATCGTTGACGAAAACCGAGTAGCAGATAGTTTCACCCGGAACAGCAGTTATATTCTCGGCGGACATAGTAACCTCAGGCTCATCACCTTTAACTCTTATCCAGCCGTGACGGGATTCGATATCTCCAAAATCGCTCTTTGAATTACTATATTTTGAAGTTAGGATAACAGGGTAATATCCCGGCTTTGCGTCCTCGGGAATAGTGAACCACAGCTTCATAAAATCATACGAGCCTGAAGGCATCTTTGAATCTTTTAAACTTATACCTATAGAGGCGATACCCTCGTCGTTATTAATCGAACGTGTTATCGAGTAATCTTTAATATCCTTGAAGAGCGACACATCAGGAAGATCATCATGGCCCTTTACGGTTTTGAGTTTAAGTGCATTATCGTAATCAAGCTGAACTCCTATGCCATATACTTCAGGAGGATTGATTGCCTTTATATTGTATTCAACAGTTTCGCCCGGTGTGCCGTAAATACGGTCGCACGATATCAGCTGCTCAGGAGGGGTTACTTCGCTGAATACTTTGACTGCACCGTTTTTAGGAGTAACAGCGAAAGAATCGGAAGATTGTCCGAAGAGATCGGTCTCAGAGAAAGTGATGTTGTATTTTCCCACAACGGCGTTTTCGGGTACGATGAAATAGAGATCGAGTATCTTGCCGTCTTTAAGGGAAGTGTTGATTTTGTCTGAGGTAAATATAACTATGTGGTCCTCCTGGTTAACTTCAAACGTACCGTTGGTTATTCCTGTATTGCCGTAGGTAACATATGGATCATCCGAACCGAAGCTTGTTGTAGCAAGCTGGAGTGGCTGGTCGTAGGTTATAGAAAAAGCGAGTCTGTTTGATTTGGGGACATTTGAAGTGTTTGAAAGATTGATAGGGAACGAGATGATGTTACCTGCTCCAGCGTTAATCTCAGTTGCACTGATAGTGGCTGAGTCTGCTGCAGCGGCGCAGATGCTGCCTGAAGCGGGTAAAATACCTGAACAAAGCAGTATGGCAGACATTGCCGAAGCAATAATTCCTTTGATTTTCATAAATACTCTCCTTTATATTTTTTCCTGTATGGTAAATAATACCTTGTTAATTCTAACATAGTTACACATTACAGTCAACAGAGTTGCCGTTAGTTATATGTAAAGAAAGTGTGAATTGATATTTATTTGTGTCATATTCTGTCCATGCCGGACATATCATTTATCAGTATAACTGAAAGGATGATACCAATGGGAATAACGGAAAAAGAAGCGGAAAAACGGCTTAAAGAAGAGGGAGAGAACGTCCTTTCCGAGAACCGCAGGAACGGTGCGGCTAAGATATTTTTAGGTCAGTTCAGGGATGTAATGGTGATGATACTGCTTGGAGCTACAGTTATATCCGTACTGTTGGGGGAAATATCGGACGCCGTGACCATAATCCTCATAGTATTGCTAAATGCGGTGCTTGGATTCGTTCAGGAATACAGGACTGAGAACACTCTTGAAGCACTGCGCTCCATGACTGCGCCAACAGCTAAGTGCTACCGTGACGGAAAGCTTGCCGAGATACCTGCCGCCCGACTGGTACGAGAGGACGTTATCGAGCTTGAAGCGGGAGACAGAGTGCCTGCGGACTGTGTACTTCTCAGGGCGGCGGGACTTTATGCGGACGAATCCATACTCACAGGCGAATCCGAGGCAGTACGCAAGGCGGTGGGAGACACCGACGATACGGATAATTCGCTGAACAAGGAAAATATAGTCTACTGCGGAACATCAGTGACAAAGGGAAGCTGTACAGCACGAGTGATAGCAACGGGCAAATCGGCGCAGATGGGCAGGATATCGGAGCTTCTCAAGGATATCGGCAATGAACAGACTCCCCTCCAGAAGCGTCTTGCGGAGCTTGGCAAGGCGGTTGCTGTCATATGCCTTGCGGTATGTGCGGCGGTATTCCTTGCAGGAGTTCTCAGGGGAGAGGATGTTTTCGACATGCTCATGACAGGCATAACCATAGCCATTGCCGCTATACCCGAGGGACTTCCCGCAACAGTGACCATATCCCTTGCTCTTGCCGTAAGCCGAATGATGAAACATAAGGCACTTGTGAACAGGCTTCACAGCGTCGAAACTCTCGGCTGCACTTCGGTGATATGTTCGGATAAGACAGGCACGATA
>JAFRXL010000037.1 GCA_017441505.1 Ruminococcus sp.
CAAACGTACATTAAGTACGGTTGCCGCTGGTTTCTTGGCTATCACATCCATTCCGAATGTGGCTAAAGAAACACCTGTAAAAGCTGCGATCACTCTTCAGACAACTCCGAGTGATACACAGAAAACAGGAACAGTCAATGGTTACCACCATGAAATATGGCAGGCAGATACACCAAACAGCTCCACAATGACTCTTGCAGACAGCGGCGGTGGATTCACAACAAGCTGGAAGTGCGGACCTAATGGTTCAAGAGGTAACTTCCTTGCACGCCGTGGTTTATACTACGGAAGAAACACAGGCAAACACTGGCAGGATCACGGTAATTTCACTTGTCAGTTCGATTGTGAGTGGTCAGCAGGAAGCTCTGGTAACTCCCGTATTTGTATCTACGGTTGGACAGAGAATCCACTCGTTGAGTACTACATCATCGAAGACTGGAAGAACTGGGTTCCTTCATCAAGCAATGCTAAGCAGGCAACTATCGACGGAAGTTCATACGACATTTTCACAAATGCAATGAACTCCTATAACATAACCGGCACAAACGGACCTTTCACACAGTACATAAGCGTTCGTAAGAATAAGAGAACATCCGGTACCATCAGCATCTACAAGCACTTTGAGACTTGGGAATCAATGGGCATGAAGATGGGTGACTTCTACGAAGTTGCTTTCAACGTTGAAGGTTGGGAGAGCGACGGACAGGCAAACGTTAAGAAGAATATAATCACTACAGGTAAAATTCCGGATCCTACAGACGGACCTACAGAGCCTGTAACAGAACCTTCTGACGGCATTTATTTCAATGAAACTTTTGAATCAGGTGCTGGTAAGTTCGAGGGCAGAGGTGCTGCTTCAGTTACAACAGACAGCAAGAACTATTATTCCGGAAGCAAGTCACTCTTCGTAAGCGGAAGAACAGACTACTGGCACGGTGCAGCTATAACTCTTGATTCTTCAAAGTTCAAGCCGGGTCAGACATACAGCTTAAGTACAGCAGTACTCCAGAAGAGCGGCTCTCCTGTAGACATAAAGTTCACAATGCAGCAGGGCAGCGGCGATTCAGCTGAATATCATGAAGTTGCTACAGTAAATGCTAAGAGCGGCGAGTGGACAAAGGTTGAGAATACTTCATTCACTATCCCATCCGGCAGCAGCGACCTCGTTCTTTATGTTGAAGCTCCAGAGAGCTACACAGACTTCTATATCGATGATGTTTTAGCAGCAGTTAAGGGTAAATCTTCTTCTGTTGTTACAGGTAAGGGAACAGTTGATTCAAGCACAGTTGTAACTCCTGATCCTTACATATCAACAGATACAGGCCTCAAGAATGTATTTGCTAAGTACTTCAGAATCGGTACAGCAGTTACAGACGGCGAAGTTACTTCTCATAAGGACTTCGTTCTCAAGCACTTCAACAGCATTACTCCAGAAAATCAGCTCAAGCCACAGTGGATCTTTGATGCATCTGCAAGTGCTCAGAGAGGAAACAACGTAAATCCACAGGTTAAGCTTCCAAGTGATACAAAGACTATCCTTGATTTCGCAGTTAAGTATAACATCCCTGTAAGAGGTCATACTCTTATCTGGCACAGCCAGACACCTACAGAGTTCTTCAGACAGAACTTCTCATCAAATGGTGCATACGTTTCAAAGGATATAATGAATCAGCGTATCGATAACTGGATAAAGAATGTTTTTGATATGCTTAATAAGAATTACCCAACACTCAGACTTTACGCTTATGACGTTGCTAACGAGTGCTTCGCAGACGGCTATAGCGGTCTCAGAGCTGCTGGTGACGGCGGCGAGAATTCACCATGGACAAAGATCTATGGTGACGACAGCTTCCTTGAAACAGCATTTACTTCAGCAAGAAAATATGCTCCGGCAGGATGCAAACTCTTCTACAACGACTATAACGAATACGAAGACAATAAGATCAACAACATCTACAACCTCTGCAAGAAGCTCTATTCTAAGGGTATCCTTGACGGTGTAGGTATGCAGTCTCACCTTGATACAACATACCCAAGCGTTTCTAAGTATCAGAAGGCACTTGACCTCTTCTCAAGCATCGGTTGTGAGATCCACGTAACTGAGCTTGATGTTACAGCTAAGTCTTCAAACGGAGCTACAGAAGCTTCACAGGCTACTTACTATGAGAACATAGTTAAGGCTATAATGAATTGCGATAAGGTTACATCCCTTACATTCTGGGGAACAAACGACAACATGAGCTGGAGAAGAAGCGATAAGCCACTTATCTTCGACGGAAGCTATCAGCCAAAGCAGGCTTATAACAAGATAGTTGCTCTCGTTCCACAGTCAGATTGGGCAGATGTATACATCGGCGATGAGCAGCCAACAACAAAGGCTACAGAGCCAACAACACAGCCACCTACAGAAGAAGATCCATTCAAGAAGGTTACAGTTTGGGGCGACGCTAACTGCAGCGGCGACGTTAAGATGAACGACGCAGTTCTCGTAATGCAGGTTGTTGCTAACGAAGACTATTTCGGTATAAACGGTTCAGACAAGAATCACATCACAGAAATCGGTTACCTCAACGCAGACGTTTGCGAAGCAGGAAACGGTATCACAACTAAGGACGCTCTTACAATCCAGAAATTCCTTATCGGTTCTGTAAGAGAACTCCCAGAGAGCTATTCGGCTGAAAAAAAAACTAACGTAACAAACACAACTAAAGTTCCAACATTTATCACAACAACTACAACTCCTAAGACAATTGACGCAATAAAGGATTCTTTTGATTCAAGCACAGGCAATTGGTCCGGAAGAGGCGATGCATCAGTATCACTCGATTCCAACAGCTACTATGAAGGCAGCAAATCACTCTTTGTTTCAGGCAGAACAGATAACTGGAACGGTGCAGCAATGGCACTCGATTCAACAAAGTTCAAGGCTGGCAATACATACAGCTTCAGTGCAGCAGTAATGCAGCCATCAACATCTGAGGAAGACATTCAGTTAACACTCCAGTATAACGACGCATCCGGTACAGAGAGCTATGCTCAGATCGCTTCTGCATCTGCTAAGGGCAGAACATGGACAAAGCTTGAGAATACTTCTTACACAATCCCAGAGGGAGCTACAGATCTCCTTATCTACTTCGAGATGCCAAAGTCACTTTCTGATTTCTATGTAGATTCAGTTCTTATCGGAAGTGAAGGCACAAAGTCTTCTGTAACTACAGGCAGCGGTAAGGTTGAAGAATTCAAGACACCAGACCCAAGCAATTTCCCTGATCCTAACAAGCCAATGATCGGTATCAGCTTCGATGACGGTGCTTCACCTTCAAACAACAAGAGAATCGTTGATGCACTTGCTAAGCAGGGCTTCACAGCTACATTCTTCTATGTTTCTAACTGGTCACAGAGCTCAGACGGACAGAATGAGATCAAGTATGCTTACAGCAAGGGCATGGAGATCGCTAACCACACAATGTCTCATCCATATCTTGGACAGAAGTCTGCAAATGAAATTCGTCAGGAAGCAGACGGATGCCACAACTACCTCAAGAGCGTTCTTGGTGTAGAGCCATCCAAGCTTCTCAGACTTCCATACCTCGACAGCTCTGGAGCTGTAAAGTCAACACTTTCAGATTACGGTCTTGTATCATGTGCAATCGATACACAGGATTACAATAAGGTTCCAACAAGCTCAATTGTTAACACAATCAAGCAGGCAATGGCTAATGGATCAGCAAATGGTGCAGTAGTACTTATGCATGAGACAGAGGCAAATACAGTTGCTGCTATAGAAGAACTTGCTCCTTACATAAAGGCACAGGGCTGGCAGATAGTTTCTATCAGTGAAATGTATGCAGCTAAGGGCAAGGCAATTCCTAAGAACGGTCAGGTTATTACAAGAGTATATTGATCCTGATACGTAAAGGATACTAAATTAAGGTTTCTCCAAATTTTAATATCCCCTGAAGGGCGGTCGACATAAGTCGGCTGCCTTTTCTTATTATCAACTGTTCAAAAATTGTGGTTAATATTACTTAATTACTCGTATGTCAATTGGATACAATTTACAAAGTTTTTTTGCTGTTCTTTACAAAATTCAGAAAATATATTATAATGATAGTAAAAAAGAGAATAGGTGAAGATCATGAAAAATACAATTTTGAGAGGTGAGAATAGTGATAAAGCATCTTTCAGGGGACTACGAGACTGTAGAGTATGACGAGAAGAAATATGTAATGCTTTATGACAATGTTGAAGATGAAGCTTACCCTGTTCATTGGCATAGTGCAGTCGAACTGATAATGGCTATAAAAAATACTTATGTTGTAAATGTCGGAGGAATAGATTATACAATAAGAGAAAATGACGTGCTGCTCATACCAAGCGGTGAACTCCACAGTATGCCGGCTATTCCGGGAAGAAGACTTATCTTCCAGTGCGATAACCGGATACTCGGTGACGTTCCTGCACTTGACAGCGTTATGAGAGCAGTTTCTGTTCCGGTGGTCATAACTCCTGAAATGGATAAGGAGCTCAGTCTCATTGCCAAAAAGACTATGCTCGATATATTCGGACTTTATAATTCAAAGTACGAGCTTTCCGATGTAAAGATATATATCAAGCTTATAGAGCTTTTTATGGAACTAAGAGAGTTCCAGCTCAAACAGCAGCAAATGGCAATGGATGTTGATGACGAAAAAATAGACGAATACAGTGAGAAATTCGGTACTGTACTGAAATATATCGACAACAACTATATGTATGATATATCCCTCGATCAGCTTGCGGATGTTGCCGGATACAGTAAGTATCATTTTTCAAGAATATTTAAGCAGTATAACTCAATGTCTTACTTGCAGTACATAAATGCAAGACGCACCAAGGCTGCCGAGCAGCTTCTTCTTGACCCGGACATCCCGATAACCGAGGTCGCAATGCGTGCAGGTTTCAAGAGTCTTACTACGTTCAACCGTATATTCAAGGAGATAAAGCACTGTACTCCGACAGACTTCAAGAAACTTCTGGAAAAAAGAACATTATAAAAATAAACGTTACGCACCATGTAAAAATGATGCGTAACGTTTTTTACGTGTGGTTTAAAAATGTGAAAAGCGTCTTAAAAATTCGTTGACGAAGTCTGGTTCTGAATCGGTATTATTATTTTTGAAGTCATAGAAATAGCTGGTCATATAGTAAAATTTGTCTACTCTGTCAGCAGTTCTGATATATTCCATAACACCTGTGTCGAAAACACACAATTCTTCTGAATAGCCGTCAAAATCTCTTGAGAAAGTGCAGATAGGTTCTTTTTCAGAGACATACTCAGGCGGATCGATTACAGCATAATTATGATAAAAAGTATTCAGCTCTTCTCCAAAACGATACATGATAAAGTCTTCGTTTGTCACCTCATAGTGGACTTTTTTGTTATCCTCAGTTGTGTCAATTTTAAGAGGTGAAGAAGAATATGCCTTAAACATATTAAATGGTGCAGGATCTTGTTCGGAAAGTTTTTCATCAATAGTTTTTTGCTCATTCCTTGCGTTGCCATTGATAAGATACCATTTTTCAACACCGTTTTTACAGTAATACAGTGCACCTGATCCATAGAATTGGATAGTTATATCAGGTTCAGTATCTGGACTTTCCTTGTGGTAGATAGCTGAGTATTTTTCGCCTGAAACATCTGGGATTTCCTGTGGTTCATACCACGAGTATAAAAGGATCTCATCAGCAAGTGAAGTAACTGCCTTGATGTCAGAAAAAGCCTTGATTTCGTCGCTGCCGGATGTTTTATAGTAGTTGCACTGTTCTATATCCTCAGTAGGGAATGCGAATTTTCCGAGATTATCTGACAGGATATAAAGATTATTGAATCCGACAATATCTATCAGTTTTTGTTTGAAGTAGGCGTAGTCAATTTTATAATAATTTTGTACAATATCGTTATTCCAACTGCATACCGGATTGGTATTTCTGTTCCAGTCATAAACAAATCGGCTTACGATTAGAGTATCGTCATTTGCAAGTACTGCCCAGCGAAACTCGTATGCATCAGCAAAATACAGAGTTATAGTTTCGTTTTGTTCTGGGTGTTGCATAATTTTTTCTTCAAAAGTACCATAGTTGTTGAAAAGGTCAGCTAACTGGTCACGCTGCTCCTGTGTGAAAGGCTCTCCGTGCAATATTTCAAAGTCGTAGAAATTTTCTGTTACAGCGGCATCTGTTGATGATTCGTCATCAGGCTGAGCCTCGATAAACTCCTGTACTTTTAATGTGGAAGGGGAATCATGGACCTCTGAATTGTAATTGACTTTTGAGAAAAATTCTTTTTTGGACATATCTCCGAAAGGCGGATAATTCTGATCTGAATTAATTATCTCCATAATTTTTGCGGATAATTGTTCTGTGTCGCACTGGTAATAAAGATGTTCATTGAAAGTCAGACTGTTCAGCTCGTAATTTTTATCCATTTCAAGCTCAAGAATATTATCTTTCCGGAAGGTCATTTTATAATTATATATATCATCCTTAGATGAGTATAAAGTAAGATATGGTTCATCATTATTGACCTGTACCTGTTCTGCACTTATCTCATTTATCTCTGAATTTGTAATAACCTCGGAAATATTATCTCGTTTACCAAGACTTATATCGTCATAGGTATTGATATAATAATCAGAAGCGAGGAATGTTCTTATGAAGTCATAGTCGTGGACATTTTCTTTATTGTTTATTTCTGTAACGGGAGGCGTAGTTGACGGAATGACTTTCTGTTCGAGCTTTGAAGATGAAATTTCGACCGGTGAAGACTGTTTTTTCATAAGTTTAGCAGAAAGACCGATACTTCCGGCTATAACAGCACAGGCAGCAAGTCCGCTTATAATTCTTATGAAATTGCGGTTATTGTATTTCTCCACCTTAAAAACATTGTCTGTGAATTCAGTATTGTCGGTTTTTACGGCATTTTCGCAGTTTTTTATAATACGCTCCTTCATATCTTCCGGCATATGTATGTTCTGGGCATTATTTTTCAGGTTGTTAAATTTCATAATGCAAACTCCTTTCTGTAGATGTCTTCAAGCAGCTTTCGGCCTTTTTGCAGACGCATTTTGACTGCTGATGAAGACTTGCCTATGATCTTTGTGATTTCGTTCACCTTATATTCTTCAATATAGTGCAGAGTGAGAACTATACGGAATTTTTCCGGCACCATAGTCAGTGCCTCAAAAATATCGGAATTACTGGTATTTTCAGGCAACGACAGCAGCTTGTCCTCACATTCTGTCTGGTGACGTTTCTTATATCGCAGGATGTCCCGGCATTTGTTTGTGACGGTTTTTATAAGCCATGCTTTTTCGTGTTCAGCATCTTTGAATTCAGGAGATTTGCGGAAAAAGGTCAAGAAAGTCTCCTGAACTGCATCTTCAGCGTCAGCCTGATTTTTCAGCATAGCAATACAGATACGATAAAGCATATCGCCGTATTGTTCTACTGCGATGCGTATTCTGTTGTTTTCTGGCATTTTATCAGCTCCTTGAAATGATTGGAAAGAACTCCGGAGTATTTTTCCTTTCACTTATAACACGTCACAGAAAGGGGAATGGTCAATTTTTTTTGAAAAAAATTTATTAAGGCAGTACCGCACAAAGCAAAACTTGTGGGTACAGCATTAAGGCTGCCGGAGCAGCCTATGTTTTATTATATCATTAAGTTTCAGAGTGTGCAATAGTCAGCTGTCGGATATGAAAAGCAGTACAGCGGCGGCAGATACCGGTATAAATTCAGTTCTGCCGGAAAGCACAAGCAGTAGAAGCACAACAGGTATCGCAGCTTTAATGAGAGTCAGAAGGATGTCAGCAGCTCTTTCGTATATCCATCCGCATAAGATAAGCGAAAGAGCTGCACCGCCGTCGAGCTGTTTATATGGGAGCATATTGTATAAAAACAGCATCAGATTTATCGCAGCAAAATAATGCCAGCCGTTTAGGTCAGAAATTGTCCAGAGCAACAGATTTACTGCCGGACCTGACATAATCACTATTATTCCGGAATACAGAGGAGCTGCGGCATTTTTCTCCGGTATCATAAGTATTCCTGAGCCCTTTAGTTCAACTGTGACTATACTTTGTCTCGTTATATGAGCAGCAGCTATGTGACCAAGTTCGTGAAGGAGACAAGCCGTATAGAAGCAGATGATAAGTCCGCTGCTGTCATATAGAAAAATAACAGCATTGAACAGAAGAAAAGAAAAATGCAGCCTGAACTCTGTCCGGAACAGTTCAAAGCTTATCAATCAGCGATATAAGCATATCCAGCGGATTTGGGATAAGCTCGTTTTCATCGGCGGAAAGTTTACGGACTATATCGATAACTCCCTCTGCAAGCTGAGGATATGAGAAATGCATCACCAATAATGCAGCAGAGATAAAAAGACATATAACAAGCTGCACGGATGAAGCGTCGGTTTTGCGTGAGACAGCTTCTTTTTCATATTCTTCTAAAAGAGAAGAAGTGTCTGTGACTTCATCGGTTATAATTGTATCGTTTTCGTTCAAAATATCAACTCCTGAAAATGTAAAATTATGCTGTTTATTGACAAAAAACGCTGTATAGGGTATAATATACTTGTATTGTCGGAAAGGCGGTGGTCAGTTTGAAAAAAGTAATTATATTTTTATGTACAGCAGTTATAGCTGCGGGAGCTTTTTCATGCGGCAGCGATAAGAGCAGCAGTTCAGATACTTCCATTAGTGACAGCAAGAGCAGCAACAGTTCTGACCGTGAAACTCCGGATACCTTGCCGGATGATTATCTGGATATACTGGAAAAATATGTTGAGGCATACAATTCGAGCGGCGAGGATTACCTTAGATCGGCACTTCCGGATGATCTTATCAGTTCAATGAAGGAAGCAGATACCTACGATACCGTAGAGTCGGATATGGACGCTTATGCCGAACAGCTGCGTGACAGATATAAGGACGAATGCGGTGAAAACGTAAAGGTAAAGCTCAGTTCAGTAAGGAATTTCAAGAGGCTGAGTTGGATGCAGCTTGACGGTGTTCAGCTTTATTATGAAGCCCTTGCGTATAACTATGATACGAAGTATTATGGTGAACCGGCTGATGACGGGTATGAAATAGAATTTTCAGTTATCGCTGAGGGCGATGACGGTTCTTTTGCTGAGCGTTTTTGTTTTTGTGCGGTCAAAGCAGGGGACGGTTCATACTGTATAGTTGAGTGGTCAGGAAAACAGCTTGAAGAATATATGCAGCAGCCGGAGGGAAATGATGCAGACTGAAAATGACATTTTAGCAGCTTTGACGGAATATGCTGCGAAAAAGTATGGGAGCGGACCGGAGTATCTTTGGCTGAAATCTCCCGATGCAGCAGCTTTCAGACGTAAGGACAACAAGAAATGGTTCGCACTGCTTATGACCGTTTCAGGCAGAAAGCTCGGACTTGATGATGACCGTGAAGTTGACATAATGAACTTCAAGTGTGATCCGCTTATGGGAGGTTCTCTGAGAAGCAAAAAAGGTATTTTTCCTGCCTATCATATGAACAAGAACAGCTGGATAACTGTGCTGCTTGACGGCAGTGTGAGCGTTGATGAGATATGCGGTATCATGGATATGAGCTATATTCTTGCCGGAGGCGGAAAGAGCGTCAGGGAAGGGAAGAAGTACTGGCTCGTACCGGCAAATCCTGCATACTATGACCTTGAACAGGATTTCAGCAGGGACGGCATGATAAACTGGAAACAGACAAGCCGAGTTGCTGTAGGTGACGAGGTCTTCATATATATGGCAGCTCCTGTTTCGGCTGTCATTTACCGCTGCGAGGCTGTTGAAACTGACATACCTTATATATATGAGGGAAAGAATGTCAGTATGAAAAAAATAATGAAGCTGAAGCTTATCAGAAGATACGATAAGGAGCAGATAGGACGCAGCAAACTGCGTGCTCACGGAGTTAATGCCGTGCGTGGAGCAAGGTATATGCCGGACAGTCTTGTTGAAGAACTGAATATTTCAGAGGTGTGAATAATGGGAAAGACTATCCTTATAATAGAGGATGACAATGATATAAATAATATGCTGAGCTTAATGCTGAAAAGCAATGGCTACAGCACGATAAGTGCTTACTCCGGAACAGAGGGACTTCTCGTTCACGGTGATGATGTGGACCTTATACTGCTCGACCTAATGCTTCCGGGAAAAAGCGGAGAGGATATTATAGTTGACCTTAAAAAGAAGCACAATGTCCCTATAATCGTCATGAGTGCTATACATGATATAGGCAAAAAGGTCGACCTTTTTGAATTGGGAGCAGATGACTACATAACAAAGCCATTCCATAACGATGAATTATTAGCGAGGATAGCTGTAAGAATGAGAAGAGGTGCAGTCTCGGGTGAGACAGCAAACGAGAAGCTGACATACAAGAATATAGTTCTCGACAAAACAGAGATGTCCGCAGAGTGCTGCGGAAAATCGCTTGATCTTTCAAAGCATGAGTTTTCGCTTCTCAGTATGCTTATGGAGAACCCTTCACGCACCTGTACAAAGAGTCTTATTTACGACACTGTCTGGGATTATGAAAACTCAGCGGATGACAACACCTTGAACGTTCATATAAGCAAGCTCAGAAAGAAGCTTAAAGAGTGCGACCCCGATAACGAGTATATCGAGACTGTATGGGGTATCGGCTATAGAATGAAAAAGTGAATCCGGAGGCAGTATGCAGACAGTTTTATTAGTAATATGCATTGTGGTAATAGCGATCCTTCTGCTCCATATAGTGCTGATGCGTGTCGAGTGCCGTGGGATCACAAAAAAGGTACGCACCATAAGGAGCAAAGATACGAATGAGCTTGTCCACATCACGACCGGCACTATACCTCCGAAGCTTATCAATGAGATAAACGGACTTTTGAAGGATATACGCCGTTATGATATGGAGTATGTTCGGAAGAGCCACGACCTTGAACAGATGATGACGAATATTTCTCACGATCTCCGGACTCCTCTTACTTCCGCAATGGGCTATATCAGCATCATAAAGGAGGGGACGATGTCCGACGCTGAGTGTGGCTCTGCTATTGAGATAGTCGATAAGCGGTTGAAGCGTTTAGAGGAGCTTATAAACTCGTTCTTTGAATTCTCAATGATAATCTCATCAGGAAAAGTCCCCGAAAGAGCAGAGCTGAATCTCAACACCATTCTTGAAGAAGCTATAGTCCACTATTTTGATGACTATTCCATGCAGAACAGAATGGTCGAGCTGAGGAATCCTGCCGGACGTATAAAGTTAGTCTCAAACCGCACTGTGCTCATGAGAGTTTTTGATAATCTTGTTGGGAATGCCCTGAAACATGGTGTTGGAGACCTTATCGTTACGGTGACTGACGGCGATGTTATAAAAATATCGTTCGAGAACGGTATCGATGACCCTGAACTTGATATTTCAAGGATATTTGATGAATTCTATACAACTGATATTTCACGTACAAAGGGAAATACCGGTCTTGGACTCGCCATTGCAAAGCAGTTTACCGAGCTTATCGGCGGAAAAATATCCGCACATTGCAGTGACGGCAGATTCTGTATAGATGTGGAGCTTCCTAAGTAATATCAATGGGAACTGAGAAAACCTCAGTTCCCCGTATTTTTTTGCCTTGAATACAGCTATATGAAAGTTATAATGCTGAACAGTAGTCATTTTACTTGAGGCAACACCGCACAAAGACCGCCTGACGTCTTTGTACTGAATCTGCTTGGATATTTTCCGTCATCTTGCACAGAAATCCCTTGACATACGTCAGTATGCCTGCGGAATTTCTATACAATCTGACGAAAAATCTCACGGTG
>JAFRXL010000038.1 GCA_017441505.1 Ruminococcus sp.
CATTGCCCAGTACTCGTTAGAAGCATCGCTTGTGGAAGTACCGAAAGCACCCTGCCACTTACCGAGAGAACCGTTGTTGGAAGAGATGCTTACCTCTACCTTAGTTACCTTCTCTGTTGCAGGAATACCGAATTCAGCCCATTCCCAGCCTACCATCTTATCGTCTGAGTTCTGGTTGTACTTGATACGCTGATTTGGTGAATATGTGTACACACCTTCGCCCTGAGGATTAGGTGTCTTTGAAGTTGTAGTTGTTGTTGGCTGAGGACCAGGAGTATACTTTGTAGTAGTTGTTGGTTCTGGACCAGGAGTTGAAGAACCGGAATAGATCTTTGTAACGCCTGTAATGTTTTTGTCAGTAGAGCCTGACTTATGGATGCTGTAAAGACCAGCAGCTGCACCAACAAGACCTGCATTGTAGTCTATAGCTACTTCATTTGCAACATAGTCCTGGATACTGTCGGTATATGAACCGTTTGAATCAACAGGACCGCCTACGAGAGCACCGATAAGTGTAGGGCTTCCGTTCTTAGCCTGTGTTGAATTACCCATTTCACCATAGCTTGAATAACCAGAAGCTGCTCTATGGTGAGGATTCTGTGGGTATTTGTTTCCGATGCCTATAACGAAGCTATAGCCTGATGGGTTATTGCCTGTGATATAGTTCATCTGACCTTGTGCCCAATTGGTATAATCAGCATTTGAATGCTTGGAAGCAACCAGTGCTGTAAACTGCATTGAGCAGTTCAGACGTGCACTACCCCATTTATCAAGGAAGTAATAGCCGTTCTGAGTTTTCTGCTGTGTAGTTGTGCTGATCCAGTTATTTACCTTTGTCCAATCGTTAGTAGCTTCTGCTATAAGACAAGCAGCACCAAGATCGGAGTTTTCCCAACCGTGTACCCAGCCGAGGTACTGAGTTACCTTGCTCTTTGCATCGTTAAGGTAGCTCTGATTACCTGTAGCAATATAAAGTGCAGCAGCAGCCCATGCCTGTTCATCCTTGCAAGAGCTGTTCTTATAGAACCAGTTTCCGTCTTTGGACTGAAGACCTTCTGTAGCTACCTGATTGTACTGTGTTGAGAACTTGTAGAGAGCTTCAGCGTATGTAAGATCCTCTCGGTTGCCGAAGTTCTTATAGTTGAATGCGAGTGCAGCAGCATACTGAGCGGCAATATCACTTGCACCGTTGTTTGACCAGTACATTCTTCTGCTGCCTGTTTGATTTTCAGGTGTTCCCCAGTAAGCATGGTCATCGTCGCCGTTGCCTTTCTGATAGAGGACACTTGTAACGTTTCCGCCGCTCATTTTTGTTGCTCTCTTGAAGAAATCACAAAAATGATCAGTTATCATTTTAAGGTGGTCACCCTGTCCGGTAGCATTGTAAGCATCCTTGAACTCATAGTAGCTCCAGCCGAGGGTAGAAGCTGAAAATCCTTGAGGGAGACCGAACATTGCGTGGTCGCCAGCATCGTGGAAGCCGCCAGGGACTTCGTCATTTGTATGGCAGTTGCCTCTCCAGCTCAAACCGCAGCCGGAAATGTCACCGCACATATTTGCGTCGTAAAAATAAAGTGAGTACTGAAGGAGCTTAGCGTAGTTATCGTATCCAGCTGCAGTTGCTGAGAGAGAGGGAGCCTCTGATGCTACCGGAGCAGCAAGAGGAGAGACAACTGCGGAAAAAGCGATAACACCACTAAGAACCATGTTTTTGATCCTTGAAAATGTCTTCATGAATATCACGCTTCTTTCTCAATATTTGCCTATAATATGTATAATTTCATTATACAGTTTTTTGCAGTGATTTTAGTTACATTTAAGTTACTAAAATATTACAATATGGTAAAAATCACATAATTTTCACAATTTCAGAATATTGCACAAAAGTGATATAAACATTATGTGCATAATAACATTTGCACTGTGGAAATATGTCGGCTAAAGCAGTTGGCTGTATACATATTGGGAAGAAAATAGGAGACACCGAAGTGTCTCCTATGGTCTGTTAATTTGATACAGCGTCAAGGATAGGGTTAAGGGTCGGGATAGCATGAATGAGATATTTTTGTATCCATACAGCATCCATATTTGTGACACCGCTTGTGCCGTGTTCATAAACGTCGGCATTGCGGTAACCCTTTTCGGTGATGTGGTTTTCGTCAGTACCGTCAAGACCGAAAGCGTCCTCATTAGCTAACATCTGCATAATGAGTACGGCGTCATTCATTTTTACCTCGCCGCTGTCGTTGGAATCGCCCCAGATTATATTTTCCGGAGGTGTAGTGGTGGTAGTTGTAGTGGTCTGAATCGGAGTATCTACAGTCTTGTAGTAAACTCTGTAGACCTCAGAGATAGTGCTTGAACCCTTGTTTGACCACCAGAGGTGGAGTGTAACAGTGTCATTCTGAGCTTCGATTCCGGCAACAGGTGTATTGATGACAGTTTTTCCGCTGCCGTCGTCAGTGAAGTTGAACTGACCGGTCTGGCTGTACTGACCGCTGTTGGAAGTATAGGATATTGCACCGTTTCCGTTGTCGCCCGCATCGGATTTGATTACAAATTCAAGCTCGTCAGCACCTTTAAGCTCTATGTTGAGCTCTTTGCCTGCTGCGACATTGACTTTTTCTGTGACCTTAGTAGTAACTACAGTAGTTGTAGAAGCTCTTGTAGTTGTTATTCTTGTGGTAGTAGTCTTTGATACAGTCGGGTCATCCGGCTCGCTGTTTCCGAATACGAAATCGTCATTTATCTCAGAAGCACTTGACTCTATCGACTTGATAGCAGAAGTGTCGCCGCCGTAGAGTTCTGCAAGACCTGCACAAGCAAGAGCGAAGCAGCCGTTGTAATCGAGAGCACCTTCTGTATACTGGTATTTATCTGTCTGATCCTGATAACCGCTGTTATCGTCGCCGCCTACGAGCATACCGTAGTTAGTATACTTAGCGGACGGGTTAGTTGAAGCTGTATCGTTGCCATTGCCCGGGTTAGCGGCACGGTGGTGGATGTGGACTGGCCACTTGTTGCCGTAACCGATAAGAAAGCTGTATCCGAGAGAGTTGTTTCCGAGGATATGGTCCATCTGGAATTTAGCTGCCTTTGCGTAGCTTGAATTAGCGTCGCCTTCAGCGAGGATGAGACCTCTCAGCTGTTTAGCACAGTTATAACGTGAAGCTCCCCAGCCGCTTGCACAGTAAGTAGTCTCGCTTATACCGCCTTGGTTAGGATATTCGTAAATAAGCTCCTGCTTAAAGACATTTTCGCCTGTAGCTTTGTACATCATAGAACAATAGCCCTGCCATACCTTATCCCATGTATAAACGTATCCGTCGTACTGATTTCCGCCGTAGTCGCCGCTCTTAGGAGTACGAGACGGTTTATCGCCTTCGTTGAGTATCCAGAGCCAAGCCTGAGCAAGAGCTTCTTCGTCCTGATACTGAGCATCAGTGTCGTAGAATCCGCCGATACCGCCAGAGTTGTTTCCGACGTGCTTCTGACCGAATGAAAGAAGTGCTTTTGCGTATCTTATACATTCGTCCGCATAAGCCGGGTCTGCGTCACGCCATACATAGGCTGTTCCTGCAAGACCGGCAGCCATTTCGCAGCATACAGCCGAGTTGTTTGAAGATGATGTCAGCCAGTAAATTGGTCTTGCATAGGTCTGAGTTTCAGGAGCTGACCAGTAGCTGTGGTCAGTACCGCCCTCGGCAACAACGTGAGCAACAGCAACAACGTTATCAGAGCCGTCGAGGAAAGTTGTCTTCATGAGGTAATCAGCACCCCATTTGAGCTCATACATGAGGTGGTCTTTACATCCAGCCTTTTCGTAAACTCCAGGGAAGAGGTAGTCTGACATAGCAAGGCTTGATATTCCGAAGCCTATAGTGAGATTGAATTTGATATGGTCGCCGGCATCGTGGAAGCCGCCGGAAACGTCTACTTTTCCGTCACCGTCCGGATCGACGATAGCCTTAGCTGAACCGCTTAGCGTACCAACGGAAGCAGTTGCGTCATAGGTGTGGCAGTCGCCTCTCCATGTGAGCGGACCGCCTGTTATACCTGTTCCACAGGCATTACTGTCGTAGAAATACAGTGACATAGCAAGAGCTTCGTAGTAGTTGTTATCTGTTGCGGCATTTACAGACGGTGAGTAGCTCATAGTGGTCACAGAGCTTGCCACCATAGCTGTACTTATGATGCCGGTAACAGCCTTTTTGATTTTTGATCTTATTGACATGATAAATGCACTCCTTTCATTTTGTAAGGGCAATTTGGGATATTTTGGTCAGATGAAGTCCTCCCGTATCATCTGCACAAAAACATCCACTATACACCTACATTATACCATAAATAAAGGGCATTTTGTTACTAAACTATGTACAAATACTGATTTATGCATAAATTCAGCATTTAGTTTAAATATATCGGACTGATATTGTGCAAATTAGATACAAAAATACCGGTGAACTTTAATGTTAGTTCACCGGTGGTATTATTTTTTTGCAGAATCTTTTTTTCTGCGTTTTTCTGAGTACATAAGCTCATCTGAGTGCTTTATAAGGCTTTCAATCCGCATTTCTTCCGGTTTATCGGTGGAGTATACCCCGATACTTGAAGATACATTATAATCGAATCCGAAGCTGTTCTTTTCGAGGAAGAAGCTGATGCTGTTCTTGATGCTCTCTTCCTGCGGAGCTCCGCCCATTACAGCCATCATCTCATCGCCGCCGAGCCTTACGAAAAGCGAATCCTCCGGACAAGCATACTGCAAAGCGTCTGCGACCATGCGGATAGCTTTATCACCAGCCATATGTCCGAATTTATCGTTTATATATTTCAGATTATCGAGGTCTGCAAGTACTACCGTTATTGATGAAGTGTTCGGGTTGCCGAACCTTCTCTCGAATTCATTTGAGAAACCGATGCGGTTGAATAGTCCGGTAAGAGGGTCGGTGCGGTACATCTCCTCGACACGGAACAACAGATAACGCTGGCTCTGGTTATTGATGTATCCTCCGAGAGCGTTGTTAAGAGCTGTTATTATAATAGGTATACGGCAATATAAATTGAGGTCGTCAACAGGATAGTGGAATATGACGTATCCGAGCGGAGTGCTGAGGTAGTCTATCATTGAAAATACAAGAGGACATTTCTTTTCGAGCAGCCTGTCTATCTCCGGTATTATATTGTTCTTATGGAAGTTGAAAGGCTTGTAGTCCTGAAGTGAGCCGAAATTATGCAGTACACACATCTCGTCCTCAAAAATATCCTCTTCAGTATGAACGAAAGGCTTTGCGGTCGGGACAGTGAACCTCTTATTCAGAAGGCAGGTCGTATCAGAGAAAACATAGTTGTCGAAGAGAGCTGAAACTTCCTCGATACTGCGGCAGTTCTGCATTTTCTCCGAACATTTTGAAAGTGCGTGGTTGTCATCCTGAATGCGGTTGAATCGTGAACTTAGAAGAGACATTATGGAGGGCACGTTTATGGTCTTATCATCACAGCATCCGCATGAATTAGAGGGCATAAGCTCCGGCATTACTTGGGTAGAACCGGTGAATTTTCCGGTGCGGAACAGTTCGTCAGCTGTTTCAGCGACCTTTTTGCCCATAAGCGTGAGACTACAGCTTGCGGAGGTTATCCTCGGCAAAGAGAATAAAATGTCCTCTATACCGTCAAATCCCGTTACTATAACATCATCCGGAACGTTTATCCCGTTTTCCATAAGTACCGTACAGACATTTATCGCCATTATATCGTTTGCACATATTATGGCTCTTGGCAGTTTTCCGCTTTCTATGAGCCGGAGAGTTGCCTGTTTTGCGGGAACTCCCCAGAAGTCCCCATAGCTGACATTATCCTCGGTGAATTCTATCCCCTTTTCAGCAAGCACATCCTCGATCACCTTGCGTCTTTCTTCCGAGAAGGAGTTTCCTTTGAATCCAGCCATGTAATGGATGTCAGTAATACCGTGGAAATCGGTGATATGTCTTACGATCTTTTCAAATCCCTCTTTAAATGCGAAACCGAGGTTGATACAGCCCTCAAAATAGCCGTCGATAGTTATAACGGGTACTCCGTGCTCCTGAGCGTTGAGTACAAGGGCAGCAATAGTAGGTTTGTGCTTTATACCTTCTGCAGATATGACCAGTACGTCAACGATGCTGAAGTCGATAAGGTCAAATATACGTGCTTCGGTCTGGCTTCTTGTATCAGCATAAAAAAGATCTTCGCATAGATTGTATACAAAAACACTGTGTCCGAGTTTCTGAGCTTCTGCGTTCAGTGATGTGGTCAGCTGAAAGCTCGGAACTTCACCTAATTTTGAAAGGCATAGTGCAATGATCCTTCGTCCGTTTATCATAAATTACTCCTATTTGGCAAAACACATAAAAAATCATTTATATGATAACATGGATATGTTGATTTGTCAAGTTTATATAGAATGGGTGATGTTATAAAATACTTTCTCTTACGTAAAAAGCTGCCTTGCTCGTATTAGTTATATTGAGAGCCATACTTCTATTGAGGGAAACCCTTTTGAAAAAGGGTTCTCCCTTAATCTTTTCTAAAGCCTTCGGCTTCACTTTGCCCCGGACAGGGTTCTTCTAAAATTAAAAATCCCGTAGTCGATCAACTACGGGAGAACCCTGTCCGGGGAAAAATCATACTGAAAGTCTTTGGAAAGGGGGGCGGGGTGACTCCCCGCAGTGTGGGGAGATGTCACATAGTGACAGAGGAGACCGCCTCAGTTAGAGGAAACCTTTCTTCAGAAAGGTTTGCCCCGATAAATAGTATATACTTCTAACATAACTCATACGAGCAAAGTACTTATTTTCTTCTTGTGCCGTTTTTTCTGTCTGTACTTCTTTTAAGATCGCACATACGCTCTTCGCTTGACTGTTTAAAGCGGCTCATCATGTCCTCGAAAGTCATTTCAGACGGCGGAGTCTGTTTTTTAGGCTCCCACACATTTGGCTTAGGGCGATTATTATTCTGACCGCCCTCACGAGGTCTTCTTGGCTTCTGCTGAGGCTGAGCCTCGTTATTATCTTCTGCTACTTTCTTGATAGAAAGGCTGACCTTTCCTGCCTCATTGATACCTATGACCTTGACCTTGACCTCCTGATTTTCAGTAAGGTGATCTCTTATATCACTTACATAGGTATTAGCGATCTCGGAAATATGCACCATACCAGAGCCTCCGCCCTCAATATCGACGAAAGCACCGTACTGTGTTATACCCTTGACCTTTCCGTTGTAGATCTTACCAATTTCCAGCTGCTGCATAATATATAAATAACTCCTTTATAATTAATCCCTTGATGTATCATAGAACCTTCGCTCATCGGGATATGCATAACCTCTTTCTTCAAGAGCGATTCTTGCGATATAATCGGCTATATCGTCACTGTCAAGGATTCGCTGCAGATCAGCATTTTCGACTTCATAGGCATCGATCTTGACCTGTATAGATTCCATTTCCCGTTCCTTTTCAGCACAGTCCCTTTCGGTAGCATAGATAAGAACAACACACCCTACCACAACAGCGACTGCAGCAATTCTGATGAGGAATTTATTGAACAGTCCCTTATTATTCTGTTTTGACTTTCTTGCCACCTTTGTTCACGTTCTTTCTCATTTTATTTACTTTTTTATTATACATCATTCTGCCTCTTTTTAGCAATAGTATTTTTATTTTTTTAAATGAGTTATCTATATTTTTGGAATATCCCACAAATTTGACCTTAGTTTTTACACTTAAAAATACACCCAAACGCCTGAAAGGGGATAATACCGTCATAACGACCTTTTTTATGATACCTGCTGCACTTCTTATACAGCCTATCAGGCGGTTTCCTATCAGCAATATATACATAGTAAAACCGATAATATTTCCGATAGCAAAATAAGCTCTCAGCTCACCTCTTGCTGCTCCGACAGCAAATGCAGACAGTGCGACACAGTATAAGGCGAAGAATATAATATCCTCAATTATGACCGCCGCCATATTATGTCTCAGCACAGCTCTTATGGTGCGGAACACATCGTATACCACGCCAAAGCCTGCTCCCATGATGCAGGAAGCCGCAAAGAGCACAAGCTCCTCACGGACTGAAAAGAAAGTTTCCGGCACATTCATCTGAAAAGTCTCCCAAGAGCTGAAAGTGGACCTTTCCTGTCCTTATCGCCGTATATCATCGACCATATCTCCCCTGTTATGGACATATCTCCGGTCTCCACGCTCATTGAGTCTATATGCAGGTCCTTTCCGTGGATAGTAAGCTCGCCGAGCTCGGTATACAGAGCAATAGTTCTTTCGTCGAAGCTGTCGACATCTGTAACACCGGAAATGCACAGCTTTTTGCGGTTTTCGAGTATTAAATTCTGATCTTTTCTTATAGACTTATCCTGCATGATGATACCTCCGTAATTTTATGATCTGTCTTCACAGTTTCTTATATATGAGTATATTCTGAAATACCGGAGGATATGCAAAAAGCTGCCGTAGCGGTCACGGCAGCTTCTTTAAGAAATTATCTTCTCTTCTTTTTGTTTTTATTTGAGGACTTATTTACCGGCTTAGACTCAGGTTTCTTCTCAGTCTGCTTGTTTTTCTCCTCTTCTTTATCGTCGTCGTCATCATCGTCATCGCCCATAACTAATACAGGCTTTGCATTTTCTGCTTTGATAGCCTTAACAAAAGCAACTATCATATATACGAGGAAGATAAGTGCTTCAATTGCGATAAGCGGAAGAATTGCGAATGAAATTATAGACTTGACTGTTCCGGCTGCTGAATCAACAGGCGGTACGAGAATGTTATAAGCATGAGCAAACTCAACTATTCTGTAGTACTCATCAGCAGTTGTCTCTGTATCCTGAACGAGCTTTTCAAGCTTCTGGCTTACCTTAGCAAGCTCCTCTTCAACTTCCTTCTGCATCTGTTCTGTACCGGTAACAGCCTTTTCAAGCTTTTCTTTTCTCTGGATATAGTAATTGATGCTCTGTTTTGTCTCTGCAAGGTCAGCAGCTATTGATTCTTTTCTTTCAACGAGCTTATCATACTCGCCGGAGTTCTTTGAAAGCTCTGCATTTGTACCCTCTGTAGTTGACATGATGAGGAGAGAGTCTTTCTGATATTCCTTGATAGAATTTGTAACATTGGCAAGTCTTTCTGTATAAGCATCTTTTTCACGGGTTAGCTCATCTATTCTGAACTCATAGTAAGCTATAGTATCAGCCTTATTCTTTGTGATATTATTTATAGCGATCTTAGAAGAGATCCTGTCGAGGTCGATAGAAGAGATAGTCTTTGCAGTCTGTGCAAGGTCGTTGAATGTACGGCCTGTCTGGCTTGAACGGAACTGTTTCGTATCAGCATCAGCAAGTCCTCTTACATATTTTGTAAGAGTTGAAAGGTTAGACTTAAAGACATCAACTGCCTCTGAATAATCATAGTCGCTGTAATCGATAGAAGTTATTGAAACGCCGAGATTCTTATTGTATCCGTAATGCTCGTAAAAATAATCACCGAAGCCTTCGAGAATGCTGTCGAACAGCTGAACAGCCTCCTTACGGCTGAGAGAAGCGTCATTGTAATCAAAGAACACCTTGAACTGTGTAGGGTGGAATGTTACATCGAGCATTGCCTGAGCAGCTGAAAGGTTTCCGGAAGAAGCGTTTTCATAAACGCTCTTGTAAGCGGTTATCTTATCTATGGCATCTGACGGGATGATACCTTCAAAAGTTATATTCTCCTGTATCACAGCGGCTTTTTCCATATCGAGGTCCTGCTTATACATTGCATCTGCAATTACCTGAGAGTTCTTAACGATATTTATATCAAAATTTCTTCCTGAAGGGTCTTTTCCCTTTTCGATACCGTCAAAATTAAAGCTTATGAGTGCTGATAATGCAGGTTTTTTCTTTACCGCTCTGAAAGTAGACACTCCGCCTATTGCTACAAAAGCCATAGCAGATACTATCAGCCAGGGCAGGAAATACTTTTTAAGCATTTTAAAGATACCTGATATAGAAATTACAATATCTCTGTCATCATCATTAGCTTTGTTGTTTATTGTAACATTAAGGTTACGTGAATCTTTTTTAGCCATTTTTACCTCCACAATTTTATACTAAAATGACATTTCGTCTCAAATATAGATTATATCACAGAAAAGCCCGAACGTCAACTGTTTCGGGCTTTTTTACTTAATTTTCAATTTTTGTCCAAATTTTTCCGATAACGTCTGTGCATATTTTCCGGAAATGTCTATTCAAAGCTTATTTCCTTAATATCTATCGTATCTCTTCCGCAGTATTTAAGGTATATCGGATATACTCCGTCGGGGATGTTTAC
This sequence comes from Ruminococcus sp., assembly GCA_017441505.1. Taxonomy (GTDB): domain Bacteria; phylum Bacillota; class Clostridia; order Oscillospirales; family Ruminococcaceae; genus Ruminococcus. Next base: position 10,361 of record JAFRXL010000038.1, read on the forward strand.
CTCTGCTGTGATATTCCTCCAGATATTGTACGGATGAACTTCTATTTCAGCCACAGGAGCACTGTCGATAGCGGTGCAGATGCATATTTTACCGTCACCGCCGCCTCTGACATTTACGCTTATACGCTTTAGTCCCTCAAAGCGGAAATACTTAAAGCCTATCAGGGTGCCGCTGCTTATCTCACCGATATATCTGTCTGTACTGCCGTCGTCATTGCATTTATGTGTAACGTTCGGGAAGCTGTGATCAAATATCTTATTCGAGCCATGCGGCATACGTCCGTTAGTGATATTGCAGGCGATAACTGCCGGATAAGTTCCCTTGCCTTCAAGAGGACCTCCGTTTAGTCCGCAGGATGTCATTTCGACCTGCTTTATGCTTCCGTCCGGAGCTATCTCTATACGCTCCGCACAAGCCTGACGGCTGTAATCGGATTTATGAGTCAGTCTGTGATAAAATACATACCACTGACCGTTTATCTCTATGATGCTTCCGTGAGTAGTACCGGTCATATTCATGCGGTTTTCATCAGTAACACCGTTCAAGCCTATATCGCCGTTAGAAACGATAGTGCCGCCGAACTTGAAATCACGGTCGGGATAGTCGCTTACAGCATAGCAAAGCTCGTGATTCTTCTGAGAGGAGTAAACGAAGTAATATTTATCTCCGACCTTTCTCATAGAGCTTGCTTCAAAGAACTCATGTCCGCCGAAATCGGCTTCATACGGGATTATATGTTTAGGCTCTTCCTTTACGGTGAGCATATCGTCTTCGAGCACGACCATACATGGTCCGCTGACATTATCGGCTGTAGAGAGTATTTCTTCTCTTGACTTGTCAAAACGCTCCATGACCTCAGCCATAGCCTCGTTATCCTTTTCGAGTATGCTGTTTGCTTCATCCTGATACTGAGTACCGTAATATATGCGGATAGTGCCGTTATCGTTGAAAGCACAGGGGTCAAAGCATACATATTTTTTCATCGGAGTACCGTCTTTCCAGCGGACATAGCCGAGGTACTCATATTTTCCGGCAGGAGTATCGCATACGGCAACCTGTATAGGACCGTAATAGCCTCCGAAGCCGTACTTTCCTGACATACAGTAATAAAGGTAGTAACGTCCGTCATTACCCTTTACAACGTCCGGAGCATACATATAACAGCGGTCAGAGCCGTAATCGGGGTCTTGTTCAGCCTTGTATATCACACCCTCACAACGCCAATCTGTAAGGTCGTCAACAGGAGCTGAATATACTGTATAATCGCCCATACAGAAAGTCCAGCCGCCCTCGTTGTCGTGTGAACCATAAAGGTATACTCTGTCTCCGAAGATATGAGGCTCACCGTCAGGAATATGCTCGCCTAAAGGCAAAAATGGGTTAAAAGCCTGTTTTTTCATGTTCCATTCCTCGTTAATATCATTATTCCGCCGGAGCGACCATGTGCCTCATCGTCCGCCGGTATGCAAAAATCAGACTGTATGTCCGTTTGCCTTTATGACATCCACAACCTGATCCACGTACTTCTGGCAGATGTCTTTATTCTCCGCCTCTACCATAACACGTACGAGCGGTTCTGTACCGCTTGGTCTTACGAGTATTCTTCCTGTAGAGCCAAGTTCTTCTGCGGCTTTTTCAACAGCAGCCTTTACAGCAGCATCAGCCTGTGCAGCGTCCTTGTCCTTGACCTTAACGTTTACAAGCACCTGTGGATATACAGTGAATGGTGCAGCGAGTTCGCTAAGAGTCTTTTCTCTTGCCATTATAACCTGCATCATTTTAAGGCTTGTAAGGATACCGTCGCCTGTAGAAGCGTACTTGGAGAATATTATATGTCCGGACTGTTCACCGCCGATACAGCAGTCGTGTTCCTTCATATATTCGTATACATATTTGTCACCAACAGCAGTTTTAGCGTAGCCTACATCTATCTCATCGAAAGCCTTATAGAGTCCGAAGTTTGACATTACAGTTGTTACGACAGTATTATTGACAAGTTTTCCACGTTCTTTCATGTATCTGCCGTAGATATAGAGTATCTGGTCACCGTCGATAACATTACCCTTTTCGTCTACGCAGAGGCAGCGGTCAGCATCGCCGTCATAAGCGAATCCGACATCAAGACCGTTCTCGACCACAAATTTCTGAAGTCCCTCGATATGGGTAGAACCTGCATTATTGTTGATATTAGTGCCGTCAGGGGCAGCATTGATAACGTGTGTTTCAGCTCCGAGAGCGTCAAACACAGCCTTTGCGATGTTCCAGGATGCACCGTTGGCACAGTCGAGACCTATCTTCTTTCCACGGAAAGAGTACATTCCGAGTGAGATAAGATAGCCGATATAGCGGTTTCTTCCTGAAACATAGTCAATAGTTCTTCCTATAGCAGCATCATGAGCAAACGGAAGCTCTTTCCACTCTTTGCCGAAGACATTGAGTTTGCCGTCAAGATAATCCTCAACTAAATCTATGACGGTATCTTCCATTTTCTCCCCATTTTTATTGATGAGCTTCAAGCCGTTATCATAATACGGATTGTGACTTGCGGAAATCATTATGCCGCAGTCGAAACTATCCACTCTTGCTATATAAGCAACAGAAGGGGTAGTTGTTACGTGGAGCAGATATGCGTCCGCACCGGAAGCGGTAAGTCCGCCGACGAGAGAATACTCAAACATATAGCTTGATCTGCGGGTATCCTTGCCGATAAGTATGCGTGGTGCAGAGCTGTCACCATTCTGTCTTTTAAGTTCGCCGTAATACCATCCAAGAAAACGTCCTACCTTAAAAGCGTGATCTGCTGTTAAATTTTCATTAGCGGTTCCTCTGAAACCGTCTGTTCCAAAATATCTTCCCAATTTAGTAGATCTCCTATCAATTAAATTATTGATGTTCCGGTAAAAGCTTATATCTGATATAATTCAAAGATATAAGTTATAGACCGGATGCATTATAAATACTAAAAATGTATGCAGCATATAGTCATTATATCATCCTGTAAAGAACACGTCAATATATATTTCCATGAAATCTGTTCAAAATTTGCGGATTTTCTGACGCTTGCTACATACAAAGCATACAAAAAAGGCTGTCGGAAATGATCTCCGGCAGCCGGTCTAAAGCTATACAACATCCTCCGGAAGCCGCAAAGACCTGCTGTAGGGACAGTGATCCCGAGCATTGATCTTGTATGTTCAGCAGCATAATTATACCATAAAGATGTTAATAAATTATGAATATTACACTATATTCCTGATTATTTTATGATATTCCGGCTATCAAAGCATGATAACTGTCTCACAAAGCTCCCTGCATCTGTCATGCAGCGGCAATGGCTGAGCATCCAGTGCAGGATAACCCATTGGCATTATAAGCACGACCTTTTCATTCGCCGGAAGTCCGAGTGCTTTTTCAAGCTTGGAATTGGCAAAATAGTTCACCCAGCAGGAGCCTACTCCTATTTCCCACGCCTGTAACATTACGTGTGCAGCTACTATGCTCACGTCCTGCACGCCGGAATGAACTCCCTCTTCAAGAGGATTTTTCCAGTCTTCGTCAGTATTATAGGCAAATACGAGCACTGTTTTTGCTCCGAATACGCATCTGCTCTGCTCGTTGAGCTTTGCAAGAGCCTCTTCGCTCTGAGCAACATATATCCTCTGCGGCTGGAAATTGTTGCCGGTAGGTGCAGCGTTAGCCGCTCTTAATATCACTGCCATGTCTTCCTCTGACACAGGTCTGTCCTGAAAATTTCTTACTGAGAACCTCGATACCGCAAGATCCTTGAAATCCATTGTATTTCCCACTCCTTAATTTTGTTCAATATCTATTTCGGTAATATATAGTATATATCAAAATTTCGGTAATGTCAATTTGCTGCGGATTTTTTATTTATTTTTTCCATTTATCTGCTCCGGAACATCCTTTAAATTGTCAATTGCGTATTCACAACATTGTACTACAAGCTGATTGAACGATATATCGTGCTTCGCCGCAAGCTTCTCCAGTTTCTCTATCAGAACGTCCGGCATTCTTATGGTCTTGTTCGAGGCTGAGGGCTTATCTCTTATTATCTGCATTTTGCACATATTTCCGCACTAAATCCGCACTTTTTTCTCCCTTCAAAAACTGAAATGAAACACGAGAACAAGAGAGAAACAGAGAAATCAAGAGAGAATCAGTAAGAAAACAGGTTATATATTAAAAAAATCCTCAAAAACCTCTTGACAACTCCCAAAAGTTCGTGTATAATAATTCATGCACTGTCGGGAATTCGGATATTTTCCCCCGACGAAAATATATTTACGGAGGAATAAATTATGTCAACTACACTGGCAAAACCTGCTGAAGTAACACGTACATGGTACATCCTCGACGCTGAGGGCAAGCCGCTCGGTCGTGTTGCAGCTAAGGCAGCTCATATTCTCAGAGGCAAACATAAGCCAACTTATACTCCAAACGTTGACTGCGGAGATCACGTTATCGTTATCAACTGTGCTAAGGCTATCCTTACTGGTAAGAAGCTTGAGCAGAAGAAGTATTACTGGCACACAGGCTGGATCGGCGGTCTCAAGTCCATCTCCTACAAGGACATGATGGCTGAACAGGCTGACAGAGCTATGATGATCGCTGTAAATGGTATGCTCCCTAACAACAGCCTCGGCAGAGCTCAGCTCAAGAGACTCAGAACTTACAAGGATGCTAACCACAATCAGGCTGCTCAGAAGCCTGTTGCTTACGAGCTTTAATTCAGGAGGTGCTTTAAATGTACGAATCAAAAGTTAAATACTACTACGGAACAGGTAGAAGAAAGCACTCCGTTGCAAGAGTTAGAATCTACCCAGGTTCTGGAAATGTTACTATAAACGGCAGATCTATCGATGATTACTTCGGTCTTGAGACACTCAAGCTCATCGTTCGTCAGCCTCTCGCTGTTACTGAAACTGCTGAGAAGTTCGACATCATCTGCACTGTTACCGGCGGCGGTGTTACCGGTCAGGCTGGTGCTATCAGACACGGCGTTTCAAGAGCTCTTCTCGAATTCGACCCTGAGCTCCGTCCAGCTCTCAAGAAGGCTGGCTTCCTCACTCGTGACCCAAGAATGAAGGAAAGAAAGAAGTACGGTCTCAAGGCTGCTCGTCGTGCTCCTCAGTTCTCGAAGAGATAATTTTATCCCTACTGGGAGTATTCAAAATCACGTATTTACGCTGTTTTGTTCGGTTTGGGTTTATCTGAAATATGGTGAATTTCGGACGGTAACTAACACGTAACTAACGGGTAACTAACAAGAATTTAAGGCATTTGCCCTTGCGGTAAATGCCTTTTTGTTACTTTAATCAAAGAAAGGTATCTTAGAACATGAACAATGATAATAAAATCAAACACCTTGAAATGATTCAAGCTGTAATAAATCGTATGGCAAGTAATTCATTTATGCTTAAGGGATGGGCTGTAACACTTGTTGCTGGAATCATTGCATTATCAGCCAAGGATACTGATAAAATGTATTTTTTAGTAGCATATATACCAATAATCATTTTCTGGGGATTAGATTCTTATTATCTTCTTCAGGAAAGGCTATATAGATCTCTCTATAAGAAAATTTGTTCAACTGATGATAATAAAATTAATTTTTCTTTAGTTGCATCTAAAGAAGAATTTGGCAGCAACAAAAATAGTTTCGGAGCTTGTTTGTTATCTGGTACAGAATTATGGTTTTATCTTCCTTTAGCATTAGTTTGTGCCGGAGTAATATATCTTACTATAAAAAAATAAGGGCTATATAGATTACAAGAAGGTGATAGAATGTTTGCAAAATTCAACTATAGTCCATCAGATTATTTTTATAATAAAATTCTCAATCCATATTTAACAAAAGGAACTGACCTTTATATCAAACATGAAGAAGAGGTTAAAGATTGTTTATCTCAGTACATAAATGAAAATGGCATTATAAACGGTTCAGATTTAAAAGAACATTGGTTTTCGATTTCTGATAAGGATATTTTTATATCACATTCGCACAAGGATATAAATAAAGTAAAGGCGTTTGCAGGCTGGTTATATGATACTTTTGGTTTAGAAGCCTTCATTGATTCTTGCTCATGGGGATACTGTGATAAATTACTAAAAAACATAGACAACAAATATTGCTACAATCCCAAAAGCAAAACATATGATTATGATTTACGCAACTATACAACAAGTCACGTTCATATGATGTTATCTACCGCTTTAGCCGAAATGCTAAACAAAACTGAATGTGTTATTTTTTTTAATACTCCAAATTCAATAAGCATGAGCGATGAACTTACCAAAATCAAAAAAAGTGAAGCAACTCTATCACCTTGGATTTATTACGAATTGTCAATGATGACATTAATAAAATCGACACAACCCAGAAAAATTATTTTAGAACACTCTGCATATAGTGATATTAATATAAAATATGATGTTTCCAAAATTCTTAAAGAGCTTACACAAATAAATGATTCTACTTTGTTGGAATGGAGAGACAAATGGAATAATCGCCCTATTATGTGCAAGGAAGAAGCTTTAGACGTTTTATATGAAATCATCTATCCAAAATCTTCAAAACAAATGCAAAACCGCTGAGAGAATAAATCCCTCAGCGGTTTCTTTATGCCTATATTTTATTGATAGCGTCAAGCAACTCCTGCACATTAACGTGCGTATACACCTTTTCAGTTAGTGACATTGCACCTGAGTGACCAACGATCTTCTTTATCAGCGTAGGTGATACCTCTTTCTCGGTCATCATTGAGATGCAGGTGTGACGGGTATCATGAGGCTTATGAGTGCTGCCGATCAGTTCCATAACAGGTGTCCAGTAGGAATCGTAATAGTTGCGATAGATAAACTGCTTGCCGTCGGGAGTATGGAGCAGATACTCGTTGCCGTCCTCATACCATTTCTTGAAGAATGGATAAGTCCTGTCATGTATCGGAACAACACGGATACCGCTTTCGGTCTTGCTCTCCACAACTTTGAAGCAATGCTTCTCGATCTTGACGTTCTCTCGTTTCAGGTCGAGCAGCTCAGACACACGTACTCCGCTGTATATCAGCATAAGGACGATCTGAGCGTAGATGTTGCTTTCCTGCACCCACAGAGCATCTATTTCTTCCTTGCTGAAAGGAGAACGATCTGTCTTGTTTGGGTTCTTGTCTTTGAATTTGAGTATATCCACATACTCAGAGTAGTCTTTCGTACATATCTCGTACTTCATAGCATACTCATACATCTGATTAAGCAATACTTTCAGCTTACGGAGCGTTGGATAGTTCTTTCCGCAGTTGTCCACAACACCCTGCAAATCCGTCAGCTTTAGCTCCTTGAATACCCTGTCGTGTAGGATTTCACAGGTGTTATAAGAAGCTTTATAGCCTTTGGCGTTGCTGTCGGAGATAGTCGGAAACTTCTCAGCCGACCATTTCTCAAAGACTTCCGCAAAAGTGATCTTGGAGGCTTCAATGTCATACGGATTCTTATTATACTCCATGAGCATTTCAAGCCCTTTCGCCCTGGTTGGAGCATAGCCGATTGTGATATACTGCTGTTTCCGTTTGCCTGTCTCGGTGTCAATGTCCCAGCCGACAGTCTTACGGACGATGTAAGGATTACGCCTGTTGCCTGACAGCTTATAAACCGTTCCGACGCCGTTAGCTAACTTCATTCTGCTTCTCCTCCTTCAACCGTACCACCTCACGGCAGGTGTCAATGATCTCGGAAATGCGGTCAATCTGTGTTTTCAGTTCGTCAAGAGGCAGCGGAGCTTCTTCCTGTTCGTCCTTGTTGACGGTGAACTTCTTGAAATCGCTGATAATTGACGATGTAAAGCCTTTGACGGTCATGATAAGGTAGTTCTCGAATTGCAGATACTCGCTTATGGACATATAGCACATGGTCTTCCCTGCCTTTTTCAAAGCGATAACATATCCTTCAGAAAAGAGCTGCAACAGTTCAGGGGGCATATCGTACACAGGCTGACCCTCGTCTGTCTGAGAAAGAATGAAGTAATCGCTCCATACGTCACGGGAAGCCTTGATCTCCAATGTGTAGCCGAGGTTAGCAAGCACCGTTGAAAGTACATTTTGGTTACGCTTACCTACAAATGTGGCAGTATCGAGCAGTACAGCCTGCGATTTCAGGCTGTCGAAGCTGTCACCCATAAGGTGATTGAACTTCTGTAAGGCTTCATAATACTCCTCGTCATAGCTGTCGGCATAGACAGCTATATCCTCAGCAGGCACATCATAGAACTCAGCGAGCATATTGATATAGCTGTTTGTGATAGTAGCCTTACCGTGTTCGATGCCATTATAGTGTGTACGTGAAGCACCAAGGGCTTCTGCAAGCTGATTCTGCGATAATCCCCGTTCGGTACGCAGAGCAACGATCTTCTCTCTTGTTTTTTCCTGATCTATCGTTTTCATTGTTGTCCCTCCACTAATTATGAATAAATTGTTACTGTACTATTTTTATCAAGACAATTGAAATGTCTGGAGATGTATGGTACAATTATATCAGAATCGCAGAGAGATGTCAAGAGGCACCCTGAGATTTTTTCACACGATTAGAGATAGATATATAATCGGAAGGAGACAAAATGAATAATACTTCTAATTCTCTGCCGGCTTTTACAGGCAGAAACGTACCGATCAAGGAGATCGCACAGGCAACAGGCAAAGACCCTCAGTACATCAGAATCGGTTTACAGAAAGGCATTTTCCGTTTCGGATATGCTTTTAAGAAGGACGGTTCAAGCGAGTATAACTATTTATGCCCTGACAAGAAGGTGTGGGAGGACTTAGGCTATTTCAGTTCAGAAGCGGAGGGCAGCGATGCAGGAAATGATGAATGATACTGCGGAGCTGATTATAGAAGATAACAACGGGGAAACTCTCCCCGATGCACTTCCCGACAGTGAACTGCCCGAAGAAGAGGAAAAGTCGGAGTTTGAAAAGCTCAAAGAAGAACTATCGGCGGTAACGTATGATGATATACTTAACAGCACAGCTCCATATGAAAAGATACTCGCTCTGCCTGACGAATTTGCAATATCGCAGTATATCACGGCATTCAGGCAGATAGCCAAGAAGTTCAAGCTGACAGCAGACTTTGACAACCTTGTTGCTCCATATAAGGACAAGGCGTTACGGCAGCTCAAAGAAGCAGAGCATCAGGAAAAGAAAGAGGATAAGAGTAAATATCCGAAGTGGTGGGACGGCTCACAGGTCAATGAGGACGTATTCTGTACAGAGCTTCTCTCTCAACACACGCTGTACTGCATCAACGGACTGTTTTACGATATTGACGGCGAGTACCTTACCACAGAGCTGAGCAAAGTCATATACGAACGTATCAAGCCCTATGTCACAAAGAATGTGGCTGACCGCACCAAGCGTCTTGTGGAGGCTATGAAGATAAAATGCTATCGTCCTGCACCTGTTCCCGATGAAAGAACTATACACCTGAAAAACGGCACACTCCATCTGGCGGAAGGACATTTTGTTTTCTCACAGGGAAAGCAATTCACGATGAACCGCCTGGGGATAGAATACCGTTCCGATGCCCCCAAGCCCGAACGCTGGCTCAGCTTTGTTCAGGAGCTTCTTAATGAGCAGGATGTACTAACCTTGCAGGAGTATATGGGGTATCTTATGATACCGTCAACAAGGGCGCAGAAAATGCTGATGATCTCAGGTAACGGCGGTGAGGGAAAGTCACGCATCGGCAAGGTGCTTTTTGAGATCATGGGGTATAAGAATTCTGTAAGCGGAAGTGTGTCAGGTCTGGACAACGGAACTGCCGCCCGATTCAACAAGGTCAAGCTCCTCGGAAAGCTCTGCATGATAGATGATGATATGGATATGTCGGCACTTGAAAAGACAGAGTTTCTCAAACAGCTTATCACAGCAGAAATACCGATGGAGATCGAGCCGAAAGGCAGTCCATCGTTTCAGGCATTACTGTACACAAGAGTTATCGCATTCGGGAACAATCCTATCTCTGCTCTTTATGACCGCAGTCAGGGCTTCTTCCGCAGGCAGATGATATTGATCGCAAAGCTCGTTCCGAAAGACCGAGTCAGCGATAAGCATCTGACAGAAAAACTTCTTGCTGAAAAAGAAGGAATATTCCTCTGGTGCCTTGAAGGATTGGAACGGCTTATCGCCAATGATTTTGAGTTTACGATCAGCGATCAGGCGAAAGAAAATCTCAGGCGAAGCGAACGTGAATGCAACAATATCATTCCCTTTATGGAGAGCGAGCATGACTTCAAGTTTGACGCTTCGGGGCAGATACATTCTCAGGAATTATACTGGGCATATCAGAGCTGGTGCAGGCTCAACAGCCTTGATGAATTATCCAGGAGAACATTCACAGGTTATTTGAAATCTCACGCCGAAGATTATAACATCACTTACACGGAAAATGCCGTCAATGAGCAAGGCAGGAGAGCCAGAGGATTCCTCGGAATGAGATACACCTATCGTCCGCCGACGATCATGTACTGAGCAACAGTTTTACACGGTTCGATACACACTTTTATACACACCTGAAAAGAAAGAATATCGGGGCTTACACACTTACACAGATATTCCGTTTCTTTGATATGGGAAAGCCACAGAAATATTTTTTCTTTTTTGATGATAAAACTTCGGTCAGTTCTGCCGTTGCGTGTGAAGTGTGTAACCGTGTAAATTGAATAGCTGTCAGAAAAGAAAAATGACAAGTTTGACAGGCATAAATATGCCCGACATTCTCTTCTGAAAAAGAGAAAAATGAAACTACGTCCGCAGGGGCGTATGGAAGAGTAGCAAGCACGGTATGGTGTGGGTACAAAAACTGAAAACCACACCATACAAAGCTTGTGAGAGGGACACCCCTCAGACCCCGATTTTTAACATACGAAAGAGAGGATTTTTATGAGAAAAAGTGAGAAGAAAAAGCAGGTAATAAAGCGTGACCGCTACCTGAAAATAAGAGTGACCGAGGAAGAGCTTGAAGCATTCAAACGCAAGTTCAAAAACAGCGGTATGCGAACATTTTCAGGCTTTGTCAGAGCAATGATATTTGAAGGCTACATCGTTCATTTCAACGAAGAGGAACTTCGTGAAATAAACCGTCTGGTAGCTAACATTTCCAACAACATCAATCAGATCATTCTTCACGTCAGCCGAGACGATGATTCTTTCGACAGTGACATTGCTGAGATCAAAGAAAAGATGAATCGGATATGGCAACCATTGAACTTCTTTCAGACTAAGGTTTTGCAGTTGAAGCACTGAGAAAAAACAGAGCGCATTGCACTGGATTTTTCTCTCACTTTGCTGCGCATTTCACAAGAATTATTACAATCATTCCGCAGAGCTGGACTCCGGAATATTTATCCGCTATAATGGATTCACAACAATAATTTATGGAGGCGATTTTATGTTTAGAATACCCGAACTCGCAATGCCGAGAACTCGCACCGTCACAACAATCTGCAACGGTAAGAAAGAAGTCTGGGACGATTACGAAGAAGCCAAGGATTTTTTTCTCAGGCAGATGATGACTACCGAGGGTGAGGAGCGTGACCGAGCAGAGTGCATTTACATTCAGCTCATTCATGGGCTGGAGGAGTGTTCGGACGAGGATGAATAATATAAAATGGAGCGTTGCCGCAGTGGCAGTGCTCCATTGTTTTTAAATATGTGTTATTATGATTATTGCTGTACAAGCAACCGTTAATGGAAAATAAAACCCAAATTCAGTTTTTGACTTTAAACATGACCAAAAACTATTTGTTTTACTTCCAAACACAGTTGTGGTTGCTTTCATGGAAAAATCAATGTCAGCTTCTGCAGTTTGTCTAACTTTATCATACAAAGCCCTGTATAATCGTTCTTGAAGAAGATAATAAGAGTCTAATGCCCAAAAGGCAATAACTGGAATATATACAATTATAAAATAAAACTTATTTGTATCCTTACTCGCCAGTGCAAAAATACCTGCTATTAAGGTTACTGCCCATCCTTTCAGCATAAAGGAATTGTTAGCCATACGAGTTATAACGTCTTGTATCATTTGTAGATGTTGCATTTTCTTCTCCATAGCTATACCTCTTTTTATTTATTATGCGCTTTTGCAGCATTTTCTATCCAAGTTCCAAGATTTGCGTATCCATCATCGTATGTATAATCGTATAAACCATCACACACATTATCAAAGTATGCAGGAGAGCCATCTGGATAATGTCCTATAACAGTATGTGGATTTCCCTTTATGGAGCACTTTTGCGTAATCATATCTTTGATGTTATGAATATATACGCCTATAACACCATTTCCTCTTTTCAGACTTTCACAGATTTCGTACTGAACAAAAGGTCGATTTAAAGTCTCACTGCCGATTAATACAACTGTTACGGAGGTACCATTTAATTGCTTATCAATCCAATTATGAACTGCAGTTGTTCCTGTTCTCTTTATTTGTTCAAAATCAGCTTTATCAACAAATCCTGCAGCTTCTTTTCCTTGTGTGACCCAACTATTTCTAACCGTCATAGATCTATTGATGTCATTATCATAATGAAAACTGAAAAAGACTCTACGTGCCATATCAAAACCTCCTTAATAAATGCTGCCTTTAGACAGCCACTGTTTTAAAGAACAATATATACTTTTTCCATCTTTAGGTGTAACCACATAGTATCCTCTTTCAATTTGTTGCCCGCTGCTATATTTCTCAGTCCCGTCAGAATATTTAATGTATGGGTATATCTGCATATATTCATTTCCTTTGTACTCATAATCGTATGTCCCTTTGGGCTTCAATGGAAAAATTGCAATCCTATCTGGGAATTTATTTGCATCTCCAAAACCTAATTCCCAATTACACCATTTTGATTCAATTGCGCCATTTGTGGCAAGAAGAATAAATCTATCACAGCCTCGAATCCTATCCTTAAGATTTATCGCTGTTTCTGCTGATGTTGTTATTGGCATAGAGGAATCCTTGCTATCAATATATGCCTTTACCTGATACTCATCTTCCAAAAATCCCAATACTCCTTGCAGATCTTCGAGATCATCATGTTTATGTGAAATAAATACTGTCGTTTTTGCCGAATACTGAGAAATTTCTGATATAGGGGCGGTAGCACTATTCAAAGATCTTTTAGAATATCTGCTAAAAGCACCTTGCTCAAATATTATGCTCATAAATCAATCACCCTCCGCAAACTATATTTGATCGCTCATTTACTACATTTTCAATATACCTCATCCAAGCCGGAGCCTCCAGATTATCACGCTCAGTCTCGCACTGGAGTATCAGATCTCGCAGATGTTCGGGACGAGCCTGCTTGCCCTCAAACATTGAAACAAAGTGTCTGCGGAACTGCTCCAAAGATAGGGGAACAATATCAAGTCTCTGCTTTACATCGCCTTTGGCATACCAAATACCGTGACGGAATGTTTCAGCGGTGTTGGTATCAATCCTGATTGCAAGGAAAAGGCCGTACACGGGTTTATTATAGTTCAATACCGCATCAGAAACATGACGGCGGACAGGTTCGCCTTCCATTGCCTCCTGCCTTGATGATGTGGACATTGTAACCTCTGTCAGTATCATGAAGTCCTCAAACTCACAGTACAGATCACCTTTTCCACCGCCTGCTGCGGTTACGGGTAAAAAGTCCGCATCAAGTCTGAAACCACGAACTTCATACGGCTTGTTCACCATATGATCTATAGCAAGTGCAGCTCTCCACAGTGTCCACTCAAAGTACGCTGGCGTCTCGTCTTTCGGAATTTCGATAGCGTTATCTTCATCATAAACGAGCTTTCCACCGCCCTTAATAAGCAGAGACATATAATCGGCAATTTCCTGCCACTGATTGCACTGATCGTTAGCATACTGTATCTCATCTGTTTTAGCGAGAGTATCTTCCAGACGCTGCCTTGCAATATTGATCTCAGCAGGCGTATCAAGTGGAAGATCGGAAATATCATATACGATATGACGCTCTTTCATCTGCTTCTTCAGATCTTCAAGTAATGTTTTGGCTACGTCGATATTATCCGTTGGCAAAGGTGCGCCTGAGCATAACTGTTTATAAGCATCCATAAGAGGTTCCGATGTTGCTGTTTCTTTTGCGAGCTTCTCAGCGAGTAAATGCTTTGCAGGCACGATCATAATACCTCTGCCCTTACGCTGAAACATTCCAGAAATACGGAGATAACGCATATTCATGTCACTATAATCAAGGAAGTTGTCAGCTTTTTTATCGTAATGCTTTCCACGCTCCTTGATCTCATTTTTATCAAAAGTACGCTTTGCCGGAGCCTTTGCTCTGCGCTGTCTGAGATCAAGAATATGGTCAACAACCTTTGAGAGGTCATAGCTTGGATTAGTTGTATGTCCCCACAAAGCAAATTCTATACGGCTCATTTCCGTAGAGCCTGTCCGCTTCTCCAATTCCAGCATGATAGCAAGCATCCAGCGGAGCGGAGAGAAATAGGTTGTTTTATCCGGCATTTCAAACTGCTCAACACTCATTGCTCTGAGAAAACACTCCTGAACCGCAGGAAAAGTATCTGCTTTAAGGAATGTCCTACCGAACGGAGTTATATCGTCCATAGCTCCGAGGTCTTCCTGTTTACCATCCTTTTTGCTGACTTGCGGATAGATATATCCATTCTTTGCAAACATCAAACGCCACTTACGGGCATGACTGCCTGATGCATCTTTGCCACTTTCGTTTTGAATAATGCCCTCTTTATTCAGCAGATTCATAAAGCCGATTTCATTATCTCTGCCGTGAAGCTTGCCGACAAATGCAGATTTGGCATATACTGCAAGACCTTCCTGTATTCTGTTAGGATTTCTTAAACCTGTATTACCAACAAGCCAAATCTTTATGTTTTCTTCCATAATGAATTCTCCTATCAATACCCTACAAAGAGGTATTCCTGAACAGAGTTTCTATGTGTTTTGGCATCAGCCTGATTTCCGAACGCATATTTATAGTCTACGGGAACCACTTCAACGTGTTCTTTATATTTTTTCATTAACGATACCATATCCTCTTGTGTCGGCAGACTGTTTGAGGAATATGATACTATAAGGATACTGTCAGCGAATTTGCTGAACAACTTATCAAACGCATTGTATGCACCGTCTTTTGTTGAGAATGGTGTAGGATATGATTTGAATTTTTTTGTTTTTGTATGCTCCTGTATCTCTACGCCTTTCCAGTCACGTGCAAGCCCTTCGATAAAATGGTATCTGCGAACATATTCATTATCCGACAGCGGTGAATAGTATGGGGGATCTATATACACAAGATCGGGATTGATGCCTGTCAAAGCCATTGCATCACCGTTAACGGATTTGTTAGACTTATGATTATCAAAGACAGCATTATTAACTGCTTCAACAGCTTCAAGAAACTGCTGAGAAAGCGATTTCTGCAAGTCTTTTCGACCGTCATCATACCTATGCCCCGTGTATGTGAATATTCCACGAGGTCTTTTCTTTGTGCAGGCACGAATAAGAGCTGTCATTGCAATAGCTTTCTTATACTGATTCTCTATCGCTGCTATGTTTGTGCGAAGTATATCAATCAGTTCGTTTTCCTCGTCTGTATAATACAAATCCTTAAATGTATCCGATACGAAATGATCTACATCACATTGCTGTATCAAGAGCTTTTCAGCTTCTTCAATTGGAAGTGTTACAGTATTGTTTTCAACCATAGCTTTCGTAAACGTTGCCGACATAGCCATATAATCGTTGCTGATTACTGTTTTGCCGTGAGATTTGAACATATATCCAACAATTCCAGAACCGGAAAATAGATCGACAGCCGTATCAAACTCAAAGCGTGAAGCTACATTCCATATCTCACCGAGCAGCTTTCTCTTAGAACCCATAAATCTTGTCGGAGGATATAACGATACCTGATCGGATAGAGGTTCACTTTTAGGAGCCTTTTTCTTTTCAGGCGGTATAGTAACAATAACATCTTCGCCTTTTCTGGTATCACCATGACAGGAGATGTGGCGCTTTGTTTGAATTACCTCTATCTTATACTGCTCATAGAGCTGATGAACAAGGGGATGATTAGAATTAGTGAGGATAACATAGCAGCCACGTTCATGAAGCGTACCAATCATCTTAGCAAGCTCAACATGATCGTCCTCATAGAATTGTTCTTTAGTATATCTCTTGAAATCCGAGTTTTCGGATATTGGGAGATACGGCGGATCCAAAAATACAAAATCGCCTGGCTGAGCGTAATGTTCAAGAACAAGAATATAATCACCGCAAAGAATGTTAGCTTTTTTCAGAGCTTCGGAAGCAAGACGAAGTGCGTCTATATCGCAAATCTTAGGATTCTTGTACTTGCCGTACGGAGTATTGAACTGCCCATTCCTGTTTACACGGTATAAGCCGTTGAAACAAGTTTTATTCAGATATATTGTTCTTGCGGCAGCTTCTGCTTTTGGAAGAGAATGCCAATCGAGAGAACGCACCTCATAGAACATCTCACTTGTGTTCTCATATTTCTGCAAGCACTCGATAACATCATCAACATTGTGTGCAACCTGGAGATACATATTGATCAGCTCAGGATTGCTGTCTGCAATGATAGCATTTTCAGGCTTCAAAGAAAAGAATAAAGCTCCACCACCGAAAAACGGCTCTATATATCTGCCGTATGTTTTTGGAACTCTCGGCATAAGCTCACCAAGCATCTGCGTTTTACCGCCTGCCCACTTCAAGATAGGCTTTGCTACAGGAGCTTTAACTGTTTTAACGCTCATTACTCTGCATCCTTTCGATCAGCCGTTTCAGGCACCATTTCCATAATGTCTCCAATATCACATTGCAGAGCATTGCATATCTTTACAAGAACATCTGTTGTAACATTCTCGTTCTTTCCAAGTTTTGCCATTGAAGCATGACTGATTCCGGCTGCAACACAAAGGTCTTTTTTCTTCATGTCTTTATCTATCAGTATCTTCCATAGTTTTTTATAACTTATCGCCATCAGGGTACACTCCATATTCTGAACTAAATGTCAATGATTGCAGTACTGAAATCAGCAATCGCTGAATTAAATATATTATACCATACCTTTAGTGAGTTTTCAAGTGTTTGCGTAGAAAACTTATTTATCTTTTTTATATTTTAACAAAGAGTACAGCTGGATTGACTAAACTGTATTAATGTGTTATAATACTTTATGAAATAATAGACATATGTTGGTGCAATTTAACGTATGCCAATGGAGGTGTGATACTTGAATAACATTGAAAAAGGTGCATTTTTGAAGTTGTTTAACCGAAACGGATATGTGTTAAATTTTTCCACTAACGACTTTAATTGTTTTACAATGGAAAGTATCGGCGTTCCCTTGTGTCAAAAATACGGATTGTCTAAAGGTGGATCGCTAACTGCCTATTGTAGCGAAGCAACCGAAACAGATCTTATAAAACTCTTTTCAGATTTGCTTGAATACTACGAATTACACTTATTATCATCGTCCTATAATGAGGGAGAATACAGCAATCTTTATGATAAATGTAAGATAATAATAGAAAGAGAATCAAAAAATAATGTTAAACTATCAACGCCTGCGATCACCTGCGTTAATAGAGACTATATAAAAGATATCTCAATAAGAGCAATGCAAGATGTTGATAATCAAAATTATGATAGTGCCTTAACAAAATCAAGAACGCTTTTGGAAGAAGTTTTTTGTTATGTTATTGAGCAAAAGGGCGATACTCCGTCTGATAAAGGCGATATAGGTAAGCTTTACAAGCAAGTTAAAGATCTTTATAATATGCACACCGATGGCAATATGGATAAGCGAATCAATACCTTGTTATCGGGTTTAGAGAAGATTGTTAGTTCAATAGCTGAAATGAGAAATAAAGCAAGTGATTCTCATGGTGTTGGAGCCAATAGAATAACTATCAACGATCATCACGCTCGATTGTTTGTTAATTCATCAATGACAATGGCAGATTTTATTTTGTCTGTAGCTGAAAAACAAAACTAAATAATAGCCCTGCATTGTCACAAAACAAGCAGGGTAACAAACACGTAACTAACAAAATAGCATAAAAACGGCTATATTACGGAGATGCACTTTATCAAAGAGATAATCACACACCTCAAAATCTGCGTTATTACGCACTTTGCGAGTGTTCCAAAACTCTTTGCGAAACTTCCGGTCGATTAAATATGACTATAAACCTCTCTGTTTCCGATGCAATGTCGTGTACAGAGAGGCTTTATTTGTTAATTTTTTTATCAGGAGGCTTAATATGAAAATCAAGAAAATATCCAAAAGAATAATATCAATATTTTTAACAATGGTAACCGTTGTAACTATGCTTGCTGCTGTTACAATTACTGCAAATGCAGAATATATAAGTTGGCATAACACCAATGTCATGCTTAAGGGCAGAGGTCATGTTCAATCAATTGGTTGGGATTCAAACTTAAAAGCCAGTGAACAGTTCCGTGATAGCGGAAAGAATAATGTTCCATTAAAATTAGGTGTTAAGGGTAAATCCCTTAGACTTGAAAGTATTGAATTGGGAATAGAAGCCGTTGGAAAAGGACTTCCAACCGATACAAGCATGATTCACGTTGCAGCATATTCTAATGGTGCATGGGATGAAAAAACTGGTCCTTATGTTAGAGTCGGAACAGAAGGAAAGAGCAAAGCTATAGAAGCCGTTAAAATCGGACTCGAAGGACCTATTTCAAACTACTATTATGTTCAGTACAGAGTATGCTTACAAGGTACAGGTTGGGATAGATGGCATACTGACTGGGACGATACAGCAGGTTCAATTTCCCATCCTATACTTATAGAAGCTATAGAAGTAAAACTTGTACCGACATCATCTTTACAGGAACGATTCACTAAGTGAACTAATTTAGAAAGAATTAATTTATGATTTTATCGACCGGAAGCAAAAATCCCTCGCAGGGACAACCTGCGAGGGAATCTTTATATATTCAAAATCTCACCCCAGCTCGCCGTGTTTCTCATAATCAGCGACTCTGACGATCTCATTTTCGCCGCCTACGAAAACCACCTTTGGACGGCAGCTTTTAGCTTCTTCTGGAGTCATATCTGCGTAAGCCATAATAATGACCAGATCGCCCTTCTGACCGGAGCGAGCAGCTGCACCGTTAAGGCAGATAACGCCGCTTCCACGCTCGCCGGCAATGACATAAGTCTCTATACGGCTTCCGCTGTTGACATTGACTATATGAACGTGCTCGTACTCGATAAGACCGGCAGCATCCATGAGGTCCTCATCGATAGTTACGCTGCCCACGTAATTGAGCTCAGCCTGAGTGATAACGGCACGGTGTATTTTGCTTTTGAGCATTGATAAATGCATTGCTACCTCCTTAAACGTCTTCGGTGAAGAAATTGTCAATAAGGCGAGTTTTGCCTATATAGACAGCCATAGCACAAAGTGCGGGACGGTCAAGTTCTTTGATCTGCTGCATAGTAGCACAGTCAACTATCTTTACGTAGTCTATTTTAGCAAGTGGTTCAGCATTTATATGTTTAGTCATAGCATCTATGATAGTTCCGCAGTTTTTCTCGCCGTTGCTGACCATATCTTTTCCGAGGAAAATAGCCTGTGAAAGCACAAGAGCAGCTTTTCTCTCAGCTTCGTTGAGATAGGTATTGCGTGAACTTTTAGCGAGACCGTCCTCTTCACGGATGATAGGGCAGCCGATTATCTCTATATCCATATTGAGGTCGTCGACCATATGGCGGATAACTGCGAGCTGCTGTGCATCTTTTTTACCGAAATACGCACGGTCTGGCTTTACGATATTGAAGAGCTTTGATACTACTGTACAAACTCCCCTGAAATGAACGGGACGGCTCAGACCGCATAATTCCTGAGTAAGAACGGTCATATCGACGAAGGAAGAGAATCCCTCGTGGTACATTTCGCTTGGCTCAGGGTTAAAAATAAGGTCGCCGCCGTGAGCCTCTACGAGAGCGGCATCGTGCTCAATATCACGGGGATAGCTTTCGAGGTCTTCTGTAGGACCGAACTGCATAGGATTCACGAAATCTGAAACAACAGTTCTGTCGTTATCTCTGTGGGATGCATCTATAAGGCTTGCGTGACCCTCGTGAAGATAGCCCATTGTAGGAACAAGACCTACTGTAAGTCCCTGAGCTCTCCATTCTTTTACCTGAGCACGCACTTCATCTATAGTTTTAACGATTTTCATTTAACATCTGCCTCCTTCATAAGTTCGCTGATGACCTCGTCATCGACTGCATAAGTATGTTCTTCTGCCGGGAAAGAGCCGGCTTTAGTCTCGCTGATGTAGTCAGCAATACCCTGACGCATAACAGCTCCGGCTTCTGCAAAACGTTTAACGAACTTAGGAGTGTGACCGGTAGTAAGTCCAAGCATATCCTGATATACGAGTACCTGACCGTCACAGCCGTTTCCGGCACCTATGCCAATTGTAGGGATGAACAGTTTCTTAGTTATTATATCAGCGAGCTTTGCAGGTATACCTTCAAGCACTACAGCACAAGCTCCTGCTTCCTGAATTTTTACAGCATCAGAAATGAGCTTTTTAGCGTTGTCTATATTCTTGCCCTGAACCTTGAAGCCGCCGAACACATTTACAGACTGCGGTGTAAGACCGAGGTGAGCGACTACAGGGATAGAAGCGTTGACAATTGCACGTATCTGCTCGCAGACTTCAGCTCCACCTTCAAGCTTAACAGCGTTAGCTCCGCCCTCTTTGATAAGTCTTCCGGCGTTGATAACAGCCTCCTGAACGCTTACCTGATAGGACATAAACGGCATATCAGCAACAACAAAAGCATTTTCAGCTCCTCTTGCGACTGCTTTTGTATGGTGGATCATATCCTCCATAGTTACCGGCAGGGTATTTTCATATCCGAGCATGACCATACCGAGCGAATCTCCGATAAGAATAGAATTTACGCCGCATTCATCCATGATCTTAGCTGTTGTGTAGTCATAGGCAGTAAGCATCGTGATCTTATCACCTGATTGCTTCTGCTTAAGCAGTGTGGAAACAGTGTTCTTCATAATTTTACTCCTTAATACTCCGACAATAAATATTTATAAAACGACGAAGTCGGCAAAAAAAGGGATTCCAAAGGGTTCACAACCCTTTGGCGGGAAGGTGTGCGAGGAAGGGCAGAGCCCTTCCTAAGAAGCAGTAAAACCAGCGTAGCGAGATTTTACGAACCGTCCGCATTACTCCCCTCGGCTTGACCGACGTAAATTTTATCAATATTTTATTGCCATATTAATAATTATTAATGTTACCTTTCCGAACTCTCGGATAAGATACAAAGGTATTATACCACGCAATTGTGACAAAATCAAGAACTTTCTTGACATGAATTGAAAAATTTTCCTTATGACGAGTATTGGTTGGCAAGGTTTAGTTGGGGGAGCAATATTTACTTTCCGCCTTTCTCATGGTATAATAATGTAAAATACCTTAGGAGGCAGTTTATGAAACCTTTAAAAATAATTTCAGCAATAGTAACAGGTACTCTGATGATGACCTCATACTGTTCTGTTTCCGCCGCTCCGGAAAGAAATATGGACTATAACGGTGACGGCTCCGTTGACGGCTTTGATATGATACTCGCACGAAGAAGCGGCTCTGTTGAGAATGTCCGTGAACTCAGCGATTATCTCCTGCTCAGAAACTCCGATGACGGCTACACTTTGAAGTGGGCGGACGAGTTTGACGGCGATTCCCTTGATATGACCAAATGGTCCTACGAGCTGGGCAACTGGAAGCTCGACCAGAACGGAAATTATATCACAAACGGCTGGGGCAATAACGAACAAGAGTTCTATACAGATAAAAATACCTCTCTGAACAACGGTGTGCTTACTATCGCTGCAAGGCAAGAGGACTATACCGACCCTGTACAGGGCAGCTACAAATACACATCTTCCCGAATTTCAAGCCAGTATAAGTTCTCGACCTGCGGCGGACGCATTGAAGTCCGTGCCAGATGCGACTCCGGCAAATCGCTCTGGCCTGCAATATGGATGCTGCCGGAAGACAGCGTTTACGGCGGCTGGGCAGCTTCCGGCGAGATAGATATTATGGAGGGCTGGGGCAGTACTCCGGAAAAAATATGCGGTACTATCCATTTCGGTGACGTATGGCCGAACAATACCTACCTCACCAATGACTATCTGTTCCCAAACGGCGATTCTACCGAAAAATGGCACACCTACGCTATTGAATGGGACAAAAATGAAATGCGTTGGTATGTCGATGATGAACTGTACAGCACTCAGTCCGACTGGTACTCTGTGAACCGCAAGTACCCTGCTCCGTTTGACCAGAATTTCTATGTCATACTGAATTTAGCCGTAGGCGGTCATTTTGACGGCATTGACGGCATCTATGCTGACCCTGCGACCTTTGCAAACGGCGAAAAACATTTCGATGTCGACTATGTGAGAGTCTACGACAAAAAAGGCTCTGATTTCGTACCTACTCCGCAGTCCTCTCTCGCTCTTGACTCCTATATAGAGGGAGCTTCTGCCGGTCTTACCAACAAGGACGGATGCTCAGTTTTCGATATACAGACTGTAGGCGGGCTCGAATACGGCGTAATGGCTCTTATAAAAGCTAAACAGGTAAAAGCCGGTGAAACTCACACACTTTCATTCGATGTAAGCTCTACTGCAAGCCGTGATATGATAGTGACCGCTGAGGACTCCGCCTATAACCGCTATCTTAATGAAACTGTGCATATAACTCCGGAACAGACCCACTACAGCTTCGATGTGCCTTTCAGCTCGGATATGACCGTTGACCTGAAATTCCAGCTCGGCAATATCGGGGATGCCGCTTCTGTCGGAGCTCATCAGGTCACTCTCGCTAACGTAAAATGGGATTAATGCCATGATATACAGAACACCCGATTATTACAGCAAATTCAGATGTATAGCCGATAAATGCCGTGACAGCTGCTGCATCGGCTGGGAGATAGACATAGATGCAGAAACCGCTGACTACTATAATAGTATCGGCGGAGCGTTCGGCAAACGTCTGAAAGAGAATATCGCAGACCAGTCTTTCATTCTCTCCGCTGACGACAGGTGTCCGTTTCTGAATGGAAGAAATCTCTGCGATATTTATACCGAGCTCGGCGAGGAGCATCTGTGTCAGATATGCTCAGATCATCCGAGATACTACGAATGGTTCGGGAGCGTCAAAGAGGGCGGCATCGGTCTTTCCTGCGAGGAGGCTGCAAGGATAATACTATCCTCAGACTTTAACCTGACAGAGACCGAAATTCAGGAAGATGAAGATGAGCTTTGCGATACTGAACTCTATGACCTGCTTTTAAATGTCAGGGATAAGATATTCAGCGATATAAAGACTCTCAGTCTCAGCGATGCCATGTGCTCGATGCTGGATATGGCATCTGAGATGCAGTCGGGGTTAGATAACGGTGAGCTCGATATACCGGAGCATCCCCGTAACATTCCGGCAGAGTCACCGGATAAGACTGCTATTTTCCATTTTTACGGAGAGCTCGAACCCATAGACGAAAACTGGATGCCTTATTTAGCCGATAGCAAAAATTATATCGGACAAACAGTCGGCTCGCCTGAGAAATACGAGGAATATCTCAAAAAAATAGGTCTCTACTTCATATACCGCTACTTTATGAAAGGCGTTTTTGACGGCGAGATACTTTCAAGAGTGAAACTTGCCGCAGTAAGCGTCTGGATGATAGGTCACCTATGGCAGTGCGAGGAAATAAAGACCGGCTGCTGCGATATGAATAAATGTGCGTGGATAGCGAAAAATTACTCCAAGGAAGTGGAGTACTGCGAGGAAAATATCGAAGCTATCCTTGACGCTTCCTATGAATTGGAGTGTTTTTCAGTACAGAGGATGAAAGGGTTGTTTGAGAAATGACATTTAATACCGTACAAACACAACATCGTGTATTTGTACGGTATTTTTATTGTAACATATTGACAAAATTAATAGAGATATGTTAAAATACAGGTGAATATCTATTTAAGGAGGTCAGCAGATGAGTAAAAAAACAAAAACAGCAGCCGCTGCGATATGTGCATTAGTCCTCGGACAGAGCGTATCCTCCGGACACTATGCAGACAACGCAGGTGCAAGTGATTTTCACCTCACGCCTACAACGGTCAGCTCTGTAACATCAGATACAGCAGATGATGTGATCTGCGGCTGCGACTACACAATAATGGTCAGACTTAGCGGTAAGTACATTACAGCCGCTGCGGACGGAAATGTTCACCAATGGGAAAAGCTCGGCAACACTTCTCAGCAGTGGAAGATAATAGACGCAGGTGACGGAAAATGTGCGATATTATCAGCTAATGACAATTCTCTCGCACTTACGGTCGAGAACGGCAACTCAACAAACGGCAATAACATCTATATTTCGGAGTACAAGGATACTGCCGCACAGCATTTCATACTCCACAGAACTGATGATGCTTACTACATAACAGCAGAATGCTCCGGCAATACTGCTCTGGACGTTTATGATATAAGTCACGAGAACGGAGCTAATATAGACCAGTGGGACTACTGGGCTGGTGAGGGTCAGAAATTCTATATCCGTCCGGTAAATAACGAGTACAAGTTCCTGCGTGGCGACCTCGACCGAAACGGTCAGCTCGACGGATTCGACAGAGCTATCATGCAGAGAGGTTTCAAAGGCGACCTTGACGATGTGAGCTCCGCTATTGCCGATATGAACAGCGACGGCGTTATCACTGCTGATGACCTGAAAATGCTCTCAGACACTATCCTCGGCAGAAAAACCAATTTCGAGACCTACTGCACTATCCCTTACGAAAAGCCCGATGTCGCTTACCTTTTTGCGTATTTTCTCGGAAATGCTCCGGAGCAAGAGCGGCTTTCATACGCTGTAAGCCTTGACGGATATAACTTCAAGGCTCTGAACGGCGGCAATGCGGTGTGGAAATCAAATGCAGGTACTGAGTGCATCCGTGACCCATATATCTTCAAGGGCGAGGACGGCTATTATTATATGCTCGCAACAGATATGAAGTCCTCTCTCGGCTGGAACAGCAACAGAAATATCATAACTGCTAAATCGACCGACCTCGTACACTGGTTTGACGATACTGTTATTGAAATAGCAAATAAATATCCGCTTATGATGAATGCCGACCGTGCGTGGGCTCCTCAGGCAATATACGATCCGGAAAAAGATGCGTATATGATCTACTTTGCCGCAAGAGTCCCCGGACGTGACGACCGCACTATCATGTACTATGCATACAGCAAGGATATGAAGACTTTCGATACTCAGCCTGCTATACTGTTTGCTCCTTCAAACGGAAATGACGCTATAGACTCGGATATAATCTATCAGAACGGCAAGTACTATATGTACTACAAGAATGAGACAAACAAGCGTATCTACCTTGCCGAAGCTGACCACGCAAACGGTCCTTACAGGGAGATAAAACAGGTTTCAGAGGGCAATATAGGTGTTGAAGGTCCTAACATATATAATCTCATCGGCACTGACAAGTGGCTGATGATGTCTGATGCCTACGGAAACGGCTACTATGTTATGCAGGAGACTACTGACCTCGAAAACTTCAAGACAGTCAGCCGAAACTCATATAGTTTTGACTTTACTCCAAGACACGGTTACGTCATACCGATAAGCGGAGATCAGTACAACGCACTGGTAAATGCCTACCCTTCAAGCGGACTTTCTCAGATAAATACCGGTGTCAAGCCTGTTAATGTCCACGCTAAAATCGGAGCTAAGTCCTTCATGCCGTCAACTGTTGAAGCTGAGTACAGCGACGGCAGTGTAAATGAACTGAGCGTAAAATGGGATCAGTCGGAAGTAAGTCAGGTGGACACTTCAAGACCCGGAGTATATAAAGTTCACGGCAAACTATGGTCTTCCGCAGACATCTACTCCGACCCGTTTATAAAGGAAAGAGCTGACCCATATATCGTTAACGGCGGCTCGTACTACTACTTCACCGCTTCTTATCCGGCATACGGCAGTGTGGACAAGGGCTATGACCGCATCGTGCTTCGCAGAAGCGAAACAGTCGGCGGACTTGCCTCTGCTGAGGAAAAAACTATATGGAAAGCTCACTCCAGCGGAATAATGGCAAAACATATCTGGGCTCCGGAAATGCACTATATAAACGGATACTGGTATATCTTCTTTGCTGCCGGAGCAAGTAACAATATCTGGGCAATACGTCCGTATGTCCTTAAATGCGACGGCGACCCATATACAGGAAACTGGACAGAATGCGGTCAGATGCAGGCTTCATACGGTGATACAGAGTCCTTTGCTAACTTCTCGCTCGATATGACCTACTTCGAGAATAACGGTCATCACTACGTAATATGGGCAGAGATAAAGGGCGATTCATCCCTGTTTATGGCTGAGATAGACCCGAAAGAGCCTTGGAAGCTCATTTCAAAGCCTATTCTGCTCACCAAACCGGAATATAACTGGGAGAAAGTAAATAACCGTGTAAACGAGGGTGCTGCGGTACTTAAAACCGACAAAAAGGTATATGTTTTCTTCTCGGCATCCGGTACAGGCTCGGAGTACTGCGTGGGACGGCTTGAAGCTGATATAAATGCCGACCTTATGAACGAAAAAAGCTGGAAAAAACTGAATTATCCCGTATTCTCTACAGCCGACCTTAACGGTCCTACAGGTCCGGGACATAACAGCTTCGTGCGTGACGAAAACGGTGACCTGCTCATAGTCTACCATGCACGTCCGGCTGAGCACGACTCTCAGACCTGCGGTACTTATAATAAAGACCCTCTTTATGACCCTTGCAGACATACAAGATTAAAGAGAGTTCTTTTCGATATTAACGGCGACCCCGTGATAAATATGCGTCCGGAAGCTGAGCTTTCGTCAAAGTATAAAAGCATAACCGCAACTGTCGTGGTAAGATAATCAAAAACCCGCAGTGTTTTTGTTTTCCCTGTTCCTTACGTATATTATTGAGGGAAACCCTTTTGAAAAAGGGTTCTCCCTCAAACTCCCTTCCTAAAACTTTCGGCTTCATTTTTCCCCATATAGGGTACTCCAAGAGAGTAAAAAACTCCCACGGTAAATATACTATGGGAGTACCCTATATGGGGAAAAATCATTCTGAAAGTCTTTGGAAAGGGGTTCGGGGAAGAACCTTTCCTCAGAAAGGTTTGCCCCGATAGACACACGTAAGATACAGGAACAGCGAAACGCTGTGGGTTTTATGGTATAAATTCGTTAATCGAGTGGATTGCTGTAGGAGTGCCGCTTTTCACCATTTCATCGAGGTCATCAGCATCGCCCTCGTAGGCATACTCATAGAAAGTATTACACGACGAGCGGTAAGCCTGCTGACCATATATTTTCGCCTTTGGATAATCACTGTCTACGCTTCTTTCGTACCATGAACGCTTGCGGACGCTGTTCTCGTCAAAGTCATAAATAGAGTTACCGAAATACTTTTCGGCAGACTCCTTATCAAATCCGGCATTGACAGCTAAAGTTGAAAGCAGGTCTGTGAAATATATCGGAGCATTATTAGTCTCCATACTTTCATGAGTAGTATTCGCTTCTTTTATCATGAATATCGGAGTTGCTCCCTCTTCACCGTCGGAGTGCTCTCCGTGGTCAGAGGTAACTATTATAACAGAATCATCATATACTCCGAATTCTTTCAGCTGTTCGATATAAGAACGTGTAATGTCAAAGCAGGTATCAAGCTCCTCATAGGTATCGCAGGGGTAGTGAGTACCCTCTGTATGCTGGATAATGAAGTAATTACTGTCGTTGTCAGCTTTGGTAAGTTCAAGGTCACTGAGGAAGTCGCTATTTTCATAGTTCTTATAGCCGTATTCAAATATGACCGTATTTTCAAAGTTCATATCCTCATCTGATACCTGACTTTTCAGTGCAAACGGAAGTGCACGGTAAAGCTCAAGACTGTGGACGCTCTTTTGGAATTTCTTCTTGTAGAATGTCTCAACTACAGGTTTTACAGGTTTATCGCTTACTGTAGCATTATCGTATATATCTTCCCAGTATGAAGCAGTTCCGCCGCTCATGTTATAGGCATTCACACGGTAATTCATATCGTGAAGTCCGCCGTAGAATTTCTGAGCTTTTTCACCCTTCCATGCTTCATCAAAGAACTCCTCACCGGTGCGGTCAGGGTTGAAATCGATGCCTGAGAACATCTGTGCAAATGACATTGTTGTGAAATCATAGACGCTGCAAGTATTAGTATAGACTGTAAAATCTTCAAGTCCCTGCATTTTATCCGGATTCTCGTCCATGACCTTTTTTATGTACTTGTTATCGACAGCGTCATATACAAGTACGATAACATTCTTTTTGCCGGATACTGTGTACATCTCATCAGAATTCATATACGAGTGATTATGTCTGCCGAAAATATCATTTTTGGATGTGGCAAGCATTGTGCCGACTGTTATTACGTGCAGTGCAAGCATTACTGCCGGAACTATAGTTTTCAGCTTCTTCCATAGTCCATTGTTGAATTTCATCATAAGAAATGGCACTGCGAGTATTGCAAGCCACACTATACCATTAAATATGGAATATCCTATCTGGTCTTTCCAGTTATATGCCTGCATACCAAGACGGTCGAGACGCTTGTTCATGAACATATACTGGATGTAGGTCGCAAGAGTACCTCCCATGATAAAGCATATGCCGATATTGAAGTGCTTTGGCGACTGCGAGAGAAGTATTACTGTCAAGGCTGAGGTCACTGCCACAAAGTCAAAAAGCAAAGTAGGGTATAACTGCTGATAGTAGAAATTGAAGTCTGAAAAATTGTTGACAAATGTATCGGTAACAAGATACACATTCACGATAAAACTCAAAGCTGCGGCTGAGAGCAGTGATATTTTTAACTTATCCTTGTTCTTTTTGATATTTGGTATGCATCTTCCTGCAAGAGCTGATAAGGTCAGATAAAGAGATATTATATTGATAGGTATTGCCCATACTAAAGAATTGTTCCTGTAGAGTAATATCGATATGCCGACTGCTGCAAGCAATATGAGGATGTGGGTCAACAGATTATTGCGTGGGATGAAACGATGCAGTCTGAACAGGTGTATGCCGAATGCTGCAACACCAACAATGACTGTCGGTATTATGCCTCTGTAAAGAAATATCATTGCTGAGGTCATTACGATAAGCAGATCGGTGAATATTTCAAGAACTATGTGGAACTTGTCATAATATTTGTCAAATAGTTTTTTTATTATCGGAACGGGTTTCATCAGAAACATAAATCAGAGCCTCCAGTATATATTATAGTCACATTATACCATAAATTAAACTGTTTAGCAAGTGCAGATGCCCCAGTGATAATACTCACAAAACCGCATTTACCGCCTTTGTTTCTATTGACTTTTTATGGGAATGTGTTATAATATTTATACAGAATGTAAGAAAGGAGTGCCCTTATGCTCGCAGGTGTTTCTACCGCTTGTCTCTTCCCAAAACTTCTGGAAGAAAGTCTGTATGACCTCGCAGTAAATGGGGTCTCCTGTGTTGAAATCTTCATAAATACCCATTCTGAGCTGAAAAAAAGCTTCGCTCACGGTATGGCTAATCTGCTTAAACGCTTCGATGTTAACTGCGTCTCACTTCACCCTTTCACAAGTGAAATGGAACAGCTGTTTTTCTTCTCCGATTACGAAAGACGCATCGAAGACGCTCTGGAATACTATAAGTATTACTTCCGATTCATGAACATGACCGGTGCCGAGATATTCGTGCTCCACGGCGGTAAGTACGTCCGCTCGAACGAGCTTTTCTGCGAACGCTACAGCAGACTTTTCCGTGTGGGCAAGGAAAACGGTGTTACCGTTGCTCTTGAAAATGTTTCAAGATGTCAGAGCAAATCGTCCTCTTATATTAAAGAAGTAGCCGGTATGCTCGGAAATGAATTCGCCTTCGTGCTCGACACTAAACAGGCTATACGTGCCGGTGAAGACCCCTTCAGATTCCTTGAAGCAGCAGGAAAAAGTATCGCTCACGTTCATATAAGCGATTCAAGTGAACTCGGCGACTGCCTGCCTATCGGCAAGGGAAGATTCGATTTCAGACGCTTCTTCAAAAAGCTCGCAGAGCTGAACCCAGATTGCAATGTCATACTTGAACTCTACCGCAATAATTTCGGTCCGATAAGCGAGCTTATCACAAGCTATAATATTCTCAACAAAATGACTTCGCCTTACGGCAGGGAGATAAAAATATGAAATGTCCTTACTGCGGTTTCGATGACTCAAAGGTCATAGATTCACGCCCAACAGATGATAAAATTCGCCGCCGCAGAGAATGTATTAAATGCAGCGGAAGATTCACTACTTATGAAGCTATAGAAAAGCCTTTGCTTATGGTCGAAAAACGCTCGGGCGGATTTGAACAGTTCGATAAGCAGAAGCTCATAAAAGGTATATTTACTGCGATAAAAAAGCGTCCGGTAACTAAAGCTCAGGTCGACGATATTGCTGACTATGTAGAGAATTACTGTGCCGACAGACTTAAAACAGTCATCAAATCAGAAGAGATAGGAAATATTGTCCTCGACAGACTCCGTGAAATAGACCCTATCTCATATATCCGCTTCGCTTCCGTTTATAAGGATTTTACTGATATAGCAAGCTTTGTTGCGGTCATTAGCGAATTTGACGAGAATAAAGCTAACTGAGGTCAGCTCACAGGCATCCTGAGACTGCCTCCGTCCTCGCTGTAGACCATAGATGCAACCGCAATATCATCGCAGACAAGCAGCTCCGCAAGCATTTTCCGGCTATCGGGGCTGTAATTTTTTACATCATATACATACAGCTTCGCATTTCGTCCGGCGTACTTTCTTAGCTGAAGTCCCTGTTTATCCTGCATACGAACGTATTCTTCATATGCAGATGAAAACTCCTCCGGTATAACTATGTCCTTTGCCGCAACTTCCTCGACCTCCCAGCCGTGCAGAGCAAAATAGTCTATCCGCTCAGTAACGGTTGCCGCCGGCGGTTCGTCAGAGGGCTCTGAATCAGTCACGGACTTCTTATGCTCTGCTGTAATTATCAATACTGCCGCCGCTGCTATAACAGCAGCTAATACAAATACTCGCTTTTTCATATGCTCCTCCTTGATTTCAAATCTGAATAATTATATTCAGACAAATTTATTGCAAAAATTTAAAATATTAATGATAACCAAAATTAAGGGATTCCAAAGGGTTTGCAACCCTTTGGTCAGGTCAAGGGCTGACAGCCCTTGTGGGGTGTGGGGCAAAGCCCCGCATATAACAGCAAAACGCTCCGCAAAGGGTGAATTCAAAAACAGTCCGGTGGACTGTTTTTGAAGAGGGGAAGCCCTGCACGAGAGGGCTTCCCCTAAAGGAATCAACACCTTTTTAACACATCGCTCTGAATAATTATATTCAGACATACATTTAATTTATACCGAAAGGTGATACTATGCCGATGATACGTCTTGATAAATTCATTTCCGAACGTACAGAATTTTCACGCAGCCAGATAAAACAGCTTACCGCTAAGGGTGCTGTTTCAGTTAACGGAAATACTGTTAAAAAATCTGATTTAAAGATCGACCCCGATACAGATTCCGTTTCAGTTCAGGGCAGACTGCTCTCAGGTGATAAGCATAAATATATTTTGCTGAACAAGCCTCAGGGATATGTCAGCTCAACTGAAAGTACCGAAGGTCCGTCAGTGCTTGAACTGATACCGCCGGAAATACGCACAAAAGGAATGTTCCCTGCCGGAAGGCTCGATAAGGACTCTATAGGGGCACTCCTTATCACAGATGACGGTGAATTGGCACATCGGATGCTCTCGCCGAAAAGCCATATTCCCAAAATTTATATTGTGAAACTTGCCAGACCATATGAAAGCAAATATGTTGACATATTCAAAAAAGGTATTAAATTGGCTGACGGCGAGACCTGTCTCCCCGCAGAAGTGAAAAGCTCAGAATACTGCGATAAACTGGCTTTTGTTCAGCTTTACGAGGGAAAATATCATCAAGTTAAAAGAATGTTCGCAGCTGTTGGCAATCATGTAGAAATTTTGATGAGATTTTCGCTCGGCAGCCTTGTTTTGCCCGAAAAACTGGCTTTAGGAGAGTGTATGGAATTATTGCACAAAGATGTTGAAAACTTATTCGTCCAACCTGTTTTTGAGCGGATTTGTGCCGATTTTCCGGAAGTTTTTTCGGCAAATCTAATAAACATATAATTATAACTTTGTCAATTTAGCATCTTGAAATATTTATGAAAATTTGGTATTATATTAATATAGCTGATACTGTTTAGAGATATCGGCAAGAAATATTGAACTGGAGGACTGGACTAAATGGCAGGCTTAACACTTAAAGGCATTTATAAGAAATATCCGGGCGGCGTTGTTGCTGTTTCAGATGTTAATTTAGAGATAAGAGATAAGGAATTCATCGTTCTCGTTGGACCTTCCGGATGCGGAAAGTCAACAACTCTTCGTATGATCGCAGGTCTTGAAGAGATCTCAGAAGGTGAACTTTATATAGGCGATCGTCTCGTTAACGACATCGCTCCTAAGGATAGAGATATTGCGATGGTTTTCCAGAACTACGCTCTTTATCCGCATATGACTGTTTTCGATAACATGGCTTTCGGACTCAAGCTCCGTAAAGTTCCTAAGGATGAAATAGAGAGAAAGGTTAACGAAGCTGCTAAGATACTCGACCTTTCACACCTCCTCGACAGAAAACCAAAGGCTATGTCCGGTGGTCAGAGACAGAGAGTTGCTCTCGGTCGTGCTATCGTTCGTTCACCTAAGGTATTCCTCCTCGACGAGCCTCTCTCAAACCTCGATGCTAAGCTCCGTGCTCA
>JAFRXL010000039.1 GCA_017441505.1 Ruminococcus sp.
GCTCTCGAAATCACATTCGTAAACGACGGTGCCTTCCTTAGCAGCGGTCACTTTGTTTGTCAGCTGTGCATCTGCAGGTGCTACTGCGTGTACAGCCGGAACTGATGCTGTGAACGCCATGGCTGCACCCATAACGCCTGCAATCAGTTTGCTGAAGTTTTTTCCTTTCATAGTAAATTCCTCCAAAAATAAATTTTTGTACCTTCATTGTAGCACAATTGCACAAATAAGTCAATGAGACCACGGTATAATGAGCAATAATTGGCAAGACATCAGTGATATCCTATGGAAATCGGTCAGTTTTCAGCAATAAACGACTGCCACCTTATTTGAGATGTCGGATTCATTTTTTCTCCTCCGACTTCATATTCTCAAGAGCGTACTCGCAGCACTGTACGACAAGCTGATTGAAAGATATATCATGCTTTCCCGCCAGTTTTTCAAGCTTTTCAATAAGATTATCAGGCATACGGATAGTTTTATTTGATGATGTTGGCTTCTTAATTTCAAACATTTTATTATTCACCCCAATATTAATAGTATATTAAAATCATACCCTATATTTTTTATGAATAATACACTTAAAATAGCAAGTAATTTTTACTTGCATTTTTAGTTGCACTGTGTTATAATTGAGTTACCAAAAACAAAGGGGGTACTCCTATGAATAAAAAAACAATATCTGTCACAAAGCTCCTGCTTGCACTCCTCGCAGGCTGCACATTGGCTGCAAGTACAAGTTGTGTTGATGAAGGCAGAGCTTCAAAGGTCGGAGAGGTAGCTGAATCCGAGAAATCAGAAGCCGGCGAAGAGCCTTCCGCTCAGGAAAAATACAGCGTCGGAGACATAGTAGAAACAAAAAACCTCAGAATATCCTATCTCTCCTGCGGCGAATATACGGGCTATGATGAGTTCAGCAAGCCCAAGGACGGAAATAAGGTCATCTTCTGTGAATTTGAGTTTGAGAACATTTCAGACTCCGACAAGCTTGCAAGTGCTCTTGATTTCAACTGTTTTGCAGACGATAACAGCTGCAGCGAATATATGTGGAGCAATGATGAATATCTCAGCGCAACTATATCATCAGGCAGAAAAGCTAAAGGTAAAGTATACTACGAAGTTCCTAAAGACGCAAAGGAGATCGAACTGGAATACGAAAGCAGCTGGCTGTCATCATCAAAGATCGTGTTCCTGTACAAATAATAACTTGAAAAGGCGGACAAAAGTCCGCCTTTTATGCATATTTTGCACACAATTCGCATGAATAAATGCTTGATTTTCTATCTTCAAAAACTGAAATGAAACGCGAGAAACGGAGAGATTAAGAGAAAAACAGAGCGATTGTGAGAGAAAACAGGGTATATATTAAAAAAATCCGCAAAAACCTCTTGACATTCACCTTTATATCGTGTATAATAATTCTTGCACTGCAAACGGTAATGGCGTTTTTTCGGGAAGCAAGAGGCAGCGGCTTCTGACCGTTGTCAGAGGTTCTGCCTCTTGTTTCCGTACTCGCTTTCCGTTCTGAAAATATTTTACAGGAGGAAAATTATATGTCAACTACACTGACAAAACCGGCTGAAGTAAGCCGTACATGGTATATCCTCGATGCCGAGGGTAAGCCGCTTGGTAGAGTTGCTGCTAAGGCTGCTCATATCCTCAGAGGCAAGCACAAGCCCACTTACACTCCCAACGTAGACTGCGGAGATCACGTTATCGTTATCAAC
>JAFRXL010000040.1 GCA_017441505.1 Ruminococcus sp.
GCGATGGTTTTCCAGAACTACGCTCTTTATCCTCATATGACTGTTTTTGAGAACATGGCATTCGGCCTTAAGCTCAGAAAAGTTCCGAAAGATGAGATCAAAAAGCTCGTTGAAGAAGCTGCAAAGATCCTCGATATAGCTCACCTTCTCGACAGAAAGCCGAAGGCTTTATCCGGCGGTCAGAGACAGCGTGTGGCTCTCGGACGTGCTATAGTTCGTGACCCGCAGGTATTCTTACTTGACGAGCCTCTCTCAAACCTCGATGCTAAGCTCCGTGCTCAGATGAGAACTGAGATCTCTAAGATCCACAAGAAGCTCGGTACAACATTCATCTACGTAACTCATGACCAGACAGAGGCTATGACAATGGGTGACAGAATCGTTTGTATGAAGGATGGTTTCGTTCAGCAGATCGATACACCTCAGAACCTCTACGAGAACCCTGTTAATAAGTTCGTTGCAGGATTCCTCGGTTCACCTCAGATGAACTTCATCGACGCTACTCTCAAGGAAGAGTATGGTCAGTATATCGTTGAATTCGGTTCTAACGATACTAAGACATCAAGAGGCGTTAAGTACCAGATAATCGTTCCTGAGTCTAAGGTAAACGACGAGCTCGGTCACTATGTTGGCAGAGAGATCATCCTCGGTGTTCGTCCAGAGAGCATCCACGATGAGGAAATGTTCCTCTCTAACGCTACAACAGGTGTAATCGATTGTAACGTTGAAATTACAGAAATGATGGGTGCTGAGACATACCTCTACCTCCTCTGTGAAGGCGTTTCTCTTACAGCAAGAGTTAGCCCAAGATCTACAGCAAGACCTGGTGACGACATCAAGGTTGCTATCGATCCTAACAGAATCCATATCTTCGATAAGGAAACAGAGAAGGCTATTGTAAACTGATAAATCTTTTCATATTTATCCTTTCTTTCTTGCGTGGGCAGCTGTCCATGTGCAAAAATCCGCAGTAGCGATACTGCGGATTTTTGTTTACCTATTTATAAAGGAGTACACAATGA
Organism: Ruminococcus sp.; assembly: GCA_017441505.1. Lineage (GTDB taxonomy): Bacteria > Bacillota > Clostridia > Oscillospirales > Ruminococcaceae > Ruminococcus. The sequence continues at coordinate 1,023 of JAFRXL010000040.1, forward strand.
GTAATATCAGAAATTATCTTGAAGAACATAAAGAGGAAATGATCGCTTTTTTAAGTGAACTCGTCGCTGTTCCGAGCGTTCAGGGCAAGGCTGAGGGAGACTTTCCATTCGGAGCTGAACCTGCTAAAGCTCTTGATCTGATGCTGAATAAATGCAGGAGCTTCGGTTTTGCTGTGGAGAATGTTGAAAACTACGCTGGCTCCGCCGACCTAAATGACCTTGAACCTCAGCTCGCTATACTCTCGCACCTCGATGTTGTTCCGGAGGGCACCGGCTGGCTCGCTGACCCTTATATAATGCGTCGTGACGACGCTACAGGGAAGCTCATCGGACGTGGCACTATCGACGATAAGGGTCCGGCTGTAGCGGCTTTATGGGCAGCTAAGGCGGTCCGGGAGCTTGGTATACCTCTTAAAAAGGGAGTCCGCCTTATATTCGGCACTAACGAGGAAAACGGCTCGGCTGACCTTGCTTACTACCGCTCAAAGCGTCAGCTCCCGCCTATGGTGTTCACTCCGGACGGCGAGTACCCTGTTATCAATGTCGAAAAGGGTATGCTCAGAGTCTATTTTTCTGCGAAATATAGCGGTATTCCGGTACATGGCGGAACTGTAGTCAATGCTGTACCGGCTGTATGCTCCGATGACGCTGATGATTACATCGGCAAGTCGGCTCACGCCTCAACTCCGGAGAAGGGAGAAAATGCAATCACAAAATTCCTCAGTATACAGGGGAATCTTCACCCTCTGCTGGATAAGCTCTCGGAGATGTTCCCTCACGGTGAGTTTGACGGAAAAAGCTGCGGACTTGGCTTCTCTGACCCAATTTCCGGCAGCATGACCTGCGTGCTCTCGATGCTGAATGTTGAAAACTCTCGTCTGTGCGGTGCAGTCGACATTCGTTTCCCTATCGACCGCACTAAAGCTGAAATAAGTGAAATAATATGTGGAAAACTCCGTGAGGCTGGTTTCAATATCGACTCCTGCGAGGGCGTAGAGCCTCATTGCACTGACGGAAACAGCGAATTTGTCCAGTCACTTCTCAGGGTGTACGAACGTGTTACCGGCGACAAAGGTCGATGTATAGCCATTGGCGGCGGCACTTACGTCCACGAGATAGAGGGCGGAGTCGCTTTCGGTGCGGAGCTCCCAAATACCGATCACAATATGCATTCTCCGGAAGAATTCATCACAATCGACGAACTAATTCTGAATGCCGAGCTTATGGCTGAGGCTATTGTTGAAATTTGCGGCTGACTTTTCAACATTTAATTCAAGACTGTTGAAAAGTCGCCAATAAAAAAGCTCACTCCAAAACGATTTAACGCTTTGGGGTGAGCTTTTTTTGCTTCGGCAAATAAAATTTTCCATAAGACAGGTTTTAGTTTCGTGAGCAATATTATATGTACTCGAAACTCTTTAAAATAAACAGCCATGTGGTCAGTGTAAATGCACTGCACAGAGTGGTCAGCATGACCGCAAATGCCGTGATAGTTCCCTTGTGACCGAGATTTTTTGCCATTACAAAGCAGCTACCGGTCGTCGCACTGCCGAGCATTATGAGTATCGCTATCAGCTTCTCACCTCTGAATCCCATTGAGACCGCTACCGGCAGAAAAATGCTACAGAACAGCACGAGTTTTATGAATGCGATACCTGCTGTCACCGGCAGTTTACCTTTTGCCTCCTCAAACTTGAATGATGCTCCAAGAGCTATCAGCGAGAGCGGAGTTGCCATATTGCCGAGATAGGATATTGATTTTGACATTATGACCGGTTGTTCTATTCCAATTAGCGACCAGCTTATGCCTGCGATTATTCCAAGAATTATCGGATTTGTCGCAATTCCTTTAAGGGTACTTTTCAATAGTGAGCCGCTTTTTTTATTTTCTTCCGATGTGACCGAGAGGATGATCACTGAAATTATATTATAGATCGGCACAGTTCCAACTATCATCAGAGCTGCCATTGTTGATTTTCCGTATATGTTGTTGACGAATGCAATTCCAAGCACCGCAGCACTGCTCCTGTAGGACGCTTGTATTATCTCTCCACGCTCGTTTTTGTCCTTGAAAAACATCGAGTAACCAACTGCAATTCCAACGCATATAAGAGTGACTATTATACAGAAAAGTACAAATTTTGTGTCCCAGACTTCACGGAAATCCGCTTCCGATAAGTCCATAAAAAGGAGTGCAGGCAGCATAGTCCGGAAAACAAATTTATTGATCTGTGCCGTCGAATGATCGTCCAGTAGTCCCCACTTTTTTACAAACCAACCAAATACCATTATAAGAAAAACTGGTACTGTTGCATTGAGACTAAATATTAGATTATCGATAAACAATTTAACACCTTACTTTCATTATTTAATCAATTATAGCACATTCACACTTAAATTGCAACAAAAAAGCTCCTTTACGGAGCAAATAAAAAATCCCTCTTAGAAGCCTAAGAGGGATGGTGGGCCAACAGGGACTCGAACCCCGGACCGTCCGGTTATGAGCCGGATGCTCTGACCAACTGAGCTATTGGCCCTTATACAATTAATCGGAAGCCGTATGACTTCCGATCAATCTTTATTGTACCGGCACTGATCTACTTTTCCGGGCCGTCACCAGCCGAGTATCATCGACGTAAATGAGCTTAACTTCCGTGTTCGGAATGGGAACGGGTGTGACCTCATTGCCATAAGCACC
>JAFRXL010000041.1 GCA_017441505.1 Ruminococcus sp.
AGCCCGTAAGAGTAGTACTTATATAGAAGTTCATATGTAATTATTGGAGGAAAAAACCTTTCTGAGGAAAGGTTCTTTTCCCCCAATCCCCCTTTTTCCAAATACTTTATAACTGAATTTAGCCCCAACAGGGCGCCCCACACAAGATGTGAAAATCAGTAATAATACTGAGAGCGCCCTGTTGGGGCTAAATTTAATGCTGAAAGTTTTAGGGGAGGAGTTTGAGGAGAGACCCTTTTTCAAAAGGGTCCTCCTCAATAATAAACTGTAAATCTTCTATATTAGTACCGCCCTTGATGTGCGGTCTTGTTTATTAAAGACCAAATTCAGCCATCTTATCGTAAAAGCTTTTACTATCTAAAGTATAAGAGAACGGACCACTCCACTCATCATCTGTTTCTCCATATCTGCAATCAGAGCGGACTACTGTATTGTCCCCTAATATATTGTAGTATTTTCCGAATACCTCCTTTCCACCCGACATATATCTGTATTTTATCCCGTATACGTCATGTTTTTCTTCGGATCCATCATATTTTCCTGCCTCTAAACTTAGCTCTGTTTCAAATTCGCTTATTAAATAATTCTCAAGCTTTTTTGCCTTCTCCGCATCAGCTGCCGAGAGCTCGTTATCCCTTCCATCTGAAACACTAACGACTAACTTTACATCAGGATATTGGCTCAAATACTTCTCCACGTCCGCATCGACAGACTTCATATACTCGGAAATATCAAATTCACCTGAATCCGACTCATTTTTTGCCAAACTTTCATCATCCCCGAGTATCCCACTCAGTCTGCTCTCAAATTCCTCGATATTGATAGAATAATTATCCGCAGTGTAAGGTAAAAGATCGTTGCCAGTACCCATATACTCGCTGCTGCTCACAACACCATTTTCATAAATAGTGAAGTTTTCAGTGTGCCTTTGACCATCGTCGGTCTTAAATTCAAGCATCACGCTATATTTTAAATTGTATCCTTCGGAAGCATTATCAGGTACACTTCTTTTCAGCATATAGATAAAGCCGTCCCTAAGGAACTCATTGAGCATTTCCTTTGCTTCCGCCCTATCGGGTTCTATCCTGACGTTATTACTATCGTTCAGCTCGGATAATACGAAGGAACCGCTGAGAAGTCTGTCCGCCTCCTCCTGACTGATGTACACATCCTGAGCAAGAATATTTTGCAGCCCTTTGTCAAAGGCTTCAAAATCTATGCTGTATGACCTTCTTTCGACCTCTTCCGAAGTCAGATAGTCCTCGGAATATTTATTTGCAGAGTAGGAAACAAACCCGTCATCTGCTATATAAAGCCACGAAACGACTCTGTTTTCTTCCCACGAAATGCTATAAGCATAATCAGTAACAACAATTTCATCCCCTCTGCCACTCGTGTCTTCCACGGGCTCGCCCCAGTCGAAGGTGTTGAGGAAATCTGCCAGCTCCGTATATATCGCTGCACTTGTACTCTTATTATAGTTCCAGACACCTGACTGAAGATCAAAGTCAAATGCGGTAAAATCGCCGAAAGGTGATATTCCGGCTTCGGCAGCTGACTCTGATCCGTCGTTGCCGATTATTTCCTTTATCCCCTTATCGAAGGCTTCAAAATCTATTATGTAGTACTTGGTCAAGGCGATGTCAATGGATCTTTCTCCATTTTCCTTACTGAAAACACATCTCCTATAGCTGACAAAACCATCCTTTTCTATGGTAACAGAACTGCTGCCCTTGTCATCTTCCCAGTTTATCGCGCCGTATCTGTTCGGAGAATCCTGTTGAAACTCTCTGCCCTCTGCATTCTCATACTCTTCGCCCCAGTTGAAACTATTGAAGAAATCGGCAAGTTCAGCATAGGTCTCGTCTGAGTATCCATCGTAGTTTTCGTCAAAAAGATAAAAATTGAAGTCCACCTTGGTGAAGTCACCGAAAGGACTGGACAGCTGTTCGGTCACATCAACGACGTCACTGTCTGCCAACTGGCTTCTGTGATTCTTATGGAGAAGCACTCCCGTAGTTCCTATGCCGGCGGCAAGAACTGCACAGGCTGCAGCAGCGCTGACTACGCGGATAATGTTGTTTCTTCTGCTAATGCGCTCGGTACCGCTTACGACTTCGGTATAGCCGTCGTTATCGATGCGCTCTATGTTCGTTTTGTCTATGTTTTCGCAGGCTTTTATGATACGCTCTTTCATATCCTCGGGCATTGTTATCTTTTCAGCCGCATTTCTGAGCTTCTTATCCATACTACATATACTCCTTTCTGTATTTCTCCTCCAGCAGCTTCCTGCCCCTTGACAGGCGCATTTTTACTGCCGAAACGCTTACTCCTGTTATATCCGCGATCTCGTCTATCTTGTACTGTTCAACATAGAACAGTATCATTATTATCCTGTATTTGTCGGAGAGCTCCATAAGAGCCTCAAGTATTCCGCTGTCGCTTTTCTCAACAGCGTATGTATTCAGAACCTCCTCGCTCTCAGTCTCGTGGCGTGAACGATATCTGAGCATATCGCGGCATCTGTTTGTGGCTACAGTGATGAGCCATGCTTTTTCATGTTCTGCGTCTGTGAACTCCGGTGCCTTCGTGAAGTATTTTATGAAGGTCTCCTGCACAGCGTCTTCTGCGTCGGCAGTGTTTTTCAGAATAAGCAGGCTTATCCTATACAGCATATCACCGTATTTCTCGACCG
>JAFRXL010000042.1 GCA_017441505.1 Ruminococcus sp.
ACTGCTTTTTTTAGAGATGTACAGTTACAAAAAGCCTCTGTACCTATAGTTGTTACATTGTCTGGGACTATAATTGATTCTATCTTTCCACAACTGAAAAATGCTTCATTTCCAATATATTTCAATGATCCAGGAAGCTTCTCTGTTGTAAATATGATATTTTGACAATTCTTAAATGCATAATTCTTTATATTTATAAGCTTGGAGGGAAGTTTAAATGTTTCAAGCTTGGAGCAATTATAGAAAGCGTTTTCACCTATTTCTGTAACATTATCTGGAATTGTAACTGATGTTAAAGAACTCATTCCATAGAAAGCATTATCAGGAATCGTTTCGCCGCCAGTAATAGTGATAGATTTAAGTGATTCTGGAACATAATATTCTATACCATCAGAATATCTGCTATTGTAAGTCTCTTTATAACCATCTTTGCCACGACTAAATAATTTTATTGCAGGAGCAGATAAATTGCTATCAAGTCCTGCAAAAGGAAGAGTCAGATCTTCAAGTGCAATGCAGTTTTTGAATGACTGGGCTCCTATTGAGGTTACGCCTTTTCCTATTACTGCTTTTTTTAGAGATGTACAGTTACAAAAAGCCTCTGTACCTATAGTTGTTACATTGTCTGGGACTATAATTGATTCTATCTTTCCACAACTGAAAAATGCTTCATTTCCAATATATTCCAATGATCCAGGAAGTTCTTCTGTTGTAAATTTTATATTTTGACAGTTCTTAAATGCATTATCTCCAATCTTGATAAGCTCTGTAGGTAAATTAAATGTCTCTGTTTCGTCGGTAAATCCGCCGTATCTGAACCATTTTAAATTCTTGCAATCTTTGAAAGCAAAATCACCTATTCTTTTTATTTGATTAGATAAATACACTACATCAAGATTTTCAGCTCCGTCAAATACATGGTTGCCTATGCTTGTGATGTATTTGCCGTGTTCCGAATCAACACTATCAAAGTAAACGATCTTAATATCTTTAATGTTTTTAAAAGGAGTTCCACCATCAAAATCGTACATTTCTCCTGAACCATATATGTAAACATAACCGTTAGGATAAACAAGTCCACCTATACTATCACCAAGTTTTATACTTTGAATAATCTGGTGTTCTGGATGCTTTACTGTCGTTGTAGTAGTTGTTGTTTTTATTGTCGTTGTTTGTGTTGTAGTTGGTCGTTTTGGTCCTTGAAGGGAATTCTCAACTGAATAAGTAAGATTTCTTTTTCCTTCGCTATCTATATTCACTTTAAATCCTAAATTTATATTTGTTTGCGAGTCGTCTATTATGAAACTTCCTGTTTTTACTACTTTATCACCATCTTTTATTGTATAATTATATTTACCATTATCACAGAATAATTTGGCATCACCTTGTGAATTTGTATTAATTGAAATATTCTCAATAGTTACCGTTAACCCCATGATTGGAGCAGATGTATCATCATCATACGTTTTAAATTTTGCTTTATATTTATAATTATCACATTCTTTCCCTTTACCTAAAGAAAAAGGATTTAAAGAAAAGTGAAATTCCCAAAATGGGTCTGTTTCAATTTCCAATTTAACTCCTGTATTAATTCCGTGTCCAAGTATTTCAATATCAAATTCAATAGTAACAACAAATTTTGCTGAACCTTCAAAACAAGAAAAACAATCATGTATAGAATCTTCAATTACATTTATATTGGGTTTCATAACTCGTTTTGATGATGAATAGGATTTTTTAATATTTGGAGTTGTATCATTTTTAGCTTCATACTCTACTTTGATTCCAATATCAATTTTTAATCCTGCTTTAGCTATATCATCATCAAAGAGGCAAAAACCTGGATTAAGTTCTACACCAAAAAATAATTCTCCGGCTATTTTCACATCACAATGCTTTTGTTCTTCACCATCTTCATTTTCTGAAATATCATTAATTGGCTCAAATCCATCATCATTATCATAACTAAAACCTATTGTCGGTGCATATTTTATTTCAACTTTTATTCCTCCTGAAAATTCAAACTTCAACTTAGGCTCCATTGAAATTAATATACCTGGTATTTCTGTTACGATTGAAATTGCACATAAATTCGCCTTGAATTCATTGCTCCTTTTACTTAAAAATTCACCTAAAGTATCAGAATCATTCTCAATATCTATTCCTAAAAATAAATTTAAAGTGAAATTAGGAGTTATTGTAAATTCAATTTCTAAAGTATTCCAAAAATAATAACAACTAAAATGATGTTCAATCACTAACGAACAATCACCGTCAATTTTAGTCTTTACATTTTCTGAACTCGTTTCCCACTCTTTTCCTATTGTTGGTTTAATAATATCATACAAATTATTAAACAACGTAAATTCATCTGAATCATCCGAACTATAATCTAATTCAAAGAGTTTTTTTCTGTTGATTTGAAAATTTAAAGGCTTTCCATTTTCATATGTAAACTTATTTTCGTTAGGATGATCTGGAAAAGTTATACTACTATCAGCATTTGTAGTATCATATTCTATTTCTTTTGCAACGGATGAATCTATTTTAATAGCATCAAACATCTCCTCAATATCAGGCGAACCAGAAACTGTAGCCTTACCGTCATCTATAGAAATATCATCTACAGAGATAGCGATAATATCTTTTTCAGTAGGCTGAATGTAGAAGAGGTCGCCGTCCTGAAGATTCTGTAAGGTATCATCCACATTATCGAATACGAAAACATTATTCTCATAATCAGCAGAAACGAGAGTATTTTCAGTCTCTGAACTTTCTGCTTTTATAGTTTTCTCATTAAGAACGAGGAAGTTAGTCTGCTCACTTTCATCAAGATTTACGACTTGCTCCGGCTCGAAATCATGAATATCGGTAGCAATTATCTCCTGAATCTTCTGAGTATACTTATTTTCATGGAAAACGTTACTTATTGGATTTCCCATTTTGTCAACAAGCTGAGCATTGATCTTATAGAACTGCGGCAGCTTGGATAAGTCGGCTTTAGCATTAGTCTTGACATAATCACCAGCTTCAACAGGCTGAGAGACCTTAAAACTCAGTTCGCCGGTCTCATCATTGAAGAAAGATACCTCAACATTGCACGCAGAAGTCTGAGAAGAACAAATAGATATATCACCTGTGACATTATCATATTCGAGAGAACTTACTTCAAATCTTCCGTCAGTAGATAACGGAGCAGCAGCTACACTGTTATTAGAATTATGGTCAGCTGCCATGTTAGTGATATAGCTGCCAAGAGAATTGGTAGCTTTAAGATCATATTGACCGTTAGAAATGGCTTTGTCATTGCTTTCATTGTTACTTAAACTTTGTGTCCCATCTGCTAATGGAAGATCACGAACGATCGGTGTATCAATAATACGGTCGAGCATTATTGATGAACATAGGAATGTTGCACTGAGTGTACTTGCGATTAGTTTTTTTAACATCTTTCAATCTCCAATTCATATAATAGTACATTTATTATAGTAAAAATATATCCAAGCTTTACATTGACATCACCTTCTGAAATTTAGTTATATTATTACAATAAAAATTGTAAGCTAAAGTATATCTATAATTATAAATATAAAATCTAAAAAAACACTTAATTATTTTCTTAAAAAAATCTTAACTACAAATCAAGTATAGCAAGGTAAATATTAAAAAATCCTTAACTCTTTTACATGATTGTTTGGTCATATGTTCATTATATCACACACTCAATTATATGTCAATAACTTTTTCTAAAAATTATTATACACAGTCCAAGTTCACATTCATAGTGTCATAAGTCACAATAGCACATGACAAATGTCACTTTTGATACATTTCAAAGTTCTTTTTGAATTAATTCTCTGCCTATCACACCTTTTCATGCTCATCCTATTTTTAACTAAACAAGTAAATTTTATCATCAAAGAATCTTGTTGTCAATGAGAAAACAACCTAAAATAGGCAAAAATCGCAATAATCATAAAAAGTCTCTAAAAGTTAGATCTAAGTTGACATAGCATTTTTATCTGTATTAAACAATTTGGAGCTTAAATTATTTTTCGACATATTACAATGTGTACACGTCTAAACTTTAAGTATATCAGCCTAATAATCCTTCTATTTTAAGCCAAAAATTAACTACATTTAAGCTTCTGACCTATCGCTTCATTTTCAACACCATTTGTTATAAACGCTACAAAAAACACAATCTTGTATACAATCTCAAAATCGGAAATTATTATTTATAGATAAATTTCAGTCACTTATAACATTCATTTTTTATCAAACCAAAAAAGTTCAAAAATATTTTTTAATCTTCATACTTAAAACAGTTCTAACGAACCATTATTCTAATTAGTTAATAATAAAAAAGCACTTATGACCCCAAAATCATAAGTGCTTCATAATCATATTAAATTATTCCTCATCATCCTGAACATCATCAGAATCATCTTCGTCATTTTCAGCTGTCCTCAGTTTATCCTCACATTTCAGGAGCATCTCCGAGTCATAGATGCCTGCACACGAAACATCGTCACCGCTTCCAAGTCTTGAAAGCTCCGGCAGAAAGGCGGTGAGCTGATTGAAGCCTTCGTCCAGACCATTCTGACTGAGGTCAAACGCAAGTCCCTTATAGAAATCCCAGAGCAGACGGCGATCCCAATAGGAATTATCGATACCGTCCGTACCTAAGAATATAGCCGCAGGAATATCATCTCCTGCAAAGAACGCACATCTGGCAAGTTTTTCGGCTTCATCCTGACACATAGAAGTAGTGATATTATCATGACACCTCTCATCTTTCGGGACCGGTTCTTCTGCATCGCCGTCCTTAGTTATGATAACGCAGGTGCCGTCACCGATCTGCATACAAAAAGCGTAGCTTTCGGTAACGACCGCAAAAGCAAGTGTAGTTCCATAAGCGTCCTTATACTCACCAGACATATAAGTTTCACGGTAATAGCTGTATCTTTCAGGTATACGCTCCAGTTCTTCACCGGTAAACGGATGCTCGCTGAAGTCCTCGAATATAAGCTCATTCCAACGCTCGACAACACTTTTCCACAGCTGTTCAAACAGAGAGAATCTTTTGTCAGGGTCAGCAAGAACATCCTCAGCTCCTTTAAGGCTTTCAACAAATTCCTCTGCACATTCATATGCAGCCTGAACAGCGAATTCTGAGCCTTTTTCGGTTCTGAGGTACTGTTGACTTCCATGTCCGTCAGCTGTAGACGCAAACACAAAGTCATCGTTATTCGATTCAGCAGAATAGTCCTGACATATAAGCTCACGAGCCATATGTGAAGCACCCGTACAGGTGCATGAGAAGGACGAATATTTATCCATTTTTTTCACCCTGAAAGAAGCAATAATAATCTATATTAATATTTTACTCCAGTTCAACTGATTTGTCAAGATAAAAAATTGAAACAAAAAATTATTGAGCAAAAAGGTCACGGTTAATTGTGGGTAGCAATAATAAGCAAAACAATATAATTTAAACATATATCCTTAATATGCAATTGACATCGAACGACAAAAATGTTAAAATGTAAAATAGATAAATAACAAAAGAATGGAGCTTTACTATGTCTGGATCTTCAAAAAACGGATCACTTTTCAAAATCCTTACTCTGATATGCATTGCTGCACTTTTACTTGTGATAGCTGTTGGATTTAAATTCATAAAAAACGCCGATAAAAACAGCAGCACCAGTAGTTCGCCGGAAAGTCAAAATAATACAGAAACGGAAACTGCCGCAGCTACAGAAGCTGCTACAGAGGAGATAACGACCACTGCCGATGAGGTTGAACCTACTGAACCTGTTGACCCCGAATCTGACAAGATCGATAACATCATTGCCAATATGAGTCTTCGTGAGAAACTGTGTCAGATGTTCATAATAACTCCGGAGTCGCTTACAGGCTTCGATGCGGTCACAGCGTCCGGTGAAGCTACTAAAGCAAGTCTTACTGAATATCCTGTCGGCGGACTTATCTATTTCAGCATCAACCTTGAAGACGTTGAACAAACACGCTCGATGCTGCGTGATGCAAAGGCTATCGAAAAAGAAATAGGCTGTATACCTCTGTTCTATGCAGTTGATGAAGAGGGCGGCACTGTTGCAAGATGTGCAGAAAAGCTCGGTACTACCGCTTTTCAGCCTATGTTCACTTACAAAGATCAGGGCGATGCTGCCGCATACAGCAACGCTTATACTATCGCAAAGGATATATCGGAACTCGGTTTCAATCTCGACTTTGCTCCCGTTGCTGATACATGGACAAATCCAGAGAATACTGTGATAGGTCAGAGAGCATACAGCAACGATTTCAAGGAAGCTGCAAAGCTTGTATCGGCTGCCGTAAAGGGATTCAATGAAGGCGGTGTATACTGCTCACTCAAACACTTCCCCGGTCACGGAGATACCATTGAGGACACCCATGTAAGTACAGCAACATCAGCTAAAACTGCGGAAGAACTGAAAAATAACGAGTATCTCCCATTTGTAAGCGGAATCGAAGCCGGTGCAGATATGGTCATGGTAGGTCACATCTCAATGACAGCTTTCGACTCTGTGCCTGCATCAATATCAATATCCATGATAACTGACGAACTTCGTGGAAAGCTTGAATATGACGGTGTGGTCATTACAGATTCTCTCTCTATGGCAGCCGTAGCTAAGATCTATCCTTCGGATGAACTTGCGGTAAAATCGGTCTTAGCCGGAGCTGATATACTCCTTATGCCAGATGACTTCAAAACTGCACTCACAGGTCTTGAAAACGCAGTCAAATCCGGACAAATATCAGAAGAACGTATAAATCAAAGCGTAAAACGAATACTCAAATTAAAGTCCAAAAGACTTGAACTGAATAAGTAAAGAAAGCTCCCGAAACGGTTGTATGATCGCTTTCGGGAGCTATATTTATATAATGATCAATTTGTCTCAGCAAGCCAGTCAGTACCAAAACGGAGTGCAAGCTGGTCGCAGAGAACGATTGCCGCAGCACTGTCGAGCACGACTCTTGCTCTATGTATTATCGCCGGGTCGTGGCGGCCTTTTATCTGTAGTGCAGTATCGGTCATGTCACGCATATCGACGGTCTGCTGCTCTTTATATATGGACGGTGTTGGCTTTATGGCAGTTCTGAATATTATTGGCATACCATTTGAGATGCCGCCGAGGATTCCTCCGCTATGATTAGTCTCAGTGTGAACTTTGCCGTCGCAGCTGCGGAAAGAGTCATTTGCCTGACTTCCCTTCATATCAGCAAGTCCGAAACCGTCACCGAATTCCAGTCCCTTTACAGCAGGGATGCTGAATATCATATGCGAAAGCACACTTTCAAGAGTATCGAACCAAGGCTCGCCAACTCCTGCCGGAAAGCCGTACACAGCAGTTTCCAGTCTGCCGCCGACGCTGTCTCCGTCATTCCGAGCTGCATCTATCTTTTCTATCATCGGAGCTTTTACAGTTTCATCAAGAACTGCAAAATCAGAATCGCCAAGTCTTATTATCTCATTTTTCAAATCAGCTGAAAAGTTCCTGTCATAAACTCCGCCGCAGGAAAGGATATGAGTACCAATGTATATACCCTTATTTTTCAGAGCCTTTATTGCAATTGCTCCGGCAGCTACAAGTCCGGCTGTTATGCGTCCGGAGAAATGTCCGCCGCCACGAAAGTCCTGAAATCCGTGATATTTCATAAATGCGGTATAGTCAGCGTGTCCCGGACGTGCCTTGTATGCAAGCTCGCCGTAGTCCTTGCTGTGCTGATCCTGATTTTCTATAATCATAGTTATAGGAGTACCGGTCGTTTTTCCATTGAATACTCCGCTCACTATCTTCACCTGATCTGCTTCACGTCTTGCAGTAGAAATGCTTCCCACAGCCTTACGCAGCGACATCTGATGAGCGATGAATCCCTCATCTACATCTATTCCCGGAGCTATTCCGTCAAGGACTGCTCCTATCATAGCTCCGTGACTTTCTCCGAAAATAGTCACAGAAACACTTGAACCAAAGCTATTTTTCACGCCAGTCATCTCCTTGTAATAACAATAAACAAAATCTGTTATCTTTACGATCACTTTATTAATTATATCACAGAGATACTTCCGTGTCAACAGAATAATTTAACGATTTGCAGATTCAAAGCGATAAAGTAACAACAAAGGCAGGTAAACTTTCAAACTCACCTGCCTGTTTACTATTTATCATTATCGTTCTGTTTCATGAGCTCTGCGAGCTGCCTGTTATAGACATTGCGAGTTATCTCGCCATTGCTGAAACTTGCATTGAGCTTATCCATAGCAGCAAGTCTTTCAGCTTCCGGTCTTAGCCTTTCCGCTTCTATTGCAGCCTTACGGCGTGCCATTTTCTTATCAAAAGCATTCTCCGCACAGTACAGAAGAAAAGCTACAACAAGCATAATTCCAAGAACAATGAACATCGTCTTCATCTCATACCTCATTTCCACCTGCTTACCGTACAGCACGAATACAGCAGGGTTATTTTCCGATTTTTTCGACTTTCATAAGGTTAGTAGTACCAGAAACGCCGAGAGGTACTCCGGCAGTAATAGCAACGAGGTCACCGTCCTCAACAAGTCTATGTGACTCAGCAGCTGAAACAGCAGCGGCAAAGAGATCGTCCGTATTAGTCTTTTCATCGATTATGAACGGTATAACTCCCCAGCTCATATTCATCTGACGGCAAACTACTTCGCTCATGGTGCAGCTTATTATCGGACAGCTCGGACGATACTTGGATATAAGTCTTGCAGTCTGTCCGCCGAGAGATACGGTTATTATTGCCTTTGCGTTGAGGTCGTGAGCGGTAGTTACTGTAGCGTGGGCGATAGCTTCGGCAACGCTTCCATTCTGCTCTGCACGTCTTGAAGAAAAACGAGCTTTATAGTTGATATTATTCTCTGTAGTCTCAGCTATGAGAGCCATAGTCTTTACAGCTTCAACCGGATAAGCTCCGGCAGCAGTCTCGCCTGATAGCATTATAGCACTTGTGCCGTCATAGAGAGCGTTTGCAACGTCGGTGATTTCAGCACGGGTCGGACGTGGATTTGTTATCATAGATTCGAGCATCTGGGTAGCAGTAATTACCTGTTTTCCTGCGTTATATCCCTTTTTGATGAGAGACTTCTGTATAGCCGGAATCTGCTCGAAAGGTATCTCAACGCCCATATCGCCTCTTGCGACCATGATACCGTCAGCGGCTTCAAGTATCTCGTCGATATTCTCAACGCCGTCGGTATTTTCTATCTTAGCGATTATACGCACATCGAACCAGCCAAGACTCTGAGTGAACTTTCTGAGGTAATTTATATCAGCAGCAGTACGAACGAAGCTTGCAGCGATAAAATCGAATCCCATTTTAGCTCCGAATTCGAGGTCATCCATATCTCTTTCGCTGAGGTACGGCATTGAGAGCTTTACTCCCGGAACATTTATGCCCTTATTATTTGAAATGATTCCGCCATGGATAACACGGCAGATTATTTCGGTATTAGTTACTTTTTCAGCAAGAAGCTCGATAACGCCGTCGTTTATGAGGATGCGTGTACCCATGCTGACATCACGGGGGAGTTTCTTGAAGCTTATACTTCCCACTTTATCTGTACAGAGAACATCCTCAGTAGTAAGAGTATACTGATCGCCGTCATGAATCTCAACCGGCTTATCGTCCACGAAACGTCCGAGACGGATCTCCGGACCTTTTGTATCGAGCAGAGTAGCTATCGGGAGGTCGAGTTCTTTTCTCAGTCTCTCTATCTGTCTGAATCTCTTTTCGTGAGTTTCATACTCACCGTGAGAGAAGTTGAATCTTGCTACGTTCATTCCTGCGAGCATAAGCTCACGCATTATATTTTCGTCATCTGTAGCAGGTCCTATAGTACAAACTATCTTTGTTTTACGCATATAAGCAGCTCCTTACTGATTGGATATATCAAAGCTTTTTCAGCTTGGCAAAATTTGCCATTATCTTCTTTGTGCCGACTTTATCAAATGCTATTTCAAGCATAGAGTCATTAGCCATTTTCTTGACTGAAAGAATCGTTCCCTCTCCGAAAACGTTATGGGACACTTTTTCTCCGGCAGTATATGTAACAGCTTCTTTCGGAGCTGTACCGGCATGGAGTTTATTTCTGGCAAGCTGCTGCTGGAGTGTTGTAGAGTGTACCTCGGTAACGGAATTATCATTCTCGGACATCTGGCTTCTCATAGCAGCGGCATTGTCGTGCTTCTCCATAAGTTCACTGCCTATCTCTCGCATAAAACGTGAGGTAATATTCCTCTGTGTCTGACCAAAGAGCATTCTCTGACTTGCATTTGTGAGATAAAGTCTCTTTTTCGCACGGGTTATAGCAACATAAGCAAGTCTGCGTTCTTCCTCCATATCCTCCTCGCTGTCGAAGCTTCTGGAGCTTGGGAAGATACCGTCGTCCATACCGATAACGAAGATATTCTCGTATTCAAGTCCCTTTGCGGAGTGAACTGTCATGAGTGTGACTTTATCGTCAGTACCGTCATCACGGTCAGCCTCGGTATAGAGTGCGACTTCTTCAAGGAATCCGCTGAGAGAAGGTTCGTCAGCTTCCTGCATATATTTCACCATTGAAGAACGGAGCTCCTCAACGTTTTCTATCTTGGTATCGCCGTTTTCAAGGGTTTTCAGATATTCAAGATAACCTGTCTTATCAAGAAGAAGGTCAAGGAATTCATCAAGCGGAAGCTCCTCAGACTTCTCTGTAAGCAGATCAAACATAGCATAGGCATTTTTCAGAGCAGTTGTCTTCTTTGCAAGCGGAGCGTACTCATCACAAGTCCTTAGAACATCGAACGGAGAAAGCTTCAGGTCACGGCTTATATCATCTATAAGAGCCAATGTGGAATCACCTATCCCACGCTTAGGCTCATTTATTATTCTTCTGAATCTGAGCATATCGTTATGGTTATTGATGAACGCAAGATAAGAGGTAACATCCTTTATTTCCTTGCGGTCATAGAATCTCATACCGCCGTATACACGGTAAGGGATACCGCACTTCACGAACATCCGCTCAACAGCGTTGGACTGTGCATTCATACGGTAGAGCACAGCACAATCTGAGTAATGTCCTGTCTCTTTATAGTGAGCCAGAACAGTATCAGCTACGAATTTTGCCTCGTCTGTTTCATCAACAGCCTTATACCAGTATATCTTATCGCCCTTATCGCCGGAAGTCCAGAGCGACTTCTCCTTGCGTCCGGTATTATGTGATATAACGGAATTCGCCGCATCGAGTATAGTCTGGGTAGAGCGGTAATTCTGTTCAAGGCGGATAACTGCCGCACCCTTGAACTGTGACTCGAAACCGAGGATATTCTCGATATTAGCTCCCCTGAACTTATAGATACTCTGGTCGTCATCACCGACAACGCAGAGATTTCCGTGAGCCTGTGAAAGAAGTGAAACGAGCTTGAACTGAACATGGTTAGTATCCTGATACTCGTCGACCATTATGTACTTATAGCGTTTCTGATACTTTTCAAGCACCTCTGGGAACTGTTCAAACAGCTCGACAGTAAGGCAGAGTATATCATCGAAATCGACTGCATTTGCAGTTCTCATACGCTGCTGATAAAGCTCATAAAGACGTGCTATGAGCTTCTTGCGGTAATCCTGACCTGCACTTGCTTTCATCTCATCCGGAGTTATCATCTTATCCTTTGCAAAGCTTATCTCGCTGAGCACTGTTCTCGGAGCAAGCTGCTTTTCAGAAATATCAAGGTCACCCATTGCAGCTTTTATCATACGCTGACTGTCGTCAGAATCGTATATGGTAAAGTCTCTGCTATAGCCAAGTGCCTCTATCTCGCTTCTGAGTATACGCACGCAGGCAGAATGGAATGTTGAAGCATTGATATTCATGCCGTCCTCGCCCAGCATAGCAGAGAGTCTGTCTCTCAATTCTCCGGCAGCCTTATTGGTGAAAGTAATGGCAAGAATATTCCAAGGCTTTATAGGGTCAACAGCAACAATATCCCTGAGGGTGTCCATATCATCGGTCTTACCCTCGGCATAGTCGTTGAGGAAGCTTAAATCCTCGTTACTGCCCTGACGTGTATCATCAAAGTAAGCGTTGCCGAAGTTTATCATATTTGCGATACGGTTTATGATAACTGTAGTCTTACCGCTTCCTGCTCCTGCGAGTACGAGCACAGGACCGTTTACTGTAAATACAGCCTGCTGCTGCATCTCATTCATACGGCTGAAATATTTTCTCAGTGCAGCCTGTTTTGCTTTAACGAATAAACTCTTATCCATATATCTATCTCCATTGCTAAGTAGTATCAAAAGTGATATAACATATCACTGCATATCAAAATCACTATTTTATAATTTACATAGTAATTATACCACACTTTTAATCTCTTGAAAAGACCTATAATATTTTTTAATTTTTTATATAATACATAATAACATAAAATATCCGGAGCTTAAACGCTCCGGATACTTTTACACATACATCAATTTACTTGCCGCTGACAATAAGCATCGAGCTTTTATCACTTTATCTCCCAGATATTTTCAGCATAGTCAGCGATAGTACGGTCAGAGCTGAACTTTCCTGCATTGCACATATTCAGCCACTGCTTTTTAGCAAAAGCAAGTCTGTCGGAAGAATAATCGCAGACGCAGCGGAGCTTAGTCTCGACATAGCTCTCTATATCGCCAAGGAGATAATAGTGATCGGGAGCGTGCCAGCTCGCACCGTCAAGAAGCGACATATAAAGCTCACGGAAATCACCGCTTCCGCCGTCTGAAACAGTACCGTCTATAAGTGAGGACACTACTCTGCGTATCATATCATTCTCAGCGAATAACTTGCGGCTGTCGTAATCGGGAACTATCTTTTCAAGCTCCTCGACTTTAGCTCCGAAGATATAGTTATTGTCCTCGCCAGCTTCCTGAACTATCTCGATGTTAGCACCGTCATATGTTCCGAGTGTGACTGCACCGTTGAGCATGAGCTTCATATTTCCAGTACCGCTCGCCTCTGTTCCGGCTGTTGAGATCTGTTCCGAAACATCTGCCGCTGCAACAAGCTTCTCAGCATATGAAACATTGTAATTCTGTACGAATACAACACGGATAAGGTCCTTTGTATCGGGGTCTGAGGATACTATCCTGCCTATCTCGTTGATGTACTTGATTATTGCCTTAGCTCTCCTGTATCCCGGAGCAGATTTAGCTCCGAAAATGAATGTAGTAGGAGTGAAATTCTTTATACTTCCGTCCTTGATGCCATAGTACAGCCAGAGTATGGAAAAGGCGTTGAGCAGCTGTCTTTTATACTCATGCAGACGCTTTATCTGAATATCGAATACTGAATCAGTGTCAAGCTCTATTCCCTCACGCTCCTTGATAAACTCGGCAAGCTGAGTTTTCTTGGACTGTTTTATATCTATGAATCTTCTGAGTATAGCCTCGTCATCAGCATACTTTGTAAGTCCTTTAAGGCGGTCAAGGTCGACTACCCAGTTATCATCTCCGAGAAGCTCTGTTATCAGTGAAGAAAGCTCCTTGTTGCAGAGTGCTATCCAGCGACGCTGAGTGATACCGTTAGTCTCATTGCGGAATCGCTCCGGATAGAGCTTATACCAATCCGCAAGGACTGTATCTTTGAGTATCTGAGTGTGTATCTCGGCAACTCCGTTTATATGACTTGATGCATAGCAAGCCATGTCAGCCATGTGGATGAGGTCACCTTTTATTATCTTCATTTCGTTGATAGTCTTTTTCTGTACGTCCTTTGAATACAGTTCAGCTATCAGAGCTTCATTTATCTGAATGATTATCTCGTAAATTCTCGGAAGAACTTCTTCAACAAGTCCGGTATACCACTTTTCAAGAGCTTCCTGCATTACAGTGTGGTTGGTGTAGTTGAATATCTTTTTAGCCATTTCAAGGGCTTTGCCAAAAGTATAGCCCTCGTTGTCGACAAGCTGACGGATAAGCTCCGGAATGGAGATCACCGGATGAGTGTCGTTGAGCTGTATTGAAATGCAGTCAGCGAGGTTATCAAGAGTACCGAAACGAGCCTTATGTTTTCTGATAATGTCCGTGAGTGACGCACAGCTGAAGAAATACTGCTGCTTCAGGCGAAGCTTCTTGCCCTCGTCAGTATCGTCATTCGGATAGAGCACACGGGAGATGTCCTCGGCATATATTTTTTCTTTTGAAGCTTCAAGGTAGTCCTGCTTGTTGAATGTATCGAAGTCGAACTCCTTTACAGGCTCAGCCTGCCAGAGACGGAGAGTTCCCACATTCTCGGTCTTGCATCCGAAAACCGGCATATCATACGGCACTGCCTTTACAGTCTGACCGTTATACTCGATGAGTACTGTCTCGTCGTCGCAGCGTACTGACCACGGGTCACCATATTTAGTCCAGTCATCGATGTCCTCTTTCTGGAATCCATCAACTATAGACTGCTTGAAAAGTCCGTACTTATAGCGGATCCCATAGCCGTCCAGAGGAAGTCCGAGAGTTGCGGCACTGTCGAGGAAGCAGGCTGCAAGTCTGCCAAGTCCGCCGTTGCCGAGAGCAGCATCCTCAATGCATTCAAGGTCAGCAAGGTCAATGCCAAGCTCACCGAACACCTCGTTTACTTCGTCATATATCCCGAGACAGAGAAGGTTATTATACACAGCTCTGCCCACAAGGAACTCCATTGAAAGGTATGCCGCACGACGCTTTGAGAGGTGCTCCTGACGGCTGTTATTCCAGCGGTCAGCGTAGAGTTCCATTATAGTTTCGCCGAGTGCATTGTGTATCTTTTCCGGTGATGCAGACTTTATATCCTTTGGAAGTCTGCCTGTGAATTTCTCTGTAAATAGCTTCTTATCCATTAAAAAAACTCCGTTCATAGATAATATTATCTGTTATAAAGCCTGTTAAGCTTCTTTATAGTCTTTGCCAGTTCCGGAGTAAAGTCCTCAGACTTTGTGCGGAACTGCCAGTTGCATCCGAGTGTCGAAGGTGTATTCATCCTGCCCTCTTTCGGACTTTCAAGAAAATCCTGTATCTGAGCAGATGCTACCTCTGCAATGCTTCCCCACGCTGCCCTTACCACAGCCATAGGTATCTCCTTTTTCTTTTTCACATTGAGGTACTGCTTTGCAAATTTAAGGGATTTTTTATCAAGTCCCTCGACCCAGCCGTTGAGAGTCTCATTATCATGAGTTCCGGTATAGGCAAAGCAGTTGGAAGTCTTGAAGTTGTGCGGGAGATATTCGTTCTCTCCGTCTGAAAATCCGAACTGGAGCACCTTCATGCCGGGATATCCACATTTTTTCAGCATTTCTCTTACCTCAGGAGTAAGGAATCCAAGGTCTTCGGCTATTATATTAAGTCTGCCGAGTTTTTCTTCGGCAAGCTCAAAAAGTTCGCAGTCCGGACCCTTTTTCCATTCGCCAACAGTAGCGTCCTCGTTGCCGTAAGGAATGGTATAGTAGCTTTCAAATCCTCTGAAATGGTCAATGCGGACTATATCGTAAAGCTCGGAAGCTTTTTTGATGCGTCCTATCCACCACTTGTAACCGGTCTTTTTGTGGTAGTCCCAGTCATAAAGAGGATTTCCCCAGAGTTGTCCGGTCGGAGAGAAATCATCGGGTGGACATCCTGCCACACATACCGGACGGCGTTTGCGGTCGAACCAGAACAATTTATGGTCTGCCCAAGCCTCAACGCTGTCGAGAGCACAATATATCGGTATATCGCCTATTATCTCTATACCGTTATCGTTTGCATATTTTTTCAGTTCACTCCACTGACGGCTGAATTCGTACTGTATGAACTTATAGAAACCGATTTCTTTTTTGAGTTCCTTTTTTGCCTCTGCCACAGCCTTTGGCTTGTGCATAGCAAGGTCGTTCTCCCATTCATACCATGCTTTTCCGTCATTTTTGAACTTCAAAGCCATGAAAAGTCCGTAATCTTCGAGCCAGTCTTTATTGGCATCGCAGAACTTCTTATAGTCCGGAAATTTTGAGGGTTTGAACCTTGAATAAGCAACTCTCAGCACGTCAAAGCAATGGTCGTAAATTATACTGTAATCGACCTTATCAGGCTGACTTTCCCAAGTTAATGAAGCGAACTCGTGATGTTCAAGGAGTCCGTCACCTTCGAGCACATCAAAATCGATAAAATATGGATTTCCCGCATTTACTGAAAACGACTGATACGGTGAATCGCCGTAGCTTGTCGGTGAAAGCGGAAGTATCTGCCAGCATTTGACTTCTGCTTTTTTCAGAAAATCGACAAATTCAAATGCGTGTCTGCCCATTTTTCCTATACCGTACTCGGAAGGCAAACTTGATATATGCATTAAAATGCAGCTTTTTCGCATAATCTTTAACTCCTTTAACTCTGTATATGTTACGATAATATTCAGATAATATTATATGAAACGAGGTGAAAAAAATGAAAATACATCAATATTTCTTTACATTTCTTATGGGATTTTTTCTCTATGCCCTTGTCGAAATGACCGGAAGAGGCTACACTCACTGGACTATGTGCGTAACCGGAGGAATTGTCATGTCTACGCTCTATCACATAAACCGCAGGAACACCATGACCTTGATAAAAAGCTGTTTTCTCGGCTCTGTTATCATAACCTCCATAGAACTTCCCGTCGGGATATTCGACAATATTATTATGCACTGGGATGTATGGGATTACTCGGACCTGCCGCTGAATTTTATGGGACAGATATGTCTTTTCTTCTCAATATACTGGTTCATACTGTGCATCCCTGCATTTTTCATATGCCGTATGATACGTGAACGTTTCGAGGATCAGAAGCCCTGCTCTTTAAGCTCAGATACAAGCTCGACATAGAACTCACGAACATCGAAATCATGAATATTATCACGCATAAGGTCAGCTATATCTCCGTGACTTATTCCTCTGTCACCAGCACTTCTCAGGAGTGTGTATTTTTCTCCATGCTGTGCAGAGCCTTCCCATACCAGACCGTCATTAGGACCATTAAGCTTATTAATGATAAGATACCCTATTTTCAGCGGCAGAAATCTTGCAGAATCCGCATTGCTCATCAGTGTCATGATACTTCTGTATGACACTGATGGAGAATCCGGCATAAGTTCGTCATAGGTCTTCGCCTTTTCAGCACTGAGGTCATGAACTCCGGCTAAGAAGTCCGGAGATTCATCTCCAAGCTTACGAAATGTATAGTTATAGTCTCTCTCCAAGAGCTTTATTATACCGTCAGGAACTCTTTTAAGCAGGAAATCGACCATATCACATCCCCTGTGAGGTGTGTTTATTGTTGTAAGTGTAGCAACATATTTATCCATTCCAAGACAGCTTATCGCATAGCGTGAATCAAGTCCGCCCTTTGAATGAGCGATTATGTTTACCTTTTCTGCACCTGTCTCTGCAAGGACTTTTTCTATTGCCGCTTTTACTTCCTGAGCACTGTCTGCAATAGCAAGAGAGGACTGCTGTTTCCCATAGAACACCTGTGCTCCGTTTCTTTCAAGGACTTTCGGTATTCTTCCCCAGTAATTGAAATACTGCCAGTCACGGAAGAATACGCCATGCACAAGCAATATCGGATATTTCGTCTGACAGACCTTGCTTGATTTCCTTGAATTTTCCAGTTCCATTCTGTCCGATTCTTCTATATACTCACGGACGGCGGTACGATAAAAATCACGTACCAAAAAAATATTAGCTATCGGCACCCACCAGAACAGCATAAACAAAAGATAACGTTTTATCCTTATCTGTCTGCTGTTTATCAGAAGGTGTATCATAGATGAATACAATACAGCAGCCAGACCTATCATTGGTACAATTATCCCCGTTATTTTTATAGCTGCACCACTTTCGGTCTTCATAAGCCACAGCAGAACTATTATAGCGTCAATTGCCGCAGATATTCCGACTATATACAGAGTATTTATAGCTCTGTTCAACTTGACCAGCCGTCCGTTTCCACCCTCTGCATCGACCCCTTTAAGTATAACAAGTATCCACTGAACAAGTGATGCAGCTGTGTACACGGCTTTTATTATCCAATGTACATCTACTTCAACCCACAATATCGTAAGATTCGCAAATATAATCAATAATAAAATAACTGGTACATACTTCATTATTCTCATAATTCGTTCCCCATAAACATATTTATCTAAAATAAATCAGGCTGTTCCGTATTTACCAGAACAGCCTGTACTTTGAATCAATAATTCTTATTTGAATCTGCGTTGAAGAAATTGTTGCTGCTTTCGGTATAATAATCGTTTGCTTCAAGCGACATAAAATCCTCATCTTCAATATCAGGCAGGCGTGCACCGCAGCGGCCGCAGAACTGGAAGCGTTCGTTTACCTCTGCATCACACTTAGGACATATCTTATATCCTCTGATCTGATTCAGCTCATATCTCATTTTCTTGATTCTTCTGCGTCTTGTATCAATATCATCGCAGAGCACTTTAAGTGCAGCCGGATCCTCATTAGGATTCTTATAATACTTCTTTCCAATATCTGTAAAGATCTCAACGATCCTTTCTTCCTCATAAAGGATCTTTCTCTTCAGGTTATTACCCTCAGAGATATTTTTGGTCTTTTCAGAAACCCCCTTGCTGACGTCATTGAATTTATCGAGAATACCCATTTTTACCATCACTCCTGTACGACATTTTTCTCGTAAAACACTACAATTATTATACAACATTGCTGCGATTTCTGTCAAGCGTTTTCCAAAATAAATTTAAGTAAACAAATTATTTTTGTTTACTTTTTACATTTCAGCTATGTCATTTTCGGTAAGCTGAATAATTCCGCCTCTGGTAAGGGCATTAGCGGCATTTTCGTTATCGTCAACTCTTATAACAAATGACACTGCCTTATCCGAAGCACCTGTAAACGCATAAAGGTATTCTATGTTAACATTTTCCGAACCGAGTATATCAAGCACTCTGCTGAGCTGTCCCGGAGCATCAGGTATAGAGATAGCAAGTATCTCTGTGACTGCTACTGCATAGGATGCATCCTTTAGTACGTCGACTGCTTTTTCTGTATCATTTACTATCATTCGGAGTATGCCGAAATCCTTTGTATCGGCTACGCTGAGGGCACGGATGTTTATTCCGCCGTTTTTCAGTATTGCCATTACCCCTTTGAGCTGATTCGGTCTGTTATCTAAAAATACTGATATTTGTCTTACGTTTGACATAATATTCCTCCTTTGCTCATTCATCCTCGTACATTACTAAAGCGGAGAAGTCCTGAATGTACTCATTAACGTGTGTCTGTGCATCATGGCACATACCCTCGGCAGAACTGTACTTGATGTCGATAACCTTTACGTTCTTGATGAACTGATTGATGTCGTTTTCAAAAGCTGCAAACTTTTCATACTTTTCCTGCTCAGGCATAAAACTTGTTGAAAATATTTTCACTTTCATTATTAACACCTCTAAAATAATATATTCAGACAGTCTCCGCTGTCATTGGATATTTTATTTTGCCGGATTGTCTATAAGCTTACGCTTATCAATAACTCTTACAGCCTTTCCTTCACTTCTTGTGATAGACTTAGGTGATACAAGATGGACCTTAGGATTGATACCGAGCATTGTCTTGATAGCAACAGCAAGAGCTTTCTCCTGATCCTGCATATCCTTTACCTTATCAGAGAACTGATCCGGATTCATCTCAACGCTTATATCAAGAGTATCTGTATTGTTCTTACGGTCTACCTCGATGAGGTAGTTTGGTGAATAACCCTGTTCAATGAGAACGGTTTCTATCTGACTCGGGAACACATTAACTCCACGAATTATCATCATATCATCGCTTCTGCCCATTGGCTTAGCCATTTTAACAAGTGTACGTCCGCATGAGCACTTCTTTCTGCTGAGCACGCAAAGGTCACGGGTGCGGTATCTGATAAGCGGGAATGCTTCCTTTGTGATGCTTGTGAAAACAAGCTCACCTACTTCTCCCTCTGGGAGCACCTCTCCTGTATCAGGATTGATTATCTCAGCTATGAAGTTGTCCTCATTGATATGCATACCGCTCTGCTCTGAGCACTCAAAAGCAACTCCCGGACCGCTTATTTCTGTAAGTCCGTAAATGTCGTAAGCCTTTATACCGAGAGACTTCTCGATAGAACGTCTCATTTCCTCTGTCCAGGGCTCTGCACCGAAAATACCTGCTTTGAGCTTCAGGTCGTCAGGTGTAAGTCCCATTTCATGGACAGTCTCACCTATGTAAGCTGCATATGAAGGTGTGCAGCAGAGGATAGTCGAACCGAGGTCACGCATGAATGTTATCTGACGCTCTGTATTTCCTGATGACATAGGAAGTGTGAGACAGCCTACTTTATGAGAACCGCCGTGAAGTCCTGCACCGCCTGTAAACAGTCCGTATCCGTAAGCTACGTGGCATACATCCTCGTCTGTACCGCCTGCTGCTGTAATAGCTCTTGCAACGCAGTCTTCCCACATATCAACGTCATTCTGAGTATAGAATGCAACTACTCTCTTGCCTGTAGTACCGCTTGTGGACTGTATTCTTACGCAGTCGCTGAGAGGCTTTGCAAGGAGTCCGTAAGGATATGCCTCACGAAGGTCAGCCTTGCTGAGAAACGGGAGCTTATGAAGGTCGTCAGTACCCTTGATGTCCTCCGGCTTTACGCCCTTTTCGTCCATAAGGTCACGGTAGTACTTGACGTTCTCATAAACGTGCTTTACCTGAGCAACAAGACGCTCATCCTGAAGCTTTTTCATGTCCTCACGGGACATACATTCGATTTCTTCATTCCAATACCTTTCCATTGGGATCAATTCTCCTTTAAACAAATTTGATTCTGTATTATCTCAGTATGCTTTACTCAGGCTGTTTAGCTGCGAGGAATACATTGAAATAGACCCTTCCGTCGGACTCGGAAATATAAGTTCCGACTCCTATACCGGCTACTATATCATCTTTTATGATATTCCATGCTGAAGGATTATCAAGCAGAGACTCTGAAAAATTCTTTGCAAGAGTTTCCGTATCAATATCAGTTATAGTAACTTCGCCGTCAAGGTCAGTTTCTGTCATGAATGAGCGTCCCCGCATTTCTGCAAACATATCATAGCTGTCGTAAAATTTTCCGTCAAAGGCTGCAGCTACAGCTGCTTTCATTTTATCATTATCCTGCACATAATCAGAAGCTGTCTGTTCTGCACGGATAGTACTGTATTTATCGCCGCCTTCGAGACGTATGAGCGGTGATTTACCGTCAGCTTCACGGTAGAAGTTTATCCAGTTATATACATATCCTGCTATAAGAGCTTCATTCTCAGCCTTTTCCATAGCCTTATATGATGCCGGCAGCTCCCCTGCCTTTATGAGATACTTCTGCACAGCAAGTGCATCCATATTCGATACACCGTCTCCACGTTCATGCACATCTGCATTTGAAGCTCCACGTACAGTCAGGCTATACTCATCAGGATTAGCAACGCTCTGCATTATGCGGACAGCATCGTTCATCCTGACTTCTCCGCTGCAATCGGCGTCTCCGAAAAGGAGAGCCGGAACTTTTTCCGCTGCCATGCCTGTAAGTCCCATTGCACCATAGGTTATCACTGCTGCTGCCAATGCTGACATAAATTTCTTCATTTTCCCAGCTCCCTTTCATCGAGTTAATATTACTCTTATTTTGCGTTCTTTCCGAGCTCGAAAGCCTTCTTGTTGAGTTCAAGGAACTTAGGCGGTACGCACTGTTCAAGAGCCTTCTGCCAGAGTTCTTCCGGAAAATCAGTACGTGAAGCGAGAACTCCCATGAGAACTACGTTTGAAGCCTTTGAAGTACCAGCCTGCTCTGCGAGTGAAAGTGCGTCTACAGCTACGAGCTCTACACCTGCATCGCTGAGTTTCTTTTCAAGGTCCTCAGGGTACTGTGCAGCACCTGTGATGACCGGCATCGGGTCTATCTTCTGTGTTGATGTTATGAGCTTGCCGCCCTTCTTGAGATATGGCAGACATCTTGCTGCTTCAAGAAGCTCGAAAGAGATAACAGCGTCAGCCTCGCCCTTTTCGATAACCGGAGAATACACCTTATCGCCGTACTTTACGTATGTAACAACTGAACCGCCACGCTGGCTCATTCCGTGTACTTCGCTTACTTTTACATCATATCCCTGTGCAAGAAGCACATTTCCAAGAAGTCTTGAAGCGAGCAGTGAACCCTGTCCGCCTACGCCGACTATCATTATTGATCTTGTTTCCATAGCAATTTACTCCTTAATATTTTTTGTCACTATTGCTTATTTCGATCCGCACTAAAATTTCACATTCTTCTTCACTGCACTCTTCATGAGAGATACTGTTCCGAGGGCAGCTGAGATATAGCTCTGTATCAGGTCACCGTAGTAAGCCTTTGTCATATTCAGCTTACCGAGTATCCTGTGAAAATGGATAAAACAGTCGCTGAAATCTCCCCTTGTGAAACCGTATGTGCGATTGAGTTCATAATTGATATAATTTTCGATTATATGATCCGGAACATCCGGATGTTCTTCTTTTATTTTCTGTGTAACGCTTAGCCGCATGACCTTTATAGTCTCCTCAAACGAGTCTGTCATTAGCCACGATAGCGTTATCCGCTGAGCAAGATAAACAGTTCCCGCAATTATGACAGTACATATAAATACTCCCACGATAACAGGTATCCTATTTTTACGGGTAAATCTCGAATAACTCTTCACGCTTCCTGCTGCGAGGAAAAAGCCTACTATAGCAGAGCGTATCCTGAATTTTCCAAGAGCTATCCATATTATCATACCCGGAAGTGCTCCGAGAAGAGCTCCCCAGAAGCCTTTAAGAAGTGTAACTGACTTTTTTTCTTTCAGCGGCTCTTCGTAAGCCTCACCGAAATACTTTTTCAGGTCAACTATCTCTTCCTCCTCTGTCGTTCTGACTGCCGGTACTTCTGCCTCAGCTCCTGTGAACCTGCTCATAATCAGTTCTCCGATTTATAGAGGATATTCAGTTCTCCGTCGACGAAACCGATACCTATTCCCTCAGCTCCGAGGAGGATATTTTTATATTTACCGCCTTCAAGATACTCGCTGCACAGCTCGGTATAGACCGTTACCACACGCTTCTCGTCCACGTTCTCCTCATCGGAGAAATCAAGAGCGAACAAGTCCTCTTCCGAAGACCATACCTCATAGCAAGCCCATTCACCGGACTCGTCATCAGGATCAAATCTGTCTGATGCTATGAGCTGCAATGTGAACAATGTCTCACCTGTCTCGTCAGAGTGATCCTCATAGATGTTGAAGTTGAAAGCTCTGGTATCCTCTGGCATATCGTTCTGTTCGAGAAGCGTATCGAGCCACTTCTCAAATCCCTCATATATTTCCATCTGTACCATATCTGTCATCCTTTATTCTTTTTATATTTGAAAAATTCCAGTTTATTGCAGGCAGGACATTCATATATACTGACTGTCAAAGCTCCGGAGAGCCAGTGGTCAAGGTGTTCAAAGATTATGTTGCTTTTTCCGAGCTGTATTTTCTCTGTGCCTCTGTATTTCATTGGAATATTACAATACGGACAATTGATCTGTCTTACTTTCATGATTTTCCCCCATTTAATATCGAATAGTTAGTACGTTTATTGTTACTTGCCTGCTGTCAATGGAATTATTTCGTCGGTCAAGCCGAGGGGAGCAATGCGGACGGTTCGTACAGCGTTGCTTCGCTCGCACACCCTTTGGAATCCCTTTATGCGGCTTCGCCGTTTTTATTTTTTACTGTATAGCCCCCACTTTACACTGCTCCTGAGCGGAGACGGCTCCGCAGCCATAACAAGTGCCGCAAGAGAACTCCTTGAACAAGCTTACTGTATAGCCCCTACCTTACACTGCTCCTGACATATGCCGCAGCCTACGCACTGTGTATGGTCGATAACAGCCTTACCGTCTCTCATAGAGATAGCTGGACATCCGAGCTTCATGCACATCTTACATCCTACGCACTTGTCAGCATTTACTTTAAGCGGAGGATTGTGCTTTACGTATTTCAGCAATGCACATGGACGGCGTGAGATTATAACTGATGCCTCATCTGCTGCAAGCTCTTCCTTGACAGCCTGCTCACATTCAGCAAGGTGATAAGGGTCAACTACTCTTACTCTCTTTATGCCGATAGCCTTGCAGAGTGCTTCAAGGTTAACTGCTGCTGCCGGATCACCTTTGAGGTTCTTACCTGTTGTAGGATTCTGCTGGTGACCTGTCATACCTGTTATTGAGTTATCGAGTATGATAACTGTTGAATTTGAATTATTGTAAGCAATATTTACAAGACCTGTCATACCGCTGTGCATGAATGTTGAGTCACCGATAACTGCAACTGTCTTGTGCTCAGATTCAGCTCCTCTTGCCTTGTTGAAGCCGTGAAGTCCTGAGATAGAAGCTCCCATACAGATAGTTGTATCAACTGCGAACAGAGGTGCAACTGCTCCGAGAGTATAGCATCCGATATCGCCTGAAACTGTAACGCCAAGCTTCTTTAAGGTATAGAACATACCTCTGTGAGGACATCCTGCACACATTACAGGAGGTCTCATCGGGATATTCTCATCGAGCTCAACGAACTCCTTCTTCTCGCCAAGAAGCTTCTCAGCTATAACTGACTGGTGTATCTCTCCGATATATCCGAATATCTCCTTGCCCTGTACGTTATTTACGCCGATATTGCGGCAGTGTTCCTCGATGATACCGTCGAGTTCCTCGATAACGTATATCTTTTCGTACTTAGCTGCAAAGTCCTGTATGAGCTTTACAGGAAGCGGATTTACCATGCCGAGTTTGAGTACAGATGCCTTGTCTCCGAGTGCTTCTCTTACGTACTGGTAAGCTGCACCGTTTGTTATAACGCCGAACTCAGCCTTATCAGACATTTCAACTCTGTTGAGAGGTGAAGTCTCAGCATATTCTATGAGCTTCTTTGTACGCTCCTCAACAAATACGTGACGTCCCTTTGCATATGCCGGCATCATTACGAATTTCTGCGGATTCTTTTCATATGGCTTCAGTTCAAGTTCTTTTCTGTCCTCCATTTCAACGATGCTCTGTGAATGAGCAACTCTTGTGGACATTCTTACTATAAATGGAGCATCAAACTGCTCTGAAAGCTCAAATGCAAGCTTTACGAATTCCTTTACTTCACCTGAATCAGATGGTTCGAGCATAGGTACTTTTGATGCGATAGCGTGATGACGGCTGTCCTGCTCATTCTGTGAAGAATGCATACCCTGATCGTCGGCAACAGCTATTACCATACCTGCATTTACTCCTGTATATGCAGCTGTGTAAAGCGGGTCAGCAGCAACGTTGAGTCCGACGTGCTTCATTCCGCAGAAGCTTCTTGCACCTGCTATTGAAGCTCCGAGAGCTGTTTCCATAGCTACCTTTTCATTTGGTGCCCACTCTGCGTAAACCTCGTCATATTTAGCTACCTCCTCTGTTATCTCAGTTGAAGGTGTACCAGGATAGCTTGATACTATCTTACATCCTGCCTCAAATAAGCCTCTTGCAAAGGCTTCGTTTCCTAACATAAGCTTGTTCATCTGTTTATTTTCCTTTCATATATATTATGTCATTTGACTTTTTAACCAGTTCGCAACTCCGTCCTCGGAGTTTGTACCTATTATGATGTCAGCCGCTTCCTTTACCTCTTCCCTTGCGTTTCCGACCGCTATTTTCAGGTCAGCCTGTGCGAACATTGGGAGGTCATTGAGATTATCCCCGAACGCAGCTATTTCATCGAAGCCGTATCGCTCACGGAGAAAGGCAAGTCCGTTGGACTTCGATGCCCTGTGCGAAAACACTTCAAGATACCACGAGTTATTATATACATCAAGATAGAATGCATGATCCACTCCAGCTATCTTCCCGACTTCCTCCTTTACAGGATAAAGCTCCTCATATGGTCCGGTAGTGGTGAAATATACCGTATACTCATCAGCGTGATCTTCAAGCCGGCATTGTACGAACGGCTTCTTGTAGTTGTTCTTCCTGACCTCGGCAAAGCTCCTCATGACCTTCGATGTGAGTTCGGAATAGTAACAGGTCAGTATCCCATTATCTATTCGATACATGAAGCACTGCACTCCATTACGTGCAAAAGCACTCAAAACTGCCGCAGAATCAGCAGGTTCTATGAACTCATTCTTTATGTAGCACTCGTTTTTTATGTCGTAGATGCTCACCCCGTTCATGAGTATGCACGGAACATTTATATCAAGTGCCGCAGTTATCGGTATCGCCGAATATATCGACCTCGCTGTAGCAAAGGTGAAGTTCATGCCTTTTGCTGTGAGTCCGTTTATTATCTCTGCTGTTTTCTCAGTTACAGCAGGCTCCGGACTTAGCAGTGTGCCGTCCAGATCAGATATGTATAACGTCCTGTTCCCCAATATTTCACCTCCTGATGCTGTACACATAGGTACTCATAGTATAATTATAACACATAAGTTAAAAAAAGTGAAGAAGTTATTTCACGATTCACGCATATTTGTTAAATTTGCATAATAGATGCGGTGGGTTTTTGACGTAAAAAAGCCTGCCTCAAAAAGAGACAGGCTTTGATCATCATAATCTGACAAATGATAATAGTTTCTACGATACATACTTTATTAAATTGAAAGCATATCAATATTACAATTGACTTTATCATTACTTCACCAGTAAAAATACAAAAAGAGTCAGAAGTGAAGGAGCAAAACTCACTATACTCAGTATAAGTCCGGCAATCCCCATTCCTTTGCCGCCCTTTCCACTCATAATACCAATTTCTGCCAATAAAATTCCTAAAATAGAGAGCGGTAGAGAAACAAAGAAAATCCCCCATGAAAGAATTGCAAATATTCCCAAAATAAGAGAGGTCACGCAACAACCGCTTATTGAATCTTTTTTCTTCTTTTTGCTCATAAAAATCCCCTCCATCCGTTTTGCACCTATATAGGTGCAAAAATATTATAACATACGGATATAATAATGTCAACAAGCATTGCACCTATTTAGGTGCAGAATTTTATTGAAGGAGTTTGTTGATTATGAACAAAGAGATTGAGACAAAAGTCGGCAACAAAATACGCATGATACGTGAAAAACAGGGAATAACGCAGGAAGACCTCGCAGCACGACTGCAAGTGAACGGCTGTGACATAACCCGCAGTGCTGTAGCAAAAATTGAAGTCGGACAGCGGCACCTATATCCCGATGAAATAATATTACTGAAAAAACTGCTGAGCACGACCTATGATGAAATATTTGATATATGACGCAAAAAGCCTGCCTCAAAAGAGACAGGCTTTGTTAGATTCATTATTCCGGCAGGGCGTTCTTTCCTATAAGATATTTCTGTATAGCTGTAGCGTCCATATTAGTAAGTCCACTGCCCGGGTGGTAACAATCGGCATTAATTCTTCCTTTTTCAGTTATAGCTAATTTATCCGTCCCACCCACATCGAAGGCATCACCGTTAGCAAGAACCAGCATTATCAGAACAGCATCATTCATTCTAACGTCTCCGCTGCAGTTAGCATCACCATAAAGGATCTTATCAGGCAATGTAAAATATCCAGGTGTATCCGGAGTATCGATCAGTGCATACCTTTTATCAATATGAGAACCATAGTATTTCGTTCCGTTACCACCAACGAGGCTGATACATCTAAGGAACATATTACTACTATCATTAACATTTGAAGTATTCCATTTATCGCCAACTATAATAGTTTTTAGCAGGCTATCTTCATAAAACATATTTGTCATATTTGTCACATTAGATGTATCAAAGCTGCTTAAATCAAGCGATTGCAAGCTGACACAATTAGCAAACATACAACTCATATTTGTCACATTAGATGTATCAAAATTACTCATGTCAAGCGATTGCAAACTGCTACAATCACCAAACATACTACTCATATTTGTCACATTAGATGTATCAAAATTACTCATGTCA
>JAFRXL010000043.1 GCA_017441505.1 Ruminococcus sp.
GGAAGAAAAATCAAAGAGCCTAAGATCAGTAATATCAATGTCAAATTCAATGGAGATGCGCAGGGCTTCGACCTGTTCATAAAATCGCTGCTGAGCGACTATCTCCATTCGGGTGATGTAGACAAATCTCCACTGAAAGATGTTGTTGATAAGGTCGAAATTTCGAGCGAAAAGGAAAAATCAGTAGACTTCTGAGAAGGTCTGTGGTATGGTGTGTCGTAGCACCAACCGAGGTGCTGCGACTGCCAAAACGAATGGAGGTATAAAAATGAAATCATCAGCATTAAACAAAATGGAATCCTGTGACCGTGACGAGAGCATCATACAGGCTCCGCAGCAGATACGTCTTGACTATGTCGAGCAGAACGACGATGACACAGGAGGCATAACGCTTGGAGAAGAAGCGTCATACGGCAGAGTCAAGGAGCCGAGAATCAGAAATGTCATCGCCAGATTCAACGGCGACCGTGAGAGCTTCGAGCTGTTCATCAGGTCGCTTCTGAGCGATTATCTTCACGCAGCCGAGGTTGAAAAGAGCTCGGCAGGAAAGGAGGCAGATGAATGAAAGCATGGTTATATTACTGACTGTCACGCGACGAGGACGCCGAGATGAACAGCCTTCAGAATCAGCGCCAGATACTTGTTGACTATGCAGAGCAGCACGGCTACGAAATATCGGGCGAGAGCTTCGACGACAACGTATCAGGTATGACATTTGAACGAAAGGGACTTCATCAGATAGAGCTCGCGGTCGAAGACGGCAAAGTCGACGTCCTGCTGGTCAAGGACTTGTCCCGACTTGGCAGACACCGAACACGCACGGCACTGTTCATCGACTACCTGCGCGAGAACAATGTCAAAGTGTACTCGGTGACAGAGGGCATAGACTCCTCGAATGAGAATGACGATATGATAATCGGATTCAAGCAGCTTGTGAATGATTTCTACGCTAAGGATATCGGCAAGAAGGTGCGAACAGGCATACGTCAGAAGCAGAAAACAGGCATGACCGTAAATCTGCCAATGGGTTACTACAAGGACAGGAATACAGGCGAGGTGCTTGTCGATGAAACGGCAGCGGCGATAGTCAGGGAGATATTTGAAAAGTTCTTCGCAGGCTACGGACTCAGTACAATAGCGAAAGACTTCAACCGCCGCGGCATAAAGTCGCCGGAATACTTCTCCCACAGGAAGAAAAATCCGCGACATACTGAGGTTGCGAGAAAGTTCCTGTGGGTGCAGACCTCAGTCAAGCGTATAATTCAGAACGAGGCGTACACAGGAACACTT
This sequence comes from Ruminococcus sp., assembly GCA_017441505.1. Classification (GTDB taxonomy): domain Bacteria; phylum Bacillota; class Clostridia; order Oscillospirales; family Ruminococcaceae; genus Ruminococcus. Next base: position 1,291 of record JAFRXL010000043.1, read on the forward strand.
GTCAACCACAAGACTGTGACATCAAAAATCTATAAGACCGTGGACGTCATTCCGCCCGAGGAACAGTACCGCCACGAAAACTTCATGCCTGCGATAATTGACCGCGAGACATTCAACCAGGCACAGGTGCTTCTCGAGAGCAGACTCAGGAGCGGTGTCCGTGCTAAGTTCGGAAACACTATCCACAGATACTGCGGTATGATAAAATGTGCCGAGTGCGGAGCAAACTTCATTGCCAAGAAGCGGACAGTCGCAGGGAAGTCGTGGGTGGAGTACACCTGCAACAGCAACCACCGTTACGGCAACGAATACTGCACCGCTCACACTATCCGCGAGACTCAGCTTGACGAGATTATCCACACGGAGCTTGTAATGCTCCGTCAGGAGATACTGGATTCCAGTCAGAAGTACGACGAGATAGTCAGGGAGTGGAACAAAAAGAAGCCGAAGTACGATAAAATGATAAAGGACTACACCGAGAAGATAGCCAATCTCAAGGTCCAGATTGAACAGGTGATCATTGAGCGAATCAATGACCGCGAACACGCCAAGATCTACAACTCAATGATCGAAAAGCGTGAAACTGAGATAGCGGAGCTGACGCAGAAGATAGAGGATTGCAGGAAGTTCGACGAACTCAGCAAGAAGCGCCGCGACGAACTGATGTCCACAGCAGAGCTGCTCGACGAGGTGCTCCTCGAACCGTACATCTCGGATGCAAATATGCGTCTGCTCGTTCGGAAGATAAACGTCCACGAAAACGAGGACGGAAGCCTTGATGTAACACTTGAATTCAACGGTGACTTCAAGGATTCAAGTACGGTGTGCTTTGAGATCAATGATTAAAAACAGCGAAAGCCGCAGGGAGACCTGCGGCAAAATTTGTTAATAAACAGCTGATTCAATTTGATTCAAAAGAACGTGAAATCAGTGACATATTGTCATATGAGCAAAATTATGATATAATATTATTAAAGCACATTGAGACGAGGTGGGGATATGACTAAACTTGAAAGAGGTATAAATGATCTTCAAACTACCAATCCCGAAGTAGCTAGAGAATGGAATTACGACAAAAACGGAGATTTACAACCATCAGATGTACTTCCTGGCTCACATAAGAAGGTATGGTGGAAGTGTCAGGAAGGACATGAATGGGAAGCAATTATAAGAGACAGGGTTGAGGGGAAGCCATGTCCCTACTGTTCGAATTATAAGGTTCTTTCTGGTTTTAATGATTTAGCTACTGTTAATCCTGAAGTGGCAGCAGAGTGGAACTATGAAAAGAATGGTGATCTTACTCCTGCCCAGGTAAAGTATAGTGCAAACGCTAAAGTATGGTGGAAATGTGCGAATGGTCATGAATGGGAAGCTTATGTATTTAATAGGAGTAAAGGACACGGTTGTCCGTATTGTTGCAATTTCTCAGTATTAACTGGCTATAATGATTTAGCGACAACAAATCCTGAATTGCTTCAAGAATGGAATTTCGATAGAAATGGAGCATTAAAGCCGTCAGATGTGCTTGCGGGTTCACACAAAAAAGTCTGGTGGAAATGTGCTGAAGGGCATGAATGGATAGCCAAAATACAAAGTAGAGTAAGTGGCTATGGGTGTCCATATTGTGCAAATATTGCTGTTTTATCTGGATATAACGATCTCTACACTTATTGTGTTCAAAATCACAGAGTCGACATTATAAATGAATTTGACGTTGAAAAAAACGGATTTTCCTTGAGAGAAATTATGTCGGGAAGTAAAAGAGAAGTTTGGTGGAGATGTGATAAAGGGCATTCGTATCATGCCTCCGTTTATCGTCGCCTCAAAGTAGGTTCAGGATGTGGAATATGTAGTCATAATATTCTAATGAAGAATGAAAATGATCTTTTAACTACGAATCCCGAAATAGCTCAAGAATGGGACTATGATAAAAATGACTGCAATCCAGGTGAGGTTATGGCAGGAAGCAATATAAAAAAATACTGGTTTATTTGCCCTAAAGGACATAGTTATCAAGCTACACCTTTGAGTAGAAAGAAGGGATCAAATTGTCCAGTATGTGCCATGGAAAAGCATACATCATTCCCAGAGAAGGCGATATTCTTCTATGTTAAGCAGTATTTTGAGAAAGCAATAGAAAACTATCGTAGTTCTTTCTTGGGAAGAAAAGAACTTGATATTTTTATCCCTGACTTAAAAGTAGCAATTGAATATGATGGTGTAGCTTGGCATAAAGATACAGAAAGAGATCTAAAGAAGGATATTGCTTGCCAAAAGCACGGAATTTTATTAATTAGAATAAGAGAAAATGGATGCATTGATTATGATAGCGATTCCATTAAAAAATATATTCCACCTTATGATATGCAGCAGTTAAAAGATGCAATTCTTTTCGTTTTTGATTTCCTTAATCAGAAATTCAAATTGAGTATTGAAGCTGATATTGATGTTGACAGAGATAGGATAAGCATTATGGAGCGAATGAACCTATCTGAAAAAGAAAACTCAATTGCTGAATACTGCCCTAAAATAAAGGAATTTTGGGATTATGATAAAAATGGGAAAATCACACCAGAACAAATTCCTCATGCAAGCTATAAAAAGGTACATCTAAAATGTAAAATAGGGCATGAATGGGAAGTTGCTGTAAGTAGTTTTCCTTCACATCCGTGGTGTCCATATTGTTTAGGACGTAGAGCGTTGCCAGGGTTTAATGATTTGTTTACCACCAACCCAGAACTAATTCCATTATGGTCAAAGAGTAATACAATGAATCCTACCAAGATAAAAAAAGGATGTAATTCAAAGGCTTTATGGTATTGTCCTGTTTGTGGTGGTGAATATGATATGATAGTTCAAGATAAAGCCAAAGGTAGAGGATGCCCGTACTGTTCTGGACATAGAGTGCTGAAAGGGTATAATGATTTAGCTACATTATTCCCTGAAATTGCTCTGGACTGGGATTACGAAAAAAACTCACCTTTACTTCCTGATGATGTGGTTAAAGGCTCAAATAAAACAGTTTGGTGGAAATGCCACGTTTGTGGCTATGAATGGAAAACATCTATCTGTAGCCGAACTGGTAAAAATAAGACAGGCTGTCCTCATTGTAGTAAATCGAGAATAAATGCAAAATGTGTTGTACAGATGTCGTTAGATGGAACAATCATTGCTGAATATCCAAGTGCAGCTGAAGCTGAAAGACAAACGGGAATAAAATCAATACATAAAGTATGCAGAGGTGAAGGAAAGACAGCAGGTGGTTTTATATGGAAATATAAGACCGATAATTATGATAAAGAAAAAGAATAGTGTTGTTTCTATAATGAATCGTAAAGTCAAAGCCGCAGGTCTACCTGCGGCTATTCTATTTGTCGGCATACACATGAAATACACGTTTTGTGTCTCATTACCTGGTACCAAGATAGGAATAGAAGAGAGCAAAAGAAAAAAGCCCGAATAATCGGACTTTTTGAATGGTGCGGGTGACAGGACTTGAACCTGCACACCTCTCGGTACAAGAACCTAAATCTTGCGTGTCTGCCAATTTCACCACACCCGCATATTAAATTATGACTGTCGAATTGAACTGCCAACAGTGGACAGTTTTATAAATCCAATGACGTAGCGTGAACGAAATCTGACGTGTCTGCCAATTTCACCACACCCGCATATTAAATTTTAGTTGATTTTGCACAATAGAACTGTTGCCTTATAATTCCAATAACGTAGCGTGAACGAAATCTTGCGTGTCTGCCAATTTCACCACACCCGCACAAACAACAGTATAATTATACCTCAAATGGCTGGATTTGTCAAGGGGTATAGTGAGAAAAAATGAGGAGCAAAAAGCTCCTCATTATGCATTATTATCGTTATTTTTTTCAGTGGATTCAACATTTTCCTCAGCAGGAGCAGGGGACTTATCATCACTATTTTTTTCATTAGCCGCATTTTCCTTAGACTCCTGAGCTTTAGGAGCATCCAGCTCATTTTTAGGTTCATCTTTTTTTGCAGAGTCATTATTAGCAGCTTCATTTTTAGCAGACTTATCATCGTTATTCTGTTTAGAAGCTTCCTTTTCTTTTTCGGCACGATCACCAGCTGACTCTATATAAATATCCTCATCTGCAAGGCTTCCAACGAAATTGAGCTGTTTAACAGGGATTCTTTTTAATGGAGAATAAATGAAGCTATTGCAGGAATAGTTTGGGTCAACGAGACCTTTTTTCTCACAGAGGATCTTATTACCTGCATTAGTACGTTTACCGTGCTGACAATAATCACATTTAGCAGGGATCTTTTTATCAAAATATTTAACGCCGGTCTGGAAGATGGATAAAATGCCCATTCTGATCACCTCAAAAATTTAATCTTATAATATTATAACACAGTAAAAATGATTTGTCCAGTGTTTTTTAGCGAAAATATATATTTTTTAAAAGGATATTTTAGATTTTGTTGACTTTGTATAAATAGTTAAAAAGAATTTGTGCGTAATGAATGATAGAATATGAACTCTATTTGTTATATAGTACAAACAAGTTGAGTTTGACTTTAGTTCATTTTTGTGTTAGAATTATAAAAGCGGAGATCAGGATTTATTCTGATCTTGGCTGAATAAAAATGAGTATGTTTTCGGACAATAGGGTGAAAACTCTGTTATCGGATGGCAGTAAGTATAATTGTATAGAAATTACAAGTGTATAGCTCCGTCCGTATGACTATGGACGGAGTTTTTATATTTAAGGAGGGAAAATGGGCGAAAAAAGGATTGCCGTCGCAGCCATAGTGATCGACGAGCAGGATGCGTCAGTAGAGGTAAATAAGGTGCTCCATGATTATAACAGTATTATTATAGGAAGAATGGGGATACCCTATAAAGAGCGGGGAATATCGCTCATATCAGTGGCACTTGATGCTGAACCGGATAAAATAAGCAGTCTGACCGGAAGGCTCGGACAGATAGCAGGAGTATCCGTGAAAGCTGCAATATCAAAGAAATGAGGAATAGAAAATGTATAATATGAAATCGCTCAAGGCAGAGGAGTTCATCAACCATGAGGAGATACTTGAGACACTTGAGTATGCTGAGAAGAACAAGAACAATCACGAGCTGATCGAGCAGATACTTGAAAAAGCAGCTCCGAAGAAGACCGGCAGGGGAGTTGAATGTGCAGGACTTAGTCACCGTGAAGCAAGTGTGCTTCTTGCCTGTGACGATCCGGAAGTAGTTGAGAAGATATATGCTCTTGCAAGACAGATAAAGGAGGCATTTTACGGTGACAGAATAGTAATGTTTGCACCTCTTTATCTTTCAAATTACTGTGTGAATCAGTGCGTATACTGTCCTTACCATTTAAAGAACAAGGAGATTCCGAGAAAGAAGCTCACACAGGAAGAGGTCAAGCAGGAGGTTATCGCTCTGCAGGATATGGGACACAAGAGACTTGCCATTGAAGCAGGTGAAGACCCTGTAAACAATCCTATCGAGTATATACTTGACTGCATTAATACTATTTACTCCATAAAGCATAAGAACGGAGCTATCAGACGAGTAAATGTAAATATTGCAGCTACAACAGTTGAAAACTACAAGAAGCTCCACGATGCCGGAATAGGTACATATATCCTTTTCCAGGAGACATACCATAAGGAGAGTTACGAGAAGCTTCATCCGGCTGGACCTAAGCATGATTACGCATACCACACAGAGGCTATGGACAGAGCTATGGAGGGCGGCATAGATGATGTAGGTCTCGGAGTTCTTTTCGGTCTTGATATGTACAAATACGAGTTTGCCGGTATACTCATGCACGCTGAGCACCTTGAAGCTGTCCACGGAGTAGGTCCGCATACAATCAGTGTACCAAGAGTTAAAAAGGCATCTGACATCGACCCGAACGTTTTTGACAACAGCATTGACGATGACACATTTGCAAAGATAATCGCTTGTATAAGAATAGCTGTACCGTATACAGGTATGATAATTTCGACCCGTGAGAATGAGACTTGCCGTGAAAAAGTTATGGGACTTGGTATCTCACAGATCTCCGGCGGTTCGAGAACATCTGTCGGCGGCTACGCTGGATATACTCCTGAGGAAAGACCTCACGACACAGAGCAGTTCGACGTTTCAGACCAGCGTTCACTTGATGAAGTTGTTAAGTGGCTCATGGATCTTGGCTATATACCGTCATTCTGTACTGCTTGTTACAGAGAAGGCAGAACAGGTGACCGCTTTATGGCACTTTGTAAAGTCGGACAGATACAGAACTGCTGTCACCCAAATGCACTCATGACATTACAGGAATATCTCACAGACTATGCTTCTCCTGAGACACGCAAAGTAGGTGAGGCACTTATAGCTCGTGAGATACAGAATGTACCTGATGAAAAGAGAAGACAGAGAGCTATTGATTATCTTGAAGAGATCAAGAACGAAGGCAAAAGAGACTTCCGTTTCTGATAAATTGGATTTATTATTACTTGGGGAATAAATATCTATAAAACGACGAAGTCGGCAAAAAAGGGATTCCAAAGGGTTTCCAACCCTTTGGCGAAAAGGTGTGCGAGGGTTACCCCTACCGGCGGTAGGGGATGTCAGCTTGCTGACAGGGGTGGCTGGACCCGATTAGGGTGGCAGAGCCTTCCCTAAGAAGCAGTACAGCGAGCAAAGCAACGCTGTACGAACTGTCCGCATCACTTCCCTCGGCTTGACCGACGAAAATTCTATTAATATTTTATTGCCACATTAATAGTAAGTAAAGTATATAGTAAAAAATCGGCTTTGCATCTTGCAAAGCCGATAATTTTATCTCATTACTTATTCTGTTTAGCTTCAATATCAGCAAGAGCGTCCTTGCGTGAAAGATTGATCCTGCCCTGACGGTCGATCTCAGTAACCTTAACAACGATCTCGTCACCGATAGAAACAACGTCCTCGACCTTTTCAACTCTCTGCTTGTCCAGCTTGGAGATATGAACGAGTCCGTCAACACCCGGAACGATCTCAACGAAAGCACCGAAGTCCATAAGTCTAACGACTTTACCACGGTAGATAGCACCAACTTCCGGACCGTTAGCGATAGTCTCAACGATCTGGAGAGCCTTCTTTGTGTTGTCTCCGTCTATACCGCTGATGAATACATTTCCGTCATCGCTGATGTCGATCTTAACATCGCAGTCAGCAGAAATTTTCTGGATAACTTTACCGCCTGAACCGATAACTTCTCTGATCTTCTCAGCAGGTATCTTAGTCTGGAGCATCTTTGGAGCGTACTTATTAACATTAGGTCTTACCTCAGGAATAGCCTTGAGCATTATCTCGTCAAGGATATAAAGACGAGCTTTTCTTGTCTTCTCGAAAGCTTCCTTGATGATAGCAGGTGTAAGACCGTCGACCTTTATATCGACCTGAATAGCTGTGATACCCTTGTGAGTACCGCCAACCTTGAAGTCCATATCGCCGAAGAAGTCTTCAAGACCCTGAATATCGACCATAGTCATGAATTCGTCACTGTCAGGCTTTGTGATAAGACCGCAGGAAATACCGGCAACAGGAGCCTTTATCGGTACACCGGCATCCATAAGTGCGAGTGTAGAGCCGCATATTGAACCCTGTGAAGTAGAACCGTTTGAAGAGAGTACCTCAGAAACAAGTCTGAGAGCATATGGGAATTCCTCGACCTGTGGGATAACAGGGGCAAGAGCACGCTCAGCGAGTGCACCGTGACCGATCTCACGACGTCCCGGACCTCTGCTTGGTTTTGTTTCGCCAACTGAATAGCTCGGGAAGTTATACTGATGCATATATCTCTTGGTTTCTTCCTCATCGAGACCGTCGATCCTCTGTGCGTCGCTTACAGGACCGAGAGTTGCGATAGTAAGAACCTGTGTCTGACCTCTTGTGAAGAGACCTGAACCGTGAACTCTTGGGAGAAGACCAACTTCAGCAGCAAGAGGACGTATCTCATCGATGCCACGTCCGTCAACACGCTTGCCCTCATAGAGCCAGTTACGAACTATCTTCTTCTGGAGCTTGTAGATGCACTCATCTATCATAGGTATCTGTTCAGGATACTGCTCATCGAATTTAGCGTGAATATCGTCAACGATAGGAGCAAGTCTCTCATCACGAACGTTCTTGTCGTTAGTATCGAGAGCGAACTTTACTCTGTCGGAAGCGAATTCTTCGATAGCGTCGAACATATCGTGGTCAACTTCCATAGACTCAAAGGTAAACTTAGGCTTACCGATCTGAGCACGGATGTCGTTGATGAAAGCGACCATTTTCTTTATCTCTTCGTGACCTTTAAGGATAGCTTCAAGCATTATATCCTCAGGTACTTCGTTAGCACCAGCCTCGATCATAACGATCTTTTCAGCTGTACCTGCAACAGTAAGTACGAGGTCAGTCTTAGCTCTCTGTTCAAGAGTTGGGTTGAGGACTATCTCACCGTCAACAAGACCAACATTGATACCGGAAATAGGACCATTCCACGGAATATCAGAAATTGAGATAGCAATAGAAGTAGCGATCATACCGGCGATCTCAGGTGAGTTATCAGGCTCAACAGAGAGAACTGTCATAACGACAGAAACATCGTTTCTCATATCCTTAGGGAAGAGCGGACGGATAGGTCTGTCGACACATCTTGAAGTAAGGATAGCCTTTTCTGTAGGCTTACCCTCTCTCTTGGTGAAAGAGCCCGGGATCTTGCCAACTGAATAGAGTCTTTCCTCGTAGTCAACTGAGAGCGGGAAGAAGTCGATTCCCTCTCTTGGCTTAGCACTTGCAGTAACGTTAGCCATAACGACTGTTTCGCCATAGCGTACCCAGCATGAGCCGTTGGAAAGGCCGCAGGTCTTGCCTGTCTCTACTATGAGAGGTCTGCCGGCATAGGTTGTTTCAAAAGTTCTGTAATTTTCAAACATATTTTTCCTCCATTTGATAGTATTTTGCTATCAGAGAAGAGCCTTTAGAAGTTAGAGGCAAAGGGTAGGGAAGGAGTTCATATCCCTTGCCTCTGACTTCTAATCTCTTAATTCTCTAATAGACTTAAAGGCAGAAGGGTATATGACCCCACTGCCTTCATCACCGAAAAAATTACTTACGGAGACCGAGCTTCTCTACGATTGCACGGTATCTGTTGATGTCCTTCTTCTTGAGATAGCCGAGAAGGTTACGTCTGTGACCAACCATCTTGAGAAGACCTCTTCTGGAGTGGTGGTCATTCTTGTGGGTCTTGAGGTGGTTTGTAAGATCGTTGATTCTTCTTGTGAGAATAGCGATCTGAACCTCAGGAGATCCTGTGTCATTTTCGTGAGTTCTGTTAGCTTCGATAACAGCTGTCTTTTCATCTTTCAGTAACATTGAAAGCACCTCATTAATAAAATATTCCGTAAACTGAGAAGAGGGGTGAGAAACGAGGTCAAGCCCCAGTCCAAGTACACGGTGATAATATTATATCACAAATCCGAATGTTTGTAAAGAGTTTTTCTGAAATTTTCCTGAAAGATGCATAAAAATATCCGCAAGAAATAAAATTTTAACGGCTTTCACAATTTTATGGAGAAAAAATGTTGACTATTGGTTCAATTTATGGTAAAATAGAAAAAAGTATCATTACATGATGAACACGAACGGAGGAATTGACTATGAAAAAAGATTCTTTTAAATATATATGGACAGATAAAAAACGTGGAATTTTCGGTTTGCCGTGGACTTTCACACGTTATTTCCTCACTGAGACCAAGTTCATAACAAGGACAGGGTTCCTCAGTGTTGATGAAGACGAGATCGATCTATACAAGATCACAGACAAGAAAGTTAAATTTCCGTTCTGGCAGAGGATCGTAAACTGCGGAACGATTATAATATACAGCAGAGATACAGATACTCCTTCAAAGGAAGTACGCTGTATAAAGAATGTGCGTCAGGTCTCTGAGCTTATTGATAAGCATCTCACTATAATGCGTGACAGATACGGTATTCGTGGACGTGACATGATGGGATTCCATGGCGGACACGATCATCATGACGGCGATGACTATGATACCTATGATTATCATGATGTGGATGACGGTCAATAATAATTCAGGAGTGAGAGAAAAATGCTTTCCTTTATAACAGAAAAAACGAACTGCTGGGATAAGCTCAAAGCGGAGCAAAGACCTATATTTATATATGGTATGGGCGACGGAGCACTAAAAATAATGTCCGCATTCCGTGAAAAGGGCATAGTCATTTCCGGTATCTTTGCCAGCGATGATTTCGTAAGAGGACATTCATTTGAGGGCTACAGAGTGCATAAACTTTCTGAGATAGAAGAAGTTGTTGATGATTTTGTGGTCGTTCTCGCTTTTGCAGCCGGTTATCAGGAGATCGTAGATAAAATAATAGACATAGCTTCAAGACATACTCTTTATGTTCCGGATGTGCCTGTAATAGGCAGGGGGCTTTTTACATACGAGTACTGTGTTGAAAACGCAGAAAAGATACAGCAGGTATATGACAGTCTTGCAGATGACTATTCACGCAAGGTCTATGCTAATATAATCAATTTCAAGATAAGCGGCAATATCGACTATCTGTCTGAGGTGACTACTCCAAAGGAGGAGATCTATCGCAAGATAATCAAGCCTAATATGAATGAGGTATACGTTGACCTCGGAGCATATAACGGCGATACTATCAGAGAGATACTTGAATTTACAAGAGGTGCATACAATTCTATATATGCACTCGAACCGGATAGAAAGAACTTCAAGAAGCTTGCTAAATTCGTGGACGGCATGAATCACGTTTATGCTTTCAACGCAGCTGCGTGGTGTGTTGACACTGAGCTCCCTTTCGCAGCAAAAGCCGGCAGGCAGTCTGCAATAACTGCAAGTTCTGAAAATATGGTGGCTGCACGTTCTGTTGACAGCGTACTTGGCAGAAAAGCTGCTACTATTATAAAAATGGACGTTGAAGGCTTCGAGCGTGAGGCTATCTGGGGAGCTGCGATAAATATTTCTCATAATTCCCCTAAGATGATGGTCTCGCTCTATCACAGGAATGAGGACATATTCGAGCTTCCGCTGCTTATAAAGGCTCTGAACCCTAATTATAAGCTGTATATACGTCATCAGCTTTATATCCCGGCTTGGGAAACAAATCTGTATGCTACACTGTAAGCGTTAATATTAAATTGAAGCGGTTGAGTTTTACTCAGCCGCTTTTTATATGTAAATAATATCAGAATTGTGCAGGTTGATGATAAAATACTGTTGTTTTTGTAGAAAATGACATTTGAAAAGACTTTACTTTTGGACTGATTTGTGGTAAAATATAATTATATTTTATTACTTTGAAGCTGTGGAACTTTAATGCAGAAAATCCACAGGTCAATCTGTTGAAAACAGAAAGGAAAATCATAATGCCGATAACAGAATTACTTGAAAGAAATGCCGCTTCCTACGGAAATGATGTGGCACTTATCGAAGTCAATCCGGAGATAACTGAACTCCGCAGAAAAACTTGGAGAGATTACGATCTTATTGAGCCTGATAATATGAGCTTTTACAGAAGAGAGATCACATGGAAGGTCTTTGACGAAAAGGCTAACCGCTTTGCAAATCTTCTTCTTGAAAGAGGAGTCAAGAAAGGCGACAAAGTCGGGATACTTCTGATGAACTGTCTTGAATGGCTTCCTATATATTTTGGAATACTCAAAACCGGAGCACTCGCAGTTCCGCTTAATTTCAGATACACACCTGACGAGATAAAGTATTGTCTCGACCTTGCAGAAGTAGATGTGCTTATGTTCGGTCCGGAGTTTATCGGAAGAATTGAAGAAATTGCAGATGAGATAAGCAAGAACAGACTTTTATTCTATGTGGGCGAGGGATGTCCTTCGTTTGCCGAGCACTATGACAGCCTTGTTGCTAACTGTGCAAGTTCAGCACCGGATATAAAGCTGACTGATGCAGACGATTCGGCTATATACTTCTCATCCGGTACGACCGGTTTCCCGAAGGCTATTCTTCATAATCACGAGAGCCTCATGCACTCCGCTAAAGTAGAGCAGAATCACCACGGTCAGACTCGTGACGACATTTTCCTCTGTATCCCGCCGCTCTACCATACGGGAGCTAAGATGCACTGGTTCGGAAGTCTTTATTCCGGAAGCAAAGCAGTCCTCCTTAAAGGCATTAAGCCGAAGAACATACTTGAAACCGTACATAATGAAGGATGTTCAATAGTATGGCTCCTTGTTCCGTGGGCACAGGATATACTTGACGCTATAGACAGGGGAGACATAGACCTAAGCAACTATGATCTTTCTCGTTGGAGACTCATGCATATCGGAGCACAGCCTGTACCTCCGTCGCTTATTGCACGTTGGAAGGCTATATTCCCGAATCATCAGTACGATACAAACTATGGACTTAGTGAGTCTATCGGACCTGGCTGTGTACATCTTGGAGTTGAGAATATTCACAAGGTAGGTGCGATCGGTAAGGCTGGTTATGGCTGGGAAGTAAAGATAGCTGACGAAAACGGAAATGCAGTTGAGCGTGGAGAAGTTGGCGAGCTTTATGTTAAAGGTCCTGGAGTAATGACCTGTTACTACCGTGATGAAAAAGCTACAGCCGATACTCTCAAAGACGGATGGCTGCTGACAGGCGATATGGCTCAGGAGGATGAGGACGGTTTCATCTACCTCGTTGACCGTAAGAAAGACGTTATCATCAGCGGCGGTGAGAATCTCTATCCGGTACAGATCGAGGACTTCCTCAGATCCCACTCTGCAATAAAGGATGTTGCTGTTATCGGTTTGCCGGACAAGCGTCTTGGCGAGATAGCTGCTGCAATTATTTCGCTGAAGGAGGGCTGCAACTGCACAGAAGATGAGATAAATGAGTTTTGTCAGAAGCTCCCGAGATATAAGAGGCCTCATAAGATAATATTTGCAGACGTTCCGAGAAATCCTACCGGAAAGATCGAGAAGCCAAAGCTTCGTGAGAAGTACTGCGGAGAAAGTCTTGTAGCAAAACAGATAAGAAACTGATAGTTTAAATATAAAAACGCTGTATTTGCATAAAATATAGCGTTTTTTACTTTGTTTACGCATATATATTATAAAATAGTATGCGGGGTGATCGTATGAGACTGAACCTTGAAGATATTAAGCGAAAAGAAGTTATAGACATATCGAACGGCGAAAGATTGGGATATATCGATGATGCGGTCATAGATATACAGACTTCAAGTCTTGAATCACTTGTGATATATGGCCGCAATAAATTGTTCGGACTTTTGGGCAAAGAGGACGATATTTCTATTCCGTGCAGCAAAATTAAAGTGATAGGAAATGAGGTAGTGCTTGTTGATCTTGAATCACACCACATCAACATAATGCACAAATAAGCTCTGAGGAAGTTGTTTAAAAACGTTATAGTGACAACATATAAACCTCTTGCATTTTTGTCCGGAAAGTGATATAATATTAAAGCAATTCGCACGCCGATGTTTTTACAGGTTGGTGCATCAACGATGTTGCCTGTAAGTCAAGCACGGCGGAGGATTAATATTAACCAATTTAAGGAGGACTACACCATGGGAGTAGTATCAATGAAACAGCTTCTTGAAGCTGGCGTTCATTTCGGACATCAGACAAGAAGATGGAACCCCAAAATGGCTCCGTACATCTTCACAGAAAGAAACGGAATCTACATCATCGACCTTCAGAAGACAGTTAAGAAGCTTGAAGACGCTTATCTTTTCGTTCGTGAGCTTTCAGCACAGGGCGGAGAAGTTCTTTTCGTAGGTACAAAGAAGCAGGCTGGAGATTCAGTTAAGGAAGAGGCTACAAGAGCTGGTGCACATTATGTAAATGCAAGATGGCTCGGCGGTATGCTCACAAACTTCAAGACTATCCAGACAAGAATCAAGAGACTTGAGCAGCTCCACACAATGGAAGAAGACGGCACATTCGCACTTCTCCCTAAGAAGGAAGTTGTTAAGCTCAACCTTGAAATAGAGAAGCTTGAGAAGTTCCTCGGCGGTATCAAGACAATGAAGAAGCTCCCGGCAGCACTCTTCATCGTTGACCCACGCAAGGAAAAGATCGCTGTTGCAGAAGCTAAGAAGCTCAACATCCCGATCGTTGCTATCGTAGATACAAACTGCGATCCAGACGAAGTTGATTACGTTATCCCAGGTAACGATGACGCTATCAGAGCTGTAAAGCTTATCGCTGGTACAATCGCTAACGCTATCATCGAAGGCAGACAGGGCGATGACACAGCTGACGTTGCTCAGGAAGCTCCGGCAGAAGAAGCTGCTGAGACAGAAGCTGAATAATTAAGATGAACTAAATCAAAAACCCGAACTAACCCTTCGGGTTTTTGCGGATATTATATTACAATTTAATAGGAGGTAATAACAATGGGAAAGGTTTCCGTTGCAGAAATAAAGGAACTCATGAAGTCCACAGGCGTTGGCATGATGGACTGTAAGAAGGCTCTTGAAGCAAACGATGGCGATATGGATAAGGCTATCGAATTCCTCAGAGAAAAAGGACTCGCTACACAGGCTAAGAAGAGCGGCAGAGCTGCTGCTGAGGGTGTAGTTGCAGCTGTAGTTAAGGGCAATGTCGGTGTACTTCTCGAAGTAAACACAGAGACTGACTTCGCTGCTAACACAGATGACATCAGAAACTTCGTTGCTAACGTAGCAAACACGATCATCGAAAAGAATCCTGCTGACGTTGAGGCTCTCAAGAACGAAGCACTCGTTGGCGGTACAGGTACAGTTGGTGAAGCTCTCACAGAGCTCGCTGGCATGAAGATCAGAGAGAATATCGTTATCCGTCGTTTTGTAAGACTTGAGGGCGTTCTCGCTTCTTATATCCACAACGGCGGCAGCATCGGTGTTCTTGTTAAGCTCGATACAGAGCTTTCTGCTGACCAGGTAGCAGCTATCGGTAAGGACGTTGCTATGCAGTCTGCTGCTCTTAATGCTCCATATCTCTGCCGTGAGCAGGTTCCTGCTGACGTTATCGAGAAGGAGAAGGAGATCATGATGGCTCAGATGGCTGAGGATCCTAAGATGGCAAGCAAGCCAGAGCAGGTTAGAGCTAAGATCGTTGAAGGTAAGGTTGGCAAGTACTACTCTGAGAACTGCCTCCTTGAGCAGGCATTCGTTAAGGATGACAAGCTTTCTGTACAGGGTTATGTTGATGCTGAGGCTAAGAAGCTCGGCGGTTCTATCAAGGTTGTTGACGTAATTCGTTACGAGCGTGGCGAGGGAATCGAGAAGAAGGAAGAGAACTTCGCTGACGAGATCGCTAACATGATCAAGTAATTAATAAATTTTTCGGACGCAGTTCATTTATGGACTGCGTCTTTTTTGTTTTACTATATTTTATAATGCAAAGTTCAAATAATTCGTGATCAGGTATAAGTCAATTGGACTGTTTACCAAAATTTGTTACAAATCTTTGGCTAATATCACATGGCTTTAAGCACATTTTTCACATATATTTCACTTGCAGTAAATTGATTTTTGTGATATAATATTCATTGAGTAGATTCTAAATCTAAATCAATGAGGTATTTTGAATGAATAAAAAAATTTCTGTTCTTGCAGAGTCTGTAAGCAAGGTCATCGTTGGTAAGGATGATACGGTCATCAAGCTTATCTCTGCTATGTTGTGCGAAGGACACGTTTTGCTTGAAGACGTGCCCGGAGTCGGCAAAACTCAACTTATTACAGCTTTATCACGTTCTATAGGAGGAAAGTTCAACAGGATCCAGCTCACTCCTGATGTTATGCCGTCGGATATTGCAGGTTTTACCATGCTCGACTCAAAACAGGGGGATTTCGTCTACAGGGACGGAGCTGTTATGTGCAATTTCCTTTTGGCTGATGAGATCAACCGTGCCTCGCCAAAGGTGCAGTCTGCTCTACTTGAAGCTATGGAGGAGCGTCAGATAAGTCTTGACGGAGTTACTCACGCTTTGCCTAAACCGTTTCTCGTACTTGCTACTCAGAATCCTGTTGAGACATACGGTACTTTCCACCTT
Organism: Ruminococcus sp.; assembly: GCA_017441505.1. Lineage (GTDB taxonomy): Bacteria > Bacillota > Clostridia > Oscillospirales > Ruminococcaceae > Ruminococcus. The sequence goes on from JAFRXL010000043.1 coordinate 17,368, forward strand.
CCGGAAGCTCAGATGGACCGATTCTTTATGAAGCTGTCGATGGGCTATCCTACTGAAGAGGAAGAAATAAAGATACTCGAAAGAACTGAGTACCACAATCCTATCAAGAATATTGACGCACCTGCGATGTCTGTTGAAGATGTTCTTGCTATGCAGGAAGAGGTACGCAGAGTAAGAGTTACAGATCAGGTGAAAAATTACATAGTCAAGCTTGTTACATCAACAAGAAATGACAGAAATACAGTGCTTGGAATAAGTCCAAGAGGAAGTATAGCTTTGTATAAAGCTGCAAAGGCTTTTGCTTATATATATGAAAGAGAGTATGTAACTCCGGATGACGTTAAGAATGTTGCAGTATCGGTTCTTGCTCACAGGATAATACTTTCTCCGCAGGGCAAAACTGCTTTTGAAACTAACGAGAGATACGTTGAACATATTCTTGCTGTGAATGATGTTCCGTCAATGAGTGAAAAATGATAAGAAAACTCGGAACTATTATAAGTTTGCTCGGTATTGTAGGAATAGTATGGGTATTTACGTTCAGGGTAGAAGGTGAAATGGGTATAGTGCTTTTTGCATTCATGATAATTGCACCGCTTATCTCCCTAATTATTGCATTTTTTGGCAGAAAGCGTTTAGTGATAAGCATAGACAGTGACGGCTACGTAAAAAAAGGCAATGAACTTGAAGTCACGGTCACGATCGAAAAAATGGGAAAATTCCCGTTTTCGATAATTGAGATCATACCTGATGCAAGTCCGGTATTCGATATTGAACGCAAGTCATATAAATTATCGATGCTTTTTGCTGACAAATGTGAGTTTAAGTATAAGGTGAAAGCTAAAGTCGGCGGTAACGGCGAGGTATATATTGGAAATGTTTATTCCTGCGGATTCCTTGGATACATCAGATTTAAGGTAAAACAAGGACTTCCCGAACCTGTTTCAGTCGGAGTAATACCTGAGATACCGGATATTAAACCCACATCCCGATTGCTCAGACAGCTTGCAGATGTCGTTATGACAACTGACAACGATGAAGAGAACGAGTCGACAATGGTATTTTCAGCCAATACTGCTCCGGGATATGAGCACAGGGAGTACGTTCAGGGTGACCCGCTGAAAAGAGTAAACTGGAAGCTTTCTTCTAAAAAGGACAAGCTAATGGTCAGACTTGATGAAGCTGTATCATCTGTACAGCCTATGGTCATACTCGACCTTTTCAGAAGCACTTCGATCGACGTTGAACGTTCTATATATATTGAAGAAAAGATTTTAAGATCGGTTTTCGGACTGCTGAAAATACTCATAAAGCAGGGAATAGCTTGCGATATTTCATACAGCGGCGGCGGTGACCGCATTATAACCGAGACTGTTGACAATCCTGATTATGTCGATGCAGTACTTTTGAAGGTGCTTGCGGTAAAAGTGGTACCCGGCTACAGGATCGACCCTTCTAAGATATGGGGAAATGTCTGTGCCTGCGTTATAGCTACAACTGACGTAACAGGCAGATTTAATGATATTGCAGAAAAGTTCCATGGTACAGAGCAGCTGAGCATCATTGTACCGGATATAACAGATAAGTATATTGGTACTGCAAGTCTGTGGTATCTTGATGAAGATAATAATTTTAAGTTGGTATAAAGTATGCAAGAAACTGAGAAAAGGACCAGTAATCTTAAAGAACTGGCTATAAAGTATCTTTGTGATCCTGTATTGATATATACCGTAATATCGATGATGTCGATAATGTATCATTACCGTGATAAGCTGACGGCTGTTTACGGTTTAGTGTCACTTATCATATCGTTCATACTTTTCAGAATATTTGATTTTATGCAGAAGCATAAATTTATAGGTCTGTTGATCTATCCTGTGATCGGAATGCTGTTTATGTTTGCAGCAAGTATCGCCATTGAAAACGGACAAAAGGATTATCCGCTTCCGTTTTGGGTATGGATCATTACACCTCAGATAGCAATGGACTATAATAAATGGTTTACACTTGCTATATATCTGTTTTTTGAAATGTATATGAGCTCAGTAATATACTATTTTACACGAGTGCGGTACAGGATATTTATGAGCTTCCTTGTACTTATAATACCATTTACAATATATGGTAAGGAAGCTGAAACAATGCCTATCCCATTTGTAGTGCTTATGGCGATGAGCTATATAGTGCTCATGATATATTTCAGACAGCTGAAAGAAAGCGGAAAGACTGTTATTGTTTCCAAAATAGAATCATGGAGGTCTATCGGAGCTTTTACTCTTGCATTTGTTGCTATTGCTTCTTTAGTGCCAAAGCCGGAGATACAGGCAGACCGTAGTGCCTTGGAAGGTCTTATCTCTGCGGACAGGTTCACTGACCGACTTGTTTCTATGCTGAGTACGTTCAGAGATTCAAGCTCAGGCGGACAGTTCAGAGATGTAAATAACACCACTCCGCTGTACTACGCAATAGCCGATGAAGAACTTCATCTCAAAACAAATTCTTTTACGCACTATAATTACTCAAGAGATGCGTGGACTATCTCGTCCTATGACAATAATGTCAAGCGTACAAGCAGCAGACGTCCGATTCACATTGCTGATAACGGAGAGCTTACAGTGGCTATCATGAAAGCTGCTGAGCTTGACAGTGCTTTTGCTGAGAAATACGGACTGTCAGAGTATGCTGGTGTTCCGGTAATGATACCGGAAGAGCATGAAATGAAGATATTTTCGGTAAACAGAGCGACAGATTATGCTCCTGTACCTGAAAATGCAGTTTCACTTATAGATTCGTCTTATGACGATGAAATAGAGGTGCTCGATACCGGATTGGTAAGGGGAGTTCAAAGATTCAGCAGGGAAGAAAATTTTGCATTCAACTACAATTCCGATACATTCTTTTTTGAGGGTTCAAACTCAGAAATAATAAATATAATTTCGTCATCTGACTATAGTTCGCTTCTGCGTGATGCATCCGATGTTCTTTCCGATGAGTATTATGCCGGTGATGAGTTCGACGATGAGCTTATAACTTATTCTGATCTGCTTTGGGACGAGTATCAGGCATACAGTGATATGGACGAATATCTCGATTATGGCAATGAAGAGCGTATCGCTGAGCTTGCCGCAGAAATAACTGAGGGGCTTGACTCTGATTACGAAAAGGCGAGAGCTATTGAATATTATTTCCTTGAAAACGACTATATCTATGACCTGTCATATGTTAAGACAAGAGGCGAAAATGTAGTCAATTTCCTTTTCAATACAAAGCGGGGAGTTTGCTTTGAGTACGCAACAGCAATGGTACTGCTTTCAAGAGCAGCCGGCATCCCTGCGAGGTACTGTGAAGGATTCAATATGTCGGAGCCTAATCAGATGCAGGGGTTCGATGCCAATTATGTAATAACACCGAAAGTTGCCCATGCGTTTCCGGAATTATACATAAACGGGTACGGCTGGCACTATTTTGAACCGACTATCGTTCCGGAAGCTCCTAAGGAAGAGAAAAAGACGTTTGTAAACTCGATGATGAAAGCAGGAATGATCCTGCTTATCATACTTGTGATCGCTCTTGTTATAATATGGAATCACCAGAGGATAGCACATAGATTCTTCATGATAATTGTGAAGAGAAAGTCGCCTGAGGATGCTTCAAGAGCGGTAATGTACAGGATATGCAAGATATACGGTATATCCGGAGTAAATACTTCACACGAGGCGGCAGAGATCGTCCGCAGTATGTCCGGAGCTGATATAAGCTTTACAGCTGAAAAATTTGATGCTGTAGCTTATGGTTCTGAAGCTATCAGTGAGGAAGATAAAGAAAAAATACTCGCTGAATATTCCGGAGCATACGAAGCATTCATGCTTACAAAGAAAGACAGGAGAACAAAGGCAAAAAAAGTTTGATCTGGAGGTTAATATGCACACAATATGTAAAAAAGGGATGATCAGTTTATCACTGGCACTGCTTATGCTTTTCGGAGCTGTTGCCGGAGCGTTCAGACCTATGAGTACAACTGCTGCGGAAGATTACCGTATGTGGACTCAGCTGGACGGAAGGTGGATAAACGTTGATATGAACGGTACAACTATCGGACGCTCAGGATGTCTTATAACTTCACTTTCAATAATGGCAATGGCATCCGGTTCGCTCGATAGCAAAGCTCTTTCAAATCTTGGTATAAGCAATGCTAATCAGTTTAATCCCGGAGTACTTGCAACTGCTTACAGAAAGCGTGGAGCTTTCACCTACGGCGGAGGCATTGCAAGCTGGGGAACAATTAATCAGATAATCCCTTCTATTACATTCGTTAAGGATGCATATCTGAAAAGTTATACAAGAAGCAGTATAGCAAGCGAGATAAAGTCCATGATGGATCAGGGAATGTACGTTATAGTAAATGTAAACGGACACCATTGGGTGCTTATCGAGGGAGTTATTGGCGATAAGGTCTACATGAACGACCCTGCAACTCATTCAACACTTATGTTCGACCAGTATGCTATTTCCGGAGGAAATGAGTACTGGGCACTTAAAGGAAAGAATCCGCCTGCTGCTTTCAAAGACCCAAATACAACTACTACAACAAAAAAAGTGACTACTACCAAAAAGACAACCACTACCACTACAACAACCACTACCACTACAACCACAACTACTACAACCACCACAACTGATACGACTACAACAACTACAACTATCGTGACTGAACCTGTGGTTACTTTAGAAGCTCCGGAGGAGTATTATTACACAAGTGATAAAACAGCTGATGTATATACAATGCCGTCCGAACTCAGCGAAAGTGTAGCTCAGATGAAAAACGGATACGTATTTGAAATATCTGCTGTAAGCGGCGATTACGGACTTATACAGGGTGAGAGCGAAAGCCTTGGCTGGGTCCAGCTCAAAGACGCTAAAAAGACATCCGCCGAGAAAAAGTATATCGCCGGAGACATAAATAACGACATGAAGGTCGATATTTACGATCTTGGTCTGCTCAGTGAGTATCTGAAAAATCTTAAAGTGCTCCCTGACGGGATCGCAACTTTAAGTAACTGCGAAACAGAAGCTGCGGACATCAATTGTGACGGAAAAGTCAACGAAGGTGACGTGCTTGTATATCTTATGTTAATTTGCATTTAAGGAGAATTGTCAATGGAATGGACAGAGGTCAATATATTTACGACTACAGAGGGGATCGAGCTTGTATGTTCCAAGCTCATGGACATCGGAATAAAAGGATTTGCCATACAGGATTCTGAGGATTTTAACGAGTTTCTTGAAAACAAGAATGGTCAGTGGGACTATATCGATGAAGACCTTATGGGACTATCAAACTGCGAAACCCGAATAACAGTATATCTCCCGTCGAATACTCAGGGAGTGGATATGCTCGCATCAATAAGAAGTATGCTTACAGAGCTTAAAGCAGACGATACTGAAAATCAGTACGGAAGGCTTGAAGCTGAGCTTTCAAGCATACGTGAAGAGGACTGGGCAAATAACTGGAAACAGTATTTCAAGCCTCTGAAAGTCGGAGAAAAGCTCGTTATAAAGCCTTCGTGGGAGGACTACAATGAAGACGGCGACCGCATTATTCTCGAAATTGATCCGGCTTCAAGCTTTGGAACAGGTCAGCATCATACAACAAGGCTTTGTCTTGAACTTCTTGAAAAAAGTCTCAGCAAAGATGATGTGATACTTGATATGGGCTGCGGAAGCGGAATACTCTCTATCGGAGCAATGCTTCTTGGAGCAAAAAGAGCTGTTGCAGTCGATATTGAGCAGAATGCAGCAGAGACAGCTCTTGAAAATGCGGTTAAAAATAATATTTCACCTGAGCTTTATGAGACTCATTTCGGAAATATCCTTTCAGATGAAAAACTTGCATCTGAGATAGACTATAAGTACGATATAATAACCGCTAACATTGTTGCAGACGTTCTTATAGCAATGAAAGATCACTTTGTCCGCTACATAAAGAAAGGCGGCACACTTATCGTGTCCGGCATAATCGAAGAGAGAATGGACGAAGTTATAGATGCATTAAAATCAGTTGGTTTTAGTTCGCCTGAGGTGAACATCAAAGAAGGTTGGGCGGCAGTCCGCTTCGTATATTAATATCCAAAATAAAAACAAGGAGAATGATCAAAGTGGCATTTTTTAAGAAGAAGAACAAGCAGGCAGAAGAGGTCGAAGCTGTAAAAAGTGAAGAGGAAATAGCTATGGAGGAAGCTGCTGAAGAAGCAAACCAAGTTAAACTTCTCGTGCTTGAAAAATTAAATGAGAAACTCAAGGGAACTCTTTACGATGATTGTGTTATCATGCCTAAGGGATATACTATCGACGTGCAGGTAGGAAGAAAAGAGCAGAAGGATGACGTATATCTTATTCAGGTCGTATACATAGTAAAGAACGATCTCTTTGACGAGCCTCTTATCGACCCTGTTGATGCTCAGGGCAAGACTGTAGAGGAAGCAGCTCAGATGGCTGTTGAGATATTCTTTGGAGGCGTATGGCATCCGATAGATCAGTCGATGACAAAGACAAATCCTCAGCTTATATCAGTTGATTTCCTCAGACAGCACTATGATTTTGATATGTACTGCCAGTCAGTTGTAAGGATCGGCGTTAAGGAAAAGAAGCCTGTAATGATAATGAACTATCTTATGGAGCAGCTTCCTAAGTACCTCGGTTCAAAGAAGTATTACTGGGTAAGAGTATATCTTGCAAAGTTCAAAGAGAACAAGATAATCGAAGTAAGAGTAAACGGTTCAGTATGCCCTCAGCTTGGCGAGCTTCTCACTTCATATGTCGATGAGTGGGAAGATAACGGTTCATTCCTCTGTGAAAAACAGTACGCTATATTTGTAAACAGAGCTGACGATGAGTGTCCGTTTGACAAGGAAAAGGTAATGGAGGCTGCTAAGCTTGCTATCAGCCGTATGGTCGAGATCAAAGATCGTGACGATTATGCTGCAATGGTACAGGAGCTTGAAGAGACTACAGGTGACAAGAACCTTGCTGCTGAAGTAAGAATATTCATCCCTGAGATATTTGCTAAGCTCACACTCGGATACCGTGAGGGCGACAGCCTTTTCCTCATCGAAGGTGAAGGCGAGGAGCAGCAGCAGATAGAGTTCAAGAAAACTCAGCTCCGCTCATATTTCTATCTCCAGCAGGCAGTGCTCGAATACCTCAGCACAAGACCTGAAAAGGAGCTCGTTACACGTATTGTTACAAACAGTGTAGCTTTCCGTGAGATGAGAAAAGTAACCGAGCAGGTGAAGGAGCAGGGCAAGGAAGTTAAGCCTTCTGACCTCTTTGTTCCGGGTACTTCATATAAGATCGGCAACGAAGATTACAGAGTCTGGTAATGATATTGAAGATTCCCCGCTTTTGTGGGGAATTTTCTTTTGAAAATCTGAAAAAAATCCTTGACAAAAGGCTTTATATGTGCTAAAATATTATTGCCGCTTGTAAACGGGTACTCCAAGTTGTGTATACACACCCGTAACAGCGAGTTTATTGAAAAGGCAGGTGCCACAATATGTACGCAGTTATTGAAACCGGCGGAAAGCAGTATCAGGTAAATGAGGGAGATATCATCTTCATCGAAAAGCTCGCAGCAGAGGCTGACCAGACAGTTACTTTTGATAAGGTAGTTGCTCTCGGTGCTGACGATGGACTTAAGATCGGTGCTCCTTATGTTGACGGTGCAGCTGTAGAAGCTAAGGTTCTGAAGAACGGCAAGGCTAAGAAGATCACTGTTTTCACTTACAAGCCTAAGAAGGGTGAGAAGAAGAAGCAGGGTCACAGACAGCCTTACACTCAGGTTAAGATCGAAGCTATCAAGGCTTGATCGGACCTATGATTCGTGCAGACTTTTATGAATCAGAGGGAGTTCTGAAAGGATTCAGCTTTAGCGGACACTCCGGCTACGCTGAGAGCGGAAGCGATATAGTTTGTGCTTCAGTATCTTCAGCAGTGCAGTTTACTGTAAATCTGCTTGAAGAGTTTGGATGTTCTCCTGATGTTAAAGTTGAGGAGAACCTGATAAAATGTACTGTGAAGGGTGACGATAATTCCTCACGTATACTTAGTCAGCTCAAGCTTCATTTTGGATCCATACTCGAAGAATTTCCCGGAACAATTAAAATCACTATTTCGGAGGTGTAAGTATGTTTAAGATCAGTATGCAGTTCTTCGCTCATAAGAAGGGTGTTGGTTCTACAAAGAACGGCCGTGACTCTGAGGCTAAGAGACTTGGCGTTAAGAGAGCAGACGGTCAGTTTGTTAAGGCTGGTAACATCCTCGTTCGTCAGAGAGGTACACACATTCATCCAGGTGAGGGTGTAGGCATCGGTTCTGATGATACATTATTCGCTACAGTTAGCGGTAAGGTAAAGTTCGAGCGTTACGGTCGTGACCGTAAGAAGGTTTCTGTTTACGCTGTTGAGCAGTAATCTGTGCATCACAGAAAATAAATCCCGAGCTTACCGCTTGGGATTTTTCTTTAGAAATTAAAGGAGGCCGTAAAATGTTTGTAGATCGTGCTAAGATCGTTATAAAAGCTGGCGACGGCGGTGACGGGGCAGTTTCTTTTCATAGAGAAAAGTACGTGGCTGCTGGCGGACCAGACGGCGGAGACGGCGGCAGAGGCGGAGATGTTGTTTTTCAGGTCGATGATAATTTCTCCACTCTTATAGATTTCAGATATAAAAGAAAATACTGTGCTGAACGTGGACAAAATGGTGCAGCAAGAAATTGTACTGGAAAAAGTGCTCCTCCGCTTATCATAAAAGTACCGAGAGGCACGATCATCCGTGAGGCTTCCTCAGGAAGAATTATGGCGGATATGTCCACTGACGAGCCGAAAATTATCGCTAAAGGCGGAAGAGGCGGAAAGGGTAATGTCCATTTTGCAACATCTACCCGTCAGATACCTAAGTTCGCAAAGCCGGGCTATCCGGGTGAATCGTTTGAGGTAACTCTCGAACTTAAACTTTTAGCTGATGTCGGACTTGTCGGCTACCCTAATGTAGGTAAGTCCACACTTATATCAGTAGTCAGTGCGGCAAAGCCAAAGATAGCTAATTATCATTTCACAACTCTTACCCCTGTGCTTGGAGTTGTACGTGTTGACGAAGAAAAATCTTTCGTTATGGCTGATATTCCGGGACTTATCGAAGGTGCCGGTGACGGAGTCGGTCTTGGTCACGAGTTCCTCAGACACGTCGAAAGATGCAGACTTATAGTCCATGTTGTCGATGTGTCCGGCATAGAGGGACGTGATCCAAAGGAAGATTTTGAGGTCATAAATGCTGAGCTTGCCAAGTTCAACGAGGAACTTGCAGAACGTCCGCAGATAGTTGCTGCGAACAAAGCTGATATGGCAACTGATGAGCAGATCGAGTCCTTCAGAAGTTATATTGAAGAAAAGGGGATACCTTTCTTCCTTATATCAGCTGCAACAACTCAGGGTACAGCAGAGCTTATGAATAAAGTATCAGAGGTCCTTGAAACTCTGCCTCCTATAAAGGAGTATGAGCCGGAGCCTGTGCCTCAGGCTGAGCTTGACGAAATGGCTGGTGCCGGCAAGCAGTTCGAGGTATTTGTTGAGGACGGCATCTACTATGTCGAAGCTCCGTGGATAGAGCCTATAATGCGTACAGTCGATCCGGAGGATTACTCGTCGCTCCAGTATTTCCAGAGAGTTCTCATAAACTGCGGTATCATCGCAAGACTTGAGGAAATGGGAATACAAGAGGGAGATACAGTAAATCTCGAAGGATTTGAGTTTGATTTTGTATATTAAAATATGGAAAGAAATTACTTGACAGAACGTGAAGCAAATACGTACAGTCCGCTGAGCCTTGCATTTCTCGGCGACAGTGTGTATGATACTCTTGTGAGGGAATATCTCCTCAAAAAGGCAAATATGCCAGTTGCAAAGCTTCACTCTGAGAAAATAAAACTGGTGTGTGCTGAGTTTCAGTCGAAAGTTTATGATTTGATTATGGAAAGTCTTACTGAACATGAAGTCGCTGTGCTGAAAAGGGGACGCAATGCCACAGGCAACACAGTCCCGAAACACGCCGAAGCAATAGAATACAGACGAGCAACTGCCGTTGAATCACTGTTCGGTTACCTCTATATCACCGGACAGAATGATAGAATAATGGAACTGTTTGCTATTATAATAAATGATAACGATCAGATAGGAGTGTAAAAAATGTCAGGTCATTCAAAATGGAATAATATCAAGCGTAAGAAGGAAGCAACTGATGCTGCCAAGGGTAAGATATTTACAAAGATAGGCAGAGAGATCACTGTTGTAGTTAAAGAGGGCGGTCCTGACCCGAATAACAACAGCAAGCTTCGTGACCTTATTGCAAAAGCTAAGGCTAATAATGTGCCTAACGACAATATCGACAGAATCATAAAGAAAGCTGCCGGCGGTGAGGACAAGAACAACTATGAGAACATCACATACGAGGGATACGGTCCTAATGGTGTTGCTGTAATTGTTGAGTGCCTTACAGATAACAGAAACAGAACAGCAGGCGAAGTTCGTCACTATTTTGATAAGTTCGGCGGAAATCTTGGTACTATCGGCTGCGTATCATTCATGTTCAGCACTAAGGGTATAGTTATCCTTGAAAATACAGGTCTTGACGAAGATGCTGTTATGGACGATGTCTTTGAGTTCGGCGGAGACGATTTCGATATTAATGAAGAGACAGTCGAGATAGAGTGTGCTCCTGAGAACGTTCACGCACTCCGTGAGGGACTTACAGGTAAGGGATACAATGTTATCTCAGCTGAGGTAGAGCAGATCCCTTCAACATACGCTACTCTCACAGACGAGGATCACATCAAGAAGATGAATCTCCTTCTTGAGCATCTTGAAGATAATGATGATGTACAGAATGTATATCACAACTGGGAGATGCCTGATGAAGACTGATAAAGTCTGAGAGCAAGTCATAGTATAATGAAAAAGTCATTATGCTATGACTTTTTTATTTACATAAGTTATCAAGTGCTAACCAGCATATATTGACTATGGGGACTATATAATGTATAATAAGCATTGTTATGTGAGGGAGTAGTTAGCACAAATGTGTGGTGATCCGACATACTGGCGATCATGTCGCCCGGTTTCATCTTAAATAACGAGACTCATGTACGGCTTTTTGTCGTACCTGAGTGTATTGATTCGGGTGCGGTGATGTATCCGAATTTTTTTATGTGGAGGACGTTATGGGAGTTTTAGAGCTTATTTTATTGTCAGTTGGACTTGCAATGGATGCATTTTCAGTTTCAGTCTGTAAGGGGCTTAGCATGAAGAAACTTGACGTTAAGTCAGGTATCATTATAGCATCATTTTTCGGAGTTTTTCAGGCAGGGATGCCGCTGATGGGCTATTTGCTGAGCAATAGTTTCACAAAATACATAAGCTCCTACAGCCATTGGGTAGCATTTATACTTCTTGCAGTCATCGGAGGAAAGATGCTCATTGAGTCTATAACTGAGAAAGAAGAAGAGAGCGAGGCAGATTTTTCGCTAAATATCAAAGAGATATTATTGCTTGCGGTCGCAACAAGCATCGATGCACTTGCGGTAGGGATAGTATTCTCGGCAGAGGCGATAAAACCGTACATTCCGGTACTGGTTATTGGGGCTATTACTTTTGTACTTTCGTTTGCAGGTGTTGCTATCGGACATAAATTCGGAAACAAATACGAAAAGAAAGCAGGTATCGCAGGAGGTACTATACTTATACTTATAGGCATAAAACTTCTGCTGGACGGACTTGGCGTAATATGAAAAAATGCTGCATATTGAGTTATGCAGCATTTTTATTATATACTAATTATTATTCATATAATGGAAGTGAAGGCACAACATTTATCAATAATTTCTGTATAGCTATCGCATCCATATTTGTTATGCCGGAGCCAGGATTGTAGCAATCAGCATTTACAAGATTTTCTTCATTTATTGAGTAAATGTCAGAGTTTGCACATACCTGCATGATGAGTACGGCATCGTTCATTTTAACCTCGCCGTTACCTGTTGCATCACCATACACAGCATCCGGATCTGTAGGAGGCTGAGTTGTTGGAGCTGTACCTTTTATCCACACAGCTTTAAGGCTTATTCCTCTTCCAGACATAGCACCTTTAATGAAGAATTCTTCGCCTGGTTTATAAACAACACCTTCATATTCCCAGCCATCGAAATAATAACCAGGGTTTGTGATATTGATGTCAGGAACAACTATTGAAGTATCTGTTGCACCTTTGATCTTTATAAAATCATCCTGATTTTTATTGCCCGGATTGAAAACGATAGTATACTCGATCGGTTCCCATACAGCGGTCATGGTAACATCCTTGCTTGGCATTGTGTACATTGAGAGCGGTTTATAGAAAACATCACCATCGTCACAAATCCAGCCAATGATCTTGAAGCCGTTTCTTGAAAATCTGTCTGAAGCGGCTGTCTCTGTAGCTGTACCTTCAAGTCTCTCAAAAGTCTGGGTCGTTGCTCCGACAATACGGTCAACATCTCCCGGAGTGAAAGTGAGATTGAAGAATCTATGCCAGCTTGGAGTGAGAAGAAGATCGTGGTCTGTTACAATGATTTTCTGCTCTCCACGGTACTCTTTTCCCTCACAAAGCCATCCCAGCTGAGAGCGTGAATAATCATTATGTCGGTAAGTCAATCCTGAAACAGTTACAAACTCGCCGGAACGGTATGATTTTGTTCTGAGATCTTTTGATGTATCGAGAACTGTACCGTCAGCATATTCAACTTTATATACAACATCGTAATAGTTCTCGTCATCCGGATCAGACCATACAGGAGTAAGAGTAACATCATCAGTTTCTACAAGAAAAGCTGAATCAGCTGTAAATCCCTCTATGCCGTCAGCAGTCCAGCCGTTGAAAACGAATCCTTCTTTAGCAGGGATAGCTTCTGGCAGTCTGACAGCGTTATAAGGCGGTATTTCGATGTCCTCGATCGTTTGAGGATTTCCGTCTTCATCAGGAGCTATTGTTATACCAGGCTCACTGAGGTCGAAATGAATGATAACATTCGTTTTAGTAGTTGTGTCATCATCTGCAACTGAGATCAGACTGCTTGTTGAAGAAAAAGCTAACAAAGCAGAGAGAATAACAGAAGATAACTTAAAAGATATAGGTTTCATAGTCCCTCCCATCCCGATGCATACATCGGATCTTAAATGAAACGATTTTTTTCCTTGTCGTAAGCGTAACCGATTGCAGAAAGTTTAGTTTCTATCAGTTCCTGTGAAACACAGAGACTCTTACATAATTCTTCTAAAGAGGGAAAATCATCCCTTAATTTTGTGTTTATAAAACTTAATAAAATAGCAGGATCATTTGGAATACTCATAATTACCTCCAGGGAAAATAAAAGAAACAAAACATCAGAATGCAGTGCAGGACATTCTGTCTGCGTTACGCAGTTAGTGCTAAAAACTGCGAAAAATCCGTTGTCTTACAAGATAAATATACAATACATAATGGCTTTTGTCAATGATTTTGGTGAAAAGAGAAATAATAATTTTTTGTAAATAAGTATATAAAATTAAAAATACTGCCAAACGGCAGTATTTTTAATTAACAAGTGCACTTATTCTTTATTATCATCATTATTTATTGCATCAAAGTTGAGTTCTTCCATTTCGTCAGATGACTGCCGCACATATCTGTTATATTCACACTGAAATTTATCGATTTTACTGTTTTGCTCTTCTAATCTTTCGTTGAATTGAGGGTATCCTGGCTGATCTTCAAGCCAGTGATAGATGATATTTGTTCGGAATCCGATAAGTGATGCGATAGCACCAAATCCGCTGTACAGAGTAAATGCCCAGAATGCGATCGGTACTCTGTCGAAGAAATTCCAGTTCCGTTTGAGTATAAAAGCAATGAAAACACCTGTCAGCATGGCAATACTGAAAAAAGCGGATAGATCGTGCTGTTTTGTGCATATATTGAATCCGAATAAAAAGGTCAGGGGAGCAATGACCAATGCGATAGCCAATAATAAAAGAAAACTTGGCGAAAGAGGCTCCGCACCGGCTTTCATGATAAGATTCTTGTCAACTCCTATGCATACCAGATTGAAGGTACTGTATATCAAAAGCAGTATGCAGGAAAACAGATAGTAAAAGAACAGAAATGTATATCTTTTCTTGCATTTTTTTAATAATGAGTAATTTTTTGCGAAATTGTCTGTATCAGTCATAAATATCCCTCCTTGTTTGATATTATTATACATCTGATTGGATATTTAGTCAATAGTAATTATCAAAGTTACAATTTTGTCATAATTGGAATAGGATAGATCTATATATAATTTGGAAACTGGAGTTATACTAAAATTGTTAGCATCATAAAACTTTAGATATAAATACTGTACAAAACACACAAAAAAAAATAGTCGATTTAGGTCAAATTAGAAATGGAATTTTTCATTATTATATGTTATAATACATTAAGATATGTGAGATGTGATATAGGACGTGCATATCTTATTTTGATGTGCTACATTGTTACATTTTTCACATTTTAAATCAAGGAGGTTCATCTAATGAATTCAGCTAAATCAACTGTTCCTTTCAAGGGCACTCCTGAACAGGAGGCTCAGCTTCTCAAGGTTATCGAAGAGAAGAAAAATGATAAGGGTGCTCTCATGCCCATTCTTCAGAAGGCTCAGGAAATCTACGGCTACCTTCCTATCGAGGTGCAGGCTATCATTTCTGATAACACCGGCATCCCGCTTGAGAAGATCTATGGCGTAGTAACATTCTATGCACAGTTCTCTCTTTATCCAAAGGGCGAATATACTATCTCTGTCTGTCTTGGTACAGCTTGCTATGTAAAGGGCTCCGGCGATATTTATAATAAGCTTCAGGAAAAGCTTGGAATAGGCGGCGGTGAATGTACAGCCGACGGAAAGTTCTCTCTGGATGCTTGCCGCTGCATCGGTGCTTGCGGACTTGCTCCTGTTCTCACAGTTAATGAGGACGTTTATGGCCGTCTGACTGTTGACGACGTTGATAAGATCATTGCAAAATACGCTTGATTCCATTAAATATCGATTAGGAGGTTAACTTATGAAAACTCTTGAAGAACTCAAGGTTGTCAGAGAAAGCATGGAGGGTGAGGTTGCTCTCAGAACTCACGGAAATGCTTCTTCAAAATATGAAAGACACGTCCTTGTGTGCGGCGGTACAGGATGTACATCATCCGGTTCTCCCAAGATAATTGAAAAGCTTGAGGAAGAATTCGCTGCAAAGGGACTTACAGATAAGGTACAGATCGTTAAGACTGGTTGTTTCGGACTCTGCGAAAGAGGTCCTATCATGATCGTTTACCCAGAGGGTTCATTCTACTCCCGTGTAAACGTTGACGAGATCTCACGTATCGTTGATGAGCACCTCATCGGCGGAACTCCTGTTAAGGAATTCCTCTATGAGGAAACTGTTGCCGGTGACGAGATCAAGTCACTTGACGATACTTCATTCTATAAAAAGCAGCACCGTGTTGCTCTCAGAAACTGCGGTGTTATCAATCCTGAAAATATAAACGAGTACATAGGCCGTCACGGTTATGAGGCTCTCGGTAAGGTCCTCACTTCCATGACTCCTGAGGACGTTATCCAGACTATCCTCGATTCCGGTCTCCGTGGACGTGGAGGCGGCGGATTCCCAACCGGTATGAAGTGGAAGCTCGCAAGAAACATCGTTCCTAATGCTGACCAGAAGTATGTTTGCTGTAACGCTGACGAGGGCGACCCGGGTGCATTCATGGATCGTTCCGTACTCGAAGGTGACCCACACGTTGTTCTCGAAGCTATGGCTATCGCAGGCTACGCTATCGGTGCTACACAGGGTTATATCTACGTTCGTGCAGAGTACCCGATCGCTGTTGAGCGTCTTAATATCGCTATTCAGCAGGCTCGTGAAGCTGGTATGCTCGGCAAGAACATATTCGGTACAGACTTCAGCTTCGACATCGATCTTCGTCTCGGTGCAGGTGCATTCGTTTGCGGTGAGGAAACAGCTCTTATGACTTCTATCGAAGGCAACAGAGGTGAGCCTCGTCCAAGACCTCCTTTCCCAGCTGAAAAAGGTCTCTATCAGAAGCCAACTATCCTCAACAATGTTGAGACATATGCTAATATCCCTCAGATCATCCTCAATGGTGCAGAGTGGTTCGCATCAATGGGTACTGAGAAGTCCAAGGGTACAAAGGTATTTGCTCTTGGCGGTAAGATAAAGAATACAGGTCTTGTTGAAGTACCAATGGGTACAACTCTCCGTGAAGTAATCGAGGAGATCGGCGGCGGTATCCCGAACGGCAAGAAGTTCAAGGCTGCTCAGACAGGTGGCCCTTCCGGTGGATGTATCGACGCTTCTAACTTCGACATCCCGATCGACTACGATAACCTCATCGGTATAGGTTCAATGATGGGTTCAGGCGGACTTATCGTTATGGACGAAGACAACTGTATGGTTGATATTGCTAAATTCTTCCTCGAATTTACTGTTGATGAGTCTTGCGGTAAATGTACACCATGCCGTATCGGTACAAAGAGAATGTACGAGATCCTCGACAAGATCACAAAGGGTAAGGGAACTCTTGAGGATCTTGATAAGCTCGAAGAACTCGCATATCATATCAAGGCAAACTCACTCTGCGGACTTGGACAGACAGCTCCAAACCCAGTTCTTTCTACACTCAGATGTTTCAAGGACGAGTATCTTGCTCACGTTGTTGACAAGAAATGTCCTGCTGGCGTATGTAAGGACCTCCTCAGCTTCGAGATCATCAAAGACAGCTGTATCGGATGTGGTATGTGTGCTAAGCAGTGTCCTGCTTCTGCTATCACAAGAACAGATTATGTTGCTCCCGGCAAGAAGCTTGCTGCAATGGAGATCGACAAGAACAAGTGCGTAAAGTGCGGTGCTTGTATCGCAACTTGTAAGTTCAAGGCAATCATCAAGAAGTAAGCGGAGGAATAGTAATGGAAAATATAACTGTTAAAATCAACGGTGTTGAATTAGAAGTACCTAAGGGCACCACTGTTCTTGAGGCTGCTCACATGGCTGGCTTTGAAATTCCTACACTTTGCTATATGAAAGAGATCAACGAGATCGGTGCCTGCCGTATCTGCGTTACAGAAGTAAACGAAGGCAGAGGCTTCCGCCTTGTTGCCGGATGTGTATATCCATGTTCAAATAACATGGAGATACTTACAAATTCTCCAAAGGTTATCCAGTCAAGAAAGAGAACTCTTGAACTCATCCTTTCAACACACGACAGAAAGTGTCTCTCATGCGTAAGAAGCGGTAACTGTGAGCTCCAGAAGCTCGCTAAGGACTACGGCGTTGAAGATGCATCTGTTTACGACGGAGTTAAGAACGAGTACGAAGTAGATAATTCTGCTGCTCATATGTATCGTGATAACAATAAGTGTATCCTTTGCCGCCGCTGCGTAGCAGTATGTTCAAAGACACAGGGTATCGGCGTTATCGGTGCTAATGAGAGAGGTTTCAAGACATATATCGGTTCTGCATTCGATATGGGGCTTGGTGAAACAAGCTGTGTATCATGCGGACAGTGTATCGCAGTATGTCCTGTTGGTGCTATCGCTGAAAAGGATTATACTAAGGAAGTTATGGCTGCGATCGCTGATCCTGAGAAGACTGTTCTTGTACAGACAGCTCCTGCTGTTCGTGCCGGTCTTGGTGAGGCATTCGGTCTTCCTATCGGTACAAATGTAGAAGGAAAGATGGCTGCTGCTCTCAGACGCCTTGGATTCGATAAGGTATTTGATACAGATTTCGCTGCTGATCTTACTATCATGGAAGAAGCTAACGAGTTTATCGAGCGTGTTCAGAACGGCGGTACACTCCCACTTATCACATCATGTTCACCAGGATGGGTAAAGTTCTGTGAGCACTATTATCCAGACCTTCTTGGTCACCTTTCAAGCTGTAAGTCACCACAGCAGATGTTCGGTGCAACAGCTAAGACATACTACGCTGAGAAGATGGGTCTTGATCCTAAGAACATCGTTATGGTATCTATCATGCCATGTACAGCTAAGAAGTTCGAGATCGGCAGAGAAGATCAGAGTGCAGCAGGTGTACCTGATGTTGATTATTCACTTACAACCCGTGAGCTCGGCAGAATGATCGAGCGTGCAGGTATCAACTTCCTCGGACTCGCTGATGAGAAGTTTGATGATCCGCTCGGACTTTCAACTGGTGCTGCTGTTATATTCGGTGCTACCGGCGGTGTTATGGAGGCTGCTCTCAGAACAGCTGTTAACACACTCACAGGTCAGACTGTAACTGATCTTCCAGAGGTTCGTGGTACAGACGGAATCAAGGAAGCTGAGTATGCTGTTGGCGATCTCAATGTTAAGGTCAAGGTTGCAAGCGGACTTTCAAATGCTCGTAAGATCCTTGATGACATCAGAGCTGGCAAGTGCGATGCACAGTTCATCGAGATCATGGCTTGTCCTGGCGGTTGTGTAAACGGCGGCGGTCAGCCACAGGTACCAATGGGAGTCAGAAACTTCGTTGACATCAGAGCTGAAAGAGCTAAGGTTCTTTATGACATTGACAAGGCTATGCCTCTCAGACAGTCTCATGAGAATCCGGCTATCAAGCAGGTTTACGAGGAATT
This sequence comes from Ruminococcus sp., assembly GCA_017441505.1. Lineage (GTDB taxonomy): Bacteria > Bacillota > Clostridia > Oscillospirales > Ruminococcaceae > Ruminococcus. The sequence continues at coordinate 36,111 of JAFRXL010000043.1, forward strand.
CTTTGGTAAGCCGGGCAGCCACAAGGCTCATGAAGTTCTCCACACATCTTATGTGAAGAGAAAGGTTAACGAAATATAATTGTTTTTGCTGGAACGGTTAAGGAGCGGACTTTTGTCCGCTCTTTTTATGTTTAAAATAGTTTTTTCTGGACATAATAAAGCTCAAAGGAGGCTGATATTATGCAGAATAATTTATGTGAAAGTCAGACAAAAATAAACCTTATGAGATCATTTGCCGGAGAGTGCCAGTCGAGACAGAGGTATTATCAGGCAGCTCTTATAGCTCAGCAGCAGAATTATGTTGGACTGGAGCGAATGTTCAGATTCACGGCAGAGCAAGAGGAGCGTCATGCTAAACAGTTCTTTGAGAGATTAAAGGAATGTGCAGGCGAGACTATCGAGATACAGGCGACCTATCCTGCATCCGCTTTTAGTGACTTAGGTGAGCTTCTTGACGCATCTGCGAAAGAAGAATACCACGAGTTTTCTGAGGTATATCCTGAGTTTTCATCTGTTGCAAAGCAGGAAGGTTTCACGGACATTGCTTCCGAGTTTGATATGATTGCGAAGATAGAGGAGTCGCATCATAAAAGGTTTGACTACTATCTAAAGCTTTGGAAAGAGGATATGCTTTTAAGGGCGGAAAGCAGTGAGGAGTTATGGATGTGTCTTAACTGCGGTCATATCCACAAGGGCAGTGAGCCGCCGAGGGAGTGTCCGGTATGCGGAGTTCAGCAGGGGTATTTCATCAGAGAAGCAGAGGCACCGTTTACGGACTGCAATATGTTAAACTAAAAAAATCCGGTCATTTCGTTTTGAAATGACCGGATTTTACTATTAACATAAGTTGACATAAGTGAATATAATATTATCAGACATTAGCAATATTCATAACAACACCAGCAGGTGAAATATCGATATGACCGAATGAAGGTGCATATTCGTCTCTGGGACATGAACAGCTGCCGGGATTCATAATATGGAATCCGTCCTCGTATCTCATGCATCTTACGTGTGTATGACCAAAGAGGATTATATCGCAGCCTTTTTCTTCAGCGAGCATTTTCAGACGCTCTACAGAGCATCTTACCCCATACTTATGACCGTGAGTCGCAAGTATTTTGTGACCTTCAGTTACCGGCAGTATACAGACATCTTCAGACAGACTGTCATAGTCGCAGTTGCCGGCAACATGGATTATCTTTGGAGCAATAGCAGGGTGAGTAATAATCAATCTATCAAGTTCACGTTCACCGTCACCGAGATGAAAGATCCAGTCGGCATCGGCATTTCTCATAACAACTTTTTCAAGAGCAAAATAGTCCCCATGGGAGTCTGACAAAACAATGATTCTCATAGCATCACCTTTAAAAATATTATAGTCTAATTATATCATAATTGACAAAAAAAATCAATATATATTTATAAGAACTTATGAATTATTAAGGAGGAACATATGGATAGACAGAGTATCGACCCTAAAAAAGCAAACGGACTTATAAATGCTATCAGCAAAAAAATAGGAGTATCACCGGAAAAATTGAAAAGTGAGCTTGAAGCCGGTAAATTTGACAGTACTTTATCAGCTATGGATAAGAAAGATGCGGCAAAGTTCCAGAGAGCATTAAATGACCCTAAGTTAGTCGAGCGGCTAATGAGTACTCCGCAGGCACAGGCTTTATACAATAAATTATCCGGTAAAAAGTAAATATCGGAGGAGAAATGGAAGATTTCATCGCAAAACTTGGAGAGATATTATCCGATGAAGAGAGTGTGAAACAGCTTTCCGAGCTTGCTCAGATGCTTGATACTGAAAATGAAAACGATGGTGTACAGGAAAAAGAAGAGAAAACTGATTCATCATCGATAGATATGGAAAAGATACTAAAGCTCACGGGGATGCTGAGCAGTATTTCCGAGAAGGACAAAAATGCGGAACTTCTGCTCGCACTCCGACCGCATCTTAAAGAGGAAAAGCAAAAGAGAGTGGATAAGGCGATAAAACTCCTTAAAATAATTGCTGTTTGGAATATGGCAAAGGAGAACGGACTGTTGAATGATATTATATAAAAGGGGATGAGGACTTATTGAACTGCGTGACAACAGGCGAATAAGGCATATACGGCAGGACGCTATAAGTCGGTCACAGGAGAATTTCAGCCGACCTTCAATAAGTCCTGCACCTATTTTAGCCGACATGAAAAGAGCAGAAACGCATCAAAGCGAGGATAAGCTAAAAAAGATGCTCGACGATATTATTGACGGCAGTCTTGATGCTGATAAGCTGCTTATAGCGGCACTTCTTATACTTATGCTTCATGAGGGAGCGGATATAAAGCTTATCCTTGCTTTGGGTTACATACTGATATGAGGTGGAAATAAATGGAAAAAACAATATTCTTCGGAATATGTGCTTTATCGGCGGCGATAATGTTAATATACTATGCTACACGAAAAAATCGATTGAGCAGTCTTGTAAAGGGGAGCATATTAGGTCTTGCGGCACTTTTTATTCTTGAAAGATTCGGAGAAAAATATGGTATCAATATGCCTTTGAATATAATGAATGTTTCTGGGAGTGCATTGCTGGGAGTTCCGTATCTTATTTGTGTTGTTTTATTGAAAATATTGTGAGATACTGAATAATTTTTTTAGAAAACTCTTGAAATTTTGTGTCAAATATGGTAAAATAAATATATCAATAATAGGAGGTGGAGTATGAACGCTATTGATATAATTAACAAAACCAAAAGGTCTGTCATTCTTTCCGATGACGAGATAAACTGGCTCGTTAAAAGCTATACAGAAGGGGACATCCCTGATTATCAGATGTCAGCATGGCTCATGGCTGTCAGACTTAACGGTCTTACAGAGCAGGAGACTATCTCGCTTACTTATGCTATGCGTGACAGCGGCGATATAATGAGACTGAACGTAGGCAAGACAGCTGACAAGCACAGTACAGGTGGTGTCGGTGATAAGACAAGTCTTATTATCGGACCTATAGTTGCGTCCTGCGGAGTATGTATGGCAAAGATGTCAGGCAGGGGACTTGGACATACCGGCGGTACTATCGATAAGCTTGAAAGTATCAGCGGCTTTCGTACTGAACTGCCTATATCCGAATTTGAGGAAATACTCCGGGAGAATAAATTTGCCATTATATCTCAGAGCGGAGAATTATGTCCCGCTGACAAGAAAATGTATGATCTGAGAAATGCTACAGGTACAGTGGACAGTATTCCTTTGATCGCCGCAAGCATAATGAGCAAAAAGCTGTCGGTTAATGCCGATTATCTTCTTCTGGACGTGAAATACGGTTCGGGAGCTTTTATGAAAACTAAAGATGAAGCCGAAAAGCTGGCTGCTATTATGGAGAAAATCGGTATAGCTGCCGGAAAGAAGTGCAAAGCGATAGTCACTGATATGGACACGCCTCTTGGCAGAAATATCGGAAACTCACTTGAAGTCAGGGAGGCTATCGAGATCTTGCAGGGAAAGTATAAGGGTAAGCTCTATGACCTTTGTATAGAGCTTTCTGCTGAGATACTCAGACTTGCTGACAAAGGCGACTATCAGGAGTGCGTTGCAATGGCTGAGGACGCTGTATCATCCGGAAAAGCACTTGAGGTCTTTAGAAATACTATCAGACTTCAGGGTGGTGACCCGAAGGTGTGTGATGATGTAGAGCTGCTTCCGCAGGCAAGGTCAAAGTATGAAGTAAGAACAGTTCAGGATATGAAGATATTAAAGATCAACTGCGAAGAGATCGGAATGACCTCACTATTATTAGGTGCAGGACGTATAAATAAAGGCGATCCTATCGATATGAGTGCAGGAGTTGTAATGAATATCGAACCGGGCGACAATGTGTCTGCCGGAGATACCCTGCTGACCTTGTATTCCTCTGTATGCAGCGATTTTTCCGACGCTGCCGTAAGAGCTTTGAATGCAATAGATTTTGAATCGCTTAATTGTCATAAACCCTTGACTTAAAAGGATATTTATGATAAAATATAAAAAAATGAACCGTAAGGAGGTCGTTATTATGGGATTTATGGATTCAGTAAAAGGTTTTGCCGAGAAGGTCGGAGGAAGCCTTGAAAGCGGAGTTAACAGCGTAAAGGACACAACTAAGAAAATGGGCGAAAAGAGCAAGGTCAAGAATGAGATCAGCAAGCTTGAGGGCGAGATCAAAGATGCTTACTTTGCTATAGGAAAGAAGTATTTTGAAAAGCATTCTTCTGATCCCGAAGCTGAGTACGCTTCTTCTGTTGAGGAGATCGTTTCAAAGACAGAGCGTGTTGAGAAGTTCAAACAGCTGCTCGCTTCTTTTGACGACAAACAGGCTTGTACCAACTGCGGTGCAGAGGTTTCAAGAGGACAGAAATTCTGCGATAAGTGCGGTACTAAAGTTGAATTTGTAGAGGCACCTGTTATCGAGGGATTCAACGATAATGCTCCGGAGAATCCTTTCCAGCAATTCGATCAGAGCGAAAGCAATACTGAGGCACCTGCTGCTTCTGAAACTGTAGAAACACCAGCTCCCGAAGCACCGGCAGCTAAGAAGTTCTGCACAAAGTGCGGCACACCTTATGAAGTAGGACAGAAATTCTGCGATAAGTGCGGAAATCCATTAGAATAATTAGTGCATTTATGTCATTAAATAATCAAAGCGGCTGAGTCTTTATCTTAGCCGCTTGTTATTTTGAGATGTTTTATTACAAAATAGCTTGCATTTTTAAATTCCATGTAGTATAATTAAAGAGTAATTTTTTTAAAGGGAGAATCAGAAATGAGCAAAGTTAATATTGGTTTCATCGGAGCAGGCAATATGGGAAGTGCCATAATGAAGGGCATTGCCGGCAGTTCTGCGTCTGAAAATATATCATTATTCGCATTTGATCCGGATACTTCAAAGCTTGAAGCTCTTGCTGCATCCGGAGTAAAAGCTTGTGCAAGCGAGGCTGAACTTGTATCAGTATGCAAGTACGTATTCCTCGCAGTTAAGCCTCAGATAATCGAGGGAGTTCTTGAAGCTGCTGCACCTGCTGCTACAGCTGAAACTGTTTTCGTGTCGATCGCAGCAGGCATTACAGACGAGTTTGTTGCAAGAAAAACTCTTCCGGAGGCTAAGGTAATACTCGTTATGCCAAATACTCCTCTTCTTCTTGGAGAAGGTGCGTCTGCACTTTCAAGAAACGACAAGGTTTCAGACGAAGAATTTGAGCTTATTCTTGGTATTTTCAGAGTATGCGGAAAGGCTGCTGTTATATCAAAGGATAAAATGAAGGAGATAATTGCTATAAACGGAAGCAGTCCGGCATTTATCTACCTCTACGCAAAGGGCTTTATTGACTATGCTGAGTCTGTTGGCATTGACAAGAGTGCAGCTGAGGAGCTTTTTGCTCAGAGCCTTATCGGTTCAGCTAAAATGATAACTGATTCCGGTTATACTATAGACGAGCTTATAAAAATGGTATCATCTCCGGGAGGAACTACACTTGCCGGTCTTGATAAGCTCTATGAGGGCAACCTTACTGATACAGTAAAGAAGTGCTGCGAGAGCTGTACAAACAGAGCTTACGAGCTTTCAAAGTAAAGTACTAAATGCATAGTCATCTGCATATCCTTTAATATGATCGATAAAAGAGAGGATGATGCAGATGCAGCATATTCAATATGCAGCAGGACGTGGAAAAAAGGTGCATATATACCTTCTTGGTATAGCAGTGCTGACCGGATTGATAACAGGTTCAGTTTATCAGGCGGTGAAAGCACCTTATCCGTCCGCTTTGATACATCAGTTTTTTGCACCGGTTTACAGCAGCATGAAAGTATCAGACTACGTCTGGAGCAGTTTTATGCAGTCAGTTATCGTACTTGCGATAATGTTCCTTCTGGGATTTTTCGCTCTTGGACAACCTTTCGGAGTTTTGCTCCTTTTGTACAGAGGATTCGGTATAGGAGCTTCATCTGCAATGATATACGAGCTGTTCGGCATAAAAGGTGCTGTAAGTATCATATTTCTTGTGATACCAAAAGCGAGTGCAATAATACTGATGACCATGCTCGGTGCAAGAGAGCTTATCCGATCCTCGAATTATACTCTTTCCTGTTGGACGAGCCATGCAGAGCCGAACGAAGTGGACAATATATTTCGTTTGTACTGCATCAAATTTCTTGTACTTATGTTAACTGCCGCTGTAATATCTGGGATCGATGCGGCGGTCAATCTGATCTATGTAAAGATCGGATGATAAAATAAACGGAGGATGTATAAATTGGCATTATTTGATTACGAAAGTGCCGGTTCCGGAATATCAAAAAACGCTCCCAAGAAAAAGGGAATAAAGTTGTTTTTTGATATTTTTTTCCGGAAATTCTGGCAGCTTTTTGAAGTGAATTTCCTTTATTCGTTATTTTTCCTGCCGTTACTTCTTATAATAACGGCGATAAGTGTACTGGAGAATTACACACTGATACTTATAATAAGTGCTTTTCTTATTCTGACATTCACCATTATTATCGGACCTGCAACTGCTGGTATGACCAAGATAATGCGGTGTTACATGATAGAAAAACACACTTTTATCGTAAGAGACTTTTTCAGAACGTTCCGCAAAAATTTCAAGAAAGCATCTATCATAGGTTTTCTTGATTGTCTTGTTATGTTTTCTGTATTTGCGTCATTCAGAGTTTATCCGGCTATGGCATCTCATTATAATATGCCGATACTTTACGTACCGATGACGCTGACACTTAGTATAGCACTGATTGTAATGATGATGAATTATTACATATATATCATGCTCGTGGCGACTAATCTTTCGCTGAAGAATCTTATAAAGAATTCATTTGTACTCACCTTCATCGGACTTAAAAAGAATATCATAACATTTGTTGTGACCTGTATTACTTTTTGTTTTATGCTTGTGATATTCAGGTATCTGATGCCATTGTTTATGATATTGCTTCCATTCTTCCCGGCAGCATTCCTGTGCTTTGTATCATGTTTCAACAGCTATCCGCTTATACAGAAATATGTTATAAATCCGTACTATACAAGCAGAGGCGAGATAAATCCAGAGCTTGCCGGCAATGATTCCGACGAGGAAACTATCTTTGAAGATAAAGGCGGAGAAGAAAAGCCTATAGAGAAACGTAAGAAAGGTAAGGGAAAAAGAATATCATAGTATCAGTCTTTAGGTCTGAGAAATTTGAATTTCCTTTTAGAAATAGTCAGTACTCCAGCGTTTTTCAGTTTTGATATTTCACGCTGGAGGGCACTGCGGTTAACACATAAATAATCTGACAAAGCTGTTGTTGAGAAAGGTATCTGCGGAGTTTTACCGTCCGGAGTTTTATCCTCTATTATCTCAAGACAGCTTATTAATTTATCTTCAATTGAACGCTGACTGAGTACTTCTATCCTTTCGCTGAGCGAGATAGTTTTTTCTGACATTAATGCTAATAGGTTCTCAACGACCATTGAATGGCACTGGCAGGCTTTTTCGCATCTTTTGGTTATTTCCGAACGGCGTACAAACATTATTTCGCAGTCAGTCTCGCTGACTATCTCGATAGTGTTCCGCTTTGAAATATTAAAAGTAAAAAATGCACCGAAAATACTTTGTTCTTCAAGGGATTCAATAATCGTCCTGACACCGTTTATGTCATACCGCACCATTACCGCTCTGCCGCTGAGTAATATGCCAATTTTGTCATTGTATTCATCGTAATTAGCAATACAGCTTCCGGACTTATATCGCTTTATATCAGGATTAAAGCAGGTCATCATGCGTTTGCAGTCATACGAATTTATATTTTTAAAAAGAATGTTATGTTCTGGTAACATTAAAATCGCTCCCTTGTTGCAATTGCAACAGATTTTTTATACCTTTTATGATACAATATATATATGCAAAAGTCAAGTGATTTTTGGTTTATTATAAACGAGAGGATGATCTTAATGAAGGTAAATGTTGTTGGTGGACAGATTTCTCAGGATGAGATAAATGCTTACATGGATTACGGCAAGAAGAAGTACAGCAACAGGGAAATTACTGAAATGACCGTAAAGATAGACGGCGAGTTTGTTGACCTTAAATATGAATTCGCTGATATTCCTTTCGATCGTATAAGAAGAATTACAGGCTATCTTGTCGGTACTCTTGACAGATTCAATAACGGTAAAAGAGCTGAAGAACACGACAGAGTAAAACACAGTGTATAATGCGTGAAGCGTCGGAACAGGATGGAGATTTTTGATTTCGTCGTGTGCATTAAATAATATTATTATGGAGGTAATTAATAATGGCAAAATATGTATGTCCTGTGTGCGGATACGTTCATGAGGGTAATGAGCCGCCGGAGAAATGTCCACAGTGCGGAGTACCTGGTTCAAAGTTTATAAAGAAGGAAGCTGACGAAAAGCTCGTTTTCGCTTGTGAGCACGAAGTTGGAGTAGCTAAAGCAGTAACAGATCAGGAAATTATCGACGGACTTCGTTCAAACTTTACCGGCGAATGTACAGAAGTTGGTATGTACCTTGCAATGGCAAGAGTAGCTTACAGAGAGGGCTACCCTGAGATCGGTGCTTACTGGGAGAAGGCTGCTTTTGAGGAAGCTGAGCACGCTGCTAAGTTCGCAGAGCTTCTTGGTGAGGTAGTTTCACCTTCAACAAAGGAGAATCTCGAAAAGAGAGTTGCTGCTGAACACGGTGCTACAGAGGGCAAGCTCAATCTTGCTAAAAGAGCTAAGGAGCTCAACCTTGACGCTATCCATGATACTGTTCATGAAATGGCAAAAGATGAAGCTCGTCACGGCAAGGCTTTCGAGGGACTTCTCAAGAGATACTTTGGCTGATAAATATATAAATAGAGCGTATCCAGTTTTACTGGATACGCTTTTTATTTGGAATATGTAATATTATTACTCCGGCAATTAATTTTTATAAAATGACGAAGTCAGCAAAAAGGGATTCCAAAGGGTTTCCAACCCTTTGGCAAGGAGGTGTTCGAGGGGGAACAGAGTTCCCCCTAAAGAGTAGTTCAGCGAGCAAAGCAACGCTGTACGGACTGTCCATATTTCTTTCCTCGGCTTGACCGACGTAAGTTTATCAACATCTTATTGCTGTATTAATTATTTTCAAATCAGTGCACAATTACCGCTGTTTCAGAATATAATACATTGAATCCAATAAACAGGGGAGATGTACTATGAGAAAACATGGTAAGATGATGCAGTTTGAGAAGACATACTAAAAGGAAAGTAAACTCAAAAGGAGTTTTTATATTTGTATTTCTTGTGTTCACTATTTCAGCGGTAATATTCATCACGTCAAGGGTCGACAGAGCTATACGCACTCCGGCACAGATGCGAGCAGAACAATTCGCCGAGAAGACTGCAAACGAGGTGATCTACACGGCAGTTTCCGACTATCTTAGTGAGAACAACGTGTCCTATTCCGACTTTGCGGCTGTTTTGTATAATAATGGAAAAGTCAGCTCGATAGAGGCGATAACGCCTAATATCAACAAAATCCAGTCAGAGCTTACATTGGATATTGACAGTAAACTGCAAGAGTCCGCTGATTCATTCTGCACTATACCTCTTGGCTCGTTATCGGACTCTTATTTGTTTGCAGGGAAAGGTCCGAAATTGAAGATACGGATATGCCCTGCCGGACACGCATCAGTTAGATTAAAAAGCGACTTCACGTCAGCCGGCAACAATCAGACAAGCCACAGAATCTCCGCTATTATAGAGGCTGACATGATTTCATCCATACCGCTTTATTCTTTCAGAACTAAAGTCAGCTTTGAGTTTGTGATAGCCGAAAATATCATAGTAGGGGATGTGCCGATGTTCAGCCATGCAGCGTGGAATTGTCTCAGGTAGGACTTATTTGCGTCCCTCGGCACATATCCATTTTTCTCCGGACTTTGTGTGTATCTTTACATTTTTGAATCCGGCATTTTCAAGGAGAGTTCTGAATTCCTCTGGAGTCGGATTGAAAAGGTCGAACTTTCTGATTCCCTCAATATCAGCTTCGTCAAGCTCAGCACCGCCGTGAATGTCAGCTACTATCAGGAATATTCCTCCGGCAGAAAGAACTCTGAATACCTCTTTCAGATTTTCAGCAGGAGCAGGCCAGAAGTAAAAACTCTCGACAGTAATTATTTTGTCAAAGCTGTTATCAGGAAAGGGGAGGGCTTCAACAGAAGCTTCTACTACGTCCATTTTTCCGGAGCTGATAATTTTTTCATTACGTTCTGTACTCATTTTAACGGAAAGTTCAGAATAATCAGCACCGGTAAGGTGACCGGATGTTACTTTTTCTGCCATCCTGTTAAGAGTTTCACCGCCGCCGCAGCCTATATCAAGGATGCGGTCATTTTCATGTATATCGAGAAAATCGAGTGCCCAGCCTGTTACGGCATAGTGACGTTCATTCATGCCGTTTAGCATTTCAGCTCCGGCTTCGCCATGAGGCTTTCTTGGATTTCCAAGTTCTGTTATTGACTTTTTCTCACTGCTCATAAGTATCCTCCTAAATTTCAAATGAAAAAGCGGCGGTTATCCGCCGCTTGATTTTATTCAACAGTTACGCTTTTTGCGAGATTTCTCGGTTTATCTACGTCATACCCCTTTGCTACAGATACATAATATCCAAGGAGCTGGAGCGGTATAACTGCAAGACTTCCTGCGAAGTGGCTGTCAGTCTGAGGAATATACACTGTGAAATCAGCTGTATCTTCCATACTGTAGTTACCGTAAGTAGTCAGTCCCATAAGAGATGCACCACGGCTCTTTACTTCGACCATATTGCTGACAGTCTTTTCATAAAGATCCTGCTGAGTAAGTACACTTATTACTAATATACCGTCCTCAATAAGGCTTATCGGACCGTGTTTCAGCTCACCGGCAGCATATGCCTCGGAGTGGATATAGCTTATCTCCTTCATTTTAAGGCTGCCTTCAAGACTAATTGCGTAGTCGATACCTCTACCGATGAAGAAAGCGTCCTTAGCATTTGCAAGTTTATTTGAGAACCACTGTATACGCTCTTTATCCTCAAGGATCTTCTCTATTTTGTCGGGGATAGTATAAAGCTCTTTGAGCATTTCTCCGCACTTTTCTTCTGTCATTTCACCTCTTGCAACTGCAAACTGCATAGCAAGGAGGTAACCTGCTATAAGCTGAGTGCTGTAGGCTTTTGTAGTAGCAACAGAGATCTCCGGACCTGCAAGTGTATAGAATACATTATCAGCTTCACGAGCGATAGATGAACCTACAACATTTACGATACCAAGAGTCTTTATGCCCTTTTCTTTAGCTTCTCTGAGAGCTGCAAGGCTGTCAGCGGTCTCACCGGACTGGCTTATAATTATTACAAGACTGTCTTTTGCAAGCGACATTTTTCTGTATCGGAATTCAGAAGCAAGCTCAACTCTTACAGATATAGAAGTAAGGTCCTCTATTACGTACTGAACTGCCATACCAACGTGATAAGCTGAACCGCAGGCTACAATATATATCTGGCTGATATTCTTCATAGCTTCATCATCGAGACCTATCTCGCTGAAATCGATCTTACCGTCCTTGACAACGGAGTTTATAGTATCTCTTACAACCTTTGGCTGTTCGTGTATCTCTTTGAGCATGAAATGTTCGTAACCGCCCTTTTCGGCAGCTTCTGCATCCCATTTTATCTCAGTTAATTCCTTTTTAATTTCCTCACGGTCGATGTTATAGAATGTGGCATTGCCTTTCTGGAGACGAGCTATCTCTCTGTTGCCGATGTAATACACATTTCTTGTGTATTTGAGTATAGCCGGTACATCGGAAGCAACATATGTCTCGCCGTTAGTAACACCGATTATCATTGGGCTGTCCTTACGGGCTGTGTATATTTCGCCGGGATGATCCTTGAACATTACACAGAGAGCGTAAGAGCCTCTGATCCTTATCATAGCTCTTGCGATTGAGTCAACAGGACCAAGACCGTACTTCTTGAAATAGTAGTCTATGAGCTTTACAGCAACCTCTGTATCGGTCTGGGACTTGAATTCATAGCCGCTTTTTACAAGCTTTTCCTTGAGTTCCTGATAATTTTCGATAATACCGTTATGAACTGCTACTACGTTCTCATCGTCACTGCTGTGAGGATGAGCATTAAGTGTAGACGGCTCGCCATGAGTTGCCCATCTTGTATGACCTATACCGCAGTCACCTTTTACAGCATCTCCGTTGTTAGTCATTTCTTTAAGTACCTTGAGTTTGCCTTTAGCCTTTACAACCTCGATCTCGCCGTCACCGTCACGTACAGCGATACCGGCGGAGTCATAGCCTCTGTATTCAAGTTTTGAAAGACCGTCAAGCAATATCGGAGCAGCCTGTGCAACTCCTGTAAAGCCAACTATTCCACACATATATTTTCCTCCAAATAAATTAGAATTATTGTTTAGATTATAAAAAAAGAACAATTTAATTATACACTAAACAGTATATGATTGTCAATATGAATTATTTTAATTAAGAAGATCTTTTTGTTTTTTGAACTTCTTTTCTCAGGAAAGTATCTTCTGATATATTTACCTTAAAGCTGTTTTCTTTTTTATAATCAGAAGCCGAACTCTTCTGATGAACACTTTTTAGCTGTGCCCACATTGAACCCACTACTACACCAGCAATAATCAGTCCTATGGCAATACAAATCAACACTGTCACTACAATGCCACCGCCTTTTTTTGAACTTTTAGAGCTTTCAGAATCTTCATTGTCCTTATCTTCCTCAACCTCGAACTCGTCAACTTTGTCAAATGAATCCTCGTCATCATAGAGGTAGTCATCTTCAAATAATTCATCATAGTCGAGGTCTTCTTCGTAAGCTGCACAAGATTCGCTTATATCATATAATTTGCATTTTGCTTCGCTTGAAAATAAAGGCACTGAAAACAAAAGCAATGCAGAAATAAATGAAATTGAGATTTTTTTGACATTCATCTCCGGAACCTCCTTACATCATACCAAATAAATATGATAGACCAAGGAGTACAGCTGTACTTATTGCAGCAGTTGTAAAGAAGTATTTAATGGCAGTATTCTTATCAGCAGGAAGGTTTCCGACCATTCTGCCAGTCTGACCATTCATTGCAAATGTATATTTATTGCCTTGCCATGTTGTGTTGAGTATCCATACCGGATACAGAACATATTTTACCTTTCCGTTTTGCAGATTGATATTTTCAATCTCTGTATTTACCGTGTCATAGTTTTTGACAGTCTGCCTGAAAGCTTCTGAAACGCTTTTTTTCATTCTGTCATTGGCTCTTGGGAGACTGTCCTTATCAGATACATCGTATTTATCGGCAAGGTATCCGGAAAGATAGGCTGTTTTGAACTCTACAGCGTCCTTAAAATCAAAAGGCTCGATAGACTCCATAAGGTCGTCAGGCATTTTTGACGAGCCGTCGACAGGTACGTTTTCAAAAGCAAGAGTTCCTGCTCTTGCAACTGAATAGTAGCTTGACTCTACATAGTTATAAGAGCTGTCGCTCCACCTTTTTTTCTTGATAGCTTTGTAACGCATACTCGCATCTGCATCCGCATCAAAAAGCCATACCGGAACATAAACTCCCTTTATCTCATCAATATGATTTTCCTCACGGAAGACTTTAGGCAGGAGTTTTTTTCCGTCAAGATGCTTGTTGTAGGCTTCTTTAGCAGATTTTTTGTCGAGCTTGAACGGGATTATGAAATCTGGTTTCAGGTCGCCGGAAAAAGTTCCGGACATTACGATAGGAGCATCACAATAAGGGCAGCTCGAAGCACCTGTGGTAGCGTCAGCGATGATCTCAGCACCGCATGACTGACAGTGGTAAACGTTCATACCGTTTGTCTCGCCGGAAGCCCATTCTCCGCCGGCAGAAGCTTCAAGCTGACCATTGGCGGCGGATGCCGCAGCGAGCTCTTCGTTATATTTCTGAACAGTTTCTACATCAAATTCAGATTCACAAAACGGACACTTCATATTCTGAGTTCCGCTGTTAAATTCAAGCTTTCCCGCACAGCACGGGCATTTGTATTCAATTAATTCAGACATATTTTCACCCCTTGTGAAATATATAAAATTCGGTGCAGCTTCATCAGCCGACGAGCTGCACCGATATAAAAGTAATTACTTCACAATATCAGAATCATCAAAAGGATCTCCGCACTCAGCACAGAACTTAGGAGGATTGAATGGATCCTCAGGCTCCCAACCGCACTTATCACAGCGATAGAGAGGAGCTCCTGCCGGCTTTGGCTTACCGCACTCAGCACAGAATTTACCCTTATTTATAGCACCGCATGAGCAAACCCAGCCTTCCGGAGCTGCATCAGCCGGCTTTGGTTTACCGCAGTTGTTACAGAATTTACCTGTATTATCAGCTCCGCATGAACACTTCCAGGTGCTTACAGGTGCCGGCTTTGGTTTGCCGCAGTTATTGCAGAACTTACCTGTATTAGCAGTGCCGCATTCACAGTTCCAGCTGCCTGCTGCTGCAGCCGGAGCAGGATTTCCTGCTGCATTTGGAGATGTTGTAGCACCAACAGCTCCCTGCTGTGCTCCCATATTGAAGAGACCCTGAGCGTTCATTCCGCCCATCTGATTTGCCATGCCCATACCGAATAATCCCATAGCAGCACCATTAGGATTGTTTGCAGCGTTCTGCATAGCCTGTGCCTGAGCTTCAACAAGTGTAGCAGCGGCATTAGTTGGATTTGTATTCCAGGCTCTGTCCTCAAATTCCTGGATACGCTTAGTATCTTCAGCGGAGATAGTAGCTGAATTGATAGCGACCTTCTCGATCTGAAGACCTCTTCTTTCTTTCCAGTCAGAAGTAAGCTCAGTTTCTATAGCATCCTTGACTTCTCTCTGTCTTCCGGGGAGTTCATCGTATCTTATACCGCTTGCAGAGATCTTAGCGAATGCAGGCTGGAGTGAATCAAGGAATTCACTCTTGAGCTGTCCGTCGAGCTCTGAACGGGAATAGCTGGAAGATACGTTTCCGCAGACATTTGCGTAGAAAAGTACAGGGTCTGCGATCTTGTATGAATAGATACCATTGCAGCGTACTCCGACAGTAAAGCTTCTGTTAAGATCCTGGTATGTAACTCTGAAAGGAACAGGATTCTGTGTACCGAACTTGTTATCGAGGAGTTCCTTCATGTTGAAGTAATAGATCCTCTGATCCTTTGCTGCGTCACCGCCGTGCTTGATACGATCCCACATTTCTTTAAATGTGTTTTTCAGTCCGGCACCGAAAGTGCTGGAGAAGAAGCTTGGTGATGTACCAGTGTCATATTTATATACACCAGGAGCAGTAGCGATCTCAGTAACAACGCCCTGATCTATCATGATCATTGCCTGTCCCTCGTGAACCACGATACCGCTTCCGTCAGAAATAACGTTTTCATTACCCTTCTTATTTGATGAATGTTTTCCGAGTTGTTTTTTTCCTCTTACTACGAGCACATCAGTTGGAATAGAATCACAAACGAAGAATTCCTCCCATGTATCTGCAAGTGTAGTGGCTGCTCCGACAAGTGCTGCCTGAATAAGACCCATAACTAAGACTCCTTTCGGGATTATCCCTATAAAATGTATTGTCTGGAAATATTTTCCATGAACATTACGCCGGTCCCCGACCGACATAATGTAATTATAACATATTTCGATTAAAAATGCATTACTTTTTCGGCAATTTTTATTCTTTTATAAATATTTTTTTGTTTTAACAATATCGACTCAGAGTATTATTCCCATTCTTTCCATATTTCAGGACAGTATCCGATAGTTGCTTTTTTACCGTTGCGGACTACCGGAGTTGCGATTATCTGAGGATTTTCGATCATTTTTTCTTCCTTATCCGATTCAGTAAGGTAATTGAGCAAAGTAAGCAGTTCCTTGTCCTTAGCTTTTTCGTTTATCAGTTTATCACAGCCTCCGACAGCCTGCTTCACGCTGTTGAACTCGCCCTTGCTCATGCCTTTTTCTTTCATATCGATGAACTGATATTTAACTCCACGTTCCTTGAAGTATCTTTCAGCTTTTTTGGTATCAAAGCATTTTTTAGTACCAAATATCTGTATATTCATCAGTTTTCCTCCTGTAAGAAGGCTATGTCGATATTGTCAACAGCCTTATCGAGCACAAATTTTATTTTGTGCAGTTCAAGACCGTTCTGGGCAAAATATAGCCTTACAGCGGTGAAATGTGAGAATATCGGAGCTCTCTTTGTAATTCCGACTGACTCACCGTTTGTACCGTTCCATGTGTAAGTACCGGAAGCAGTTCCCATGAGGAAGAGTGTTACCGGTATCTGTGCAAGTTCGCTTGCACCGGAAGAGGCTTCTATCTCGACATTGTACCAGCCTGGTTTGCCTACTTTCAGAGCAAAGCTGTAATTTTTACCGATCTCGCTCTTAACTCCGGAGAGGTCTAATTCAAGGTCACCGTCAAGGTCGTACCAAGTAACGTCATTGTCATTGCTTTCATCTTCTGCCGGACGGTTTATGACCTCTATCTCATCAGCGTCACCGATAAGACGCTTCATAGCTCTTGTTCTCAGAAGGAAGCTGAGTATATTTGAAGCATTTCTCTGTAATTCGGCACGGGTAAGAGTACCTGCTTCGAGTTCGGCAGCCAAAGTATCCTCATGGTCTGCACAATCAGCACATACCATATAAATATCGTTCTGAGCCTTTGCCATAGCCGCAAAATGATTTCTATCCGGCTTTCCGCCACGCTCACTGATATTTGCCCACCAGTCGGTCATAACGATTCCTACGAAGTTCCAGTTTTCTCTCAATATCGTTGTGCAGAGATCGAAATTACCGGCTGTCCAGAGTCCGTTTACTGAACCGTAAGTTGTCATTACAGAGTGAGCATTGCCGTCTCTTATTGCTATTTCAAAGCCTTTAAGGTAAATTTCTCTCAGTGCTCTTTCGGATATTACCGCATCAACAAAGTGGCGGTTAGTTTCCTGATTATTTCCGCAGAAGTGTTTTAGTGTACCTGTAACACCGTTTTTGTGGAGACCTCTTATCTCGGCAGCAGCCATACTTCCTGTGAGGTACGGGTCTTCGGAGAAATACTCGAAATTGCGTCCGTTAAGAGGGTGTCTGTGGATATTCATTCCCGGACCAAGCAGGCAGTCGACATTATTTGCAGCCATTTCAAGTCCGACGAATTCAAAAAGTTCGCTGACAAGCTCTTTATTGAAAGTTGAAGCTATCATTGTACCATTTGGCAGACTGAAAGCTTTAGTGCCGCAGTTAAGTCTCATACCGGAAGGACCGTCTGAGCAGCAGGCAGCAGGTATACCGTACTCCACAAGCTTATCAGTAACTCCGCCGAAAGCAGAAGCAGTACCGGCTGTTACTCTCGGACTTCCCATACCTTCGCCCCTGACTATGCTCATAAGTTCCTCATCAGAGAGCTGTGCAAGGAATTCACGCATATTATTCTTGCGTTTGTAAACGTCTGTGAACTTTATTCCCTTGTCTCCGGTAAAAGGTATAGCTTTCGGGATTTTGAATTCACGGCGGCGTTTTTCGTCGACTTCACTGAGCGGTACTTTCTCCATAACAGGAATGATGTCATCGCCGTCTTCAACAGCCTTTATCCTCTCGTACTCAAGAACAGGAGCCATACACTGTATGCAGCGTTTATAGAGTGAAGTCTGAGGCTGTTTTACTGAGAATCCGGAAGTAGCACTTCTGACATCACTGCCGACGTAGAAAATGTCATTGCCGGCTTCATTTATCCAGCTATGAGCGAAACCTGATGCTCCGGAGTCGTCAAACGACATTATATCTGCAAGATTTATAAATATCTCTAATGACTGTGTCTCACCCGGTTCAAGCTCCTTAGTCTTTTCAAATCCGCAAAGCACTCTTGAAGGTGTACCTATCTTGCCGTTAGGAGTATTCACATAGACCTGAACTACTTCCTTACCTTTGTATGAACCGGTATTCGTAACATTTACCATTATCGTAACGCTTTTGCCGTCACCGACAGTACGGTACGGTTCAATTTTAAACGTGGTATATGAAAGTCCGAATCCGAAAGGATAGCGTACTTTATCTTTAGCAAAAGTCTCGAACCAGCGATAGCCTACATAAATATCTTCAACATAGAAATTACGCTCTTTGTCGCCGAAATATTTTGAGGAAGGGTAGTCTGAGATATTATATGCAATTGTGTCCGGAAGCTTTCCGGAAGGAGAGACTGCACCTGTAAGTACAGCTGCTGTACCTGTTCCGCCGGTCATACCGCCCTGCCATACATAGAGTACCGAGTCAGGTGAGTACTTATCAACAAAGCTCATATCGATTATGCCGCCGACATTGAGCAGTACTATCATTTTACCGAAGTTTTTGCGTACCTTTTCAAGCATATCGCATTCAGCCGCAGTCAGAAGATATGAGCCTTCTTCCTCACGGGCATCCATTTCTTCTCCGGCAGTTCTGCCTATTATGACTATTGCGGTATCTCCGGTTTCGGCAGCTTTCTTTACAGTTTCATCGTCAAGAGGCATTTCCTTCTGTGACCAAGGCTCACTGCCCCAGCCTGTACCGAGGTCATAAGGATTTTCCTCGTTCCATTTTTTATATACATCAAGCAGTTCTTCATTTAATTTAGCACCTGCTTCTTTAAGTCCGTCGATGATATTAGTAACTTTTGCTACGTTTACCATACCGCCTGAACCTGTACCGCTCTTATAGTAATGGAGCTGGATTCGTCCGAAAACTGAAATTGTATCATCTTTATTCAAAGGCAAAGCATTATTGTCATTTTTTAGCATTACTATACCTTCGGCAACTGTTCTTGCAGCAGCTTCGAGGTATTTTTTCCAATCAAGTGTTTTTTTCATGAGGGTTCCTCCAATTCGGTTATATATTCTTATTATACCAAATTTTGAATTTTTTGCAAGCCTTTTTTATTAAATTTTATGGTGGCTTAAAAGTCCGTAAAAAAATAAAAGACCTTCAACGGTCATATCAGACCGCAGAAGGTCGTATTTTATGCCGCAGTTACGGCAGCGTATCTCTCCGAGGAGAGTATCTTGTTCATAACAGTCTCAGGCGAACATTCTCCGCCTATGACCATATCGAATACAGCAGGTGAGTAGCCGGAAACAAGTGCCGCACCGGTCTCTGAACGTGTAACGGGCACTGCATCGCATCGTGCGTTAACATTCCAGAAAACTATCTCAGGCATTATGTAACCGTAGTTGTGGTAAAGCTTTCTCATAGCCTTGAACAGCACTTCATTATTGCCGCCGATTATGCAGCTGTCAAACTGCATATCAGAGATTATGTAGAGCTTTGCAGGCATATCGCTTGCAGCAACGTTGTTCTTAACTGCGGTCTTTAATATGAGTTTGAAAACTGCCTCTAAATTGGTATTTGCTATCTCGTTGAAAGTCCGGCAGTAATTCACCTTTTCGACGATATTGCCGCCCTTTATTTCAACAAGTTGAGGAGTTTCAGAGAATGTTATGAAGTGGTTGGCGAATGCACCCTTGTTGTGCTCTGCAAAGTATATTCCCAGCGACAATGCCGCATCTATCGGACGTATACCTCCGCAGCCGCAGGTCATTGAGCCTGAACCGTCGATGACTGCAATTGCATTTTCACGCTTTGCAGCAGTCAGGTCAGGCAGAGACTTCCATGCAGCGTCAAGGGACATATTCTCCTCACGAGTTACGATACCAGCCATAGCTGCACGTACTATCTCGTATGGATACAATCTGTCAGCATTCATTTTAGTCTCACCGCTGTGAACTCTGTTCAGGTAGTCGATATAACGCTCGTTATCGTTGCGGATGAAAGCGTTGCGGTACTTGAACATTGCACATGAAGGCTGCACCTCATACTTGAAAGTGTAGTCACGCTCACGGAGGCGGTTCTCTATGATGTCGGTATATCTGCGGAGTGCTGACAAAGTTTTTCTGTATTCACGCTCGCTCATACAGAGCAAAGCTGCGATGCGTCTGCCCATGTTTCTTGTCTCCTTTGAGGACGCATTCACTGAGGGCAGCCACTTTGCAAGCAAAGAAGCAGGCTCATTTGCATACATAGCTTCAATATCCTTGTAGAGCTGTTCGGTTATAACGTTAATTGCCTCATCCTCTACCGGAGTTCCGAGCAATACGCACAGGTCGTCATAGCGTCCGTACTCAGCAAAAAGATGTACATTTCTCTTTACAGCCTCAGGAGCTATCTTAACGAGTGCAGTTATCGCTATACGGAAGAAACGTCTTTCACCAAGACCGCCTCTTGCATCACGGGCAAAGAAAACTATCTTTATAGTCTTGTCGGGATCCTCAGCGTATGCACGGGTAACAGTATCTGCTATCTCTTCGGCTGTGGAGTTTCTCATCGCACCAGCCTTGAAGAACATGTCCAGACAAAATGACTCTGCTGAACGGTAAGCTGTGCCGCCGTTTTCAGTATATGTTAAGTTGGATTCTTTCTTTAAAAAGTTAAGCATAATGATTACCTCTCTTTCAAGTCAGCGTTTTTCCATACGTTTCCGCAGGGCAGGATTTGAACCTGCAAAATGCCAATTTTCTTATGCTGTTGCTGACTTATGTTTCTGTAAGTTTTCACTTCTCGGCTCGTTTTTTCACTCAGCCCTTGTCGCTGCCGATGGTTTCTGAGTCCCCAGAACAAATGCTGTGAGAGCCGAATACAAGACGCATATATTTCATGTCAGATGAATTTTTACCTCTGCTGTTTGCGTCTTAGCAAGGCGTTTCTTAGTTAATGAGACTAAGTTAAGAAAATGGACATTGTTACTTGCAGTAAACGCCTTATGGATTTTGGCGTAACGCCGGACAAGGCACTTATTTATCTTGACAGGATAACGTTGATTGCTGTTTGTGCCTTAAATTATTCCCCAGCGTTACGCCGGCTCGTCACTGTATGGTTTGAATGATCAGTTCAAATAAGCTCCGCTTTTTTGCTGTAAGTGACGAAATATCAACCTTTTATAACTCCGACTGTAAACAGCTGTTTTACAGGCTCGGTAAGATCCTGCTGATTTGCCATGACATCGCTGATGTCCTTGTATGCGAATCTGGATTCCTCGGCAACATCGGACTTATTGTTCTTTGCAAGAACTACGTTCTGCTGCTTCAGGTCGACCATTACGGACTCGACTGAAAATTTGTCCATTGCTGCTGTACGTGAGTAAGCTCTGCCTGCACCGTGTGAAGAGGACATAAAGCTGTCGGCATTGCCTTTTCCACGGACTATGTAGCTGTATGAGCCCATAGCTCCCGGGATTATTCCCATGTCTCCCTCACGGGCACGTATAGCTCCCTTACGGTGTACCCACACGTTCTTTCCAAAGTGATTTTCAAGAGCAGCGTAGTTGTGGTGGCAGTTTATCTCACCTGAAAACTCAGGCAGGATACCGGTATGCTTCACAACGTGCTTTGTGAATATTTCCTTGACCTTATTAAGCATTATCGCACGGTTCTCGTAGGCGAAATCCATACATAACTGCATCCATGCGAGGTATCTTTTTCCCTCTTCGGTGTCGACCGGCAGGAATGGCAGATTCCACTCGCCGGGTACTTGCGAGAACCACTTGTCGTTAAGCTCGTGAGCAATTTTGTTGAAGTACTGACCGACTATATTTCCAAAGTGACGGCTGCCTGAATGGAGCATTATACCGCACATTCCTTCGTCGTCCTGCTGGAGCTCAATGAAATGATTTCCGCCGCCGAGAGTTCCTGCCTGATAGTAGCCCTCCTCGATCTGAGGGATAAGCTCCATATCGGCTTCGTAGCGGCTCATTTCTGCCTTTGCACGGTCAAGTACATCCGAATGCTGAGCTGTTTTATAATGAGCAAAACCTGTCGGGATATTTCTAAGAATATCGCCGCATATCGTCTGCACAAGGTTTCCGCTGCCTGTTATTGTGTCACGGAGGAGCGATACCGGTATATCGGTCTGGATGTAAGCCATTCCGCAGCCAATATCAACCCCGACTGCATTTGGTATCACAATGTCCTCGCAGGCGATAACTCCGCCGATCGGCATACCCTTTCCGGCATGAGTGTCAGGCATAAGAGCTATCCACTTATGTGCGAACAGGAGCTTTGCAAGGTGCTCCGCCTGTTCGATACATTTTTCACCGACAGCCTCAATATCTGTCTGCCATATTTTTATCGGGAGCATATTTTCATTCTTATTGTAATGTACGAACATTTTCTTCACTTCTTTCGTTTTTATTTCTTTCCTTTAGCTTGATCTTAGTATATCACAGAAACTGGAAATAATCATATAAAATTTTCTGCACACACTCGTGACCGTATTGCAAAAGTAACTTTTTTCTGTTAATATATAAATGTAGAAAGGAAGTGGAAGAGCATGGCAGGATTTTCCGAGCTTATAAAAAATTTTGATAAGACCCGTGATTATGTCCGTGATTTTTTCATATACGGATGTAAAGTAAGAAGTGATTTTGAACGCAAGAGCATCCGCACATACGGCGATGAAAAAAGACGTGTAGAAAGCTGGATGGGAGATTATATGCGTTATGACGACTCTGTACACGGAAGAAGTGTATCAATTTCGGTGGACAGCGGTCACATTCCGGAAAATCCGCTGTATAATGCCTATTACTCCAAAAGCTTTACCGACAACGACATCCGTTTGCACTTCCTTATAACAGATGTATTGAACGACGGACAGAGCAGGACTCTGAAAGAGATAACAGATACTCTGAATACAGAATATGCCCAGCTTTTTGATGAACAGACTGTCCGCAACAAACTGAGGGAGTATGTTGAAGAGGGGATAATTATTTCAGAAAAAAACGGTAAGACTCTTTATTATAAACTTTCAGAAGACAGAGCTGACGACTATATAAACAGATATACCGGACTTGATGATGCATTGAAGTTCTTCTCAGAAACTCAGCACTTTGGTATTATTGGCAACAGCATACTCAAAATGCTCGGACTGAAAAACGACCTCTTTTTCATCAAGCATAACTATATGATACATACTCTTGAAGATATACTGATACCTGAGATAATTTCTGCTATAAATGAAAAACGCCATATTTCGTTCCGCACATTCTCAGCAAAAAGGAGTAATGATGGCGACTCTTCAGGTACTGAAAATCAGGTAGTGCCGATGAAGATACTTGTTTCAGTGCAGACCGGAAGACGCTATCTTGCGGCGTATATCCCGGGACTAAGAAGATTTTCTGCATTCAGACTGGACTACATGAAAACAGTCAAAAAAGGTGATACTTGCGAGCAGTATGATGAAGTGAAAGCTAAATTTGACCGCAATATGGAGCATTGTTTCGGAGTTTCATTTGGTATGCGGCGTGAGACAGGCACGGTAACTCCCATGAAGATAACATTTTTCGCCGACGAGGAAAAAGAGCACTATATCGTTGAGAGGCTTGAACGTGAGAAACGCTGCTGTAAGCTTGAAAAGTCCGGAGAAAAACTTTACACACTGACTGCTGATGTTTTTGACCCTAATGAGCTTATGCACTGGGCTAAAACTTTTATCGGCAGGATAGTCCGTATCGAGGGCGGCTCTGATACAGTGAGAAAGCGTTTTTATTGCGATATAGCGAGAATGAACAGAATGTACGGCGGTGATGAAGATGAACATATTCAGTGAAATATACGGTGCATATTTCCGGACAGCGGCTAAACTGCTCGAAAATGAAATTACTGACGAAAAAACAGTTCGTGAGACGGTTCAGCGTGAGGGATTTCGTGAATCGGTTCTTTTTCTGCCTCAGAAGCTCATTCCCAACGGTGAGGACTGGGGACTTTTCAGCCGTACTCCGGACGGTAAACTAAAACGCATAACCAAAGCATCACCGGTAAGTGTGCTGACAAAATTGCAGGAAATGTGGCTGAAAGCAAAGCTCTCCGACCCGAGAATAAGGCTTTTTATAGACGATAAAACGCTCTCAGAGCTTAACGACAGATTAGCGGACGTTTCTCCGCTTTATAAAAATGAGCATTTCAGATTTACTGACCGGTTTTCTGACAGCGATGACTTTTACAACGAGAACTATATAAAGAATTTTCGCATTGCTCTTGATGCGGTAAAAAAGAGGAAAATAGTATACATCGAATTTGTTTCCGGACATGGTAAAAAAATGAGCGGTAAGTTTGTTATGCTGAAAATGGAGTACTCGCCAAAGAACGATAAATTCCGTGCATACTGCTATTTGCTGCGGCATGATAAGATAAGAAACAGCGGTATAATCAACATAGGACGAATAACAAAGATAGTCGACACCGGACGTATTTTCCGCACTCCTGTGTCTATGGAAGATTATTTTTCAAGCCGCAAATGCAGTTCGCCGGCGGTAATAAAAGTTACAACAGAACGCAACGGTGTTGAGCGGTTTATGCTGGAATTTGCTTCATATGAGAAGCACACTGTCCGTGATCTTGAGACTGGTCAATATAGGGTCGAGCTATGGTACGATGAGCAGGATGAGACAGAGCTGCTCATACGCCTGCTGAGCTTTGGTCCGGTGATAGAGATACTTGGTCCGCAGAGTTTGAGGGAACAAGCAAAATTACGCATAAAAATGCAGGCTGAACTTATTGCAGAGTATGGAGATGAAAAAGATGTCTGAACTTGAAAATGTACTGCTGAACTACGAAAAGCCATCGGTTTATTTTGAACAGATGCAGCGTATGGAGCAGTTGGATAGTCTGTTTCCGGAGCTGAAAGCACTTATCGGGATACCTCAGAATCGTTTTCATCACCATGAGGGTGATGCGTGGACTCATACGATGATGGTGCTCGATGAAGCTGCGAAACGCCGTAAGATAGTGAAGGAGCCGTATGGCTTCATGCTTTCGGCACTTTGCCATGATTTGGGCAAGGCGGTGTGTACGACAGTTTCAGATGACGGTACAGTGCACTCGTATGAGCATGAAACTATCGGACTGCCAATGGTCCGGACTTTTATGGAGCGTATCACCGATAACATAAAACTGACAGAATACGTACTTAACATGACTGAACTCCACATGGAGCCTAATATAATGGCACACGCAAAGTCAAAACTGAAGAAGACAAACAGGCTTTTTGATTCGGCTATCGAACCATTTGACCTGATACAGCTGGCAGTCTGTGACGGACTTGGCAAGCTGCCGAAATGTGATGATACAGAGGAATTTCTCATGCAGAGGTACGAGATGTATAAGAAGATAATGGAGCGTCCGTATCTGACTGAACAAGATCTTATTGGAGCAGGTTTGAAGTCTGCTGAGAGTTTATCAGAGATACTCACATATGCTCATAAACTCAGGCTTGCAGGTCTCAGCAAAGAAGATCAGCTCAGACAAAGTCTTGCTTATGCGAGAAGTGTTCTGAAAATTAAAATATGAATATTTAAGCTAAATACAAAGGGGTTATTTATATTAAAAATCCTGTTTAATTAATAATAGACAAATATGGTTTAATGTGGTATAATTAATATTACAATAAAAAATTGGTAAAATTTACGTCGGTCAAGCCGAGGGAAGATATACGAACGGTACGTACAGCGTTGCTTTGCTCGCTGTACTGCTTCTTAGGAAGGGCTCTGCCCTTCCTCGCACACCTTTCCGCCAAAGGGTTGGAAACCCTTTGGAATCCCTTTTTTGCCGACTTCGTCGTTTTATAGATGTTAATAATATATTGAACGGAGGTAACGAATTATGAGCGATGCAAAAAAACGTATAACTATAGGTATCACTGCCCACGTTGACTCCGGAAAGACTACGCTTGCGGAGGCGATGCTCTACAAAAGCGGAAAAATAAGAAAGCTCGGACGAGTTGATAACGGCGATTCTGCTCTTGATACGGACTCTATTGAGCGTAACAGGGGAATTACTATTTTTGCTCATCAGGCTGAATTTGACATTGATGATACGCATATATCTCTTCTTGATACTCCGGGACATATCGATTTTTCCGCTGAAACCGAACGAACAATGAGGGTGCTTGATTATGCTGTACTCGTCATAAGCGGTACTGACGGGATACAAAGTCACACAATGACACTCTGGAAGCTCCTAAGCAGATATGAAGTGCCGGTTTTTATTTTTATAAATAAAATGGACCTTATTGGTGCTGACAGAAAATCAGTTCTTGAAAAAATTCAGAACAGACTCTCAGATATGTGTACTGATTTCAGCGGAACAGAGGCTCAGATAATTGAAAACACTGCTATGTGCAGTGACGAATATATGGAGAAGTATCTATCTGAAGGCACTTTGAGTGACGATGATATTGTCAAAGCGATAAAACAGCGTCAGGTTTTTCCGTGCTGTTTCGGCTCTGCACTGAAAATGGACGGTATCGATCGGTTTATGGAGCTTATCGGACGTTATACCACTGAGCCTGAAAGAACAAGCGAGTTCGGGGCAATGGTCTATAAGATCTCATACGACCCGAAAGGAAGCCGTCTTACACATTTAAAAGTAGTTAATGGTGAGCTGAAAATGCGTGCTGAACTTACATATACCGATCAGGACGGAAATGAGATCACAGGCAAAGTCAGCTCGCTCAGGATATATTCGGGTGAAAAATTCAGGAACGCTGAAAGTGCAACAGCAGGAGAGGTGTGTGCTGTGACCGGACTGCCTTCGACATTTGCAGGTCAGGGACTCGGCAGCATAAGGAATTCAGATAGGGCTCTACTCGAACCTGTTATGACATATAATGTTGCGATACCGGATGAAATCAATATTCACGAAGCACTTAAAGATATGCGTCGCCTTGAAGATGAGGACCCTCAGCTGCATATACTCTGGAACGAGCAGCTGAGAGAGATACATATACAGCTGATGGGAGCTGTACAACTTGAAGTTCTTACAGAGATGATAAAGCAGCGTTTTGGTTATAAAGTTGAATTCCTTGACGGTGCTATTGCTTACAAAGAGACTATTAAGAATATAGTTGAGGGAGTAGGGCACTACGAGCCGCTCAAACACTATGCGGAGGTTCATGTTCTTCTTGAACCTCTTGAACGTGGCAGCGGAGTAAAAATCGACACTATCGTACCGGAAGATGAACTTGACCGCAACTGGCAGAGACTTATACTCACTCACTTTGAAGAAAAAGAACATATCGGAGTACTTACAGGTTCGCCTATAACTGATATAAAAATTACACTTGCTGCCGGAAAAGCTCACGTAAAGCATACTGAGGGAGGAGATTTCCGTCAGGCCACCTACAGGGCTATACGTCAGGGACTTCGCAATGCGGAGAGCGTATTGCTCGAACCGTATTATGATTATGAGATAGAGATACCCTCCGACTGTGTAGGCAGGGTGATCTCCGATCTGCAGCATATGTCGGCAGAGTTCAGCTCACCTGAGATAACAGGGGATATGGCAGTTATTTCCGGTACAGCTCCGGTATCTGAGATGAACGGTTATCAGCAGGAACTTATAAGCTTTACAAAGGGACGTGGCAGACTAAGCTGCTCGGTTGGCGGATACTGTGAGTGCCATGACGCTGAAAGAGTCATAGAGCAGATAGGTTATGACTGTGACGGCGATACCGAAAACAGTGCGGACTCCATATTTTGCTCGCACGGAGCAGGCTATATGGTCAAATGGAATGAAGTTCCGGACTATATGCATCTTCCTTCATGTCTGAAAGACGATGATGAGCATGAGGATGAGGAAGTCAGGATAGGCAAAGCAAAGCGGTTTATAGAAAATGCAGTCTCAGAAAAAGAGCTCATGGAGATTTTTGAGCGGACATATGGCAAAATCAATGTCGACCCACGAAGAGCTTTCAAAAAGAGCAAGGCTGTGTCCATAGAAAATAAGCAGGTCAAGCTCCCGAATTACGAGGGTCCGGACTACCTTCTTGTCGACGGTTACAACATTATTTTTGCTTGGGACGACCTGAAAAAAATCTCCGAAGAAAATCTTGATGCCGCAAGAGCAGAGCTGGTCAATATGATGTGCAATTATCAGGGATATGCCGGCTGTGAGCTGATACTCGTTTTTGACGCTTATAAAGTCAAGGGCAAGCACAGGGAAGTCGAACGTCACTCAAATATCAATATCGTCTATACTAAGGAGTCCGAAACAGCCGATTCCTACATAGAGCGTGTCACGCATGAGCTCTCAAAGAAGCATCGTGTGCGTGTTGCTACCTCTGACGGACAGGAGCAGATGATAATACTCGGTAACGGAGCACTGCGTATCTCGGCAACCGATCTCAGAAAAAGATATGAATCAGCTATGGGAGCTATAAGAGAGTATATTGAATCGATGAAATAAGGAAACATCTTTGATTTATATTACAATAGTGAAATGGCAGTCCGCAAGGGCTGCCTTTTGTATATAATGCAATATGAAAAAAACATATAACCGGCATATAAAAGTTAAATGAAAAAAATTCAAAAAAATAGTGGAAATTTTATTTTTAATATGTTATAATTAATTTTGATTGGTTTATTTGCAATGGTGCAGTAAACCTTTAAATGCTGTCTATACATTAAATATAGAAAAGTATAAGAACGATCTGCGATGCAGATATACTATGAGGAGGTTAGTTCATGAAAAAAGTTCAACTGACAGAAACTGTTCTTCGTGATGCCAATCAGTCACTGATGGCTACACGACTGCCTTATGCAGACTACGAGGGCATCCTTGCTGATATGGATAAGGCTGGCTACTATTCTATTGAGTGCTGGGGAGGAGCAACATTTGACTCTTGTCTCCGCTACCTTAACGAAGATCCGTGGGAGAGACTTCGCAATCTCAGAAAAAATCTTCCTAATACAAGACTCCAGATGCTTTTAAGAGGTCAGAATCTTCTTGGCTATAAGCACTATCATGATGACGTTGTGGAGAAGTTCATCGAGCTTTCTATCAAGAATGGTATCGATGTTATCCGTATTTTTGACGCTCTTAATGACTTCAGAAATATAGAGACTGCTCTCAATGCTACAAAGAAGTACGCTACAAAGAAGACTATAGCATCAGGCTGTATCTCATACACACAGAGCCCTGTACATACAGTAGATAAGTATATCGAAATGTGTAAAGAACTCAAGACTATGGGATTTGATACTATCTGTCTCAAGGATATGGCTGGTACAATGTCTCCATACGAAGCTGAGCACCTTATCAAGGGCATCAAGGACGCTATCGGTGATATGACACTTATCCTTCATACACACTGCACAACAGGTATGGCATATATGACTCTTACCAAGGCTATCGAGTCCGGTATAGACGTTATCGATACAGCTACATCATGTTTCTCAGGCGGCACTTCACAGCCTGCAACAGAGACAATGTTCTATGCTCTCCAGCAGTACGGAATTGAGTCCGGACTTAATGAGGACATTATAAATAAGGTAAACGACTACTTCAAGCCGATCAAGCAGAAGTACATAGACAATGGTCAGATCAATCCAAAGAGCCTTGCTACAGATGCTCAGGCACTTGTATATAAGGTACCGGGCGGTATGCTTTCAAATATGATCGCTAACCTTACTGATATGCACGCAATGGATAAGTTCGATGAAGCACTTGCTGAGATACCTAAGGTAAGAGCTGATATGGGTTATCCTCCGCTTGTAACTCCGCTTTCACAGATGGTAGGAAATCAGGCTGTTACAAACGTGCTCGTTGGCGAGAGATATAAGAACATCTCTAAGGAAATAAAGAATTACATCAAGGGTGAGTACGGTAATCCGCCTGCACCTATCGCTCAGGAACTTGTAGATAAGGTTCTTGGCGACAGCCAGCCTGTTGACTGCCGTATCGAAGACCAGAAGCGTACAGGTGAGGAATTCAAGGCTTCTAAGGATGCTCTTGGCGACCTTTGCCGCAGCGAAGAAGATGTAATGAGCTATATCTGCTATCCGGATCAGACTATCAACTTCCTCAAGAATCGTAAAGCACAGGAAGAAAATGAAGCTGTTTACACTATCGAGGAAATGTAAGGAGGCAGCAATATTATGTTTGAAAAGATCACTCTTGCTGCTGAGGCTGCTACAGAAGCTGCTACCGAAGCGTCATCAAAAGGCGACGAACTCTCAATAGGTGATGCTGCTATAACAGCTATATTTGGATATGCCGTAGTATTTTTCGGACTTGTTATACTTATGGCAGTACTTTACTGCACAGGAGCATATTTTAAATCCAAGGATGAAAAGGCTAAAAAAGCTGCTGAGGAAGCAAAGAAGGCTCAGCCGGCAGCAGAAAAGCCTGCACCGGCAGCCGAGCAGAAACTTGCTCCTGGTTCAGCCGGACACGTAAAGCTTTTTGATGTTCCGGATAAAGAGGCTGCAATGATAATGGCTATCGTTGCCGACAAAATGCAGACTCCTCTCAATGAACTTCACTTTATTTCCATTAAGGAGGTCAAATAACAATGAAGTATAAAGTAACACTCAACGGTAAGACATATGAGGTAGAGGTAGAAAAAGGCAAGGCAGTTCTTCTTGATGAATATGAGGCACTTGCTCCTGCACCTGCGGCAGCAGCTGCTCCGGCTGCGGCGGCAGCACCGGCACCGGCAGCCGCTCCTGCACCTGCTGCACCGGTAAATCTTGCAGCAGGCGAAACAGTTGCAGCTCCTATGCCAGGAAATATCATAAGAGTCGATGTTGCTCAGGGAGATACTGTAAAAGCCGGACAGATACTCATTATCCTTGAAGCTATGAAAATGGAGAACGAGATCGTTGCTCCTAAGGATGGTACAGTCGCTCAGGTGGTAACAAGCAAGGGTGCGGTAGTTGATACAGGTGCACCACTGGTTGTTATAGCATAAGGAGGGCGGCATATGGATATTCTTGAAACCCTTGAGACCCTGTGGAACGGTTCCGGATTCAAGAGCCTTTTTACAGGTGACGGTTGGAAGAACCTTATTATGATCGCTGTATCATGCGTTCTTCTTTATCTTGGAATCAAAAAGAAGTTTGAACCGCTTCTTCTTGTAGGTATCGCATTCGGATGTCTTCTTGTAAATCTCTCATACTTCGTTGGCGGAGACACAGCTGATGCTCTGTATCACCTTGATCTGTGGGATCATTTCCTTGATGAAAGTCATCCGGATTATCACAGTTACGGAGCAATAATGTCACACGGCGGTCTGCTCGATATACTTTACATAGGCGTTAAAGCCGGCGTATATCCTTCACTCATTTTCATGGGTGTCGGAGCTATGACAGATTTCGGTCCGCTTATATCAAATCCAAAGAGCCTTCTTCTTGGTGCAGCAGCTCAGATGGGTGTATTTATGGCATTCTTCGGAGCGATATGCTTAGGATTTACCGGACAGGAAGCCGCTTCGATAGGAATCATCGGCGGTGCTGACGGTCCTACAGCGATATTCCTTACAACAAAACTTGCTCCTCATCTTCTCGGAGCTATAGCTATCGCAGCTTACTCATACATGGCACTTATCCCACTTATACAGCCTTTCTTTATGAATCTTCTTACTACTGAGAAGGAAAGAAAGATCAAAATGGAACAGGCAAGACAGGTATCTAAGACAGAGAAGATCATCTTCCCTATACTTGTTGCAATGTTCGTAATACTTCTTCTCCCGTCAACAGCTCCGCTTGTAGGATGCCTCATGCTTGGTAACCTCTGGAGAGAGTGCGGAGTTACAGAAAGACTTTCCGATACAGTTCAGAATGCTCTTATGAACATCGTAACTGTATTCCTCGGAATCTCAGTTGGTGCAACAACTGCTGCTGACAGATTCCTTTCACCTGAAACTATCAAGATCATCGTTCTTGGACTTACAGCATTCTGCTTCTCAACAATAGGCGGACTTCTTGTAGGTAAGCTCATGTGCAAGCTTTCAGGCGGAAAGATCAATCCGCTTATCGGTTCTGCCGGAGTTTCCGCAGTACCTATGGCAGCAAGAGTATCACAAATGGAAGGTCAGAAAGCTAATCCTTCAAACTTCCTTCTCATGCACGCTATGGGACCGAATGTTGCAGGTGTTATCGGTTCAGCTATCGCTGCCGGATTCCTTCTTGCAGTATTCAAGTGATAAAGGACTTATATGTCAAAATAATAATATTTCTCCGGCAGTATCGTCTGCCGGAGATTATTTTTTTACTATAAAATGTATGTTCTTGCTGCCTTACAAAATACGACTGTTAACTTTGTGCAATATGTAGAAATTTGGTGAACGGTTGACTTTTATCGGGAGAAGTATTATAATATAATACATAGAGATATAAAAAATTAATGTGTAGAATGAACAGAGAGAGGAAAAACAAAGCTGAAATGTGATATTTAAGAATCGGCGCAGCTGATTTCCTTTAAGTTCTAAATATTTTTTGAACAGATGCTTTATCTTCATCATACCGAGCGGTTACGGATGAGAACGTCTGATGAAATGTCGATGAGTACGGACAAGTGCAGCGATAATGACATTAGCGGAGGGTAATTATATCATGGTCAAAGAATAACCGGAAATAACAGGAAATGCAGTGGCGTCTTTTGTTGTTTATCCAGAAAAAAACAAGTAGAAAAAGAAACAAGACACAAAACATTCCGTGTACAAATCAAGAAAAATAAAAGTGCACGGATAAGAACAAAAGAAATTTATCCGGCATAAATAAATTTGCTGATAAGTTGTTTTGAAAGCATCGTTTTTCGGACTGCATTCAGCCGTATAAACTGTACGGCAGGCAGCTCCGGAATGAAAGGAAAGTTCATTATACTTATGGACTTTCCCTTTAAAGATGTCTTCAGATCGCATTTTTTGCAGAGAACTGTAACGCTTCATTGCAAGAAGTTTTGCAGAGCTGCCGCATAGTGACAGCCGATAGTGAATATCGCACTTTGCAGAAATTATGCTTTCATCAGCTTTCGGAAAAAAGTTTTCGCCGGAACTCAAAAGAAAGAGCACAAAACAAAAACAAGAAGCAAAATAAAGAAGCTTCAGAAAAAAATAAAAACTCGTTTAATGTAGTAGAACAAGAAATTAAAAGAAATACTGATACGCTTTTTGCGTACATCATTTATGAGTCAGAGGATAGAAAAAAACACCTTTGACTTTAATTTTGCAGTATGACTGCAAAAATTTACCGGATCATACCGGATGTGTCAGAACAAAATCGGAGGATATGAAAATGGCGAAGAGAAGGATCAGATGGGGGCGTGTCCTTGCGGCTATGATAGGGCTCTCCTGCTCTATTTTTATAGCTGACGGAATAAAAAGAGATATGCACCGATCCAATACCAGCAATATAAAGGTTGAAGGCGATTTCGTCGGAGATCAGATGTCTGATAGTAAAACAGAAAATCAATCAGATGAAACATTACAGCTTGGTCTTATTAACACAAATATGCCGTCAACCATAACTGAAGGAGTTCAGAACCTCGGTTTTTCAGAGCTTAGCATTCCTGATTCAAAGCTTTCTACAGGTATGCTTGCTATCATTAATAACGAACATCCGGCAGGTACTTCTTCTGACCAGAAGAGAGTCAATCTGCTTAAATATAAGAACGAATTCTATAGTCTCGTAAGTGAAAATGTTAAGCTTAATGAAGAAGCAGCTGAAGCTTTAAACAATATGATGGCTGCTTATAATGAAGCTACTGGTCTTTCAGATTTCATTGTATATGGCACTAATGATACATATACAGGAGACGGTTCGTCCTGCCCAGAGTATTTCCCTGAATCAGCAGCCGGAAATACTATCGATCTTGCCCTGAATGCCGGCGGCAGCATCATTGCCTTTGACGGCTATGATACAGAGGGCTGGATCATTGACAATTGTGAAAAGTACGGATTTATCGTAAGGTATCCAGAGGGAAAAGAAGCAAAGACTAAACATGATTTTTGTCCGTGGCATCTGAGATATGTCGGCGGTATTCATGCTGCTATAATGGATGAAAAGAATATGTGCCTTGAAGAATACATCGATTTTCTTAAAGGATTTAGCTTTGACAAGTCTTTTTCTTATGCTTATAATGGTGTTAACTACGAAATATACACTTCACCAGCTAAGAATAGTGCTGAACCGGCACGAGTTCCTGTTTCCGGTACGTATACGGTTTCCGGAGATAATATCGGAACATTTATTATTACAACTGTAAAAAACTGAACGAGTGTTAAGTTATTTCAAGCAGCCTGCGGGCTGCTCTTTTTTTATTTAATTGTAATATGAGAATGTCATCCTGAATACTATCTTTATAGGAGGCGATGATATTGGATAAGAATCAGCTTGAACGTTATAAACGTGAGATGATGAATCTGTATGATAAGCGTATAACACCGGATAATAAAGCACCGGCTGATGAAAATTTTGCAGAAAATGATGTAGCAGCTCCCGACGAGAAAAGTGTTAAAGAAACTGAGCCAACAGGTCCGAATGATTCAGTTAGTAAGGATTTGACTCCGAATAATGAAAACGACAGTTCTGTAAATCCTGATACTGAAGAAGAGTTCGATTCACGGTATCCGGAGCCTGACCTTTCTGAGCTTGATACCGATTTCGGTACACAAAGTTCAGAAAATGTATATCCTCCGGACTATGCTGATGAGGAAAGTCTTGGCAATTCTGTCGGATATATAATCGTTAATGTCCGGACCGGTTATGAGTCCTCAGCTGTTGAGGGGGCGACAGTTATGGTCACAGCCATTGTTGACGGTACAAGACTTGTTCTTGCTTCCGGTTTGACTGACCAGAGCGGAACTACTCCAAAATTTTCAGTTCCTGTTCCCGATCTTTCACATTCTCAGCAGCCTTCTCCTGATAAAAGACCATATAATCTTTTTGATGTCAGTGTAACTGCTGATGGCTTTTTTAATGCAAGAAGTGTAGATGTTCCGGTTTTTTCGGGCATCACGTCGGTACAGAATTTCAGCATGATACCGGTCCCGCTTTTAATGAATGGTTATGATGAGACTGTGACCATATACAATCAGGAACCTGATTACCGCTCGTCAAACGCTGAGGAGGTGTAGAATGCTTACAGGAACTCCATTTATACCGGAGTCTATCACGGTACATCTCGGTACGCCCGACTCTAATGCTGCAAACGTAACTCTGAGTTTTTCTTCCTATGTAAAAAATGTTGCTTCAAGTGAGATATTTCCTACTTGGCCGGAGGCTGCTCTGAGAGCAAATATATATGCTATCACTACTTTTGCATTGAACAGAGTGTACACTGAGTGGTACCGTTCAAGAGGGTATGACTTTGATATAACCTCAACCACTCAGTTTGACCAGAAATTTATCAATGGCAGAGAGTACTTTCAGAATATAAGCTATCTTGTCGATGAACTTTTCAATGATTATGTAAGAAGGCAGGGGAGTGTTGAACCTCTGTTTACATCCTTTTGTAACGGTACTACTACAACTTGTTCCGGACTTTCACAGTGGGGAACGGTTACATTGGCAAACAGGGGATTGACTCCATATGAGATATTGCAGTATTATTATGGCAGCGACATAGATATAGTAAAAAATGCACCGGTAAAGACGAATCTTCCGTCTTACCCGGGAATAGTATTGAAATTCGGATCAGCCGGAAATGACGTGCGTTCTGTGCAGATCTATCTCAACCGCATCTCTGGTAATTATCCTGCGATACCTAAAATTCCATCTGCTGACGGTATTTACGATCAGGAGACAGAAAATGCTGTAAGGGTCTTTCAGGAGGTTTTCGGACTTCAGGTCACAGGTGCTGTAGATCAGGCTACTTGGTACAGGATAACCTATATCTATACAAGTGTCAAGCGGATAGCTGAGCTTGATTCTGAGGGAGTCCGCTACGATGAGATTGAGACTCAGTATACAGAGGACTTGAAAATCGGTATGCAGAGTATAGAAGTCAGCATACTTCAATACTATCTTGCAGTTATCGGAGCGTATTATGCTGCTGTTGAACCTGTGGAGATAACCGGCTATTTCGGAGAAAAGACTGAAAGATCGGTAAAATCATTCCAGCGAGTATTTGGACTTCCTCAGACCGGAGAAGTTGACCGTGCTACACGAAATGACCTGTACAGAGCGTATCAGGGTATTGTTGATTCTGTACCGCCTAAATATACCGCAGTTGCACTGTATCCTGGGACTGTTCTGCGTGAGGGAGTATCAGGCGAGTCTGTAAAAATAATACAGGAATATCTAACATATATAAATCGTACATACAATAACATACCGGCAGTAAATAATACCGGATATTTCGGACCTCTGACCCGACAGTCAGTAACAGCATTCCAGCGTCAGTTCGGAATAGATGCTACAGGAATAGTGGGTGCGGTCACATGGGATAAGATAGCGGAGGTGTACTCCGATCTGCGTTACGGATTTGATAAACGTCCGTATCAGAATCCCGGATACACAATTACAGGTTAAGGAGGACAAAATGTCATATACAGATATTCAGAAGAAAGAGCATATTCGGGAGCTTCAGACGTATCTTTATGCTATTTCTTTGTTCAATGATAAAATACCGCAGGTTTTGCCTACCGGCATATACAATAATGATACCTCATTGGCTGTAAGAGCCTTCCAGAGGGAGTATGGACTGCCTGAGACCGGTGATACCGATCCTGCTACATGGAACAGGATAATTAAAGTTTACAAGGCGTATCAGCATTCTTCACCGGATGCATATCATGCATTTCCGTCAGCATCATACATTGTCCATGACGGCGACAAAGGTCCGCTTATTTATATAATACAGGCGATGCTTAATAACATAAGCAATAGCTACGATAATTTTCCGTCTTTTGAAGTATGCGGTAATTATAATCAGGAGACGATTAAGGCTGTCAAGCTTTTTCAGAAACAGGTAGGACTTACAGAGACCGGTGATGTGAACAGCAATACATGGAATATGCTCGTCCATTGCTGCGAACATATCGACCATACGTTACATTAATAAAATGAGCCTCCGCTTGAATGTGGTGTTTATATGGAAGAGTATGCGTATTTATCGGGGCAAACCTTTCTGAAGAAAGGTTCTTCCCCGAACCCCTTTCCAAAGACTTTCAGAATGATTTTTCCCCATATATGGTACTCCCATAGTTCATTTGCTATGGGAGTTTTTTACTCTCTGGGAGTACCCTATATGGGGAAAAATGAAGCCGAAAGTTTTAGGAAGTGAGTTTGAGGGTGACTCCCCACAGTGTGGGGAGATGTCACGCAGTGACAGAGGGGACCGCCTCTGTCAGAGGAACCCTTTTTCAAAAGGGTTTCCCTCAATGGATATACGTAAATCTTCCGTATAAATACCGCATTCAAGCGGAGGCTCTATTAGTAATATGAAAGGAGATTGAAAAAGTTTACTTATTCTTTTTTACTTCATCGAGAGTTATAGTAACAGTTTTTTCTTCATCATTTCTGATGAATGTGAGTTTAATTTTGTCGCCAGCCTGATGAGTATTTTTCTGAGCGTTAAGCTCTTCTGAGGTTTTTACTTCAACATCGTCGATACCGGTGATGATGTCGCCGGGTTTGAGACCAGCCTTTTCAGCAGCACTGTCCTCGCTTACAGCTGTTACATAGACACCTATAGGGAGATTGTACATTTTTGATACAGTTTCGGTTACATCCTGACAGCTTATACCAAACTGAGGTTTGCCAGTAACGTAGCCATATTCCATGAGGTCGTCGACGATTTTGGATACTATATCAGAAGGGATAGCAA
This sequence comes from Ruminococcus sp., assembly GCA_017441505.1. Lineage (GTDB taxonomy): Bacteria > Bacillota > Clostridia > Oscillospirales > Ruminococcaceae > Ruminococcus. Next base: position 73,823 of record JAFRXL010000043.1, read on the forward strand.
ATCCGATACCTTCGATAGTAGCTCCGGAAGAGTAAGAATTGCTCATCTTTGAAGAATTTATACCAATTACCTGACCATACTTATTGATAAGCGGACCGCCGGAATTGCCTGAGTTTATAGCGGCATCTGTCTGGATAAGGCTCATATTTTTATCATTTATAGTTATCTTACGGTCAAGACCGGAAACGATACCTCTTGTTACAGTATTCATAAGGTCGAAACCGAGCGGGTTACCAATAGCAACAACGTCCTCACCGAGTTTAAGATTATCACTCTTGCCGAACTCGGCTGGAGTAAGGTCTTCATCAGCGTCTATTTTAAGGACAGCGAGGTCATAGTCGGTATCATAGCCGACTATTTCAGCGTCGTAACTTTTCTCATCATCAAGCAGAACTGAAATGCTTTCAGCCTTTCCTGCACCGTGCTCGCTGTCGTAGATAACGTGAGCATTTGTAACGATATATCCGTCAGTTGTTATTACAACACCTGTACCGGTACCTGTAGCTGATGAGTCGTTGTTGCCTCCGAATTCACCAAATCCGAAGTAGTAGCTTCCCTGATTATTTGGTACTGAGAAAGTAGATTCGATACCGACAACAGAAGGCATAACTTTTTCAGCAATTTCTTCTGTGGTAAGAATTTTGTTTCCGTTTTCAGCGGCATCTATAAGGCTGAGTGCACTTGCTGAAAGGGCATTCATTTCTTTATCAAGGGGAGTAACTTTTTCATTTTCATCTTTTGAAGAAGATGCTGATGTGGAAGCTGATGCAGGGTCTTTTATTTCGAGAGTACGGTAGCAAGCGATCGAACCTCCGGAAACGAGTGCCATAGCAAGAACAAAAGCAGCAGCTTTAGCACCGGTGTGCTTTTTCTGTTTTACAGGAGCAGGTGCACTCTGAATATTGTTGTATGGAGCTGTGTATGGATTTGACTCATAGTGAGCGAGCTCCTCGTTGTTGAAGTTTTTATTATTATCGTTATAATTGTTCATCATAATATTCACATTCCTTTTCAGATATTTTCCTGAGTTCCTTTCCTCAGGCTATGGTCATATTATACGTGGCTAATGTGAAATTAATTTGGAGCGTTTGTATTATTTTTGGTAATATCAGGTGAAGATTCTATCACTTATCTGAAGAATATGTGAACGAATGTGATAATAATTGTCTCTCTGCTGTCACGATCCTATCATAAAAATAAGACCAACTGAAAATACAGCTGGTCTCAGGTTATTTTTTATTTAGCACCGCTAATGATGCCTTGTAATATTGTATTGTTCCAACTAAGCGAATTACGGTCGATTATACCATACGCACCGTCTCCGCTTATCAGACCATTATCCCAGACAAAGCACTTTATACCATGTTTTTTAGCTTCGCTGATATAGTAATTGTAATATGAACTGCGGGTATTGTCGTCAGCACTTTTAACGCATCCGAACTCATCGATAATTACAGGTATGCCTTTGCTTACGAACTTAGTATCAAGTTCAGAGAACTTGTTAGCAAGTTCAGACTTACCGTTATCAGTTAATGTAGTTTCTGTACCGTCACTGAATTTCCACGGAGCATAGTAGTGGACCGACACAATAACATTGCCGCTGTTAGCAGGCACAACAATATCATTAATTGCAGCAGTATCAGCTGACGCAGCATATGAAGTAAGGATAAGGGTTCTGTCAGCGTTTTTACCTCCGCTTGCACGGACTGTATCAACAAAGTCCTTTTCATATTTTTTTATGACATTACGTTCCTCTGCGGTACCGCCCATCCATTCGTTAGCACTTCCGATAGTACGAGGTTCATTCATGCCTTCAAAAAGGAGTCTGTCGTCATAATCAGCAAATTTTTCAGATATTTGCTTCCAAATAGCTTTAAGTCTTGCTGAATCAGAGGGATATTCGCTGTTTGTCGGGTTGAACCAGATATAGTCATCGTGATGTATATTGATTATAACAAACATACCCTCGCTGTAAGCGTAATCAACAACTTCCTTGACACGGTCAAGCCATTTAGCATCGATCGTATCACCTTGCATATGTTCGCTCCAAGTGACAGGTATACGAATAGAATTGAAGCCTGCATTTTTTACAGCCATAACAAGTTCTTTGCTTGCTTTAGGGTTTCCCCAGCCTGTTTCAGATTCGAGACCTTTTTTATCAGTGTTGTAGACTTCGAGTGTATTTCCGAGATTCCAGCCTACATTTATCTGCTTAACTATTTCAGAGGCTGAACGGAAATCACTGTTTTTATTTTCTTTTACAGGCTCCTCTTTAATAGTAACAGGCTTAACATAGCTGCCATCGCTCTGACTGTATTTTACACTTATTGAATCTAAAGTTATATTAGGCTGTTCGCTCCACCAGTAGCCCAATTTAATTTCACTGTCTTTTGAGTAATATGCTTTGGCATTATCATTGACGAACCATGTAAGGCTAAGAGTTGAGCTGTCAGTGAATACGGCAGTATCGGGTGACTGATAATATCCGTCTCCGGAACCGATACCGAAAGCACCATTGAATTTTCTGAAGCTTCCGGATGTGCTTATGTTATAAGTAATTACCTCCGGAACACAGCCTTCGGGGATAAGGTCGCCGGCAGGAACAGAGATAATATTTGAACCTTCTGTATAGCCGGTGCTTATGCCGACATTTTTTGAGTTTGTGCCGTCAACGGGAACATCTCTTTTGCGTGTGAAAGTACATATAACGCTGTCGACACGTATATTAGGAGCATTTCCCCACCAGTAGCCGAAAAGTACTTCGCCGCCGGAAGTGATATAATTTTGTATTTCAGATGGGACATCCCATTTTATTTCTCCATAGGTACCTTGCGTAGGAGCTGAAAAGTCGCTTGACTGATACCAGCCTTTATCAGTTGCAGCTGGACAGTCGCCGTTTACGGATATACCGCATCCGCCTTTGAACTCACCGATATTGCTTCCGTTATCGGAATAAATGACAAAAGTAAAAGAAGATACAACATCGCCCTCTTCGATAAGGTCGGCGAGGGGTATCTTTATAGTATTGCTGCCAGATGTATATGGAATTGTCTGATTTACAGTTACCTGAGTGCCACATTCAGCAGTTACAGTTTCAACGGGACTGATATGCTGTGCGATAGTTTCGGGCTCGATAGTATTTTTTTCAGTGGCAATTGTTGTTGCTTCATTGGAAGTCACATTATTGTCCTCCTCTTCGGCTCCGGAAGTCGAAGCATTACTTATTTTTGAGGAAACAGAAGAGCTGTTTTTGCTTCCGCATCCTGTAAAAGAGAGTGCCATGACCGGAACAGTGAGGAGAGCTGCGATTTTTTTCATAAGAACCTCCCTGCTGTGTTTTGGAAATAAAACATCCACTACTTATTATACCACTGATCAAGAAAGTATTCAATACAGTGAATATACGAAATAATTGTTTATAAGTTGTAGGTTTTTTATAAAAGTGCTGAAAAACTGTTTCGGAAAAAATTTCGGGAGTACATAAAAGTACAGAATAAAGCTGTATGATTCGAGATTAATAATTTATATATGTATATTAATTATTAATATGCAATCTTCAAGACGCTATCCTGTGCAGAATATCCACCTTATCTGCACATTGTGGGTTGTAACATATTGTTAACAATTGTATAATGATTATAGAAACAATAAAAAACATAGGGGAAGTGCGGATTTTTATTGGTTATTTTCAATAATATGCCTCTTTCGATACTGACCGGGAGAGAGGCCGATATTAGAACGAAATATCCTTACAAAATATGAAACATTATCTCCATAACCAACAAGACGGGATATGTCCTTGATCGGAAAACGTGTCGTTTTCAGGAGCTCAGATGCTTTATTCAGCCTTGCGGAAAGTATGTCTTTCGACACACTGTTGCCGAAAAAATTGCTGTAAATATGCTGAAATCTTGAACGGCTCAATGACAGTTCAGCTGCCATATCATCAACGGTATAATCTCTGCTTGGCCAGCGGTATATCGATTCTCTTATCCACATAAGCTTTTCAGAGTAGACATTCGATGTTCTTTTTGCAGTTTTAGCGGTCTTTTCGATCTCTTCGTTGAGCTTATACAAAAGCAGACGGAATAAAAGATCAACAGAAGTTGTGCGGTGATTGTTTCTGGAATAAAATTCATAGCACATTTTTGTGACTATCTCAGAGCAGCTTTGAGTGTCAGAAAGAGCTATCGGCACATTTAAAGGAATTTTCAGATTGCTTAAAAGGTCGGCTTCTTCCTTATCAGGAATAAAATGCATCCAGTCATCAAAATATTCTTCGCAGTCTGCTGAATAGTATTGCGGAGTCTGTGGTGTATAGATTATAAATGTGTGGGCAGGAAAACGAAATTTCTGATCTTTTACTTTGAAGGCTACAGGAGATTTTATTATAAGGAGAAGCCAGTCGGCAGTTCCTTCAGGGCGTTCAATGTTAAAATCCTGCTCATGTCTGTGATTATAGCCGATCGCATCCATATGCATTGTAAAACACATCCTTGATATTATAATTACTATTATAATAACATATTCGGATCGTCATTGTCAATGCATGGAGCGAAGATACGTTAATACCGCAAAATTTGATAATCGTAAAGCATAAAATGGCGAGACAATAATTGAAAATTATTATAAAATTATTTAAAGGGGGAAATCAAATGAAATTCAGGAGGATAGCATCAGCCGTTACTGCAGCAGCTTGCTGCGGTGGCTTAATAACAGTCGCTCCGGAAATGATTGATCGTACTTACGCTGCTGAGGTTGTGTACAACAGCTTCGAGACCGACTATGAGGGCTGGTATCCGGTTTCGGATATGTCAGAACTTACAGCCGTTAAGGGTCAGGGTTATGAGAATACCCGTGGAATGAAGCTCACAGGAAGAACCTCTCCTTCAGACGGTGTTGCTTCTTCAAAGGGTTTTTACCTTGAAGGCGGTGTAGATTACGATTACAACATCAGGGTATTCAGTGAGACAGATGAAACTTTCCATGTTTCACTTCTCTATACCGATTATGAGACTAATGAATCTACAGAGATCGAGCTTATTTCAGAAGATGTAAAGGGCGGCGAGTGGACAAACCTTTCAGAAAACTTCAAAGCTCCTGAAAACAGCTATGAATTCAAGATCACGATCACAACAGACTCTACAAATGATTTCATGTTCGATGAAGTTCTCATCACAGAGCAGAGATCAGCTAATGTTGCTTATGCAGCTCCGTCCGGAAAGGGACTTAAAGATGAGTTCGCTAATTACTTCCGTGTAGGTAATATTCTTAATCGTGGTACAGTAAACAATAGTACTATAAAGGCAAGATTGCTCCTGGATCACAACGCTATCGAGTGTGAAAACGAGACAAAGCCAAGTGATACAATGGTCCAGAACGGTTCTACTGATACAAATATCAAGGTAAGCCTTAGCAATGCTGCTTCTATCATTGATTTCTGTATCAAGAATAACCTTGCATTCAGAGGTCATACTCTTGTATGGCACAGCCAGACTCCTGAATGGTTCTTCCATACCGGATTTAATACTAATAACGGCTATGTAAATGCAAGCACTATGAACCAGCGTATGGAGAGCTATATCAAGAATATGTTCAATGCATATGCTACTCAGTATCCTTCACTTAACCTTTATGCATATGATGTATGTAATGAGGTTGTATATGACGGAACTGCCAGAAACGGCGGTGCAAGACCTACATCCGGTAACGACAGATCATCATGGGTAGCTGTATATGGCGGCAACTCGTTCGTTGAGACTGCATTTAAATATGCAAGACAGTACGCTCCTAAGACCTGTAAGCTTTTCTATAACGATTATAACGAGTTCTCAGGCGATAAGCAGAACTGCATAATCAATACTATCCTTTCTCCTCTCAAGCAGAAGGGACTCATCGACGGCATGGGTATGCAGTCACATATGGACTGCTCTGCTTCTAACGCATGGGGCTGTACAGTTGACTATCTGAATGCTATGGATAAATACCTTGCTCTTGGTATCGAAGTTCAGGTAACTGAGCTTGACCTTTCTACATCAGGCGGTAAATATTCACTTCAGGATCAGGCAACAAAGTATAAGGCTATATTCCAGCACTGTGTTGACGTGAACTCAAGCGGAAAGTATCCCGGCAGAGTAACTCTTGTTCAGGTTTGGGGACCGGATGATAATAACTCTTGGGTAGGTACAGACAGAAATACAGGAAAGAGCAATGATCCGCTTCTTTACGATAAATCTAATCCTGCACAGCCTAAGCTTGCGTATAATGCGATAACAAGCATTATCCCAGACAGCCAGTGGGGCGATGGTTCAAAGGTAAACGGTGAATTTGTTATCAAGCCGATCGAGCCGGATTCAAACGGTTACTATTTCCACCACAAGTTTGAAGGTTCAACTGAGGACTGGGAGACAAGATTCTGTGAAGAGATACTCACAAGCGGTCGTACAGCTTATGCAGGTTCAGAGGCTCTTCTCGTTAAGGGCAGAACAGCTGGCTGGAACGGTGCTAAGTATTCTATAAGCTCAAATCCGTTTGAGCCTGGTAAGGAATTCAGCTTCTCAGCAAACGTTATGTATCTTGACGGAAATAACGAGACAGATACATTCATGATGAAGCTTCAGTATACCGGTGCTGATAATGAGACATATTACGATGAGATCGCAAGCGGTACAGCTCCTAAGGGAGAATGGCTCCAGCTTGCAAATAAAAACTATAAGATACCAGAAGGTGCTACCGATATGGCTATCTATATCGAAACTGCATCAAATGATTCAGAGGAATACAATAACTTCTATATAGATGAAGTTATCGGTGCTGTTGCTGGTACAGAAATTAAGGGTGCAGGACAGCCTGTAGTTCGCACTTTAATGCTCGGAGATCTTGATTTCGATGGTGCTATAACCGGTTTTGACCTCGTTCTTCAGAGAAGAGGCGTTATAAAGGGCAGCTTTGCAGACGATCTTACTAAGAAAGCTGCTGACGTTGACAAGAGCGGTAAAGTTGAGATAAACGATGTTGTTCTTCTCCAGCAGTATCTCCTCCGTAAGATAACTGAATTCCCGGTTGCTGAAAAAGTTATAGACACTGGTGCTATGGAAAATCTTTTCAAAACTATCAGTGTAAATTCAAGCTGGAAGAAAGACGGCGAAAATAACCCTCTGTCTACTCAGCGTTACGGTGCTGACCCGGGCTGGATGGTTTACAAAGACAGACTTTACATCTACACAACTAATGATGCTCATGAAACATATTCTGATGGAAGACTTCAGATAAATACCTATAACTCAGGTACTATCAACTGCGTATCTACAGCAGATATGGTAAACTGGACAGACCACGGTGCTATTCCGGTTGCAGACAGAAACGGCAGAACTTCTAATGGTGCAGCAAAGTGGGCAGGAGCAGCTTGGGCTCCGGATGCTTGCTGGAAGACAATAAACGGCAAGGATAAATTCTTCCTCTATTTCGCAAACAGCGGCGGCGGTATCGGCGTTCTTACAGCTGACAGCCCGACAGGTCCTTGGACAGATCCGCTTGGCAAGGCTATGATCGACTGGAGCACTCCAGGCTGCTCAGGCGTTGTATGGATGTTTGACCCGGGCGTATACTATGATCCTGCAACAGACGAAGCTTATATAGCATTCGGCGGCGGTGTTGATAACAAGGACAAGGCTAATCCGCAAACAGGACGTATTGCAAAGCTCAGCAGTGATATGACTTCTATTGATGGTTCAGCTGTTACAATGAATACTCCTTATCTCTTTGAAGATTCAAGCCTTATAAAGATCGGTGATACATGGTATTACTCATATTGTACAAACTGGAATGTTCCATGGAACAACACAACAAATGGTGTTTCATTCGGAAGCGGTGAGATATGCTACATGACATCCAAGAATCCTCTTGGTCCTTGGACATCATCACAGCTCGCAGGTAAAGTCCTTCCGGGAACAGGTGCTGTTGATAATGGCGGTAACAACCACCACTCAATTATCTACTTCAAGAATAAGTACTATGTAGCTTATCATACACGTCAGAAGGCTATCCGTATGGGACTTACATTCATCGATGGTGCTCATCCAAATGACAGAAGCAAGGACAGCAAGGACGGTAACTATCGTTCAACTCATATCAATGAAGCATCATTCAATCCTTCAACAGGAAAGATCACTTGTAATATTGATATGAAGGGCTGCTCACAGATAGAATCCCTCAATCCGTATACAAAGGTACAGGCTGAAACAATGTCCAACCAGTCCAAGAACATAAGCGTAAATGGTCTTATGGACACAACAGTTCATGGTTCTAAGGGCGAGTGGACAAAGGTCAGCGGTGTTAACTTCAATAACGGAAGCGACCAGATAACTATCAGAGCATCAGCTAAGAATGGTGCAGCTATCAAGATATGCACAGGCAGTGCAACAGGCGAAGCTATAGGCTATGCTGAGATTGAAGCTGGAAGCAATATGCAGGAAATAACAGTTCCTGTAAATACAGTAAGCGGTACAAAGGATGTTTACTTTGTATTCAGCAATGACATCGATTTCGATTGGTGGCAGATAAAGTGATCGATACTGTCCGGACTATCTGCACAATATGTTCGGACAGATTGATATAATTCCAAAATAATATTGTAAGGGACAAATCAGGAGAACAGCTGTACTTAATGGTACGGCTGTTTCTCCTATCCTTATAATTCCCGATTTGTTTATTTTAGGAGTTGATGATTTTATGAATTTTAAAGAAAATACAAAAAGATTTTTTTCAACAATTACTGCTTCAGCTTTACTGACTTGTGCAATGCCGGTCGTTATCAGCGACGCAGCTGCAAATGCTGCTGATGCGGGATATTTATTTCATGATTCATTTGAATCAGATTCGGACGGTTGGACAGGCAGAGGTGCCGCTAAAGTAGCATCAAGTTCATATTCGGCTTATGACGGCAGTTCTTCACTAAGCGTTGATGGCAGAACAGCCTCATGGAATGGTGCTTCAAAAAAGCTTGACGAGACAACTTTTATTGCCGGAGAAGAGTATAGTTTCAGTGTAAATGCAATGTATGATGTTGGTGGAGCAAGTGACGAATTCAAGCTTACATTACAGTTTACAGACGCTTCTGGAAAGGTAGATTACAGCGAGATCGCTAAAGCTGAAGCGGCTCCGGGAGAATGGGTCCAGCTTGCAAATACTAACTATCATATACCTGAGGGTGCTACTGATCTTCTTTTTTATGTTGAGACTATAGACAGTGACGTAAGCTTTTACATCGATGAAGCTATAGCTGCATCAGCAGGCAGCGTAATAAAAGGTGCAGGGAAGTTAAAGCAGGTCGTAAAAGGTGACTTGGATTTCGACGGCATTATTGACGGTTTCGATACTGCACTTATGAGAAGAGCACTTATAAAGGGCGGTTTCGACACTGGAAATAAGCTGAAAGCTGCCGATGTCAACGGTGACAAGAAGCTCGATATAGCTGACCTTGTACTTCATCAGCAGTATATGATCGGCAGGATCAATGAGTGGCCTGAGCCGCCTAAACCTGATAATAAGTGGGACGACTATCAAGAGACTGCTTCTGCTGACTGGATAAATTTCTATAAGAATTCAATTTACAGTATGGGCAATACATACAGGCTTACATCAAAGCTTGAAGCTGCTGAAAGCGGTAAATCCCTTACTGTAGGTTATCTTGGAGGTTCTATAACAGAGGGCAAGAACTATTCTTCACCATTCTCAGGTTATGTTCAAAAGACATTCGCTCAGGGCGGATTCAAGGAAGTAAACGCAGGTATGTCCGGTACTTCATCGGTTGTCGGACTCGTAAGAAGTGATAACGCACTTCTCAAGTATAACCCGGATATTATCTTCATTGAGTTCTCTGTAAACGACCATGAGGATATTATGTACAAGAAGAGCTTCGAGAGTCTCGTTAAGAAGTGTCTCTCACAGCCTAATGAGCCGGCTGTAATAATTCTTATCAACAGGGCAAAGGGCGGATTCTCAAGCCAGACTCAGATGGCAGCAATAGGTAAGGCATATGATGTGCCGATAATCAGCATGGATAATGCTCTTACCAAAGCATTCAACAGCGGCTTCTTAAAACCTGATGACTACTTTACTGATGAGTACCATCCACACGCAAAGGGCGGTCAGCTTGTTGCAGACTGTCTCGCATACTTCTTCAGACAGGCAATGCGTACAGAGAATCGTTCGGATTCCTACACTATCCCGAATAAGACTGCATATGGTTCTGAATATGCTGATTGCAGCAATGCAGATATAAATCAGCTCACTAATTTCAATTCCGGATCGTTCACAAAGTCTACAGGATATGGTACTTTGCCATACGGATATGTCCACCAGAAGGGCAGCAATAATCCTATGACATTCAAGACTACAGGAAAAGGTCTCATCATTGTATTCAAGGCAAACAGCTCTGGTATGGGCAGCATTAATGTTACTGTAAACGGAAAGACCACTAAGGTCAACGGTAGTAAGCAGTACACATGGGGCGGACCTGATGCAGAACTTGGATATTATCAGGATACAACAGGTGAACTTAATGTATCGATAAGCATGGATAATCCGTCTTCTGATTTCACTATCTGGGGAATCGGACTGATAAAATAAGCTGAATAAATATCCTGCCGAAATTTTTTGGCAGGATATTTTGCATTTTGTACCAATATATGCTATAATAACATTATCAATTTTCTTAGGAGCAGAATATGTATAACGAAGTAATAAAAATTATAAGAGAAAAAGTTTCAAACGGAAAAACAATTATTGTAGGTATTGACGGTGCAGGCGGTTCAGGTAAAAGTACAATATCCGAAAAGATAGCCGGCTCACTCAATGCCCGGAATATCGGTACCATAGTTTATCATATCGATGATTTTATTCACCCGAGAGCTGTCCGCTACAACAATGATTATCCTCAATGGGAGCAGTATTATTATTTGCAGTGGAGATACGACCATTTTATTGATAAGGTAATAGCTCCGGTGAGAAACGGAGCAGCAGGCTGCGAAGCTGAGCTGTACGACAAGGAGAATGACAGCTATAAGGTAAGCTGCACGGATATATCTGATATTAAGGCAGTTATAGTGGAAGGAGTTTTTTTACAGCGTAAGGAGCTTTCAGGTCTATTTGACTATATGATCTACCTTGATGTGCCGAAAGAAACAAGGTTGGAGCGAGTTCTGAAACGTGACGGCTATATCGGAGATAGTTCAGACATTTTGAAAAAGTATAACGATAGGTATTTTCCGGCTGAGGATTTCTATGAAAATGAGTATCATCCGTCAGAAACTGCCGATCATGTGATAAAAGTATGAGACTAAAGGTTTATCCCCTGCAATTTGAGTGCAGGGGATATTTTTGTAATATTGCCTGTCCTTTGTGAATATGATTAAGTGAAGGGAGGCGGTACAATGAACGAAAACAAAGCGTACTATCTGATTTCAGATCACCTTTCTCCGGCGTTAAAAAGTGTCCTTTTGGAGGTGCCTGAGAAATACAGAGAAGCTTTAACCGAGATACGTATAAGATGCCGCAGACCGATTGCATTTGTTTATCCCGGCAGGACTATGTTCATAACTAAAAAAGCTGAACTTACAAGTGACCCATATAATAAAGACTGCGTTCTGGTGCAGATAGATGAGATACATAATATAGTCGATAAACTCTGCCACTACTCTGTCCACAGCAGTATCCACGAGCTTCAGGAAGGCTTTTTTTCTATTGGTGAGGGAGTAAGAGTCGGAGTTTCAGGTAAGATGACTTCGACTGAACGAAGTATACTAACTGATATAAACGGACTTAATTTTCGTATAGCAAGAGAAGTGAAGGGGAGTGCTCTGGAGCTTTTTGAACGAATAAATAAGGGCAAAAGCAGTGTACTGATATGCGGCGGAGTAAACTCAGGAAAGACAACAATACTCAGGGACCTTTGCCGTATGTGTGGTAACTCATTCAAGACAGTCCTCATTGATGAGAGAAATGAAATAGCAGCAGTAAACAGTGGGATAAGCTCAAACGATGTCGGCATACAGACCGATATTCTGACTTTTACCGGACGAGCTGCTGGTATCAATATGGCTATACGTACTTTATCTCCTGAGATGATATTCTGTGACGAAATATCCACGTTCGAGGATGTTGATGCGATACTGAATGGTCACGGTTCAGGAGTAAGATTTGCTGCTACGATACATAGCGAGAGTTTTGAGGAGCTGAAGAAGCGTAATATTTCAGTACCTTTACTACAGTCCGGAGTGTTTGAGTATGCAGCGTTCTTAAAAAACGGACTTCATCCGGCAGAGATAAAAGAATTGAGGAGACTTTGAAAATGCTTAGGATAATTGCAGCAATAATTTTTATTTCAGCTGGGACAACAGCCGGTGCATCAAGAGCTTATACGCTGAAATACAGGCTTGAAATATGTCAGAGCATAAAAATAATGTTAAGGGAGATAACGCTGTATATCCGCAGTACAGGGGCGGACGTTTACAGGATAGTGTCGGAGCTTAAAAAGGTAAAGTCTCTCGAACCGCTTTTATTTATTAACGAACTGCCGACTGAGTTTGAACCCGACAGCGATTTCCGCAGTCAGTGGAGGAAGGCAATTAATGCTCAGACTGATATGCCCGAGGAAGAAAAAAAGATACTTCTCTCGCTTGGAGATATTATCGGAACAAGTGATATAGAAGGTCAGACAGCTGCAATAAATGGATTTCAGTCTGAACTTGACGAAATAGAGCAGGTACGTCGGGATATGTTTATAAAAAAGGGAAAGCTATACCGCAGTGTAGGTATGCTGTTCGGAGTTATGGCTGGTATTCTGGTAATTTAGTGGAGGTATAAGATAATGGACATTGATCTGATTTTTAAAATTGCCGGAACGGGAATAATCGTTGCAGTACTTAATCTTGTTCTGAAAAGAGCTGAACGTGAAGAACAGGCTATGATGACTACTCTTGCCGGACTTATAGTAGTACTTGTTGTTATAGTAAGAGAGATAGGTGAACTGTTTGACACAGTAAAATCGGTGTTCGGACTATGGTAGAGAATAGTTTTTCGGTGTCGGTATTTTGCGTGACAGCAGCTCTTACAGCGGTCCTGCTGAGACAGTATTGCCGTGAGCAGGCACTGCTTATTTCATTAGCAGCCTGTTCGGTCATTATTCTTGCATTTGTAGGATTTGTAGAGCCTATATACTCCGACATACGTGATATATTTGAGCAGGCAGGAGTTGCCGAGAGTTATATCTCGCTAATATTCAAGGGATTTGCCATATGCTTCATCACTCAGATGACCTGCGAGATATGTAAGGACAGCGGCGAGGGAGCTATAGCGTCCGCAGCCGAAATATGGGGGAGAGGTGCATTAGTGATAATGTGTCTGCCTCTGATAAAGAAAATATTTGAGATAATAAATGAAATACCATGAAAAAAATAATTATACTGATATTTGTGCTGACTTTGATGCAGATGTTTTTAATGCCGATAAGGGCTCATTGTGAATACGAGGACAGAAAAGACGAGATAAGCGAAGAGCTTGATAGTATTCTTTCTGATAATGGGACAGGTTTCAGTGTTCAAGATTTAGATGAAATGACGTTCAGCAGCTTATCTGAGCGACTGAAAAATACTGTCGCTGAGAAATTACTGATGCCTTTTCACGTATTAAAATTACTCCTTATCGTTATTATCCTGACCTCTTTACTAAGGCGGTTAGGCGAGGGGATACTCGACTCAGGCAATAAAATGTATGACCTTATTTGCGTATTGACATCCGTGACTGTAATATCTGCCCCTATAATCGAAGTCTACAAAAATGCAATGGAAGTTATCGAACGAACAGGCAGCTTCATGACTGTTTTTGTACCGGTCTTTACAGGCATAACAGTTGCCTCCGGCGGAGTGCTTACGGGGAGTTTTTACAGTTTTACCATTTTAGGTGCGACAGAGGTGTTTATTGCACTTGCAGGAAGTTTTCTCATGCCGCTGCTCAACATAAGTATAGTACTTTCAATATCCGGCAGCGTGTTCCGGACATCATCAAATGCTGAACTTATGGCTTGCATACGAAAGATAGTTACATGGGGACTTACCATTTTTATCTCGCTGTTTATAGGATTCATAATGTTGAAGAGCAATATCACTGCAAGCTCTGACGGTGCTGCAACGAAGACGGTCAAAACGCTCATATCCGGATTCGTACCGGTGGTAGGCAGTTCTGTATCGGATGCGTATTCTACTGTAAAAGCGAGCTTTGGCATAATAAGGTCGACCGCAGGTACAGCCGGATGTCTGGCAATTATTTTCATGATGCTGCCGCCGGTTATTGAGATAATCGTTTATCGTGCAATAATGTGCATTATCGGATTTTTAGCAGAAATAATGTCAGCAGACCCGATAGTTTCTCTTCTTAAAGGAATAGACGGCGGACTTGCTATAGCTCAGAGCGTACTTGTGAGCTATACTGTTATGCTCACGTTATCGACGGCAATTATAATCCAGCAATTCGGTTAAGGAGCAGGAAATGGAGACATTAAAAAGTTCGGTTATAGCGATGTGTGCATTAAGTGCGGTGAGCTTCATTATAGAGTACCTTACAGGCGGTACAAAGCTCAAAGACCAGATGAGATTCATGATAAAGCTTGTGACGATTATGGCGGTATTGCTGCCGTTTATTAAAAGCGGAGCAAATATTGAATTACCGGAAATAACGTCCGGAAATACATATTATGACGAAAATACCATAGAAATATATAACGAAGAGCTAAGGCGTCAGACTTCATATAACGTTTCGGAAGTTCTTTTGGAGCAGATACGTTCACGTAATATTGATTGCAGTAAAATTGAGACTTATGTTAATATTTTGGAAGACGGCAGCATAACTATTAGTAAGGTAACTATCATTGCTGATAATTTCAAAGGAGCAGAAAAAATAGTCAAAAATTGTCTTGGAGAAGAAACGGAGGTAGTAAATGGAGGTCAGTAAAAGTTTATCAGGTATCTTCACACGTAAGAAGACTAATTTAGCAGTTGTCATACTTTGCTCTGCCGGACTTTTGCTTGTTCTGATCTCATCACTTTTCCCTGATAAAAAGTCTGACAGCATTGAGCAGGATAGAAAGAGTGAATTCAGTGTGGACACTAATGAATATTGTTCTGACACTGAAAAACGTCTTGAAAGCTTTCTTGAAGCGATAGACGGAGCAGGTGAGGTCAGGGTCTATCTGACAGTAGGTACAGACGAAAGATATGTTTATGCAAAGGAGATGAAGCAAAGTCGTTCTGATAAGAAGAATGATGAGGAAGAAAAGTATGTTATCATAGGTGGAGGCGGTGAGAAAAATGCACTTATAGAGACTATACAAGCTCCGCAGATAACCGGAGCAGTCGTTGCTTGTACCGGATGCAGCAGTCCGCAGGTAAAAGAGAGGATATACAGATCAGTATCAGCTGCACTTGGTCTGCCAACAGCGAAGATATACGTTACAAAACTTAAATAATTCGGAGGAAAATACTATGAAAAAGCCAACATTGATCATCAGAAAAAAACATATAATCATGAGCTGTCTTACACTTATGCTTGCAACAGCAGTTTACATAAATTACACGACAGCTCCGATGTCCAAAAAAGACGCTAAAAAAACTGACACCGACAGCGAAACACAGATAACATACGGAGAGACAGAATTTGTAAATGCTGAGGCTGATACAGCGTCAGATTATTTTGCTCAGGCAAGACTTGATAAGCTCAATAATCGTGACGAAGCAGTCCAGACTCTGCAAATGACTATCGGCGGCGGTGACATAACCGAAGATGAAATGGTAATGAAGGCTTTGGACGCTGTTGAAGTTTCAAAGCTTATCGAAGCCGAAGGTACGATAGAATCCCTTATAAAAGCACAGGGTTTTGAGGACTGTGTTGCATACCTTGACGGCGATGCAGCAAAGATAGTTGTCAAGACAGAAGGCTTAGATAAGGGACAGGCGGCAATGATAAAGGATATAATCCTTGGCGAGACAAAAGTTTCTCCAGAAAATATCAGAATTTTTGAGGTAAAGTAGTTGAACATTTCGTTTTTTTTTGGTATAATATATGAGTAAGAGTGTTTTTGCATCTTTAATTAAAAATGTTACACTCAAAAATGGCGAAACGGAGGTCTAAATTATGGAGGTTTCAAAAGAAGTTGTAAAAAGCAGATTAAAAATATCTGATGATGTTATAATAACTATTGCAAGACTTGCCGCCCTTGACGTTAAGGGCGTAGCAGGTCTGGGCGGTGAAATAAATAAACTGAGCAAGATCAGTAAAAGCGGTCCTATAAAGATCAGCATGATGGGCGACGTTGCAGCTATCGATATAAGCATCAAAGTCAAAAACGGTGAAAAGGTATGCAATATTGCTCAGGACGTTCAGACAGCTGTCAAAGAGAACGTTCAGAATATGACCGGTGTAACAGTAGCAAGGGTCAACGTTATAATAAGCGGAGTAGTTTTTGAGTAAAACTATAAAAGGAGTGGTTAAATGACAAGACGTGAAATAAGAGATAGTGCTTTTAAACTGGTGTTTGAGCAGCTTTTACGTGACGATGATATTAATGAGCTTTATGCTATCGCTGAGGAAATAGATGAGATAACTGTAAATGATGATGTCAAGAAGATAGTTGAGGGTACAATCGAGCATTCTGCTGAGCTTGACGAGATAATCTCAGGCTACAGCAAATCAAGAAGTATTTCCCGTATATCAAAGCTTAATCTTGCTATACTCAGAATAGCACTCTATGAGTCTATTTATGATGAAAACACACCTATGAATGCGGCTATAAGCGAGGCAATAAAACTCTCAATGGTGTATACATATCAGGAAGATACATCATTTATAAACGGCGTTCTTGGTGCATTTTCAAGAGATCACGGCAAGAAAGAGGACGAAAATGCCTGATTTTCTTGGGATAGATACGAGCAACTACACGACCTCGGTCGCTGTCTATGACAGTGAGGCAAATAAAGTGTATCAGACCAAAAAACTGCTCCCTGTAAAGCAGGGGGAGCTTGGCTTGCGTCAGAGCGATGCTGTGTTTCATCATACAAAGCAGCTTCCGGATATGGTGGAGCTTCTTTTTGCTGAGCATGATTTTGCTCCGGAGGCTGTATCGGTTTCAGTAAGACCGAGGAATATCGAAGGCTCGTATATGCCGTGTTTTTTGTGCGGCGAGGGCTTTGCAAGGTCATATGCAGCTATCTGCAAAAAAACTGTGTATAAGACCTCTCATCAGGTCGGACATATCCTTGCAGCTCTTTATTCAGCAGAAAGACTTGACCTTGTCGGCAAAAAATTCATAGCATTTCATGTCAGCGGCGGTACTACAGATTGTCTGCTGTGTGAACCTGATGAAGATGAGGTCATAAAGATAACTGAGATCGGTACTTCTCTTGACCTTAAAGCAGGACAGGCTGTTGACAGGGTCGGAGTTATGCTCGGACTAAAATTCCCATGCGGTATCGAACTTGAAAAAATGGCAGTCAAAGCTGATAAACATACAAAAATAAAACCTACACTCAAAGGTATAAATTGCTGTCTGTCCGGAGTTGAAAATAAGTGCAGGAATATGCTCGATAAGGGCGAAAGACCGGAAAATATCGCTGCATATTGCCTTGACTATATTTCTGAGACGATAATTGGTATGACTAAAAAAGCCATCGGGGAGTATGGTGATATTCCTTTGGTATTTGCAGGCGGTGTCATGTCCGACAGGATAATCCGTGACAAGATAGTATCAAATTTTGAAAATGCGGAGTTTGCAGCTCCGGAGTTTTCCTGTGACAACGCTGCCGGAGTAGCTATTTTTGGTCATCTGAAACATAATGGAGTAAAGAAATGCCTGTAATTACAGTATCGCAGATAAACCGATATATCGGATTCAAATTAAAGGGCGACAAGAATCTTCAGGGAGTGATGATAAAAGGAGAGATCTCTGATTTTGTTCATCACTTCAGAAGCGGTCATATGTATTTTATGCTCAAAGACAGCGAGAGTGCAATTAAAGCTGTAATGTTCGCATCAGCGGCATCAAGGCTGAAATTCACTCCTGAGGACGGCATGGCTGTTGTTTGTTCAGGCAGTATATCGGTATACGAGCGTGACGGAGCTTATCAGCTTTACGTGAATGACATTATCCCTGAGGGTGCAGGAAAAAAAGGTGCCGCACTTGAACAGCTTAAAAAGAAATTAGCTGCTGAGGGTATCTTTGACAGCTCACATAAACGGGCTATACCTTTTATGCCGAAAAAAATCGGTGCTGTGACCTCTTTGAACGGTGCAGCTATACGTGACATCATCAATGTCATATCACGCCGTTACCCTATCGGAGAGATATATGCGGTCAATGCGACGGTTCAGGGAGAAAGTGCTCCGGATTCAATATGCAGAGGCATCTTTAAAGCGGAGACAGCCGGATGTGACGTTATAATAGTCGGAAGAGGCGGAGGTTCTTCTGAGGACCTTAGTGCCTTCAACACCGAGAAAGTTGCTCGTGCGATATACAACTGCAAAGTTTCTGTAATATCTGCTGTGGGTCATGAAACCGACTTTTCAATAGCTGACCTTGCCGCAGACCTTCGTGCACCTACACCGTCAGCCGCAGCTGAACTTGCAGTTCCTTCGATAGAAAGCCTCTACGAACGAATAGAAAAGCTGAATGAACGTGTTGAGCGTGCTGCATTGTCTGTATTTGACCGAGCGACTGATAAGTTTATTTCTCTGAATTCAAGGCTGTCGGTACAGTCGCCAAAAAACAGACTGCATCTTAATTCAGAAAAGCTTGAGAATCTTCATAGCAGACTAAAAACTGCGTATGAACGCTGCCTTGAAAAAAAAGAAAAAGAAGTCAGCGAGAAGATGACCAGACTTGACGGTCTCAGCCCTTTAAAAATACTGTCAAGGGGCTATTCACTGACTTATAAAGATGAAAAACTGATCAGAAATTCTGACGATATTGAGATCGGTGATGAGCTAAATATGCGTTTTGGCAGCGGCGGTGCAAAAGTTAAAGTTATCGAAAAATGGTGAGGTATATGAAAGATAAAGCTACATTTGAGGAGAATATGGATCAGCTCGGAAAGATAGTTTCAGAGCTTGAAAAAGGCAATATTCCTCTTGAAAAAGCTGTCGAGCTTTATGGCGAAGGTGTAAAGCTGTCCGCTGTATGCAAGAAGCAGCTTGATGAGGCTCATATAAAAATTACGGAGGATGACGCTGATAAAGTGTCAGATAAACATAATGAATGACTTTAAAAATAAATTTAAGGAGTACATAAATTTTACTGAGGCTAACCTTAAAGAATACAATAAGCATAGCAAGGCAACTGAGGTTCAGAAAGTACTCATAGACGCTATGAACTATTCGCTTGAAGCCGGAGGTAAAAGGATACGTCCGGTACTTACTTATGCTTTTTGTGAAGCCTGCGGAGGAAATATGGATGTTGCAGCTGCACCGGCTGCTGCGATAGAAATGATACATACTTTCTCACTTATCCACGACGATCTTCCGGCTATGGACGACGATGATTACCGCAGAGGTAAGCTTTCATGTCATAAGGCTTTTGATGAAGCTACGGCTATACTTGCCGGTGACGCTCTCTCGGTACTTCCGTTTGCAGTTATTGCGGATGACAACAAGCTCTCGGATAAGCAGAAAATAAAGATCATCTCACAGCTTGCAAGAGCGGTCGGACGAAACGGAATGATCGGCGGACAGATAATAGATATGCAGAACGAAAAACGTACTGATGTTGACGAAGCTAATCTCCGTAATATGTATAAGCACAAGACAGGTGAGCTCATATCTGTAGCCTGTATAATGGGATGCATATGTGCAGGTGCTGAGGACGAAAAAATAATTGAAGCAGCTGCTGAATACGGCTATAAACTTGGACTTGCTTTTCAGATAGTTGATGATATACTTGACGTTACAAGTACTACAGAGGAGCTTGGAAAGCCTGTAGGAAGTGACGCTGAGGAAAATAAGACCACATTTGTTACTCTTTACGGAGTAGAAAAAGCTCAGAGTATAGCAGAAGAGATAACTAATGATGCTATGCTTTTACTTGAAAATTTTGAAAACAACAGTTTCCTAAAGGAGCTTACAAATATGCTCCTTAATAGGAGAAATTAACATAAAGGAGCTGTACGGTCGGCTTGATACAGCCTTCCGTTTCGTATAAAATGAAAGACGATACAAATTTGGAAAAGAAGGTCACTTTGTCCTCTCTCAGACTTCCGGAAGATCTGAAAAATCTTTCCTTGAAGCAGTGCAGCGGACTGTGCACCGAAATAAGGAACCTTCTGATAGATACAGTCTCGAAAAACGGCGG
The DNA here is from genome assembly GCA_017441505.1 of Ruminococcus sp. Lineage (GTDB taxonomy): Bacteria > Bacillota > Clostridia > Oscillospirales > Ruminococcaceae > Ruminococcus. Next base: position 94,212 of record JAFRXL010000043.1, read on the forward strand.
ACATCTTGCGTCGAATCTCGGTGTAGTTGAGCTGACTATGTCCATACACAGAAATTTCAACTCGCCGGAAGATAAGATAGTATGGGATGTAGGTCACCAGTCCTACACTCATAAAATACTGACAGGCAGACTTGAAGAATTTAAAACAATAAGGTGCCGCAGCGGTATTTCCGGATTTCCTAAGCCTGAAGAGAGCGTACATGATACATATATAAGCGGTCACAGTACGACATCAGTTTCAGTTGCCTGCGGAATAGCTGAGGCAATGAAGCTGCAAGGAAAGGACAACTATACGATTGCGGTCATTGGTGACGGAGCGATGACCGGAGGTATGTTCTATGAGGCAATGAACAACTGCGGCAGATGTAAGGATGACAATCTGATAGTCATTCTTAATGACAATAATATGTCAATTTCAAAGAGCGTCGGCTCGGTCGCTAAGTATCTTACTTCACTTCGTAACACTGAGAGGTACCTGAATACCAAAAAGACTGTAGAGAACATACTTGAAAAAATTCCGACTGTCGGTGAGCCTATATACAAGGGTTTGAAGAATGTTAAAAGCTCCATGAAGAATAAAATGTTTGAAGAAAGCACTCTGTTCGAGGACATGGGACTTGTATATTTAGGACCTGTAAATGGGCATAATCTCACTGAGCTTGATGAAGTTATGCACATGGCTAAGACCTATCACAGACCGGTGCTGATACACGTAAAGACCGTAAAGGGCAAGGGATACCTTCCGGCAGAGAAAAATCCGGGAGAATACCACGGAATATCTAAATTTGACATAGTTACAGGCAATCCGGAGGTCTCTGCGGACGAATGCTATTCTACTGTATTCGGAAAAGAACTTGTCGATATAGCTGAAAAAGACGATAGGTTAGTCGCTATAACAGCCGCTATGAAGTATGGTACAGGACTTCAGTTCTTCCATCACAGATTTCCGGAAAGATTTTATGATGTCGGTATAGCTGAGGAGCACGCTGTTACTTTTGCCGGTGGACTTGCTTCAATGGGACAAATACCAGTTTTTGCCGTATATTCTACATTTTTGCAGAGGTCATACGATCAGCTCGTACATGACATAGCGATAGGAAAGCTGCACATTGTACTCGGAATAGACAGAGCCGGCGTAGTAGGTGAGGACGGTGAAACTCATCAGGGACTTCTCGATGTACCTATGCTTACATCTATCCCGAATACCGTGATATATTCTCCTTCATGCTATGATGAGCTGAAAATTTGTCTGCACAAAGCACTCTATGATGAAAAGGGACTTGCGGCAGTCCGCTATCCAAGAGGAACAGGTCCTGCGAACAGCTGCAACTGGGATAAAGATGCAGATTATTGCTTTATGGACAAAAGCAATAATGATATACTTATAATTACTTACGGCAGAATAATAAGTGAGGCTATCAAAGCTAAGAAGATACTCGAAAAGGACGGCATTAAATGCAGTATACTTAAACTGACGAAGATATATCCTATAGCGGATGATATTATCAGTGGTATATCCGATTACAAGCATATCGTCTTTTTTGAGGAGAGTATGGGCAGCGGAAGTATTTCCGAGAAGATCGGTGAGAAGCTTCTTGAATGCGGATATTCGGGCGATTACAGCCGCATAACAGCTAACGGATTTGTAAAGCAGGGTTCTGTGAAGGACTGTCTTGCGGAACTTGGACTTACCTGCGAAAAAATGGTCGAACATATCAGAACAAGGAGCGGAAACGATGCCAAGGCTGGACAGTAAACTCGTTGAAAAAGGCATAGCAAGAAGCCGTGAGCGAGCTAAGGAAATGATAAAAGCCGGTAATGTTACAGTTAACGGCAATATTGTTACAAAATCAGCTTATGAGGTCAGCGATGAAGATGAAATCGCATCTTCAGAACAGGAGCTGTACGTCGGTCGGGGAGCTCTTAAACTCGAAAAAGCTGTCAATACGTTCAATATCGACCTCTCATCAAGAGTCTGTCTTGATATCGGAGCCTCTACAGGCGGTTTCACGGATTATATGCTGAAACAGGGAGCAAGCAAAGTGTACGCAGTAGATGTCGGTCACGACCAGCTTGCAGAATCGCTCAGAAATAACATAAAAGTCGTGAATATGGAAGGAACCGACATACGTAAGTTATCGGCAGAGGATTTTGATTCTTCAATAGATTTTGTGTGTACCGACGTGAGTTTCATTTCCCTGAAGCTTATTATTCCTAAAATACTTGAGCTTGCCTCGGATAATGCAGATATAGTCCTTTTGATAAAACCTCAGTTTGAAGCAGGGAGAAAAGACATCGGAAAAGGCGGTATAGTCAAGGACAAAAAAGTACATATCCGTGTTCTGACGGATATTGATTCGTTTATACAGCAGCAGGGAGCTGCTGCGAGTGAATATACTTTTTCACCTGTAAAGGGCGGAAGCGGTAATATCGAATATCTTGTGCATATAATAAAAAAAGCGGGAGCTCCTGTATTACATGATTTTAAGGAGCTTGTTGAACGCTCCTTTAAAGAATTATAAGAGGTGTAAAAATGAAAGCGGTTTTGTATCCGAATTTTCAAAAAAAGAACGCACTTCCCTGTGCCCGCAAAGCTTGTGATATTCTTCACAATGCCGGAGTAGAGGTGAGTGTTAGTGATGATTTTAAAGAAGAATTTTCTGATAAGTCATATGTGATATATGAAAGCATCGGGGATGCTGTAAAGACCGCTGATTTTGTAATTGCTATCGGCGGTGACGGTACTATATTAAGGTGTGCAAAGAAGCTGATAGGCAGCAATACAAAGCTTCTTGGGATAAACACGGGTACTCTCGGATTTATGGCTGGACTTGAAGCCGACCAGCTTGATAAGCTTGTTTTGCTGACTACCGGAGATTACGAAATATCCGAGCGAATGACACTCGATGTTGTGTTCCATGAGAGCTCCGGAGATACTGTGCATACTGCACTTAATGAGGTATCCGGACGCTCCGGAAGTTTCAGGATATGTGATTTTGAGGTCTATTCAGAAGACTATCTTGTGGGAAAATACCGTGCTGACGGAGTTCTTTTCAGCACTCCTTCCGGCTCGACTGCATATGCACTTTCAGCCGGAGGTCCTGTTGTTGAACCGGATCTTGAGTGCATCGAGATGAATCTTATATGTCCTCACTCGCTTTTTTCAAGGGCAACTATGTTTTCACCTTGGAGAAAGCTTCGTCTTACAAATAAGACAGCAGGGAATGAAGAGATGATAATAAATGTTGACGGCGAACTTCATTTCAGTCTGCATGAAAACGAGTCTATCGATATAAGCAGAGGAAAGTATAATATAAAATTCATAAATCTTATAGGAAATTCTTTTCACGAGTCTGTATGCAGGAAGTTGTGCAGACCAATAAAATAAAGCTGGTGAGATAAAATGAAAAACAGGAGACATGATGCTATTCTTGACATAATAGCTGAACAGCCTGTTTCAACTCAGGAAGAGCTTATAAATATACTTGCTGAGAAAGGCATAAAAACAACTCAGGCTACATTATCAAGAGACATACAAGAGCTTTCATTAGTAAAAAAGCGTGACGAGCGTGGAAGATTCAGATATAGTCTGCCGCCCACGGCATTGGCTGAAAAGTCGATTTTTGAAGAAGCTGTTATCTCGGTCGACTATGCCATGAATACGATAGTATTAAAGTGCAGAGCCGGAATGGCTCAGGGAACTTGTGCAGCTATAGACTCTGTTGAGCATCAGGGGATAGTCGGTACTATCGCCGGTGATGATACGATATTTATACTTGTCAGAAGTGAAGCTGACGCTAAAAAATTATCCAAGAAATTCAAGAGCGAGTTATTTCCCGGGAGGTAAATCTGAGGAATGTTAAAAGAAATATACATTCAGAATCTTGCAGTTATCAAAGAAGCTGTTATACCGCTTACAGACGATCTGAATATTTTTACCGGTGAGACCGGTGCCGGAAAATCAATACTTATCAACGGAATAAATGCTGTTATAGGACAGCGTATCACTAAAGATATAGTCCGCAGCGGCTGCGATAAAGCTGTTATAACAGCTCTGTTCACCGAGCTTTCTCCGGAGATATGCGGCAAGCTTGATGAATTGGGAATATCCCATGATAACGAAGAAATAACAGTAACAAGGGAAATAAGTGCCGACGGCGGAAGTGTGTCACGAATAAACAGCAGGACAGCGTCTGCGGCAATGCTGAAAGAAATAGGCTCAATGCTCATAAATATACACGGTCAGCACGACAATCAGATATTGCTTGACAGTGAAAAGCATATGTCTATACTGGACAGCTTTGGTGACGATGACAGTCTGCTTGAAGATTACCGTGATTCTTTTCACGAGCTGCAAAAGACTGCAAGACAGCTTGGTGAATTGAAGAAGCTTGAAAAAAACAATATCGAACGCAGAAGATACCTCAACGAAATAATAGATGATATTGGTGAGCTTGAACTTGAAGAGGGTGAAGACGAGCGTCTTGAAAAGGAGTATGAGACAGCTAAGAACTCCGAAAAGACTATAATCGCCATAAAAAATGCAGTTCAGGCTATAACCGGTGACGATGCGGCAAATGACATGATAGTTTCTGCCGAACAGGAAATTGCCGGCTGCACAGATTCCTCGGAAAGAATTAATGTCATTTACGAGAGACTTTCTGCTGCTGAAATAGAGCTTGCCGATATAGCTTCTGAGCTTGAAGCTCTTGCAGATAAGATAGAGCTTGACGGTCAGAGACTTGAATATCTCGGTACACGTCTGAACAGTATAAATAAGCTAAAAAGAAAGTACGCTGAGGATTGCAGCGGACTTGTAAAAATGTATGACGATGCCTGCCGTGAGATAATACAGCTTGAAAGCTCAGCTGATGAAATAAATGAGCTCAATTCAAAAAAGGAGCAGCTGCTCCACGACGTTACCGAAAAGGCAAAGCTTCTGTATGAGCACAGAGAAAAGGTCGCAAAGAAGTTTACCGAACAAGTAACGGCTGAACTTGAATTTCTCAATATGTCCGGAGTTGTAATAAAAGTCAGACATGAAAAAGGCAAGCTGACTGTAAACGGAATGGACACAATCGAATTCCTTATCTCAGCAAATAAAGGTGAAGAGCCTAAACCGATCTCAAAGATAGCTTCCGGAGGCGAACTTTCAAGAATTATGCTCGCACTTAAAAGTGTCATTGCCAAAAAGGACAGCATCCCGACTATGATATTTGACGAGATAGATACCGGAGTAAGCGGAAAAGCAGCTCAGAAGATAGGCATAAAACTTAAAGAAATAGGCAAAGTAAGACAGGTCATCTGCGTTACTCATCTTTCACAGATAGCAGTAATGGCTGATAATCATCTTATGATAGAAAAGCACGTTATCAACGACCGCACCGAAACTAATGTCACTCAGCTCGATATGAACGGCAGGATCTCAGAGATCGCCAGAATAATGGGCGGAGATGAGCCGTCAGCACTCATGCTTGATAATGCTCGTGCGGAGATAGAACGTGCATCAAAATATTAAAGTACAGGTAGTGATAAATTGAAGATATACTCTACAAGACACGGTCAGACTGACTATAATAAAAAGGATATTATCCTCGGTACAACGAATATCGAGCTCAATGAAACAGGCATTTCACAAGCTGAGGAGCTTGCAGAAAAAGTTGCCGAGCTGAATGATATTGACGTTATTATATCCTCGCCAATGAAGAGGTCGCTTAGAACTGCTAAAACGGTCGGTGAGCGTATCGGAATAGAAGTTCTGACGGATGAAAGACTTCGTGAATGGGATTACGGTGAGTACGAAGGCAGGTCACGCTATACCGAGGGATTCGCAGAGAATAAAGTGAATTACGGCGTTAGAATGGGCAAAACGGGTGAATCTCTTTTACAGCTTTCACACAGGGTCTATTCTGCTCTTGATGATGTCATAAAGAAGTACAGCGATAAAAATGTACTTATAGTCAGTCACGGCGGTGTTTGCAGGGTAATTGAGACTTACTTCAATGATATGACGACAGAAGAGTTTTCCGGTTGGTTCATGGAAAACTGTCAGCTTATAAAATACGAGACTTAAAAATAAGGGGGCTTATATGAAGATCGGAGTCGATTACTATCCGGAGCAGTGGGATAGGTCAATGTGGGAAAATGATATTGAATTAATGGCAAAATCCGGCGTTAAGCTGGTAAGAGTAGGGGAGTTTGCATGGTCAAGATTTGAGCCTGAGGATAATTATTTTACATTCGATTGGCTCGATGAAGTTATAGCTCTGTGTAAGAAAAACAATATTGATGTTGTTATGTCTCTTCCGACGAATTGTCCGCCTTTGTGGCTATATCAGAAGTATCCTGATATAGTACAGGTAGGTCTTGACGGAAACAAGCTTCAGACCGGTATCCGTGGACACAGATGTATTAATTCTCCTATTTTCATGAAATATGCCAAGAGAATAACGGAGAGGATAGTGCGTCATTACGCTGACGAATCTGCGATTGTTGCATGGCAGATAGACAACGAGCTTGAAGCATACCAGTGTACCTGTGATGAATGTAAAAAGCTTTTCCGCAGCTGGCTCATTGACAAACACGACTCTATAGATAACGTAAATAAAGTGTTTGGCAACAGCGTATGGAGCGGTGAATACGTTAATCCGTCCCAGATCGAACCTCCGACAGCTTATCCGAAAGAGTGGCAGAATCCGGCTTTATGTCTTGAATTCCAGCGATTCAGTTCAGAGTGTACAGCAAGGTTTGTAAAAGACCTTGCTATAATGATAAAGCATGAAATATCCCGTGCAAAGGTCACCACAAATCTCTGTTTCAGTGATAACACTCCGGATGTGTATAAGTTGTTTGATGAAGTCGACTTTGTTTCTTATGACAACTACCCGCCGGTAGAGATCTCTTCTGATCCGGACAGAATACATTCTCATGCATTTGTACTTGATCTCATGAGAGGCATAAAGAACCGCAATTTCTGGATAATGGAGCAGCTCAGCGGAGCTACAGGATGCTGGGGACCTATGCAGAAAACCACACGTCCCGGACAGTTAATGGGGTATTCTCTTCAGGCAATTGCTCACGGAGCTGAAAATGTACTGCATTTCCGCTGGAGGACAGCTGCGACTGGTGCTGAGATGTTTGTACAGGGGCTTATAGATCACAGTAATCAGCCCGGACGCAGACTGAGAGAGTTCACAGACCTTTGCAATATAGTTTCAAAAATAGGAGTTCTTGATACAACAGTCATAGTATCGGAAATTGCAATACTTTATTCACCAGAGAATGAATGGGCATTAGATATGCAGCCTCAGGCTGAGAATTTCAGATATATCGATCAGTTGAAGTACTTCCATGCAGCATTTTCAAGATACGGTGCTAACGTTGATATCGTTTCACCTGAAGATGATCTCTCAAGGTACAAGGTAGTTATTGCTCCGGAGATGTTTGTCTATAAGAAGTCAGCAGCTGAGAATATCTATCGTTTTGCAATTAAGGGAGGTACTCTTGTACTAACAACTCGAAGCGGCGTTAAGGACTCAAACAACAATTGTATCACTCAGCCGCTGCCGACCGTATACAGAGATCTTGTAGGTGCAGAAATATCTGAATATGACCCTATTGGCAGAAGTGAACAGGTAATAGTCGACTTTGCCGGCAATAAATTTGAATGTCATCAGTGGTGTGATATACTTACGCTTATAACAGCCAAGGCATATGCAGAGTATGATGACGATTTCTATCGCAGCTGTCCGGCAGTTACAATGAACAGGTATTGCAACGGCGTTATCTATTACGTCGGAACTGTATGCAAAATGGACTTTTACGAAAGTTTTGCAGGAAATATAATGCGTCAGACCGGCATACCAAGACTGAAAGGACTTCCTCGTGGAGTTGAGGTAACAACAAGATCAAATGGAATGGACGATTTCATTTTATTCTTTAATAATTCAGAAGAGATAGTTACTATCGACCTTCCGAAATCTATGTACAGTATTGTTGATTCAAGAGGTAAGGATGAGATAGTACTGAAACCGTTCGGATTTGATGCAGTAAAAAAATAGGAGCAATATAATGAAAATTGTACTTCAAAGAGTTACATCCGCATCAGTCAAAGTCGACGGAAAGGTGACGGGAAGCATCGATAATGGATACCTGCTTCTTTTCGGAGTAGGACACGATGACACCGAGGATGATTGCCGCAGACTTGCTGATAAGATAATAAATCTCAGGATTTTTTCTGATGAAAATGATAAAATAAATCTTGACCTTAATACAGTTAAAGGTTCACTTCTTGTAGTGCCTCAGTTCACGTTATATGCCGACTGCCGCAAGGGTAATCGTCCGAACTTCATACAGGCTGCCAAGCCTGCTGAGGCGGACAGATTATTTCAGTTTTTCGTTGAGTATTGCCGCAGCAAGGGCGTAAGGACTGAAACAGGCGTGTTCGGAGCTGATATGAAAGTCGAGCTTCTGAATGACGGTCCGTTTACAATAGTACTTGAATAGGAATAAAAAATCACCTCAGGGCAAATAATACCTTTGAGGTGATTTTTTATGCGTAAAACAGCTGATAATAGAGTGCTTGTGCTTGCAGTTGTATTTATAGTGCTATTTTTGGTGATATGCTTTCACTATTTTGATCTTGCAGTATCACGGAAACACGTTGAGACAGCGTATGAGCGAGCTGAATTAACCATAGTTGCCGGAGAGCCGCAAGGTACTATTTTTGACAGGAATATGAAACATTTAGTGAATACCGAGTACACTTATAAAGCCGTTATAGTCCCATATTCTGCCGATAAGGAAAGTCTGAAGAAGTATGTATATGATACTAAATATCTTGAGAGGGAGTACAAAAAAGGGAGTCCGTTTGTAATTGAATGCAAAAGCAGTATGCCGGAAAGTGCTGGAATAACAGTTTTCAGAACAGCTGTACGCAATGACAAAAAGAAAGTTGCGGAGCATATTTTAGGCTATACATCGGAAGATGTTGGTGTAGCAGGTATCGAAGCAGCGTATGATAGGATACTGAGGAAAAATGATATTCCAAACAGCGTTACTTATAATACAGACGGTTTTGGCAGAGTACTTATAGGTGACAGCAAGAAAGTCCAAAATAGTGATGCCGACAAGAGCGGTGTGGTGACCACGCTCGATAAGGACATTCAGAAAATATGTGAAAAAAGCGGAAGTAATATAGATAAGGGTGCAATTGTGGTAAGTGATATATCGAATGGTGATATTCTTGCAATGGCAAGCTTTCCGAGGTATGATACTTCTAACATCACTTCTGCTTTGAGTGACAAGAGGAGTCCGATGATAAACCGTGCACTTTATTCTTACGGGGTTGGCTCTATTTTTAAGCTGGTAACTGCCTGCGAGGCGATAGAAGAGGGACGAAAAAACTATTCCTACAAGTGCCGTGGACTAATAAATGTCAAGGGACAATGTTTTAATTGCCATAAAGCGGACGGTCACGGAATTGAATATCTCACGTCTGCGATAAGAGATTCATGCAACACGTATTTTATATCACTGAGCCGTATGTTGGATGCGAAAAAATTTCGTGCATTGGCGTATGATTTTGGTTTTGGAAAAGAGAATCATTTATGCCGAGGCATAATTGGAGCATCCGGCGTTCTTCCGACTGATGATGAACTTTCAGTTCCGGCTGAACTTGCTAATTTCTCTTTCGGACAAGGCAAATTGACTGCCACTCCGCTCCAGATAAATCAGTTCACCTGCTGTATCGCAAACTCAGGAGAAATGCCGCATTTAAGACTTATAAAAGGTTTAACTACTGACGGAGAAATAGTTATCGATGAGAAAGCACCTCAGTTTACAAAGGTTATAAGCAAAGAGACTGCGGAAGGAATAAGGCATATGATGACAGCGGCGATACGTGATAATGAAAACTCGAATGCACAGTCTGCTTTTGTGGACATAGCCGCAAAAACCTCGACTGCACAGACCGGAAGATTTTCGCCGGAAGGTGACGAGTACTGTCATGCGTGGATAACCGGATTCTTTCCGGCATATGCTCCAAAATATGCAGTTACAGTTCTTGTAGAAGACGGAGGGTACGGCAATGAGACAGCGGCACCTATTTTCAAGGATATAGCTGAAAAAATCACGTTATTAGAGAAAAAACGGAGCGACTAAACTCGCTCCGAATTATTACTTTATTACAGAAAAAGCTTGTTTCAAAGTAGATGCAGGTATTATTTTTATTTTATGCTCACTGATATTTACAGCAGACTCGGACTGCTTAGGTATTATGCAGGTATTGAATCCCATTCTTTCGGCTTCATTTATACGCTGAGTGATATGAGAAACCGAGCGTATCTCTCCGCCAAGACCTATTTCACCGAAAGCGATAACGTCCTCGCTTATAGGTTTATCCATTATACCAGAGTATAGTGCGAGTGCGACAGGTAAGTCTCCTGCTGGTTCGTCAAGCCGGAATCCGCCAACGATATTGAGGTAAACATCAAGTGAGCCCATGAAAATACCGAGCCTTTTTTCAAGTACGGCAATAATGATGCTTAGTCTGTTGAAGTCAAAACCTGTGGTCATTCTTCTTGGAGCAGAGTAACTTGTTTTTGACGCAAGAGCCTGAACTTCTGCAAGAATAGGTCGGCTTCCCTCCATAACGCAGGCAACGCAAGTACCTGACACATTATGCGGTCGTCCTGAGAGAAGCATCTGTGAGGGATTGGCAACTTCCGCAAGACCCTTATCTCTCATCTCAAAAACGCCTATCTCATTAGTCGAGCCAAAGCGGTTTTTTACAGCTCTTAGAATACGATAGCTCTGATGACGCTCACCCTCAAAGTAGAGAACAGCATCAACGATATGCTCCATGACCTTAGGACCTGCAATTGCACCGTCCTTATTAACGTGACCTACTATCACCATAGGGATTTCCTGACTTTTTGCAGTATGCATGAAAAGATTTGTACACTCACGAACTTGAGTGATACTTCCGGGACTTGAAGTGATGCTGTTTATGCTCATTGTCTGAATGGAATCGATTATAGCAATATCCGGAGCACTTGAAGCTATAGTTGAAGCAACAGCTTCCGCATCAGTTGAGGTAAGTATATAGAGGTTTTCAGTATCAACACCCAGTCTCTTGGCACGCAGTTTTATTTGTCGTGCGGATTCTTCTCCTGAGACGTAGAGTATCGAGTGGTCTTCGCCAAGATACTGACATATCTGGAGCAGGATAGTACTTTTACCGATACCTGGTTCGCCTCCGAGAAGCACAATAGAACCTTTGACAAGTCCGCCGCCGAGAACTCTGTTAAGCTCGCCGACACCCGTATCGTACCTTACATCGTCATCAACACCGATCTCTTCGAGTTCAAGAATTTTTTCAGACAGGTCGACTATCTGCTGAGATGATGTTTTAGTTTTATTTGAGGTGACTGTTTCTTCCTCTTCAAAGCTGTTCCATGCACCGCATGAAGGACACTTGCCGTTCCATTTAGAGCTTTCGTACCCGCATTGATTACAGGTATAAATATAACGTGATTTAGCCATAATTACATATTTTACTGGAAAGCCGCAACGATAGAAGCATCATTAAGGAGATACTTTCTTCCGCATTCCATAAGACGATCTGATTTTTCATAATTCTTTAAAGGCTTGCCTGTCATGTTCCAGCACTGCTTATTAGAATCGACAGTAAAGAACACCATATTTTTAAAATCAAATCCTATCTGACCTAAAGACCCGTATGTACCCTCTAATTCGGCAACAGTATCGTCTTTCAGATAAAAAATCCTGCAAGTTTTGTCCTGATCTATTCCCTCTGATATAATTAGTTCAGGTATATCATTTCCGTCGAGGTCAGCGAGTTCAAAACCGGCATAATCATCATACTGCTGAGCTAATTCGGTAAGCTTTGCTGTATACAGAGCCTTTTCGTTTTCAGTGAGTACAGCTCCCCAGCTTTCGGTAGAGTGCAATACTGTATCAGCAGATTCGATAGTATATTTGCGTCCAATATCAAGAGAAGCAAAGCCGGTAATGGCAGTTATCGCATCGTTATACTCACGCATAGAGACTTCATTTTTATTTATTTCATAGGTAATAGTTGCACCGGATGATGCGGAACCTGAATTGTTATAGAAACTCAATTTTTCTTTATAGGCACCGTTGTCGATAGTTCGATACTCACCGATAACAAAACCGTCACCGTCGTGCTCATTGCTCAAAATACCTGAATCAGGATAGAATGTGAATTGACCATAGCTGCCGTTGTCGCCGAGCTCGCTTACAGAACCGTCTGAAAATGTGTAGACTTTGCAGGCTGTATTCCTTTCAAAATTTGGTGAAAGGATAAGCTCCGGAGTTCCGTCATTGTTGAGGTCCCTCAGGTCAAATCTTGAATTTTCACTTGAATAGTCCGGAGAGCCTTTAAAAGTTTCGATAGTTGATAGATACGGCTGCTGCCAGTCGAAAGAAATGCTTTTTGAAGCCACTCTTTCAGGAGTGTCTTTTTCACTGTCCGAGCTGTTTTTACTGTTTGAGCATCCAATGAGTGTCAAAGAGATAGTGGTTGCTGAAGCCAAAGAAACAAAAGAAAAAATTTTCACTGAAAATCCTCCTGATAAAACATTTTTCGTAATTTATTTTATCACAATTGTCAATATAAGTCAATTAAGATATTATTACAAATCAAAAATACCGATAGAAAATGTTGCTGATGACATAGAGGAATCTATTGACATATCACTGACTACATGGTAAAATATATTATGTAAAATGGAAAGGAATGTGCACTAATGGAAATTATTCTTGCATCCGCTTCACCAAGAAGAAGGGAGCTTTTTAAATACATAGCTTCTGATTTTAAAGCTGTGTCTCTGGATATTGATGAAACTATACCTGCCGGTATCGCACCTGACAAAGCTTCTGAGTACCTTGCAGTGCTGAAAGCAAGAGCAGCTGCTGAAAAATTTACGGATGCTCTTATAATTGGTTGTGATACAACAGTTATATGTGACGGAAATATATTGGGAAAGCCTCATGACAAACAGCAGTGTATTGAATGTATAAGTATGCTGTCTGGAAAAACTCATAAAGTAATAACCGGATGTGCTATCATAGATGGGACAAAGGAAGTTTCTTTTTCAGAATCAACAGATGTAACTTTCAGGGAGCTCTCTGATAAAGAAATAAATGACTACGCTGATACCGACGAGCCTTACGACAAAGCCGGCGGATACGGAATACAGGGGCAGGGGGCGGAGCTTATCCGCTCAATAAACGGCGACTTTTTTAATGTCGTTGGCTTACCTGTAGCAAGGTTATTTAATGAGATGAAAAATTTTTATTATAAAGGAGAATTATAATGAACTCAACTGCTTTTCATAATGCTGATATTTTGTTGCCAAAGTCAGATGTAGATCACTACAAATGGTCAGTTATTGCTTGTGACCAGTATACAAGTGAGCCAGAATACTGGAATGACGTTTATTCAACTGTAGGTTCAGCACCTTCTACTTTGAACCTCATTCTTCCTGAGCTTTATCTGGAAGATGATGATGTAAACGAGCGTATCGAAAATATACACGATACAATGAATAAGTACATTTCAGAGGGTAATTTTGACGAGTACAAGAACGCTATGGTATATGTAGAAAGAGTGCAGAGCAACGGTATTCTTCGTCAGGGAATAGTTGGAGCTATAGACCTTGAAAAGTACGATTTTTCAAAGGGCAGCACATCGGAAGTACGTGCAACTGAAGCTACAGTTATCGAGCGAATCCCACCTCGTATAAAGGTAAGAAATGGAGCTCCGCTCGAATTGCCGCATATAATGATACTTATCGATGATCCAGATAATACAGTAATTGAACCGCTTGCAGCTGATAAGGATTCTATGAAGAAGCTTTATGATACTGAGCTCATGAAGAACGGCGGAAGCATCAAAGGATTTTTGCTTGACGATGCAAAGCAGGAGCAGGTCGACAAGGCACTTACATTACTTGCTGATCCTGAAAAGTTCTGTCAGAAGTACTCACTCGACAATACTCCGGTACTTCTTTACGCTATGGGTGACGGTAATCATTCTTTGGCTACTGCAAAGGAGTTCTACGAGCAGTTAAAGAAGTCCTCACCTGAGACTGATTTTTCAAATCATCCAGCAAGATTTGCTCTTGCAGAGATAGTAAATCTCCATAGTGATGCTCTTAAATTTGAGGCTATACATCGTCTTGTATTTGATGTGGACTGTGATAAGCTCATCGGCGAAATGACTCAGACTCTCGGACTTTCTGAAACAGAAACTTCTGACCAGTATGTTATCTGTTCATACAATGGAGCTCAGAAGAAATACTTCATCCATAATAAGAGTTCTAATCTTTCAGTTGGTTCAGTACAGAATTTCCTTGATAAATATATAAAGGAGAATAACGGAAAAATAGACTATATCCACGGAGCAGACACTGTTGTATCACTTGCTGAAAAGCACTCCGGACTTGGATTCATTCTTCCTGATATGGATAAATCCCAGTTGTTCCCGACTGTTATCAAGGACGGTGCTCTCCCAAGAAAAACATTCTCTATGGGACACGCTGAGGATAAGCGTTTCTACATGGAAGCACGTAAAATTACTAAATAAACGCAAAATAGCTGCCAGACGGCAGCTATTTTTATATCCTGTTTTTTCTGTCAAATCCAATAATATCTTTTATAACTTCACCGGCGATTATCAGTCCGACCACAGAAGGTACAAATGCATTAGAGCCCGGAGTTGCCCTTCTGCCTGTTTTATCATTGGGTTCTGATGTACCGTCAGTGATAGGGGAGAGTGGTTCTTCTTTAGAGTAAACGACCTTTAGTTTTTTGACTCCTCTGCGTTTAAGCTGATAACGCATTACCTTTGCAAGCGGACAGACCGATGTTTTATATATGTCCGTCACTTCAAAAGCAGTCGGGTCAACTTTGTTGCCGGCTCCCATAGACGAAATTATCGGTACACCTGCTTCTTTGGACTGCATCACGAGTTCAATTTTACCTGTAACTGTGTCAATAGCATCAACGACGTAATCATAATTACTGAAATCAAACTGCTCAGCCGTATCAGGCATAAAGAAAGTCCTGTACACATTGACCTTGCAGTCGGGATTTATATCAAGTACACGTTCTTTAGCGACATCCACCTTGTATTTACCTATGGTACTTCTTGTGGCGATTATCTGTCTGTTCAGATTTGAAAGACATACTGTGTCGTTGTCGACGAGGTCGAGTTCACCGACACCTGATCTTGCCAATGCTTCAACGACGTAACCGCCAACACCTCCAACACCAAAGACAGCTACTCTTGCCTTTGCGAGTTTTTTTATCGCATCACTTCCGAATATAAGCTGAGTACGTGAAAATGCTTCGCACATATTATTGCTCCTTATGTCATATTTTACCTGAAAAAGCCCAGCATTTAGCTGAGCTTTTTTCAATATTCCGAACTCCGGTGTGAATTAGCGGAGTTTATTTTGTGTTATTTTAGGTATTCTCTTAATGATAGCTTCATATACAACTACAGAGCTTGCAATTCCCATTATACCTTGAGCTGCATTTCCAACTATACCAAGAGATGCAACAGCAATTGAACCGTATAGGATAGCTTCAAAAGTAAAGTAACCGACCATCATTATTATTTCTGCCACTATTGCACCAAAGATCTTACCTGTCAGAGAATCCTTATTTTTGGAAATTACGTGATACACATTATATGAAGCAACTGCCATAGCTCCTTTAATTATCAATGTTGCCAGAGCATAAACGATATATCCGGAAAAAATGTCAGCAAGTGCAGAACCGATTCCGGCAGCTGCTGCACCATAAACTGGTCCGAGTAGCCATGCCGATATATTAACAAGACAGTCACCCAAATTAACGTAGCCCTTTGTAGGAGTTGGTATTCTTATTATCATTGTTGAAACCGTAGTAAATGCCGTTAGCAGTGCTGTCAGAGTAATTAATTTTGTTTTCTTTGAATTCATAAGAAATCACCTCATTATTTTTATTTCAGCCAGCTGTTTTACATATAATAATATACCACAGCAAATCAAGTTTGTCAACAATAAAGGCAGAAACGCAGATATATCAAGAATCTATATTCAGTTATCGAATAGTCGGTGACAAAATAAGCGGGGGACTAAGATTTTGTCCCCCAACATTATTATTTTGTACCAAAAATTCTGTCACCGGCATCTCCGACACCAGGAACGATGTATTTATCTTCGTTAAGACCTTCGTCCATAACGCCTGCATAGATGTCAACGTCAGGATGAGCGTTCTTTATAGCTTCAACGCCCTCAGGTGAGCAAATTACGCACATGAATTTTATATTCTTAGCTCCCTCAGCTTTAAGGAGGTTGATAGCGGCAACTGCCGAATTACCGGTAGCGAGCATAGGGTCAACAATAATAGCGTCACGCTCTGCGATGTCCTCAGGAAGCTTTGAATAGTACTGTACAGATTCCTTTGTTGCAGGGTCTCTGAAAAGACCGATATGACCTATCTTTGCAGCAGGAACAAGCTTTGTAACGCCGTCTACCATACCGAGACCGGCTCTGAGGATCGGAATGAAAGCGAGTTTTCTGCCGGAAATAATTTTTGTCTTAGCAACAGCAAGCGGAGTTTCAAGTTCGATCTCCTTTAAAGGGAGGTCTCTTGTAGCTTCATAGCAAATGAACATAGCTATTTCTGATACAAGTTCACGGAATTCTTTTGTACCTGTATTTTTATCTCTGAGAAGAGATATTTTATGCTGTACAAGCGGATGATCGATAATATGTAATTCTGCCATTTTAGTCAGATCCTTTCATTATTTATTTTCAATAGCGGTAATCAGGTCAACACGTCTTTGGTGACGACCGCCTTCAAAACCTGTAGTAAGGAATACTTCAGCGAGTTCGCAGGCAAGTCCGGGACCCATTGTTCTTGCACCCATACACATCACATTTGAATCGTTATGAAGTCTTGTGAAGCGTGTTGAGAAAGAATCGGCACACAAAGCAGCTCTGATACCTTTGATCTTATTAGCAGCGATAGACATTCCAATGCCTGTACCGCAAATAAGTATACCTCTTTCACATTTACCGGATGTTATCTGCTCGCAGACTTTTTCAGCCATATCAGGGTAATCGCACGGTTCACCGTCAGTACCCATATCGCAGAATTCAAATCCTTTTTCGCTGAGTGTCTGGATGATTGTTTTTTTCAGATCAACTCCAGCATGATCGCAGCCTATAGCTATCATATGACATACTCCTATCTATAAATAAATTTTACTTTTTAAGCTTTTCTTCCATATCCTTTTCTGCCTTGACTTTTTGGAGATAGGATACTTCAAGTTCGTCAGGAGAGATACCTTTTCTTGAAGCTCCGGCAAGACAAACGCCGACTGCATTCTGCAATCTTCCTTGCGGAGGTGCAATTACCAGCATAGGTGAGCGATAATTCGTGAAGAAATCCGCAACACCATCGCCGCACAAGAGTACCTCTTCGCCGTTGAAAGCGAGGAACTGAGCAAGTTCGTCGGTAGAGATTATCTGCTCAGCCGTTATTTGTTCGATACTGTAACCGTCGCACTTGTAGGTGCAGGTGTAAACAAGATCGCCCCTTGCTTTCATTATAGCACATATAGTACCTTTATGTGCTATATTATTGCAGGCGAGACCTTCAAGAGTAGATACACCGCAGCATTTTATGTCAAGTCCGAAGCACAGAGCTTTTACAGCAGCTACACCGATCCTGAGTCCGGTATAAGACCCGGGACCATTTGCAACTGCAATAAGCTCAACGTCTTTAAGCTCCTTACCTGTCTGAATTAAAATGTCTTTTACTATTGGCATGATGACCTGAGAATGTGTTTTTTGAGTGTATAAAGTTTTTTGAGCAAGTATCACTTCTGATACTGTATCAAAAAGAGCCGCCGAAGCAGTTTTTCCGGAAGTGTCAATTCCAAGAATCAGCAAATCTGCCACCGTCCTCAATAATAATTTCACGTTCCATATCACTTATAGTATTGATAGTGATATAAATTGTATTTTTGGGAAGAAACTCCTCTATATTCTCGGACCACTCAACAGCAGCGACATTTTCCTCAAAAGGGTAGTCATAGAAGCCCGTCGATTCGAGGTCATCGCCGTTTTCGATGCGGTACATATCGAAATGATAGAGCGTCATACCGTCGCCGTGATATTCGTTAACAAGTGCGAAAGTAGGAGATGTAACGTTGTCGCCGAGTCCCATTCCGACAGCGATACCACGGGTGAAAGTAGTTTTTCCGGCACCAAGACCGCCTTTATACGCTATCATATCGCCGGCTTTCAGCAGTGAACCGAGCTTTTCAGCGGTTCTGATAGTTTCTTCCGGAGAAGTTGTCTTTATTTTTATCATGTTCACACCGATCAGAAAAGTCCTGTGATATTGCCGTTGTTCTCGCAGTCTATATCGAGAGCAGCAGGATGTTTAGGAAGTCCCGGCATTGTGAGAATGTCACCTGTATAGATAACGATGAATCCGGCACCTGATGAAAGTTTTGCATCACGGACTGTTATATTGAAGTTCTTAGGTTTTCCGAGAAGAGCCGGATTATCGGACAATGAATACTGAGTTTTAGCGACGCATACCGGAAGGTCACGGAAACCGATAGCTTCAATTTCCTTGATAGCCTTTTCAGCCTGAGCTGTGAAAGTAACTCCGTCAGCACGGTAAATTTCTCTTGCGATAGTCTCGACTTTTTCCTTTATTGAAAGTTCTGTATCGTATATAGGCTTGAATTCTGACTCATTAGCTGAACAGAACTGTATAGTATCGCAAACTTTATTAGCGAGGTCCACACCGCCTTCGCCGCCTTTTGCGAATACTTCACACATTGAGACTTCAACTCCCATTTCAGAGCAGAAGTCCTCGACGAATTTTATCTCATTAGCTGTATCAGTGGAGAACTTATTTATAGCAACTACAACAGGAAGATGATACTTATGCATATTTTCAATGTGAGTTTTAAGGTTAACTATGCCCTTTTCAAGTGCCCACATATTTTCCTTAGCGAGGTCATTTTTCTGGACACCGCCGTTATATTTAAGAGCTTTTATGGTAGCAACGAGTACTACGCAAGCCGGAGTAAGTCCGCCGTATCTGCATTTGATGTCGAAGAATTTCTCAGCACCGAGGTCAGAGCCGAAGCCAGCCTCAGTAATGCAGTAATCGCCGAGTTTGAGAGCAAGCTTTGTAGCTCTTATGGAGTTGCATCCGTGAGCTATATTTGCAAACGGACCGCCATGAATAAATGCCGGATTATTCTCAAGTGTCTGAACAAGATTTGGCTTCAAAGCGTCTTTAAGGAGAGCTGTCATAGCACCGCAGGCACCTATCTGACGGGCAAATACAGGCTCACCGGAATAATTATAAGCTACAAGGATGTTTCCTATTCTTTCTTTGAGGTCGGCAATATCAGCAGCGAGACACAATATAGCCATTATCTCTGAAGCAACGGTTATGTTGAACCCGTCTTCTCTTGGAACTCCGTTAGCCTTGCCGCCCAAACCGACAACGATATTTCTCAAAGCACGGTCGTTCATATCGAGACAGCGTTTGAACATTATTCTTCTTGGGTCGATACCGAGGTCATTTCCCTGCTGCATATGATTGTCTATCATAGCACAGAGGAGGTTATTTGCAGCAGTGATAGCGTGCATATCACCTGTGAAATGGAGGTTTATGTCCTCCATAGGTACTACCTGAGCGTAACCGCCTCCGGCAGCTCCGCCCTTCATACCGAAGACAGGACCGAGTGAAGGCTCACGAAGAGCGAGCACAGCGTTTTTGCCAATGCGACCCATAGCCTCTGAAAGACCGACGCTTACGGTAGTTTTTCCTTCTCCGGCAGGAGTTGGATTTATAGCAGTAACGAGTATGAGCTTACCGTCCTCACGGTTTTCAAGCTTGGAATAGAGTTCTTCTGAAAGCTTAGCTTTATAGTGACCATATGGTTCAAGGTCTTCCTCATCTATACCAAGACTTGAAGCTATCTCGTTAATTTTTTTCATTTTTGCACTCTGAGCAATTTCAATATCTGTTAACATGAAAGTTTCCTCCGTTCAAAAGTGTATATAAGTATTATAACATCATTCAGATAAAAATGCAAGACAAATAAATATGTGTTCAAGAAAAATTTAAGAGCCGCATCGGCAGTGTATGCAGAAGCGGCTCTGTAAAATTCAAATCTGATGAGTTTTAATCTCTCCATTTTTTTCTGTAAGAGAAGCAGGTGAGATTTTCAGCTTTTTTAAATTGTCTTGCAAAGTAGCTCTGATCGTTGAAACCGCATAGATGAGCGATCTCCTCGATCGATTTATCGGAGAATCTGAGAAGCTGTTTGCCGTAGTTGATGCGTGAAGTTATAATATGCTGGAATATAGTCATACCGTAGATCTTTTTATATTCACGGGTGAGATAAAATTTACTGATATAAAATTCGGAAGAAAGCTTTTCGAGCGAGAGATCCTCGCAGAAGTGATCGTCGATATAAGCGTGTACAGCAGCTAATTTCTGTTTCAGAGCAGAATCATACTTCTGGCTGTCATTATTAGCTGTGAGAGCAATAGTAAGAAGATCAACTAAAAGCTTGGACGTATTAGCCTCTGAATCCGGTGTCTTAGTCTCATTGATGTCAATTATCTCATTTATAGCTGAGACAACACGGTCGAAAGCAGAAGGACGGAAAACGTTCTTTGATTGTGTCAGAAAATACTCATAGTATTGTTCTGAAGTAGCACCATTGAAATGTACCCACAGAACTTCCCAAGGGTCTTTGCTGCTGCTTTTGTAGAAATGTGACTGACGGCAGTCAATAAAGAAGCAGTCCCCTTTGGAGAGAGTAAAAGAATCGTTTCCGATGGTCAGTTCTCCCTTACCGCTGATAACAGCTACCATAAGGAAGGATTCAAGGTTTTGCCTCTGAGAAGAAGCAGCGTCTTCAGTTTTCAGACATCCGGTCTCCTGAATATAAAAGAAGGTGTTTTTAGCAGCCGGACCCGGAGTACTGATAATACGCTTAGAGAGCTTGTTCTTAAAGCATTGTGTATCAGTTTTTTCCATATTATAAACTCCTTAACAATTTTTTGCATATCGGTGCCTAATCGACAGCATTTGGGATTGTCACACATATTATAACATAGAAAAAATTGTTTGTCTATAGTTTTTCAGAAAAAATTGAAAAAAATCGCATAATATTGCTTGTTATTCAATGAAAAAGCACGAACAGGATGCCGGCGGCAGATAATAATAAGCCGGATATGATAACAATTCGTGCAATTCTTAGTGAAAATTTACGTTTTGTATATTTTAGTCCCGATCTTGAAAGGTATCGGTTAGCTTCATCACGCAGGAACTGGTCAGGTATCTCACGCATTTCCGGTCTGAGATAAAGAATAGCTTTTTCAAAATATACAGAGTCAGGATTATTTATCTCGATTATTTTTTTGGTCACACCTTTTATCATAAGCCCCTCCTGAAAAATGATACATTTATAGGATAGGCAAAAAAAGGATATTTATTCACCCGAACGAGAAATATTTCTTATGTAGTGGAAAAGGTATTGCTGAGCTATACCGGCATATTGACTTGCAAAATCAGGGAAACCGTTTGGATAATATTCAGCAAGAACACGTTTTATCCATACATCGACAGGAAAAGCGTCGGTGCGGTACATACCGAAAAGCAGCACACACTCAGCAACCTTAGGACCTACTCCCTTTATCTTTTTCAGCTCAGTTCTTGCCTGATCTATTGGCATTTCAGCTATTGCGGCAAGGTCAGTCTCTCCGCTGCTGACTTTTTGTGCAGCATCGCATAAATATTTTGCACGAAATCCGCTTCTGAGGTAAGAAAGTGAATCCGGAGTTTCCTGAGAAAGCTGCTGAGGTTCAGGGAAAAGACTGTTATAATTATCGCAGAGTCTGTCGATGATACCTTTTATGCGTGGGATATTATTATTCTGCGAGATTATAAATGAAATGAGGCATTCCCAGCTGTTCTGACGAAGCAGTCTGATGCCGCCGGCAAAAGAGCAGGCTTTTGAAAGAGTTTCGTCCTCTGAAAAAGTCCTTTTCAACTCGGAGTAGTTGGTGTTGAAGTCAAAGTAGTCCACCCATTTATTCAAAAAGTCATTTTCTGAGGTGTTATGGAATATAAAGTTCCCGTTATCGGTTTGGGACACGGTGAGGTCGTCGTTCAGGAATCTGCCAGTATATGTAGTTATATAGTCTGAGTCTATTTTTTTCCACCTGAAAGCCTGACCGCAGTCGAGGGTTTCATCAAGGTCGAGGTCGGGTTCTGATACGATTATGTCCTTACCTTTTATGCTGTAATCCATGTTTTTACTCCTTAATTTTTTAAAAAAAGATAAAAAGTACATTGGTACTTGATTTTTCTATTAAATTATACTAAAATATTAAGTATATTACAAGAGTAAGGATTGATTTTTTTGAAAAAATTTTCAGTGATGATTTTTCTTGCTGCATTAACAGTTGCAGCAGGCGGATGCTCATTAAAGAAAACTGACAAAGCTCCTGATGAGCCTGTTTCGGTCACAGAAGTGGAAACTACAATTACAGCAGAAACAGTCACTTCAGCACCGGCATCGGAGACAACAACTGCTCCGGCAGTACCCGATGATAAGCTTGAACCTGCTTCCGGAAAGTATTTATATGACCTTGCACACCTTATAGATGATAATTCCGAAAAGGAAATAAATGCCTATCTTGAAAAGCTCTACCGTCAGTATATGCTGAATGCGGCAGTAGTTACCGTAAGTGACCTGCACGATAAAGCTGCGTATACATATGCAGCAGAAGCTTATTTTGAAATATATAGCGGTGAGGGTAACGGACTTTTGTTCCTTATAAATAATGATACTTTTGAAGATCACCTCTACAAGACCGGCAGCTGTACGCATATTATAACAGACACCGACGAAAAGTCACTTTTATTTACAGCTACAGAAAATATAGTCGGCGGCGACTATATCTCTGCTATACAGAGTATAATGAAACTGGGAGAAAAGTGTCCGTCACACGTATTTGACAACGCTTCTGTTTTTTCAGCAGACGATATAAAAGCCATAGAAACAGCACTTTCAGCTAATACTCAGACAAATATAGCAATAGTTGCAGAGGACTCCATTCCTGCCGGAAAAGATCAGAAGAAATATGCAGAGGAGTTGTTCAAAAGGCACTTTGCTGACGGCAAAGGAGTGCTCTTCCTTATTGACACGGCTAAAAAGACCTTAACATATCATTCAGATGCAGCTTTGTCACCTGAACTTGATGCTGCACTGAAAAAAGCAGCTCCGCTGGCTGCCAAGGGAGATATTGCAGGTGCTGCCAAAACTCTGACTCAGCCTGTTTCTACAGAAAAGAAGGAGACAGAGACCAAGCCAGCACAATAATACCTTATACGACAAAAAACGTCATTTTATAAAATTGACAAATGATCTTATTCTGTTATAATTAATTAGAAGCAGGAAATATTTCAGAGAAAGGATAGACTATAGCATGAGTGAAATGGATTTTTTTAAACAGACTTTTGATAACCTTCCGGCAGTTGTTCCAAGCGGCGAAGATATGCGTGAACACATTGCAGAAGTGTTGTATGATTTTATGCAGCTCCAGCATTTATATGATTCCGCTATAGAAGTTGTCCGTACATATCTTAACTGCATCGATAACGAATTCAGTGTTAAATTCCAGAGAAATCCGATACATAATATAGAAAGCAGACTTAAATCTCCACAATCGATAATTGGAAAACTACAGAAAAAGGAGCTTCCGCTGACTACAGAAGCGGCTAAGAAAAATCTGCTCGATATTGCAGGAATACGTCTTACCTGCTACTACATCACAGACATATACACTATAGTCGAGATGCTTTCAAGACGTGACGATTTTACCGTAATAAAACGTAAAGACTATATAAAGTCGCCTAAACCGAGCGGCTACCGCAGTTATCATCTTATCGTAAATGTACCGGTATATCTCTCTACCTACAAGACCTATGCTCCCGTAGAGATACAGATTAGAACAATTGCTATGGACTTCTGGGCAAGTCTTGAACATCAGCTTAGATACAAAACATCAGCTGAGATAACTCCGGAAATTTCAGAAGAACTTCGTGAATGTGCAGAGAGGATCGCTGAAACTGATATTCAGATGCAGAGGATATTTATGGAGATAAATGAGCTTGATTAAAAATGATTTTATAAGACATTTAGTTACATTGAAAAACAGTATTCTCCGTTCACATCTTTAGTTTATAGTGATATAATATAGGAAAAGAAAGGAGCGATACTATATGTTTGGTATAGTCAGAAGAATGAAAAGAGAAGTAAGCGACAGAACCGTTTATATGGAAATATATGGTTCAAACAAGGTGATATACCGTGTGACTGCCGGAAAAATGAACTATTTTGGTGATACGGTATATACATACGGCGTAGAAGCTGAAGACCACAGAACAGGTGAAAAAGAAGAGATAGCGGATTTTTCGAGAAATGTTGAGGATGCAGTCGATTTTACCGAAATGATGATAAACAGCAGGATGCGTCCGAAACAAATATACAGTAAAGCACTCAACTATCTTTGCATTTCTATATAACTTTTTTTATCAGGACTATGGACAAATCGTTTTTTTTGTGTTACAATTAGTAATTGAGCGATGCAGACATACTGCAAATATAGAAAGGAGAATAAAAATGGCAGAGCTTAAATACGAGATCACAGAAAAAATAGGAGTTCTTTCAGAGAACGCTAAGGGTTGGACTAAGGAGCTTAATATGGTAAGCTGGAATGAGCACGATCCTAAGTACGATATTCGTGAGTGGGCACCGGATCATTCAAGAATGGGTAAGGGTGTAACTCTTACTGCTGACGAGCTTGCAGAGCTTAAAGAGCTTCTGAAAGATGTTGATCTTGATTCATTTGAATAATTTTTAATGAGCACCTTCTTGGGGTGCTTATTTTTATAATAAAAACTTTACATAAATAAAACATTATGATATAATTATAAAAGTAACTTGTTTAAGGAGCAGATAATCATGAAAAAATCAATATTTTTGAGTATAATAGCGTGTATGCTCGTACTGAGCGGATGCAAGAATGACGGTAAAAGCTCATCAAGCAGCTCGTCATCTAAGTCATCTGAAAGTGAAACGACTATAGTCAGTGAAGAAAACGAAGATGCTCAGGAAGACGAAAATCCGGAAGATAACAGTAACTCTGAGAAGAGCAATGACAATAAAACAAGCGAGAGCAAAGAAGATGACTCAGCATCAGTTAGTTCAGCAAATAATGAAGATAAGCCGATAAAAGAAGCTTATAAACCTGCTGAAAAGACAAATGATCCGTCTGCTGACACTTATGCCGAGCAGGCTGCACCGGAAAAAAATAATGATAAAGTGCCGACAGAAGCTGAGAATGAGACAAATTTACCGGAAAAAATTATTGAGAGAACTCCTGCTACAGAGCCCAGAGCAGTTGAGCCTGTAACCGAAGCAGAGCCGGAAGTGATAACTCCGAATGATTCAGAGCCGATAGAGCTCCCTATGATACCGATCGACTAACATTTGAGGTGCAAAAGAATGCCGCATATTTTAGTAGTAGACGATGATAAACATATACGTGAGATGCTCGAAGAAGTGCTTGTACGTGAGGGATACCATGTCAGCACAGCTAAAACAGGAGCCGAAGCACTGATTCAGCTGACAAAGGATAACCCGGACCTTGTACTGCTTGACCTAATGCTGCCTGACCTTGACGGAGAAGAGATAATCAAGTACATAAAGGATATACCTGTAATAGCCGTAAGTGCAAAGATAGCCGTATCCTCAAAGGTGGATGTGCTGCTGAGCGGAGCTTCTGATTACATCACAAAGCCTTTTGAGATAGACGAACTGCTTGCGAGAGTTCAGGTCCAGCTCAGAAAATCGCAGTCCGGAAGAGATAATACAAGTATCACTTTTAAAGACCTTGAGTTATTAAGCGAAACACTGACTGTAAAAGTCGGCGGTACTGATGTGAGACTTACAAGAACAGAATGTGCGATACTCAAACTGCTGATTCTAAACGGCGGTGAACCGGTAGGACGCTCTACAATACTTGATAAAATAAGCGATGAAACTCCGGACTGCACAGAACGTTCGCTCAAACAGCATATCAGCAATATCCGTAAAAAGCTCCAGGCTGTTAACGGTACTGATTATATAGAAGCAATATATGGTATAGGATTCCGGATGAAATCTTGACGAAATCCTGACGATTGCTTTACCAGTTTCTTGACTTTCTTGTGTTATAATGAATACAGAAATTAAAAAGGAGGTCTGAAAATGGACTATATACTAAAAACTCATGACCTGCATAAGTCATATAGAAAGTTCAATGCACTGAACGGACTTACAATGAGCGTTCCAAAAGGTTCTATTTATGGATTAGTAGGAATGAACGGTGCAGGAAAAACAACACTTATACGTATTGCAGCAGGTTTGCAGTACCCTACCAGCGGTGACCTTGAATTATTCGGTACAAGCTGTTTTGACGACAAAATAGTCGATGCAAGAAAAAGGATAGGCACTATAGTTGAAACGCCGTCACTTCATCCTGAAATGACAGCAGAAGAGAATCTGAAAATGCAGTTTATTTCCAAAGGACTGCCCAACTACGATGAGATACCCAAACTGCTTGAATTTGTTGGACTGAAAGATACCGGCACTAAAAAAGCTAAGAAATTCTCGCTCGGTATGAGACAAAGACTGTCCATAGCCATGACGCTTTGCGGTGACCCGGATATGCTGATATTGGATGAACCGATAAACGGACTTGATCCTCAGGGAATTATCGAAGTCCGTGAACTCATACTGAAACTGAACAGGGAAAAGGACGTAACTATACTTATATCGAGCCACATACTCGATGAACTTTCACGTCTTGCAACTCATTACTGCTTTATTGACAAAGGTGTTGCGGTAAAGGAGATAAGTGCAGAGGAACTCGAAAGGTCATGTAATAAGTCGCTTTATATTGAAGTAAAGGGAACAGGAAATATGTCAGTCATACTTGACAGACTTGGATATGAATACAAGCTGATGACCGACAGAGCCGCCGATATTTTTGGAGATGTCGATATAACTCCACTTGTTATGGAGTTACACAAAAATGGTATGGACATTTCTAAAATAAACGAAAAGGAAGAAAGTCTTGAAAGCTTCTTCCTGTCAGTAGTAGGAGGCGGTCATAATGATTAATTTACTTCGCAGCAATATGATGAGACTAAGAAAGTTCAGGGCATTCAAAATAGAGATAATATGTGTCTTTATTATGGGAATAGTCACAGTATTTCTTGAAAAAATGAATGAAGATTCCTTTACTCATCCTTATGGAGAAAGCTATTTTCAAATGATATATATGCTGTTGCTTGTTGTTTCAATGATAGTGGGAGGTTATATTTCAAAGGATTACGTTGATAATACGATAAGAAACAAAATTTCAATCGGACATAAGAGGTTAGATATTTTTATTGCTAATCATATAACTACGTTTTACATCTATTTTTTGACAGTAGTGACATGGACAATATCTTATTTATTTTTTGGAAGCTTTATACTGAATACAGATAAAATAGATAAAGAAGCGTTAGGTGTTGGCATAATAGTCATGTTGTTTGCAGTAATCTCATTTTCTGGTATATCCGTATTCTTTTGTATGACTGTAAAAAACTCTTTTGGCGGAGCATTGACAGGTGCTTTCTTCTATGTAACAATGTTTGTTCAGATATTTGAGGATATTTTTGATTCAAAAATATTTGATTTCTTTATAGATTTTTTTCCTAATCTACAGATGGCTTATTTATCTCCATTTGAATGTGACGAAAAACCGCTTTTGCACATAATTTATTCTATAATAATATTTGTCGTTTCTTTTGCAGGCGGCTATAGAATATTCAGAAAAACTGATCTTAATTAAGGAGGAGTATCATGATATACGGTCTGTTGGCAGTTATAATAATAATTCTGAGCATAAAAATATATCTGCTGAAAAAAGCGGCAAGAGAAATATCAGATTCATTTGCTGACAGACTTCATACTGATACCAATGTACCTATCGGTATATCCAGCAGAGACAGAGACATGAGATATTTAGCTGACAGCATAAATACTCAGCTGAAAGTACTCAGACGTGAACATCACAAGTATACTGTCGGTGACCGTGAACTGAAAACGGCTATAATAAATATATCGCACGACATCAGAACTCCGCTGACTGCTATAAGCGGTTATCTTGACATAATGAAGGAAATGGACAAGTCCGAAGAGATAGAAAAATATCTTGATATTCTTGAGGAGCGTTCCGCTGTGATGAAACAGCTTACCGAGGAGATGTTCAGTTACTCAGTAGCACTTTCGGACGGCGTAAATAAAGATAAGACTGAATTTTCGGTCAATCAGCTGCTTGAAGATACAATAATAGGCTACTACGGAGCAATAAGTGAAAAGGGGATAGAACCTGTTATTGAAATATCATCGAACAAACAGTTGAGAACATTGAACCGTTCTTCATTGGGAAGAGTATTTTCAAATCTTATCAATAATGCAATAAGATACAGCGACGGCGACCTGTCGATAAAGATGGATTACGAAGGTACTATATTTTTCTCCAATAGTGCTCCCACACTGACAAGCGTACAGGTCGAAAAGCTCTTTGACCGTTTCTATACGGTGGAGTCGTCAAGGAATTCAACAGGTCTTGGACTCGCAATTGCAAGAACCCTGCTCGAACAAATGAATGGAACTATCAAAGCAGAATTTGATAATGGTATCCTGACGTTTGTTGTAAATATTTGATCGTAGAAAAGCTCCTCGCTTGAAGCCGGCACTTCATAATGAGGAGCTTTTTGATATAGAAAAACTGCCGGAGGACATTCCGGCAGTTACATTATAGAGGTATCTAATGAAGATTTTGTTTACTTTATTTCTTCAAGACGAACATTTGTGAGGTAAACAGTTGCTGTTGAACCTCTGTTACCGAGGTTGAACTCAAGTCTGCCTGTCGGATCGTCTTTATTGGTCATTTCAAACTCGTATTCATAAGATTTTCTTTCTGTTGTGATACCGACAGTTGTATCCTGCAAGTATCTTATCCAGCCAGCGTTAGGAGCGGAGACACATACGATAATATCACGTTCCTCGTCAGCCCAAGCGTCAAATGTTACTTTGTATTTTTTGCCCTTCATTATAGGCATCTCAGGCTGAACAAGCTGAACTGAGTAATCAACTGTACCCTGATTCTGAGTAGTGATAACTATCATATTATCTTTTATTTCAGCATTACCCTCGCCGCCTTCAAAGAGCATGAATTTCCAGTCTTCATCAGAATCGAGGTCTTCGTCTTTTGCAAAATCACCATTGTAAACATAGTTGCCGTCAGCAAGAGGTTCACGTAATTTTGCCTCTGGTTTGGTAACATTTGTATCATATTCCGGCTTCTGATATACTCGAACATAATCGATCTCAAATTCGGCATTATCGAAGTTAGTAGTTTCATCAGGATCACCCGGCCATGTACCGCCGACTGCCAGATTCATTTGTACAAAGAAAGGCTGATTAAAAGGAGCTGGATATTCCTTTTCATTTCCGTTAGCATCACCTGAGAACCAGTCGTTAGCAGTAAGAGTGAGTTCATCGTCAATATAGAAACGTATTTCACCGGGTTCCCATTCTACAGAGTAATCATGGAAACTATCAGCGTATGAACCGTTTTGAAGGACACGGGTTCCCTGCTGTTCACCGTGAGGCTCACCGTAGTGAAGGGTGCTGTACGCAGTATCGACACTGCTTCCGAGCACTTCCATAATATCGATCTCACCGCATTTCGGCCACTGACCGTACAAGCTTTCGTCCTTAGGCATCATCCATATAGCAGGCCATAAGCCTTTGCCTTCCGGAACTTTAGCTCTTGCAACGACTTTTCCATATAAAAAGTCTTTTTTATTCTGAGATTTTATCTTACCGGATGTATAGTATGGTTTACCGTTTTGTTCAGTTTTGATAGCTTTAAGTACAAGTTTTCCGTCTCTGATAAATACGTTATCAGTTGACTCTGTATATTCCTGTAATTCCTGATTAGTCCAACCCGGTTCATGAGGATCATAGCTCCATATGGAGTCGTCAAGTTCCTCGCCGTCGAACTCGTCATTCCAAAGAAGATCATATCCTGTGATCTGAGGGATACTGTAATTTGACTGTGCATTCTCAGATTTACTATCAGAATTTGAAGATGAGCTTGTAATATTTCCGCATCCTGTCAGCATTACAATTGCAGACATGATCGATATAAGTTGCATTTTTTTCATAAAGACTTCTCCTTATTGATGTTGTGGTTGTTTTTATGTTAATATTATAACCGCATTTACCATAAAAACATACCATTTTTAAGACATTTATGATAATTTCTTGACCTTATTGACTTTTTATAGGATACAATTTATAATTATATATGTATTATTATTCTGGAGGATACCAATGGAACGCATCAGACATATAACTCACACTAACAAAGCAATTGCAGATGAAGCTAAAAGAAACTGGGACAGTATTGCAAAGCCGCTCGGCAGCTTTGGAGTTCTGGAGGATATGATAATAAAGATAGCATCAATACAGGAAACGCCGTATCCTGATATATCAAAGCGGATAGCAGTTGTTATGTGCGGAGATCACGGAGTAGTTGCCGAAGGAGTTACACAATGCGGAAGCGAAGTAACTGCGGAGTGTGCAGATGCAATAGCTGATGGACGGTCTAATATAAATGCAGTTGCAAAGCAGTATGGGATAGATGTTATCGCAGCAGACGTTGGTATATCCGGAAAAGTCCGAAGCAGACGTGTTATAAATAAAAAAATAGCATCCGGTACAGAAAATATAGTATGCGGACCTGCAATGACATTGGAGCAGGCGACAGAAGCTGTCAAAACGGGTATAGATATAGTTGGTGAACTGAAGTCAAAAGGATATAAATTAATAATAACCGGTGAAATGGGGATAGGGAATACTACTCCGGCATCGGCTATAGCCACGGTACTTCTTGAAAAAGATGTCAGGGAGGTTACCGGAAGAGGTGCAGGACTTACTTCTGAGGGACTTGAAAGAAAGATAACAGCAATAGAAAAAGCAATAAAGGTCAACAGACCTGATAGAAATGAACCTTTAGAACTGCTCAGCAAAATCGGAGGATATGAGATAGCTGCCATGACCGGTCTGTTTTTAGGCGGAGCATATTATCATGTTCCTGTCATAATTGACGGCGTAATATCGGCAGCAGCGGCAGCTATAGCATATAAGATAGAACCTGTATCAGCTGAGTATATGCTGGCAAGTCACTGTTCAGAGGAGCCGGCTTCTCTGGGATTCTTAAAAATGATAGGAGCACGGCCTGTGATAGATGCCGGACTGCGGCTTGGAGAGGGTACTGGAGGAGTTCTGCTGACTGCTCTGCTTGACGGTGCAATGGCACTCTATAATAATTCACACAAATTTGAAGATACAGGAATAGAAAGGTATGTACCACTGAAATGACAGTATTGATAACAGGCGGTTCTAAGTGCGGCAAATCCAGCTTTGCGGAGAAGATATTCGATAGTATAAAAGGCAGAAAGATATATCTTGCCACGATGAAGCCTTACGGTGAAGAAGCTGAGAAAGCAATAGCACGTCACAGGATATTAAGAGCCGGAAAAGGATTTGAAACAATAGAAAAGTATACCGACATAGGTGAACTTGAACTTGATAATGATAATTCTGTATTGCTTGAATGCATTGGAAATCTTCTTGCCAATGAGATGTTCAGAAATGAACAAGTTCAGATAAGTGCCGATAAAATAGCTGATGAAATAAAGCAGATAAGCACAAAAGTGAATAACTTAGTTATCGTAACAAATCAGGTCGGCAGTGACGGTATGGACTATCAGGAAGGCACAGAGCTGTATATTAGTGAAATGGGAAAACTGAATCAGAAAATAGCGTCTATTGCTGATACAGTCGTTGAGTGTGTGTACGGAATGCCGGTGATACTAAAAGGAGAAAAGCCATGTTGAAGTCACTTTTTTCAGCTTTTTTGATGTATTCAAGAATACCGGCTCCGCAGGTAGAGTGGAAAGAAGAAAACCGCCGCTATGCACTCGGATTCTTTCCGCTGATAGGAGCTGTTATATGTGCAATTGAGATATTGTGGTATAAATTGGCTGACTATTTATCAGCAGGAGCTTTTCTTTATTCCGCTATTGCAGTATTAATACCGGTACTTGTCACAGGCGGCATACATATCGACGGATTCTGTGATGTTACGGATGCAAGAGCTTCATATGCTGACAGTCAGAAACGACTTGAAATACTATCTGACCCACACATAGGTTCTTTTGCAGTAATAAATTTAAGTATGTATTTTCTCATTCAGGCTGCATTGTATTCACAGGTCAGAGGAATGTCAGATGTAGTAACAATAGGTTTAGGATATATACTATCAAGGGCACTTAGCGGACTGTCAGCTATAATATTCAAGTCAGCAAAAAAAGAGGGGACTTTGCAAAGTTTTGTGCTTCCGTCACACAGGAAAATAACATTGTCAATGGAAGTATTTTATATAGTCCTTTCGTTTTTGTTAATGAGCTGTTTTGGAGTAGTGCGAGGAATTTTGTGCCTGTTAGCAGCTCTGGCTGTACTTTTTTACTGTAAGAAAACGGCTTACAGAGACTTTGGAGGTATAACCGGAGATGTTTGCGGTTGGTTCTTGCAGCTTTGTGAGCTGTTTATTCTTGCAGCGATAGTATTTTATGATCTGATAACGGAGGTCGTTTTATGATAATGATAACAGGCGGAGCATATCAGGGTAAAACAGCTTATGCAGCTGAACGATTCAGACTAAGTCCGGAGGAAATGATCGATGGAGCAGTCTGTGAGTACACTGAGCTGATAAATGCTAAATGTGTATATAATTATCATGAGTTTATAAAAAAGCTGCTGAGGAATGGCGAGGATGCTGTTCAGTGTACGACAGAGATTTGTGATAATAACAATGGCTTAATAGTTATAATGAACGAGATAGGCAGCGGTATTATACCGCTTGACCGTGAAGAAAGGTCATGGAGGGAAGTCGCAGGAAGATGCGGATGTATAATTGCAGAGCGTTCTGATGAAGTTATCCGCATGATATGCGGTATACCGCAAATGATAAAGGGCGGAGAATAATGAAGATCACATTTATACGTCATGGAGCTACAAAGGGGAATCTGGAGAAAAGATACATAGGCAAGACTGATGAAGAGCTGTGTCCGGAGGGAATAAGTGAGCTTAAAAAGCTGGATATAGCCCAGAGTGAAATTGTAATAGTAAGTCCTATGAAAAGGTGTATACAGACTGCGGAGCTTCTTTTTCCGTCAAAAAAATATATAGTTTGCCATGAACTGAGAGAATGTGATTTCGGCAGATTTGAGGGTAAAAATTATATTGAGCTTACCGGTGATGCTGAATATCAGGCATGGATAGACAGCGGAGGCAAGAAATGCTTTCCGGACGGAGAATCGCCTGAGAATTTCAAGCAAAGGTGCATATCAGCTTTTGAGGATATTGTGAAGAAATACAACGATAAAAAAAGCATGGCTTTTGTAGTTCACGGAGGAACTATTATGGCGATACTTGAGAAATACGGATACCCTGAGCGTGACTATTACGGCTGGAACGTAAAAAACGGTCATGGCTGGACAGGTGATTTTGACGGGAAAAGAATAAATATATCGGAGAAAATATGAAACTGATACTTTTGATAATACCGCTTATAGCAGGTTTTCTGATAGATGCTTTAGTTGGCGACCCATATTGGATGCCGCACCCTATAAGGGCAATTGGGAAACTTATATCTTATATGGAAAAAAAGACACGAGAAAAATTTGCTGACCTGAAAAAAGGCGGAGTCTTTCTCGGCTTGACCGTAGTGACCTTATCAACTATGATACCGGCAGCGATACTGTTCGTATGTTACCGAATAAGCATATATCTTGGAATAGCCGCAGAGACTGTAATGTGCAGCTATATGCTTGCCGGAAGATGCCTGATGAAAGAGAGCATGAAAGTATGTCATGAAGCTGAAAAAGGTGATATTGAGTCAGCAAGAAAAGCAGTATCAATGATAGTCGGACGAGATACAGCTGTTCTTGACAAAAGCGGTATAGTAAAAGCTGCTGTGGAGACTGTAGCAGAAAACACCTCGGACGGAGTTACAGCACCAATGTTTTACATGGGGATCGGCGGTGCGTCAGCTGGATTTTTTTATAAAGCAGTCAATACAATGGACTCGATGATAGGATATAAAAACGAGAAGTACGCTGACATAGGGCGATTTGCAGCAAAATTGGATGACGTACTGAACTATATACCGTCACGTCTGACCGCATTGCTTATGATAGCTGTTTGTCCTTTTCTTGGGTATGACAGTAGGAACGCATGGAGAATATGGAAGCGTGACAGACGGAATCATGCAAGTCCTAATTCAGCTCAGACAGAATCAGTTTGTGCAGGAGCTCTGCATCTTCGTTTAGCAGGGGACGCATGGTATTTTGGAGAATTGCATAAAAAGCCGTATATAGGTGATGACGACAGAGCAATTGAGCCTGATGACATAAGAAAAGCAAATAAGCTTATGTATTCCACTTCGATATTGATGCTTATTATGTCAGTTGCAGTAAGAGCAGTTATTATAGGAGGTATCATTATATGATACAGGAACACGGCGGAAATATCTACGGACAGAGCAGTAGTATCATAGATTTTTCAGCCAATATAAATCCGCTGGGAATGCCTGCAAAAGTAAAAAAAGCTGTCATGGAGTCTATCGAAAAGAGCGATATATATCCCGACCCTGAGTGTGTAAGTTTAAGGAAAAGTATATCTGACTATGAAGAAGTTCCATATAAAAAAATCGTATGCGGTAACGGAGCTGCTGACCTGATATATAGGATAGTCAGTGCATTGAAGCCGAAAGAAGCTTTGATAACCGCTCCTGCATTCGGAGAGTACCGAAAAGCACTGTCAGAATACGGGTGTAAAATAAGCGAGTATTTGCTTTACGAGGACAATGATTTTATTGTTGACTCAAAAATAGTATCATGCATAAATGACAGAACTGATATTGTTTTTTTATGCAACCCGAATAATCCTACAGGCAGGCTGATACCGTGTGACGTACTGGAAATGATAGCAAAACGCTGCATCGAGACCGGTACGATACTTGTATCAGATGAGTGCTTTATCGGATTTACAGGTAAGGAAGAGACACATAGCCTGAAAAAATTTTTTAATGATAATTGTATCATACTGAAAGCTTTTACGAAACTTTTTGCCTGTGCCGGACTAAGAGCAGGATATGCTGTTTTCGGAAATAGTGATCTTGCTGAAAAAGTGAGAGGTACCGGACAATACTGGAGCGTTTCAGTTCCGGCTCAGGCGGTTGGTATAGCTGCATTTCAGTGTGACGACTTCGTAAAAAAGACTATAGAATATATATGTTCTGAGAGAAAATACCTTGAAGAACAGCTCACGGAATGCGGTATACGATTCTTTAGCTCCGAAGCAAACTATATCCTTATAAAAAGTTTTGCCGGACTTGATGATATGCTTCTTAATAGTGGGATAATGATAAGAAACTGCGGGAATTACAGAGGACTTTCCAATGTATTTTACCGCATTGCTGTCAGGACGCATTCTGAAAATTTAAGATTAATAGAAACTATAAAAAAAATATTATAAGGAGGAATAAATAATGCTACAGATATATTGCGGTGATGGAAAGGGAAAGACAACAGCATCAGTCGGACTTGCAGTGCGAGCTGCCGGAGCTGGGAAAAAAGTCGGATTTTTCCAGTTCCTGAAAGACGGAAGTTCATCGGAGATAAACGTTTTGAAGCAAATCGGGTCGATACATACAGAGTTTTGCGAGCCATGCAGTAAGTTTTTGTTTCAGATGAATGAAAGCGAACTTGACGAGGTGAAGAGCAGACAGAATGAGATGCTCAGAAAAGCGTTGGATATGCTTGATAACGGTGACATAGAGCTTCTGATACTGGATGAATTTGCAGCAGCTTATAATAAAAATACCCTTGACCGTGCTCTTGCAGATAAAGTGATATTTGAACATAAGGACGATTCAGAAATAGTGCTTACCGGACGTGAACCTGACAAAAAGTTTATTGGATCAGCGGATTATGTCAGTGAGATAGCGGCAGTGAAGCATCCGTACACTAAAGGTATAGCAGCCAGAAAGGGCATAGAATATTAAAAAATCAGCCTCGTACAATTAAGTACGAGGCTGTTACCTTTACATATTAATTATTTTGCCTTTGATCTCTGGAATACTTTTACAACTTCAACGAGCGGTACGATAACTGCTGCAAGGAGGAATGCTGTAAGATATTCGCTTCCGGAAAGAGAAACGAGTGAGAATACTCCTCTGAGTGCTGGGACGAGAAGTATAGGGATAGTAAGTACAAAAGTGAGTATTATTGCAGCTGTGAGAAATTTATTATGCTTTTCCATTGTGAAGATAGAGCCTTTAAGACTTCTCATATTCCATGCATGGAACATTTCACAAGCGGAGAGTGTTATGAATGCCATAGTTGTTCCTGCTTCTGATGAAGACTGATAACCGATAACATAAGAGATTATAGTCAAAGCAGCGATAATAGTACCCTGCCAGAGAAGATTTATGCCAAGTCCATCAGAGAAGATGTGAGAATTACTGCTTCTTGGTTTACGGTTCATTATACCGTGCTCAGCAGATTCCATACCGAGTGCAAC
The DNA here is from genome assembly GCA_017441505.1 of Ruminococcus sp. Taxonomy (GTDB): domain Bacteria; phylum Bacillota; class Clostridia; order Oscillospirales; family Ruminococcaceae; genus Ruminococcus. The sequence goes on from JAFRXL010000043.1 coordinate 131,122, forward strand.
AGCAGGGAAGCAGTCGGAAACGAGGTTTATCCAGAGGAGGTGGACCGGACTAAAGATTACGAATGATCCGCCGGTAAGAGCTCCAAGACCTATAGTAGCGATAAGGATACATATAACTTCGCTGAGGTTACTTGAAAGGAGGAACTGAATAGCCTTACGGATATTGTCGTATATTCTTCTTCCTTCTTCAACAGCACCTACGATAGTTGCAAAGTTATCATCTGTAAGAACCATATCGGCAACATTTTTTGTAACGTCGGTACCTGTGATACCCATTCCGACACCGATGTCAGCGGATTTGATAGACGGAGCATCGTTTACGCCGTCACCGGTCATAGCAGTGGTCATCTGCTTTTTACGCCATGCATTTACGATGCGGACTTTATGCTCAGGCTGAACACGGGCATAAACGCTGTAGTTCTGAACTGTTGCATCAAATTCGTCATCAGGTATCTTGCTGAGTTCAGCACCTGTAAGAGCTTTCTGACCCTCATCGAGTATGCCGAGTTCTTTAGCAATAGCAACGGCAGTATCTCTGTGGTCACCGGTGATCATTACAGGACGTATTCCGGCTGTACGACAAAGACCAATAGCGTCTTTTACCTCAGGACGAACAGGATCTATCATACCGGTCATACCGATGTAGATAAGGTCATGCTCTATAGATTCCGGAGAAGTGTCCTCCGGCATTGAGTCAAATGTGCGGTAAGCAGCCATAAGCACACGAAGAGCTTTGTCAGCCATTTCCTTATTTCTGCGTAAGATCTCCATTCTGTCTGACTCCGTCATAGTGCGTACATCGCCGTCTGTGAGGATGTGAGTACATTTTCTGAGCACTTCATCCGGAGCACCCTTAGTGTACTGTATATATCCGTCAGGGGTTTTGTGAATGGTAGACATCATCTTTCTCATGGAGTCAAAAGGAGCTTCACCAACACGGGGAGTTTCTTTTTCCATTTCATATTTCTTCAAGCCGCACTTGTGAGCATATGCAACGAGTGCAGCTTCTGTAGGCTCGCCGGTAACTGTATCATCAGAGTTGAGTACAGCATCGCAGCAAAGTCCCATAGCTTTTGCAAGGAGCTGAACATCGTCAGTATTCTCCTGAACTACGGTCATTTTGTTCTGGGTGAGAGTACCTGTCTTATCACTGCATATTACCTGAGCACATCCGAGTGCTTCAACAGCGGTAAGACGGCGGATTACAGCACCACGTTTGGACATATTTGTAACGCCGATAGAAAGTACGACTGTAACAACAGCTGCAAGACCTTCCGGTATAGCTGCAACAGCAAGGCTGACAGCGATCATGAATGAATCTAAGAATCCCGGAAGAGTTATTGAGCCGTCTTTAACGAGCATCTGAACGATATTCAGTCCGAGGATGAAAACACAGATTCCAAGAACAGCAAAAGAGAGAATCTTACTCAGCTGAGTAAGGCTTTTCTGGAGCGGAGTCTGGTCGTCCTCAGCATTAGCGATAGCACCTGCGATCTTACCCATTTCAGTTTTCATACCGGTAGCGGTAACTACAGCCTCTGCACGTCCGTATGCGATGCTGCTGCCCATGTAGAGCATATTTTTACGGTCGCCGAGCGGAACTTCTTCACCTGTTAGAGTATCACTTTCCTTATCAGAAGGGACGCTCTCACCGGTGAGTGCTGATTCCTCTGCTTTAAGAGCAGCGGCTTCAAGGATTCGGCAGTCAGCAGGGACGTTGTCTCCGGCTTCAAGAGTTATAACGTCCCCCGGAACAAGGTCAGAACTGTGTATGACTATAAGTTCGCCTGAACGGTAGACCTTACTCTGTGCGGCACTCATTGCCTGTAGAGCTTCAATAGCGGATTCTGCTTTGTTTTCCTGATATACTCCGAGGACAGCATTTGCGATAACGACGAAAAGAATTATGAATACGTCGGCATCGAGCTTGCCATCAGAAATGATACCTGTTATCGCCGAGATGACAGCTGCTGCGAGCAGGACAAGTATCATTGGATTTTTAAATTGTTCGATGAATCTTTGAATGGGCGTAGGCTTAGGCGGTTCGTCAAGTTTGTTTTTACCCACTTCGTTTAGTCTTTTAGCTGCTTCTTCAGCAGTAAGACCGGTTTTGGTACTTTTTACATCTTCAAGTACCTTGTCAGTTGATTCAAGATAATACTTCATAAAAATAATCCCTCCGATTTGTATTATCACACATATAAATAAAACATATAAATTTTATCACTTTACGGCGGTCGTGTCAAGTATTAAAGAGGAATAAAATGGAAAAAATTTCTATTTTTTACAAGGATTTTACATTTGCAGCTGCTATGATACAAAAATTTGACCACTGCCCATTGCAGTGGTCAAATTTAGGGGGAGTATTATTCGTGGAAGAAGTAAGGGAGTGCGTCGTAGATATAGTGTCTTACATTTCCCCACCAATGGTTTCTTCCGTCAGCTAAAAGGAAGTAGAAATTACCTTTGGAGAAATCAGATGTGTAGATAAACTCTGATCTTGTTTTCATGTCTTCGATCTGAGGCTTCATATTTGGGTATGCCAGATCGTCCGAACCTGTAGCACAGAAGATGAAATACTCATTAGTTTTCAGTCCGAGACTATTGATCTCGTTGGTCAGAGTGTTTATACCCTCCCAGTTATCACCGCTGAGAGGCATTATGTATTGAACTATATCAAGGCAGTGGTCGGCAACGCACCATGCTGAGAGTGAACCCATTGAGAATCCGCCGTAAGCACGGTGACTTCTTGAAGCTTTAAGTCCGGCATCGGTAGTTGTCTCAGCATAAGTTGAGTACTTACCCTCAACAAACGGGACTACGCTCTGTCTGAACTCGTTATAGAACGTTCCGGCTTCACACTTATTAAAAGTAGGAGTTACAACGATAAGCGGTTCGAGTTCGCCGTTCATGATCATGTGGTCGAGGATATTATTCATCTTGACATCGCTACTGAAAATAGTATTTTCATTTTCTCCACCGCCGTGCATCAGGTAGAAGATGTTGTACTTCTTGCTGGAGTCATATCCGTATGGAAGGTACACGTTGAGCGAGTTTGTACCATTTATGCCGTTATAAGTCTCTTTGACTATCTTTCCAGCCTGTGAACATGGCTCAAGGTACTTGCTTGGAGCTTCGCTGAACTGGAGAGCTGAATTATAATTAAACGGTTTCTTTTCCGGTTCAGGAGCTACATATACAGGAAATTCCTTTATTTTTCCGAGTAAGTAATGGTTGAGCAGCACGAGGTCGTTAACTTCAAATTCACCGCTCTTGTCAACATCCGCAGCGATTCGATAGTAGCTGCTGCTGAAACCTTTAACAAGACCTCTCCTTGCAAGAGTAAGATCAAAACCATCTATAATGCCGTCGCAGTTTACGTCACCCTGAATGAGAGTCGGAGCTTCACCGGCACCTTTTATTACAGTGCCTGCAACTGCACCGATAGCATCATCGATATAGAAGTTATCTGTTCCCTCAGCCGTTTCAACGTAAAGGTTGAGTTCTGTTGCACCGGCAGGTATCTGGAAATCAGTATTTGCGAGCTGTATCCATTCGCCCTTTACAGCAGTTCCCTTAGCAACTTTATCGTAGTGAACAGTGCCCTCAGTATCCTTGTACTGCATAGTCAGATAGAAAAGCTGTGATTCAGGACCGTCAAAATACATTGCATTTGTGCTGAAACTGTAAGTTTCACCGGCTTTAAAAGCGGAATTGAGCGGAAGGTTCACACCATTCCATGCAGCTGTTCTCTCCTGAACAAGGAGTGCTTCTTTGCCTTCATAAGCGGTACGACCGCTTGTCAGTATGGTTGCAGCACCTCTTCCAGCCCAGCTTCCGGTGTCGCCTTCAAAAGTATTATGGAAGTAGTAACCGTTCTCGTCAGGTTCGATTATATGTCCGCCTTTACCGTGTACTGCTTTGCTTCCGTTAGAACCGTTCCAAGCAGTGCGGTCATACTCAAAGAAGTCTATATCAGCGTAACCGCCTGTAGATTTAGTAGGATAGCTGTAGATAGCACTTCTGTAGCCTGTGAACAATTTAAGGTCGTAAGTCATTGAAAGCTCTTCGCCGAGCTTAGTCCAGTTACTTCCGTCATAGGAGTAGTAGAAATTAGCTTTATCAATATTATTTGACGAGCTGCCGTCGGAGTTTACATTGCTGAACTTGAAGTCAACTTTCAGGTATACTTCGTCACCGCTGAGGTCTTTTTCAGCAATCTTTTTATCGGAGCTTGTTGCAACATCCGAACCGCCGTTTTTTGACATATATATCTTCTTTGCACCGCTGTCGGTAACATAAACACCGATATTTCCGAAATTGAGCTGGAAAGCGGAAAGACCTGCGTGGTCACCCGGTTTCATGCCTTTAGTGTCAAGCTTTATGTAACTGCTGCAAGCCGGACCTTCAGTTCTCATTGTGAGAGTGTTTCTTGCATTGAGGATATGGCTTGCCATATTATTGTTGTGGAGTCTGAGCCAGCCGTCACGTTCTGTAACTGACCATGACTTGTTATCCGGATTGTGGTTCCACTGCCATTCAAGGGCGAGTTCATTGGATGTGTATGAGAAATCATCATCGCCGGCAAGGTCAGAGCCTGTATAAGTTCCGTCCATAGTAAGAGTTATCGGAGCTTTTCCGTTAACCCCCATCATCGGCCAGTCATTCTGCCATGTTACAGGAACGAGTGAAGGTACACGTCCGACAGCACCGTGATCCTGAAAGACCATAGCGTACCATTTGCCGTCAGGAGTGTCGACGATACCGCCCTGTGCAAGACCGCTTCCGTAAGAGCCAAGACCGGATTCAAGAACAGTCTTGCTCTCGTAGTTGCCAAGAAGATCTTTTGAACGGTAGCAAAGTTCAAGACGGCCGTGACCGCTTGGCCAGGCGATTATGAAGATGTAGTAGTAATCGCCGATCTTCTGGATATGTGAGCCCTCACCTGCAACATAACCCTGTATATTGGTTTTGAAGAGAGTTTTATCAACTCCGCCCTGCTTGAAACCGGTCATATCGGAGTTAAGCTCTTTGATTTTTATTTCACCGCCGCCGTATACGAGATAATTTCTTCCGTCATCATCGAATAGCAGTGAAGCATCGTGATACATACCGTTAAGCTCTGTACGGGTCCATGTACCGTTTTCAATATCGTCAGTTTTGTATATGTATGATTTTCCGGTGCCGTAGCTTCCGAAAAATACATAGAAATGACCGTTATGGTATCTGAGACTTGCAGCCCACTGACCGTGAGAGTAGTCGTGTTTACCGTTTGTAAGGTTCTGAACATCGCCGTTAGCGAGAGTATCATATACATAGTTGCAGATCTCCCATGAAACGAGATCTTTAGACTTCATTATAGGAGCTCCCGGACTGAAATACATCGTTGTACTTATCATGTAGTAAGTATCACCGACACGTATAACATCATTATCCGGAACATCTGACCATATAATAGGATTATTGACAGTAAAAGCAGCATCAGCCTGCATAGAAGGCTGTAATTTGAGCTGAGTACCTATACTCATAAAAGAGATCGCAGCGGCAAGAGTGCCCGCAGCAATACGTCCCAAAAATTTCATAGAAAATCCTCCTTGCTGTAATAAATAAATTTCCTCAAAACTATTCTATAATTTTTGTTAGAGAAAGACAACTCATAAAATGAAGATAAGGTGCACATTTTGAATATGTATGAATTTTTTTATTTTATTAATACTTGCAGAAAATATTCAAAATGTGGTATAATAGATGTGATGATTTGTTAAGGAGAACGCTTATGGATAATAAAAAAATAGACAGAATGAAGGAACTCAATAAACTGCTCGCAGAAGCAGCTGATGCGTATTATAATACCGGAGTCGAAATAATGTCGGACCACAGATATGATGAGCTCTATGATGAACTGGCAGCACTTGAAAAAGAGACAGGTGTTATACTAAGCGGAAGCCGTACTCAGAATGTCGGATATGAAGTTTCATCGTCACTTAATAAGGTCAGGCACACATCCAGGATGCTTTCACTTGAAAAGACAAAGAGCATTGATGAGCTTACAGGCTGGCTCGGTGAAAATAAGGGATTTCTGAGCTGGAAGCTCGACGGACTTACATTGGTGCTTAACTACGATGACGGAAAACTCTCGCAGGCGGTCACAAGAGGAAACGGCGAAGTAGGGGAGGATATAACTGCAAATGCACGTCATATAATCGGCATACCTGCACAGATAGCTTTTAAAGGTCATCTTGTAGTAAGAGGCGAATCGCTTATGAAGTACAAGGATTTTGAAAGGGTGAATGCCGAGATAGAGGACGGTGCGAAGTATAAAAATCCGAGAAATCTCTGCGTAGGAACTGTAAGGAATCTCGATTCTCGCATTACAGCTGAGAGAAACATCAATTTCTTTGCTTTCAATCTCGTATCAGCTGACGGATATGACGAAAATTCATTTGCCGAGCGTCTTAAATGGCTCGATTCACAGGGATTCCAGACTGTATATGGTGTAACCGTAAATAAAGACGACCTCGCTGAAAATGTCAAGAAATTTGAAAGCGATATTTCTGACAATGAATTTCCGTCCGACGGACTTGTGCTGATGCTTGATGATGTAGCATATGGTCTGAGTCTCGGTGAGACTTCTCATGCTCCGAGAAACGGTATGGCATTTAAGTGGAGGGACGAAACTGCTGAGACTAAGCTTCTTGAAGTGGAGTGGTCTGCAAGCAGGACAGGTCTGCTGAATCCTGTTGCGATATTTGAGCCGGTAGAGCTTGAAGGAACTACAGTTTCAAGGGCATCCGTACACAATCTGAGCATCGTAAAAGAGCTTAAACTTGGTCTGGGAGACACACTCAGCGTATTCAAGGCTAATATGATAATACCTCAGGTACTTGAAAATCTAACTTGTTCTGACACGCTGGAGATACCTGAAGTCTGTCCGGTATGCGGCAAAAAAACTGAGGTGAAAGTCTCAGATGACGACGTTGAGACACTGATTTGTATAAATCCGGAATGTGCTGCAAAACATATAGGCCGCTTTGAGCATTTTGTACAGCGTGACGCAATGAATATAGTCGGAATGTCGACAGCTACTATCGAGACTTTCATAAGCGAGGGATTCATAAGAGAGTTCAGCGACTTTTACCACCTTGACCGTTACAAGGAAAAAATAATGACTCTTGAAGGCTTTGGCGAGCGTTCTTACAATAAGATGACGGAAGCTATCGAAGCATCGAGACATACCGAGCTTAGCAGAGTTTTATATGCTCTTGGTATACCTAATATCGGCAGAGCTGCTTCACGGTTGATATGCGGTCAGTACCCTTCGGCAGATGAGATCGAGAAGCTTACTACAGATGAACTTCTGATGATAGACGGTATAGGCGACGTGCTTGCAAGTGAGTACGTAAAATATTTCAGTGATGCAGATAAGCTCCGTGAATATCACGATTTAATGGCTGAACTTACCATAGAAAAAGAGGAAGAAGTGAACAGCAGCTCCGGAATTGCTGGAAAAGCGTTCGTTATCACAGGTTCAGTCCACATATGGAAGAACCGTAACGAACTGAAAGCGTTTATCGAAAGCAACGGCGGCAAGGTGGTATCGGCAGTATCATCGAAAACCGACTATCTTATCAATAACGATTCTCAGTCGAATTCAACTAAAAATAAGACCGCTAAATCATTGGACATACCAATAATCACGGAAGAAGAATTTCAGTCAATGGTATAAAAGAAAACTCCGCAGATCGCATCAGCGAAAAGCGGAGTTTTGATTTTATTTTGCAATTACTTTTCTGCGGAGCAGTATACTGTCAAAACCGTCGATGATTCCGTCACTGTTCATATCAGCAGCAAAGGACTGTTCACTTGTCAGGTCAGTTTTCCTGAGCAGATATTTTTGCAGCAGAACAAGGTCAGCTATATTTACGTTTTTATCTGCATTAATATCACCTATGGCACTTGAAATTTCACCATATATCTCCATTTCTGCAATGTTGCAGCAGTATACATCGTCACCGTTTACGCTGTTGTTTGGTTTTCCTTCCGGAACCTGATAGCGTATATATCTTGCCTGAGTATTTTCAGGAGCATAGATATACTGTGCAGATGCATCAGGAACTTGATCTACTGTGCCTATTTTTTTCCAGTTGATACCGTCATTTGATACCATGAACTGACCGTCGAGCATACGATATTCATAGCTCTTTCTCGCAGTATAGGAAATAGCCTTGATATTGTAAAGTCCGCCGAGATCAGCCTGTATCCAGCCATTTCCAACACCGTCAAAATAAGTAGAAGCATTTCCGTCGAAAGCCTTAGTGTAATCAGTTGATGCATTGTCTTTCCACGATGAACTTCCTGAAACAGAAGCAGGGGATACCTTTTTCAGATCAGCCATAGCTGACGGTATTCCATAAAGCTCTATCTCTGCAACATTACAGCAGTACGAACTATCATTATTAACTCCATTTGAAGGAGTACCGCTGGGAACTGTATATCTTACATACCTCACTTTTTTGTTTCCGGATAGCTTATTAACATAATTCATTCCATAAGAAGGACTTGCAGTAATGGTATAAGCTGTAGTCCAGTCAGTACCATTTTCCGAGAACTGGAAGTAACCGTCAGGCATACGGTACTCGTAGCCGCTTCTTGGACAGTAGCCGATAGCAGTTATATCATAAAGTTTTCCAAGGTCAGCCTGCACCCAGCCCTGACTAAGGCCGTCGAAGTATGTTGAGTTTTTACCGTCAAAAGCCATTTTAAAGCTTGTAGATGAGTCGCTTTTCCATGAATCGGAACCGGTAAGCATAGAGCTGTTGACATCAATTTTATTACCGAGTTCAGCACTGCCTGTAACGTCATTGATAACGAAAGTAGTAATTGAGTTAGGAGCAAGTGAAACTTTTAGAGTGCTGCCGGATATAGCGGTATTTCCGATATCCTTCCAGTTTTCGTACAAGCTTGTACGTGTAGCAGATGCGTAAGCACCAACTGAATTGAATCCTGAGAGATCAAAGCTCATGTCAGAAGCAGAGCCGGATTTGTTGAGAGCTATAATAACAACTTTATGAGAAGCTGGATCATAAGCCGCTAAAGTAGAGCCTGATGAACGGAGCATTATCATTCCCGGACGAATATAACGTGTAAACTGTCCGAATGAGTAATATTTTTTAGTGAGCACGATATTATTTTTGTCATGGTCAGCAACAGCAAGTCCCCAGAAACCGCCGGCTGTATTGACCATACCGCCGTCCTTGTTGCCGTTATATCCGACAGAAGAAATGTGACTGTCTATTACCTGCCATAAGATCCATGCTGAGCAGTTAAGACCGTTGCAGTCAGTGATTATCCTGTCGGCGAGCCAGAGACCGGATGCCATTTCACCCGCATTGCTTCCGGCAGTACCATTTCCGTCGACTTCGCTCATCCAGAGATTTTTTCCTGCTGAGATAGCAAGTTCTTTAAGCTGTGAACGCTGACTTCCGCCGTAAGTATGAGTATCGATACGTCCGAGAGCGTTTTTAGCCTCATTTGAGAGCTTATTATACGATGTGATCTGAGTATCTATGGAGGTTTCATCAGTACCGGAGATTATAACATCTCCCATACCCTTTGCCTTCATGGCTTTCTGGAGCTCGACTATCATGGTGGATTCTGACGAACCCTGATCGAAGTGACAGCCCTCCTGTTTTTTGCTGTAAGCTCCCCAGAAATTGGTGTATGGTTCGTTTACAGGCTCAACGCTCTGTATATCGATGCCCCAGTCATTTTTATAGTGATAGCAGACTTCTGCGAGGTAAGCGGCAAAGTCGTCGTACTGGTCATCTTTGAGGTTGTTTTGATTTGGATCAGTACCGCCGGTGCTGCATCCGCTTTTTGTCATATAGTAAGGCGGAGAGTTTGAGAACATCTCGACTATCATATCATCTCCGGCAGCTTTTATTGCACGTTTCAGAACGTTTCGCTGATTGTAGTCAGCAGACCAGTCGTAAGTTACAACACCATTCTGATATTTAGTGTAACCGGGCATATTAGAGTCTGTACGAGTAATGTGTTTGTGACTTGGGTCATCGCCGCCGCCGATATTAAATCTGGCGATATTCAATCTAAGACCGTTATCACCAAAAAATGTATCGGCACACTGCTGTGCGAGACTATCAGAATAGCCTACACGGTTTGCCCACCAGCACAGGGAGGTTCCCCAGCCTTCAAAAACTCCGTTGTTGATCTCATACTTGTTGAGCGGTGAAATAACGACATTGACAGCTGCCTCTGTTTTTATCGGCTTTGGACTAAGTGGAGCACAAGAAAGTGCGATACAAGCCGAGAACAACGCAGAAGCAATACGTTTGAGTGTTTTCACATAGATCATCCCCTTAAATTATTTGTATTGATATACAAAAATATTTTTATGTGACTAAATTGTATCATATATTATTAACAGTTGTCAAGTGTGAAATAATAAAAGTCAGAAATAAATGTGATCTTACTCCTTAACAATGATTGACGCAGTGTCAGAAATATGATATAATGAATGCGGAGCATTCATTATAAATGATTAAAAAACCCTTTGCAGATACGTGCTGCAAGACAGCACTCCCTGCAAATCGGGTAATTATATCATAACGCTTCGCTTTTATGATATAATGAATGCAAAGTAAATAAAGCACTTACTACATGATGCCGAATTATAAGTAAACTTGAACAGGTGTAGAAATATGTCAGAAGTAAAAGAATATAAATGTCCTTCATGCGGAGCCCCGATGGATTTTGATATAACACATCAAAAAATGGTTTGCCGCTATTGTTCAAACAAATATGATTTTGATTATATACGTTCAAATTTCAATGAGGTGACCGACGAAAAACCCTCAGATTTCGACTGGGTCGAAAGAACAAAATACGTGTGGGAACCTGATATGGCTGAGCATATTAAAGAGTATGTATGCCCTTCATGCGGAGGCAATATAATTACAGGCAGCACCTTTTCCTCACTGAAATGTCCGTTTTGCAGTCATAACGTGATAATAGCCGTTAATTTTAAAGGTGATTTTCGCCCTGATAAGGTGATCCCATTCAAGGTAAAAGCAGACGAATTTGCCAAAAAATACAAGGAAAATATAGCTGATTCAAAATATGCTCCCAAAGAATTTAAAAATCCGGAGGTTTTAGATAATATTTTTGGCTGTTATATACCGATGTGGCTTTACAGCTGCAATTGTGAAACTGTTATTGAAAATGACATTAATGTTAGTCTGAAGATAAAGGATTATCCTATACTGGCAACAGATATAAACAAGAATTTATTTTATACGATCGAACCATTTATGTATGATGAAGCAGAGGATTTTACAGAATCATGTCTTACCGGTTTTGCTGCCAAAAGATATTCTATCGGAGCTGAAAATGCCATGGAATCGGCTGATTCAAAGATCAAAAAAACCAGTCGATTAAGAGGGTACTCACACCTTAATAACGGCAGTTATATTATTGGCAATGCAAATCATAGTGATTTTACAGATAAGCAGCTTTTATACTACCTTGTACCGGTATGGTTTATGAATGTCAAATATAAAGGAAAAATTTATAATTTTGCTATGAATGGTCAGACTGGTGAATTTGCACACCCTGATATACCTTTCAATCGGCAATATTTTAAAGATTATCTTAAAATACTTTTAACTCCTTACTTAGTATATGTGATATTAGCGTTTTGGGAAATCTGTAATAGTTCAGACCCGGCAAGGGATATAATAGAGGTATTGGTTGTTCCTTTATTCGCTTTTTCTTATTTCCTTATTCCTCTTACTTTCATAATTCATTGTTTTGTTTCTAAAAAACATACTGACAGATTAAAAATAAAGGAAGGCAGTGAAGCTGCGATAGATGATTTTATTGTCGGAGATGTAAAAATAAAACTCAGAAGTGATCATTAAAGATCGCTTCTGAGCTTTTTTTATTATCTGAAAATAATATTTATAAGTCCGAGTATAAAACCGATAAGAGCACCAAGATTAACAATGGTGTTAAGCTCTTTTTTCATTACCTGAAGGACTAATTTTTCGAGCTCTTCAACGGACATATTATTCATTTTCTCTTCTACGAGAGCTGAAATATTAAGATTGTCCATAACTTTAGCACTGTTATTGCTTACAAGTTTTTTATATGCAGAAACAACTATATTGCGTATCTCATCTTCGTTCACATTATAATCCGCAAGCAGCTCGATACCGGTAGATAAGCCAATATCTTCAAGCTTGCTATCTACAGCAGGCTTGATAAAATCATAACCGTCCTCGCTGATTATAGCTGAAAGCTGTTCGCCGATAGGTTCAGTGAACGCATTTATCATACTGTCATTGACGAACATACCAAACATAGAATTCTGGAGCTTGTCCTTGATTCTGTCTTTGCCTTTTGATATTATAACGGAACTGAGGTCAGATTCGACCATAGCCTTTACAATGTCCTTGGTTATAACCTCGGAGACCTTATTTTTATAATCGTCATATTTTTCGTCATCAATATCTGCAATATCGATTATGTTTCCTTTTATATCCCTTGAAAACCTCGGCATTACCGAGTCTGCAATGGTTTCTGTCATATGATCTGAAAGTAAAGCGGACTCAATATCATCGTTGGTTACAAGAGTTGTTCCGACAATATTGCCCACCGCTTTAGCTAAACGTGGCTTTCCTTTAGGTATTGCACCGGGAGTAAAAGGGAGCTTTTTACCTAAGAAGTAAATTTCTTTTCTTGGATAAAAAAGCATTTTTACTGCGATATAGTTGGTGAAATATCCGATCACAGCACCAATGAGCGGTCCTGCTAAAATTTTGATAATATCCATTTTATCATGTCCTTACTTTGGAGTATTCAGCTCCGTTTTTATTGTCTGATATTTAGAAATAAATTGCTGCTTAAAATCATATTTATCTGAAAACCAGAGTGACGATGCAAACAGCATGGCTGTGAAATCTGTAAGCTCCATGCAGTATCTTTCGGCTCTGCGGAAAAGCTTTTTTTCAAGTCTCTGACACGAAGGATTTACAGCAATAGAATTAAAATATGTAACGTAACATAGGAGCAGACAGATATAATCGGGATCGTGCTTCAGCGAGTGATCTTTGCTCAGGCAGAGCAGATATTTCAGCTCGTCCACAAGCATATCCGGCACCTGAGTTCTGGAGCTGTTTCCTATACGGAAAATATCAGGCAGCTGTCCGAGGTCGGGGTGTCTGTAAGCAATAGCATCGGCAGCCGAACATCTCATAACTCCTATGGTATACAAAAAGAAAATATCAGGATTCTTTTCTATGTTGACTATCCCTTTTTTGTCGATCTGATATGCACAGTCGCAGGATGCTGAGATAAAAATATCGATATTAAATTTATTGTTTTTTCCTTTAAACAGCATATCTTCACATCCTTTGTCAATTTTTCAGAGAGTCAGTTCATAGCCCCCGACTGGCCGGACTTTCAGAACGTAACAGCAATTTTCTCCGAATATCCGTTCCATTTCGTTTTTGAAATCGCTTATTTTGTATGACGGAACGAAAGCCTGAATAGTACCGGCAAATCCGCCTCCGTGAACTCTTACAGCACCACATCCGGCTAATAAGCGTTTACTCAGCATTATTGCAAGCGGAATTTCCTGTTTTAGCGGAGTTTTTGGAGAAAAAAGATTTTGTAAGAGCTCCGCCGATGAAGTACCGGATGCATTTACGAGTGAGAAAAATTCCTCGGTGTCACCATTTTTCAGAGCTTCTGTTTCAAGTATAGCTCTGTTGTTTTCATCAAAGAAATGAGCAGCTCTGAGCAGTTCACGGTCAGAACAGTCTTTTCTTAGAGTGGGGAGAGAACTATAGAATTCGTCTTCATTCACTTCACGCAGATATTCAGCTCCGAGTTTTTGAGCAACATGACACATTTCCGCAGGTATTGCAGAGTAATCATCGGTCAGGTCACCGTGACTGCCCTTAGTATCCACGATACACAAAGAATAACCGGTATTCTGGAAATCGAAGTCGACAGTATCGATAACAGGGGAGTCCGTATCATTGAAATCGATGAAAACAGAACCTCCGACAGAAGCGACCATTTGATCCATAAGTCCGCTTGATTTGCCAAAGTACTCATTTTCGGCAAACTGACCTATCTTTGCTATTTTTTCTGCACCTACAGACTCTTCATTAAAGCATCTGTCTATGATGTTTCCTATGAGGACTTCAAAAGCCGCAGAAGACGAGAGACCACTTCCGCTGAGAACATCAGAAGTGACATATGCATTAAATCCTTTTATATCAGTGCCGTCTTCACGGAATTTGCGGAGTATCCCACGTACCAAAGCTGGCGTTGTACCTTTTTCAGCACCGTGAAACTCAGTATCTGACAGGTTTATCAGTGTATCAGAATAGCCCTCGGAGCTTATTCTGACAGTATTTTCGTTATTCAAAGAAACAAAAGCGATCGCATCGAGGTCAACAGCAGCAGCGAGTACGCATCCATGCTGATGATCGGTGTGATTTCCGCCTATTTCAGTCCTTCCCGGAGCTGAAAAGATACGTATTTCACTGCATTCAGGAAATAATTTCGAGAAATTTTCAGCAGCGGAAATATACCTTGTTTTTTGTTTTATCATATTTTTTTCGGAGCTGCCATAGAGCAGACGCAGCTTATCGTCAAAAGCTCCGGAGGAAATACCGTTTATAAAGTCAGTTATATTCATAAAGTACCCCTTTATAAAAACTCTACTATATATTATAAATGAAAATGTGAAAAAAATCTACACTTTTTTTAAATTTGTCAGAAATTTATATACCAAAAGAAAATAATAAAATTCAGCAGTTTTTACAAAAATAAATTTAACTTAAATATCATATTGACTTTGTTATGGATTTAGTGTATACTTTAATTAAAATTCAAGATTAATTCAAGAATAAATTAAAGCTGTTGATAGATTAATTTAATACGGAGGATTTATTTATGAGTAATATTAAAATAATAGGGGAGTCGCTTCCGAATATCCCGTGGCAGGATAAACCGGAAAAATATTATGCTCCGGTTTGGAGATACAGCGAGAATCCGATAATCGACCGCAATCCGCTACCAAATGTTGCGAGGATATTCAATAGTGCGGTCCTGCCTTATGGTGATGGATTTATCGGAGTTTTTAGAGGCGAACAGCGTGACGGCATACCTTATATTTACCTTGGCAGAAGCAAGGATGCTGTTCACTGGGAGTTTGAGCCTGAGCGTATTCGGTTTACTGATAAAAACGGCGATTTGTTTATGCCAAGGTATGCTTATGATCCGAGATTAATTAAAGTTGAAGATACTTATTATATAATGTGGTGTCAGGACGGCTATGGAGCAACTATTGGCATTGCCGAGACTAAGGATTTCAAAACCTTCGTGAGACTTGAAAATCCGTTCCTGCCGTATAACAGAAATGCGGTGCTCTTTCCGAGAAAGATTAACGGTAATTATGTTATGTTGTCAAGACCGTGCGACAACGGACACACTGCTTTTGGAGATATTTTTCTTTCAGAAAGTCTGGATATGGAATTCTGGGGACGGCATCGTCATGTTATGGGACGCAGTGAGAATTGGTGGGAGAACCTGAAAATAGGCGGCGGAGCTGCTCCAATTGAAACTGATAAGGGCTGGCTGCTCTTTTATCACGGAGTTGTAAACACCTGCAATGGCTACGTGTACAGCATTGGAGCTGCTATACTCGATATAAACGAGCCGTCCAAAGTGCTTCACCGTTGTAAGAATTATATACTTACTCCGGAAGAGTGGTACGAGGAGCGTGGATTTGTGCCGAATGTTTGCTTCCCGTGTGCGACTCTGACCGATGCTGATACAGGCAGGATAGCTATATACTATGGCTGTGCGGACAGCTATGTCGGCGTAGCTTTTACCACTGTTCGGGATATATGGGACTACATAATCAAGTTTGATTCAGTTAATGAATCAGATACTGAGATAGGCAGAAGATAAAGTTATCCCCTCATCATCGTTTTTGCGGTGATGAGGGGATTTTCAATTTTGAAGCGTTTAGGATAATTGTCCGACTTTAGCTTTTGTTTTGATTTTTTTGCTGTCATCACGATCAACTTTTTTACGTGCAAGAAGCTTATCCACACCAACAAATATTGCTCCTACCGCCATAAACGCAGCAAGGAGGATCAATATCCAGCGTACAACTCCGCCAACGCCTTCTTTTATTGGATCAAGGAAGAAATACGGATAAATAAGCGGGTCATCGCCATTATGGTCGAGAATAGAAGTATTGAATTTAAGGCAAGCAGCATGGAGATAAACGTATGCGACGTAAAGAAGAGGAAAAACGGCTGAAATAAATACATATTTGATATTGGTCTTATCTCTTTCGTAGAATAAGAACCAGTCTGCTATATACATTACAGGCAGTACCACATGGAACATATAGTTACCAACACGGTAATTCAGTGCCGGGTCTCTGCCGGGTTCATGTGCCAGCATGAGATTGAACACAAGAAATGTCAGCAATATGCCAAGCATTCCGATGAATTTTAGTTTCGGACAAGCTGAAACAAAGCTGTCATCTTTTTTGCGTGCAGTTTGCACAAGACCTGCGAGCATTACTCCGAAACACAGGAAATTACTGATATTCGTGAAGTAAATATAGAAGTCCCAGAAGAATTGATAGTTGAAAAAGCCAATGCATCCGAAAGTACCTACAAGTGCAAATGCACAGTAGATCGACTCATAAATAAGTTGTACTGTTCTGTTTTTCATGATATTACCTCTTATGTTTTAATAATATTTTGTCGTTAATGGAAAGTCAGTACTTCTAAATCATTCCGTCCATAAACATTTTCATCATCTCGTTAGTAAGACTGAGATCAGACGGCTGAAGTACAACATCTTCTCTTTTGACCCATTCAGCATATTTAAGTTCGGAGCTGTCCATATGTATTGTATCATCGCCGTCCACATCGCAATAGAAGCCAACAAGCAGGTCCGAAGCCATACCCCACGGCTGAGATTTATAATAACGGATATTTTTCACTTTAACGCCTGTTTCTTCCATTACTTCACGCATAACAGTCTGTTCAAGAGTTTCACCTATTTCAGTAAAACCGGCTACAAGAGCATTATGTGCATAACCTGAACGATACTTTGTTATAAGTATCTTGTCTCCATTTATTACACCTACTATAACCGCAGGATTTATCCTCGGATAGATCACATTACCGCATTTAGTACATCTCATCGCACGCTCATTAGTATCGTGTACAGTCCCGGAGCCGCATACTCCGCAAAAACGGCTTGAAGAGTACCATTTCCAAAGATGATAAGAAGTGTATGCAACAAGTAGTTCGATATTAGAGTTTACTTTCAGAGCTCTGAGTTCACGCATAGAGTAGGCTTCAAAACCGGATAGTTTTGGTTCATCACAGTTCATAGCGAGAAAGAAGCTGTTGTTATCAATTGAAAACAAATAAACATATTCTGTTTGTTTAGTCATGTCACTTAAAGTCGGAAAAATGATTTTTTCATCCTTATCGTCATAGTGAGCATGGATTCTGTCATTGCAAAAAGAAATTATAAAACTATCTTGTGAAGGTGATCTATTTGAAAACGCATTATATAGCTTGCTTGGAAAAATATCTTGGATCATAATTAACTCCCGAAAAATTTTCTTAGATAAGCACAGCACATATCCGTAATTCGGACAATAGTGCGTCACACACTTAATTATATCATGAACATAATATAATGTCAAATGAAAAGGACCGATGGTGCTAACATCAGTCCTTTATGTATATAAACTATCGTCCTTTATTTTTATGAGAGAATTATAGAGAGGGTGCAATCAGTTTTCTTCAACAGTTTCCTCGGCAGCTTCTGTTGTATCTTCAACCTGTGTGTTTTCGATGTCCTTATGTGGACCGTGGTGAGGAGCTTTGTGCTCATGCGGCTTGATCTCTGGCTTCTCAGGAGCAGCAGGTGCCTCTGGAGCCGGAGCATTTTCGTCCTTTACTGGAGGAGTTGGTGGCTCTGGCTTTTCAGCATTCTCGTCAACAACCGGAGCTTCTGGCTTTACAGGTGGCTCTGCTTCCGGCTTTGCAGGAGCTTCAGCATCCTCAGGCTTTACGAGCTCAGCAGGCTTCTTATCGTCAAATTTGATTCCGTTAGTGCAGAAATCGAACCAATCTTTTTTAGCGTCGTCATCTTTGAAGTCGGAATTATCGAAATCAAAAGATTTAACGATCATATCCTTGATCTCTTTTACACCGATAGGCTTAACTGGCTTAGCGATCTCCTCAGCAGGTGCTTCTGCCTCATCTTCGTCCTTGACCTCAGGAGCAGGAGCTTCCTCGGAATCTTCGTCCTTAACTTCTGGTGCAGGGAGCTCTTCCTCTGTTGGAGCAGGAAGTTCTGGCTTTTCAGTTTCAGCAGCAGTTGTTTCCTCAACAATCTCAGCAGCATCTGTTGTTTCTTCAATAACAGTTTCTTCTACAGCTGTTGTGTTCTCAGCCTGCTTCTTTTCGTTTTTAGCAGCCTGATTGCTTGCAAATGCACTAACACTTGTAGCGACTGAAAGTACGGATGCAGCAGCGATCGCAGAGATCAAAGTTTTTTTGTTTTTCATGATTAAAGACTCCTTTTTAATTATATTCTCCGTTACCGGAGTTTTTTCACGCTTTCTGCGTTCTGTTTATAGATTACGATAGTTGATATGAAAAAGTGGGGTAGTACAAAAAATTTTTGAAAAAAGCAAAGTCCGCATTTTTTTGCGGACTCTGCTCTTGAAGGTGATATAAGGCAACACCGCACAAAGCCCGCCTGACGGCTTTGCACTGAATCTACTGGCATATCTTCAACACAAGCTTTGTGCGGTGTTGCCATAAAAATTATTGTAAGAAATCTGTATTTTCATCTATTACAGTCAGTTCGTCGTCAGGTGAGGGGAGTTCATGAATCTCCGGAGCCGGAGCTTCATCATCAGGATGTACCGGAGATTCGATCAACTCCTTATGTGGTGGGTGATGAACTGGCAGAGGAATTTCGGGTTCTGCTGTTTTTTCTTTATCCGGAACAGGCAGTTCGTTTTTAATGGTATCATCAGGCTTTACCGGTAAAGCTATATCGTTTTCCTTTGTTTGAGTATCATTGATTTCTTCGTGCTTATTCTCATGTGGAAGAACATCCGGTTTCTTGTCGTCCTCATGAGGATCATTGACATTATTATTCTTATGTTCTGTTTTTATATTATCTTTTGGCGGAACGATCATTTCGTGCTGTACCGGCGGCTGTTCCTGAGAATTTTTATTTTGGATCTGTCCTTTATTTGTACGTATCTCGTCTTCAGGAGGCTGTACTTTCGGAGCAGTATCCGGAGTATGTTCGTGAACATCAGGTGCTTTGGCGGGTTCTGTAACGAAAGGTGTAGGAACAGTGGTCGAAACAAAAGTCTCACTTACTTTGCTGCTGAATTCATTCATATCACGAACATTGAGCTTGTAATCGGAGAAATCATTTTCAAAGTCAGATCTATTATTTGAGTATCCCTCCGAGGATATGAAAATATCTACAGGATCGTTTTCGGATATATAGCCCTTTGAAACGCCTATTTCTATCAACTCATGAGCGGCAGTGAGCTTATCCTTGCCCTTAGCTTCATAGTCCTTGATTATTTCGTTTCCCTTGGAGCTGTCGCTTTTCAGATAAAGCACCTTGCCTTTTTTATTAAGGTACATTTTGATCTCAGCATCGGACGATATTAAGACGGTTGAGTAAACTTTGTAGTTCTGAACATAGTGATAATAACCTGTACCTGCAACGATAGCCACGCAAGCTGCTGCGGCAGCCACCGTCATAACTATCCTGCGTTTACTTTTAGCAGTTTCGGTGTTTAGCATCAATATAGGGTCTGTAACGGTCTGTCCGACTTCATAATGTAAATTAGCGGCATTGACAAATCTTGAATCTTCGTCCATAAGTACTGCGTATCCCTTATGACATTCCATTACCATATATTTCATTATCTTTCACCGCCTTTCAGTACCTGCATGATATGTCCACGCATTATCTCGTATCCGTTTGTACAGATAAGAAGAACAGCCACAAGATAGCGTCGATGTCTTTCAAGTGATTTCCTTTCGACCTCAGCACCCTCAGCGAGTCTGGCGATAGGAACTTTCTTTGTCCTCAAAAAATCATTGAGTATCTCGGGATTATTTCTTGCATATCTGACAGCCTTCTGGCAAATTTCAAGAGTTCTGTGCTGTTTGGGGGAGTTTTCAGCAACATCGCTCATTGAAACGCCAAAATCATTCATCTGAGCAGAAAGCTCTTCGATCTCATTACGGGTAGCTTCACGAAGCTCATGTTCCTCATAATCATCGTGGTCATCGCTGATAGTATCGATAAGTTCGTTTTTATCGTCGTCATCAGTTGATGAATCAAGTGAAATAAGACCTGAATTTCTTTTTTCTTTCCGGAAATTGTCGATAAGTCTGCTTCTGATCTGCAGGGAGGCAAATTTTAAAAAAGCACCTTTCAGCCTTGAATAGTTCCGGATAGCTTCATAGAAAGCGAACATGGCTATACTCAGCTCATCGTCGCTGTTATCAGGCGAGCGTTTAAGGAATTTTGCAGTCTCTGACTTTATAAAAGGCATATATGTCTCAATAAGTTCATCAGCAGCCTGACTGTCCTTTTTAGCTCTGTATACTTTAGAAACGAGTTCTTTTGCGTTTACGTCCACTTGACCACCCCCCAAGATCAATTATAGAATACGAATGGTATACCCTCAAAAACGGGGTATCAGGAAAAATTTCTATATAAATAATAACAGAAACTGAAAATAATTTCAAGTATTGGAACTGATTGAAATAAAATGTGATATGTGATATGATAAAAAGGTGAAAAAATTTGTAACGTTTTGAATTATCAAGCCACTAACATACAGAAGCTTCTGAAAAAAGGAAAGGAGGGGACAGGGCGATGAAAAAAGAGATCGAGGAATACTATGAAAAATACGGCAGAAAAGTCTATGCATATCTTCTTAGCATAACTCATGAACCAGATATATCTCAGGAGCTGATGCAGGAGACATTCTGTCAGGCTATAAAGTCGCTTGACAGATTTGAAGGCAAGTGTTCTGTATTTACGTGGTTGTGTCAGATAGCAAAGTACCTATGGCAGAATGAGCTGAAAAGAAGAAAATATCATCCTTCCACCGACAAAGAGCCTGATCCTTCTGCACTTGATATAGGAGTCATACCGCCTGATAAAGCCGCAGAAAGTGCGAATTCTAAAATGTTCGTGCTGAAGCAGATACATAGTCTGCCTGAGAAAGAAAAAGAGGTTATTTTGCTAAGAGCAACAGGTTCTATGACATTTGCCGAAATAGGAGAGCTTTTTGGGAAAACTGAAAGTTGGGCGAGAGTGACATTCTATCGTGCAAAACATAAATTGAAAAAGGAGTGATATTATGAAATGTAACATTATAAGAGACCTTCTTCCACTCTATTGCGATGACATGGCATCCGATGAGAGCAGGGAAGAGATAGATATACACCTTGCATCGTGTGAAGAATGCAAGAAAATATATGAAGATATGAAAAGCGGCAGGATAGAGATAAAAAATAATTTTGAAAATCTTGATCCTCTTAAAAAGGTACGCAGAAAAATTTGGACTATGCGTATTACAGCAGTTTTAGCAGTTATTGTAATGATATTTTCAGGCTGTTATTTCTTCCTGTGCAAAAATCCGTCACTTGCGAAAGCAAAGCAGGTTGACTGCACTACAGAGACTGATCTTTACGGTAAAGCCTATCTGTACGAAAAAGACGGGAAGCGTGATTATGTATGTATACCTAATAATGCAGAATTTACGGAAGATACAGTGAAGGACTGTGTTTATATGGACGGTGAACTGCTTAAAGATAAGGAAGGGAATAATGTACCTGCCGGCGGTGAAATGATTCCGGACGGACAAATTATTATTCATATTGATGTAGATACGTTCCTGACCTGCATTAAAACAAAACTTGACAGCTACGGCTCTAATGATGATCTCTGGATTTATCCGTGTCTGCCTTTCGGACAGGATATGGGGTGCTGTTATGAGTGTAAAGATGATCTCCGTCTGGAGTATTCAGTGGCTTACAGTCTGGTAACAGAAAATCAATTACTCACCATACACTGCAAGGATAAGGATATAAAGCTCGATATAAAGAAAATAGCTGAAGAAGCTATATCGTAAATTTGAAAAGCTGTGAAGTATCGCCTGCTTCACAGCTTTATTTTTAACAATGATTTTATATCAGAAACCACAACGTATGTAAAGATGTTTTATAATATGACAAAAAGTGGTCAGACAAGATATAAAAATGAACAAAAAATCTATTGACAATTATTATACAAATGAGATATAATTATTTTGTAAATTATATATTTTTAAAGCATAGCGTACTATGAAAGGGGTGTTTTTTCTTTATGAAAAAGAAAATAGTACCTGCTGCTTTAGCGGTATCGGCGGCTGCGGTCATAGGCACAAACGTCCACGCTGCCGGAGCTAAATATAACAGCAATGATCTGAAAGATCTAAACGATTATCTGCTCGGAAAGGGAGGACTGAGCGGAGATTTCGACCTCGATGATGATGGCGTAGTCGACGGATTTGATATGGTTCTTATGAGGAGAGCAATGCTTGATCTGGGAGAATTCAAGCAGACTGTTTGTCCTGCATCAGAGGAAAATGTCAAATTCATAGGCCGAAATTTGGTGAAAGACGATGTGACATGGCTCGTTCACAGCGGATCAGCAGTAGAATTTACGGTTACTGCAAGATCGGCTGAGCTCGATATTAACGCTGGATCAGGCATTTCCAGCGACAAGGATCAGGCTCCGAGATATGCCGTTCTCATCAACGATGAAGTAATACTTGATGATGTTATTACAAGTTCAAAACGTACTGTTGAACTGTTCAGCGGTGAACAGCTAAGGACCGTTAAGGTCAAGGTAATACATCTTTCCGAGGCAAACAGCGGTGTTATGGGAGTTTCCGCTATAAGAACAGATTCAAGTATTTCTGATCCGGTAAAACCGACTCCGGAAAAAGACCTCCGGATAGAGTTTATAGGAGACTCAATAACCTGTGCCTATGGTGTAGAGGGAGCTTCACAGAATGAATCCTTCAAGACAACTACTGAAAACTTTATGAAATCCTATGCGTACCTTACTGCCCAGAAGCTTGATGCTGATTACAGTGCAGTAAGTTACAGCGGTCACGGAATTATTTCCGGATATACATCCGGCGAGAAGAATACCGGACAGCTCGTTCCTCCATATTACGAGATGATCGGCAAATTCTCTCCGTATAACGTTTCATGGGATTTCTCAGCAAAGCCCAATGATGTGGTAGTTATAAATCTTGGAACAAATGATTCAAGCTACATCGATAAGGACTTTGAAGCACGTTCACCGGAATTTACCGTTGAATACGAAAAATTCCTTGTTCAGGTAAGAAAGAATAATCCGGACGCATATATCATATGCACACTTGGTACAATGGGCGGAGCTGACGAATATAAGCTTATTGAGGAAGCAGTTGCCAATTACAAGAAAAATACCGGTGATGAGCGTATCATGAACTACTGGTCTGTTACGCACACTCAGTCCGACGGATATGGTTCTGACTGGCATCCAAGTGAGAAAACTCAGCAGCGTAGTGCATATGTACTTGCCGATAAAATATGTCAGGTACTTGGCATTGAATCGGATCAGATAGGTCTTGATATGGCATCTGATGCAGAGTATGAGCTTGTTTGCGACAAGGAGTCCGGAGCAAATGCGGCTTCTTACTTCTCTGATTATGACCGTTCATTCTGGATGAATACTGTAACAGGCGGAACTGAGCCTGATGACATCGAAGCAAGGGTAAAAGGCATAGATATAAAAGAAGGCGGAAAATATCGTCTTACATTCAAGTGCACTTCTCCTGCGGGAATGGAAATACCTGTTTTACTGAGAAGCAAAGACGGCTCCGAGGTGTATTATACAGGTAAATTCGCAGGCGGCGGAGAAAAAGTACCGTTTGAAACCGAGTTCACATCTCCGGCGACTGACAAAAATGCTGAGATAGTGCTCCAGATCGGCGGAAAAGACTATTCAAATGTTTCACTGTATGAGTTAAAGCTCGAAAAGATAGGATAAAGAGAGGTACTGATATGGTATGTAAGACTTGCGGAACACAGCTTCAGAACGGAGCAACATTCTGTCCGAACTGTGGGCTTACAGTCCACTATCCACAGAATAATGGAAGGATAAGGCAGCCTGTGTATCCTCAGCAGCAGAATTACAATCAACAGCCTGCTTACGGCAGACAGCCTAATTATGTTCAGCAGCCTGCATATAATTATCAGCAGCCGAATTACGGTTATCCGCCTCAAAATCAAAAGGCAATAAAAAGCACAGGCGGCATAAGTGCATATGTATATGTTTTTATTTTCATAATAATCGGAATGCTTACAGCAGGTGTATTTTATGTGTCAGCCTTTCAGACAAGATTAATGGAAGATAATTATGTCGGCACAAACCTTCTTTCGACCATTGCCGTGCTCAAAGAAGTAGGATTCAGCGATTTTTCCGCTGAAATTGATGATGATATGACAATGCTGACAGTATATACCATGCTTGCGACAAGCGGAGTTACGCTGATATTTGCGGTTATTTCCTTTATAACGCTCTATCTGAAAAAGATACCATTGGCGGTAAAGATACTTGGTATATCGGCTATATTTCCGGCAGTGTCTTATATCATGCTTTTTATTGAAGGTGTACATATCAGATCCAAGAACAGTGACAGCGAAATACTCGGCGATCTTATCCGCCTAAGTCCTGCACCTGTTATAATGGCATTGATGTGTATCGGAGTTGCTATACTTTCATTTATGGCATCAAAGAAGTTAAAGTAATAATGTGCGGACCGGAGTTTTTTCTCTGGTCCGCAATATTTTTGCTTGACAATAGCCTGTAAAAAAAGTATAATAATATTAATGTTTTGTTTTATATGAATGAAACTATAACATGGGATATTCCCGGAAGGGAGGATAATATGGAGACCCGTAGAGCTTTAGGTCTGCTTATAGCTGTTATGGCGTCTATCCTCGTAGTTCTTGCCGGAAGATCATGTGCAAGAAGCATTGATGACAAAAACAAGGAATCATCTAAGAAAAAGCTGAATAATGTTGTGCCTACAGTTACAGTATATGTTACTGTTACCGGTGAAGCTCCGGCAGTTGAATATGAGATACAGCCGCCGGCTGAAACATATAATAATGATGATGTTCAGCCAAGTTCGGAATCCACTTCTGAAACAGAAGATGCTTCTGAAGATACTTCACTTGAAGCTGAAGCTGAAACAAGCACAAAATCTATGCTGGATCAGTTCTGGGATAGTAAACAGCCAAATTATGTTGATCCATACGGCAGACTTGAAAAGAGTCAGACTCCTTCGTCTGTCAGGATAGAAATTGGATAATGGAGGAAAAACAAATGGTAGTAATCGAAATGGAAAATGGTAAGAAGATAAAGATAGAGCTTTATCCTGATATAGCTCCTATTTCATGTGAAAATTTTGAAAAGCTCGTTAAGTCCGGCTTTTATGACGGACTTACTTTCCACAGAGTTATACCTGGCTTTATGATACAGGGCGGCTGTCCGAACGGAACAGGTACAGGCGGTCCGGGCTGGAATATCAAAGGAGAATTTGCAGCAAACGGCGTAAAGAACGATCTCAAGCACACAAGAGGAGTTCTTTCAATGGCACGTTCAATGATGCCTGATTCAGCAGGTTCTCAGTTCTTCATAATGCACGAGGACGCTCCTCACCTTGACGGTCAGTACGCTGCATTCGGAAAAGTCATCGAAGGTATTGAGGTCGTTGACGAGATCGCTGCTGTTGCAACAGATTTCAGAGATAAGCCTGTACAGCCACAGGTAATGAAAAAAGTTACTATCGAATAATGTCAGATCGGGACTATCTGAAAGGTAGTCCCTTTTTGCGTTTTTAACATACAAAAGGACGAAGAATATATTAAATTTCGTCATTTTAATGTTACCAAAAACTTGAAAATATCTTTTCTTTCTTGTAATTTTGTGATATAATTTACTTGCGTATTTTATAATATCGTTATATTATTTCATAGAAGGGAGTATTTATGAGATCAAAAAAATTTTTAGCGGCTGTTTTATCATTAGCTCTTACAATGAGTTCAATATCATTCGGAACAGCGACTGCTGCAGAAAAAACTGCGACTTCAGGTAAGAGCGATAATACTCCTGCAACAAAACTTGTTGCAGGAGATGTGGACGGTGATGATGCTGTCAGCGGCAGTGATGCTGCACTTGTACTTTCGGAGTACGCACTTATCGCCAGTGAAAAGCCAGGCAACTTCAACGCTGAACAGAAAGAAGCAGCTGATGTAAACATTGATGGTTCTGTTGATGGTACAGATGCTTCACTCATCCTTATGTTCTATGCTTACCGCTCAGAGATAAGCGATAAGACTATAACCGAATTCTTAAAGAGAAATAAGCTTTTGGTAGGCAATCCTTCCGGAAATACAGGTACGACTACAAAGCCTGACACATCGGTAACTACTACAACAAAGAGTGTTTCCACAACTACTGTTTCAGGCGGCAAAGTAACTTCTACTACTGCCAAATCAACAACAAGCGGTAAGGGAACATCTACAACTACAAAGTCAACTGTCAGCGGTAAGGCGACCACTACAACTGCCAAGACTACAGTAAGCGGCAAGGTATCTTCTACTACTGCCAAGTCAACAACAAGCGGCAAGGGGACATTTACCACTACTAAGTCAACTGTAAGCGGTAAGGCGACTTCAACAACTGCCAAGACTACAGTAAGCGGCAAGGCATCCTCTACTACCGCCAAGTCAACTACAAGCGGCAAAGCATCATCTACGACTTCTAAATCAACGTCTACAAGCACAAAATCTGTTTTGACTACAAGTACTGATACAACATCTGCTGTATCTACCACTTCTAAGTCCTCTTCTTCAACTTCAACAGGTTCAGTGACCACTACATATGCTGACCCTTACACAGTTCATGAGATAAAGCTCAGCAAGACTGAGGTCAAGCTCAATGTAGGCGAGAGCGATATTGTTATAGCTTCATTGCTTCCGGTATCTGCACCTAATAAGTCAGTTAAATGGACAAGTTCTGATGAGAAGACAGCAGTCGTTGATGTTGACGGATGCATAACAGCAAAGTCTGCCGGATTCTGTACTATAACAGTTCAGAGCGTTGACAATCCTGACGTTAAGAGCGAGATAAAAGTTACTGTTACCGACCCTAACGGTGTAACTGAGATACGTCTGAGCAAATATGAAATGTATCTTAATGTTGGAGAAAAAGGCTCTTCAAAGGCTACTATCCTCCCTCTGACAGCAAAGAACAAAGCTCAGAAATGGATAAGCTCCGATGAGACTGTAGCTACAGTTGATAACGAAGGCACTATAACAGCACTCAAAAGCGGAACTTGTACAATAACAGTACTCAGCATAGCTGATCCTTCGGTAAAGGCTGATATAAAGCTCACGGTTACAGAGAAGGATAAGGTAAGCGATATAAGACTGAGCAAGGTTGAACTCGACCTCAGAGTTGGTGAGGGAGATATGGTCATGATGATAATGCTCCCTTCAACAGCAGCAAATAAGTCCGCTGTATGGTCAAGTTCTGACGAGAGCATTGCTGTAGTCGACAACGAAGGCTGGATAACAGGACTTAAAGAAGGTTCATGTGTAGTTACAGTAAAGAGCGTTTCAGACCCTGATGTAAAAGCCGAGGTAAAGGTAAACGTAAAGACAAACAGCAATTCATCTTCATCTGGAGATAAGACACCGTCCTCAATAACATATCCTTCAAATCATGTTGTACGTGTTATTGACGGCGTAACATTCATCGACGGAATACTCGTTGTCAATAAGACTTACGGACTTCCTGAAGACTATGCTCCGGGTGCTCTTAATCCTACAGCTAAAGAGCAGTTTGCTAAGCTTGCAGGTGACGCAGCTGTAGAGGGAATGAGCATATTTGTTTCATCAGGTTACCGTTCATATGCTGAACAGGAAAAGATATAC
Organism: Ruminococcus sp.; assembly: GCA_017441505.1. Taxonomy (GTDB): domain Bacteria; phylum Bacillota; class Clostridia; order Oscillospirales; family Ruminococcaceae; genus Ruminococcus. Next base: position 159,297 of record JAFRXL010000043.1, read on the forward strand.
AATAACTATGTAAGTACATTCGGCAAAACAAAAACAGATTTCGTTGCAGCTCGTCCGGGACACTCCGAAAATCAGACCGGACTTGCTATTGACGTAAATTATATGAGCGACACATTCGCTTCATCGCCTGAGGCAAAGTGGCTCGCAGATAATGCCTATAAGTACGGATTTATCATAAGGTATCCAAAGGGCAAAGAGAGCATTACAGGTTATCAGTATGAACCGTGGCATATAAGATATGTCGGAGCTGATACAGCTAAGGTGCTCCACGATAACAACTGGACACTTGAAGAGTATCTTGGAATAGATTCCTATTATCAGGACTGATCTCAGCCATAACTGAATAGCATTATCTCCCCGAAAGTGATGATATGATCGCTTTCGGGGATTTTTATTGCTAATCAGCAAGAAATATGATATAATAAAAATACATTTATTAATTCGAGGTGATATTATGAATCAGCATACAAGATTCGATCTTCCGATATGTCTTGCAGTTGAGGAGGACGCTTTTTTTCATTCCGATGATATAATCAAGCGTTATATACCTGATATTATAGGTCAGAAGACTATAGTTATATCTGAGAAGTTCCTTATAGACATTTATAGAGAAAAGATAACTGATATTAGCAAGGATTTCGGCGATGCGGAGATCTTTGCAATGAAAGAGGCAAGCTTTGACGAGGCTGTAGCTATAGCTAAGAAAGTATGTGTCGAGGACATAAAAGTCATAATCGGGATAGGCGGCGGAAGAGTACTTGATACAGCTAAGTATGCCGCACATATAAGTAAGGCTGTCTACATCTGTATGCCTACTTCACTGAGCAATGATTCACTTGCGTCACCTTTTTCAGTGCTTGAAACATACGGAAAAGCTCGTAAGACCTTTGCCTGCAAGATACCAACTGCGATAATAGTAGATACAAATATGATAATCAATGCTCCGGAGGGTCAGACACTGTCCGGAATAGGCGATACGATAGCCAAGCATACTGCTCTGTTTGACTGGAAGCTTTCGGCGGCAAAAACGTCCGCACGAATAGACGATTTTGCATATGCTCTGAGCAGGATGAGTTATGACTCTGTATACCACTGCGACGAAAAGAATATGAAGAGCCGTGTATTTATCAGGATTCTATCAAGGGCACTTGTTATGGGCGGACTTGCTATGGAGATAGCCGGTTCATCACGCCCGTGCAGCGGAAGTGAGCATCTTTTTGCACACGCAATTGAGGAGTACTATCCGGATATAAAAATATCACACGGTCTTGCAGTAGCACTCGGAAGTGTACCAGCCTGCATTTTTCAGGGACAGGATGCAAAGGGACTTATTGATTTTTACGGCACTTACGGACTTGATATATCCCCTGTGTCGTACGGAATAACAAAGGATATGTTTGCAGATATGTGGGATAAAGCCCGTACCGTAAGAACAGGAAGAATAACTATACTTGACGATATATCGCTCGACAGAGTACAGCTTGATGAAATATACGATAGGATGGTGGAACGAAAATGAAAAAAGGTCTGATATTTGATATGGACGGTACTTTGTGGGATTCATCGGAGAATGTTGCTGCTTCATGGACTGAAAAATTAAGAGAGATAGGCTGCGAGCGTGAAGATGTGACAAAGGAAGATATAATGTCCGTTATGGGACTTACAATGGACAAAGTTGCTGAGGGAGTATTCCGTGGCTATTCTGAAAAAGAACGTACTGAACTGCTTCAGCTGTGCTGTGAATATGAAAATGAGTATCTGCGTAAACACGGCGGAGTACTTTATCCGGAACTTGAAAAAACGCTTATACGTCTTAAAGAAAAAGGATTCAATTTGTATATCGTGAGCAACTGCCAGAGCGGATATATCGAAGCTTTTCTTGAACATTACGGCTTTGGAAAATACTTTGACGACATAGAATGCTATGGAAATAACCTGAAAGGAAAAGGGGAGAACATCAAGCTTCTTGCCGAGAGAAATTCGCTTGATAATGCTTACTATATCGGTGATATTCAGGGCGACTATAACGCAACTATGGAAGCCGGTTATGACTTTATCCATGCAGCTTATGGATTCGGAAAAATAGAGCAGACTGTTCCGGAGCTCAAAAAGTTCAGCGAGCTTCCGGAACTGCTTGAAAGTCTTGGATAAAAATATTAGGTCGCAATTTGTGAGAGTAATGATAAAATGAATGAGATAAAGTGTCCGCACTGCGGCAAGGCATTCACCGTTGATGAAGCTGGATATGCTGCAATACTTAGTCAGGTGCGTACAAAAGAATTTGATAACGAGGTACATAAAAGACTTGAAGATGTTATGGAGTCCGCAAGAAAAGAGGGCGAGCTCAACCTAAACAAGGCACTTGCTGAAAAGGACAGCGAAATAAATGGCTTGAAGCTCCAATTGCAGCAGCTCGAATCTGACGCAAAGAATAGTCAGAGCCGTACAGAACTTGAAATATCAAAAGCTGTCGATAAAGAGAAGAAAGCTTTTAACGAGATAATTTCAGCCAATAATGCAGAGCTGAGCAAGCGAAACGAAGAGGTCACCAGACTTAATGCCGAACTTGAAAAAGCTCAGCTCAAAAGTCAGCTTGAACTCCGTGAAGCCGTTTCTCAGGTCGAGAGAGAGCGTGATACTCAAAAGGCTGAGTATGAGGCAAAGCTAAAGGCTCAGCAGGAGACACTTGACTATTATAAGGAACTGAAAATAAAAATGTCCACAAAAATGATAGGTGAGACACTTGAACAGCATTGTGAGAACGCATTCAATATGATACGTGCGACCGCATTCCGCAACGCTGAATTCGGTAAGGACAACGATGTCCGTGAAGGCAGTAAGGGTGACTATATCTACCGTGAAAAAGACGTTGACGGCAACGAGCTGATCTCCATAATGTTTGAGATGAAAAACGAAATGGATACAACTGCGACTAAACACAAAAATGAGGACTTTTTTGCTAAGCTCGACAAGGACAGAAAAAATAAAAAATGTGAATACGCAGTACTTGTTTCACTCCTTGAATCAGATAGTGAGCTCTATAATCAGGGCATAGTCGATGTTTCATATGACTATGAGAAAATGTACGTAATACGTCCGCAGTTTTTTATCCCTATGATAACTATATTGCGTAATGCCGCCATGAATTCAATGGAGTACAAACGTCAGCTTGCTGAGATAAAGAATCAGGAGATAGATATAACCCGTTTTGAAGAGCGTATTGAGGACTTCAAAACTGCGTTCTCCAAAAACTATACCCTTGCCGGTAAGCAGTTCAACAATGCTATTGAGGAAATCGACAAGACTATCGATCATCTAAATAAAGTCAAAGAGAATCTGCAAAAGTCGCTTAACAATCTCCGTCTTGCAAATGATAAGGCTCAGAATCAGCTTACTATAAAATCGCTTGCTAAGGACAACCCTACTATGCTTAATATGTTCAATGAGCTTGAAGAGAAACAGTAAGAGTTTGATTTTCTAAGAGTGATTTATTCTCCTCACCTCCTTCAAATGGGGATAAGAAAACCGCCTTGTTATGGGCGGTTTAGTTTGTATTAAAATTCATCATCATGAGAATACAAATCAGGTAATTCAATTCCCTGTTTGATTGATTCCTTTATATCTGTCACATATTCACTATATTCGTCTGCCCCATACTCTGCATTTTCATAGCCGTCAGGATTACATCCCCACTTAGCTTTATATTCTTTATACAAGCCTTCAAGCTCTTTGGTCATTTTTCCATAATACATTAAATCACCTTCCAAACTTTGATATTGCAGAAACAACATTGTTTACCTGAAGGGGAGTTTCAGGTAAAATATCACGAAGCATTTTTATGACATCATCGTTATCTTCAAAGTACATTCTGCCATATATATATGTTTACCCTCAATAAGTCTTTGCCATAACTGAGCCATTTTATAATCAGGAACAAAATAATCATATGTATCTCCAAGGTCATGTTTTTCATTAAACACAAAATCCTTGATAGATTGAATAAGTTTCTCCGAGAAACCGGTGTTTTCAGCTATTCAATTAACATCTGTAGTCATTTTCCGAACAGCGTCATAATAACGTTTTGCGTGTGCCTTGGCTTTTTCATAGTCTTCACCCTCATAATCCAACGCACCGCTTATTGCTCCTGACTTTATTATACCACTTTCACCGGATTTGTCAACAGATGAATTATGAACATTGACCGGATTTCGTGACAGCAGCTCATTCCGCTCCTCAGCCGTGACCTTATTGGTGACCTTAGCACCAACAGGCGGAACTCACTATTTTGCACCGCAGATTAAAAGAAATCGTGTAATCACATCGACAAAATAACTTGTTTTGCGACATAAACATATCTTGACTAATCGGCATTTTTAGTTTATAATATAAAAAGTGACTTTCCAATATCCGGAAAATCGCTATATATCAGGAAAACAAATGCTTACTCCTGAACAAAATAATATTTTAAAGGCGATCATTAAATAATGAAGTATAAACTAAGGACCGACAGGGTATTTTTAGTCGTTATTATTTTAATTGCGGCTATCATGCTTTGCCGATGCGTAAAGAGATCTCATTCATCTGATGAGAAGAAAAGTACAAAAGTACAAAAAATAGTAACATCTGAGACTACAACACCACTGGTGACAGCAAGTCCCACAACGACGACCACTCCTGTAACGACATTTGCAAAGGTAGATTATCCGACTTGTGAAGCTGCTGCTTTGTACTGTGTTGAGGATAAACAGATATTATACAGTGATAAAATAAATGAAAGAGTGTCTCCGGCAAGTCTTACCAAACTGCTGACCGCTATAACAGCATTGAAGTATGTCAGAAGCAATGAGATATGCACTGTTGGCTCGGAGCAAAGCATGGTACAGCCATATTCAAGTCTTTGCGGACTTGAACTGTATGATACACTTTCAATGCACGATCTTATAACAGGTCTACTGATGTCGTCCGGTAACGATGCTGCATATGCGATAGCAGCTTCAACAGCATATTCGTTGAATAATTCTGATATGACCGACTATGAGGCTGTTGACTATTTTGTTGACCTTATGAATAAAACAGCAGCTGATATAGGCATGAGAGATAGTCACTTTACTACTCCGGACGGTTGGGACGATTCCGGACAATATGTAACAGCCGCTGACCTTATCAAACTTGCAGAATATGCGTTGTCTGTCAATGAGATCAAAAAAATTGTCGGCACTGCACAGACTACTGCTTATACATCTGAGGGAAAGGCTTTTAACTGGACCAATTCAAACCTTTTTCTCGATGTCAACAGCGAATACTACTCAAGCAATGTATTCGGAATGAAAACCGGTACTACACTTTATGCCGGATATTCACTCATTACTGCTTTTGAATCACACGGAAAGACCTATGTTTCTGTTGTTGCAGGATGTCAGTCAGACGAAGACAGATATGAACTGTCTCAAAAACTTATGGATTATGTAAAATAAATAAAGCTGTATATTTACATGGAGATGTGAATATACAGCTTTTTAATATTCTTTCAGAATTCTTTTCTATCCATAAAAATAAGTCCTCAAAGAATGAGGACTTAAACATGGTCGAGGTGACAGGATTCGAACCTGCGGCCCCTACGTCCCGAACGTAGTACTCTACCAAACTGAGCCACACCTCGACAGCTTTATTATTATACACCATATTTGATAAAAAGTCAATAGCTGATGCGGAACAAAGAATTATTTTTATTTTTTATCTAAAAGTCAGGATTAAAAAGAAGCTATTTTAGATATTGACAATCATCTGACAAAGTTATATAATTATGAGAGTTGAACGGAGGTAATAAAATGGCGGTTATATTTTTTGATATTGACGGAACTCTTGTTACTGAGGACGAAAGAGCGATAATACCTGAAAGTACAAGGGCTGCTATAGCGGAGACAAGACGCAGGGGGAATCTGACTTTTGTTAACAGTGGAAGGACTGCATTCAATATAAGTCCGAGGGTAAAGGAGCTTGGATTTGACGGATATTTATGTGGATGCGGAACTCATATAGAGTACAAAGGCGAAGTGATTTTTTCGAGTACACTTGAACAGTCATTTTGCCGTAAGGTAGCGGAAATAGTAAGAAAGTGCAATATCACACCGGTATACGAGCATAGGGACGGTTATTTCTTTGATGAAGAAGCTGTGATGACAGAGGGACTTCGTTATTTTATGGAAGTATTTGTTAACAGTGGCATAGATGTATCTGGACGAGTAGAGGACGATGACTTTGTATTTGATAAGTTTGTAGTCTGGGTGAACGATAAGACTGATTTTGAGATGTTCAAACGAGAGATAAGTCCGTACTTTGAGATAATAGACCGAGGCGAAGGATTCTATGAGAATGTACCTCATGGATACTCTAAGGCTACAGCGATAGAGAAGATACTGAAAAAGCTCAATATTCCAATAGATGAGGCATATGCGATAGGGGACAGTATGAATGATCTGCCGATGCTGCAAGCAGTTCCGAACAGCATAGCAATGGGCGGAGCTGAAAAAATATATCCTTATGTTTCATACATTACAACTCCGATTGAAGAAGACGGGATAGCAAATGCACTTAGACATTTTGGACTGATTTAATTTTTTAAAAAAATAGGAGATGCGACAATTGAAGAAAATAAGTAAAGGAGCAGCAGTAGTACTTATAGTAATTGCAATAATAATCGTTATTGTAATTAAGCACAATTCGCATCCACCAAAGATGCATGACATTACTTTAGTTCGTGTGGAATATAATCAAAGAATCGCAAAGCTGCTCTCATTAAGACCTCAAATTGAAATAGAAGACGATGAACAAATCGAAAAACTTGTGGACTGCTTTAATGCAAGATCATCTTACGAAACAGGCTGTGATTGTCCTTCACACGACATAATTATACATTTTATCTCAGATAAAAAAGAGTATACATATAACATTGGTATTACAGGAGATGTACGAATACAGTACTCTGAAAATCCGGATAAAGATATAGTCGGGATCGATATTGATCGAATCATAGCGGTTTTAAAGCAGGTTCCGGGGGATGAAAAACTAAAATATCCAATAGAGTGATTTGATTACCGAGACATTTTTTGTTTCAGTACTTTCTTATATATATTATATATAACCTCATATAAATAATTGACCCGAAGCACTTAAAGTGCTTCGGGTTTTGAGATTTTGGCTTATTTAGCATCCTTAGGATCAAGTGATTTTACGACCTTGATAAGGTACATCTGTATCTGGAGAGCATCTCTATTAGTGATGCCGCTTGTTCCGTTTTCATAAACGTCAGCATTGTAGCTTCCGTCAGAAGTTAAGTGATTTTTATCTGTACCATTCTCACCGAACTCATCAGAATTAGCAAGTGACTGCATTATAAGAACAGAGTCATTCATCTTAACGTCACCGCTGCAGTTAGCATCGCCCCAAACAACATTCTTTGGTGCCGGCTCAGCCTTGACATCATCAGGAGTTGTACCGTCAGGCTCAACACCCCAAACGAGCTTGTTATCAGCGTAGAGAGTGATTCTGTCTGTTATAGCAGCTGCTTCGTTGTCATCAGCGAATGAAACGAGGTCATTATAGCTGTAGTCGTTCTTTGAATCCCACTTAGGATAGATATTCTTTTCAGGATCCATTTTAGTAGTAAGAGCGAACTGGTAAACACGGCTGCCGTAGAAGTCGCAGTCTTTCCACTGAACATCGATGTAGTAAGTACCCTTATCATCGTACTTGAAAGGACCTGTGAATTTAGCTTCGTTTTTACCGTCTGAATAGCTCTTTTCCTGATCGTAGTCGATGCGAGGAACGATATAGTCGATACCATATCCCTGTTCTTCGAGCTCAGAGATATTGAAGTAATATCTTGCTCTGATGTCGCTTTCAAACTTCGGAGGATCGATAGTTCTGTTGTAAACAACTAATTTAAGCTGAACGCTGCTGTCCTGTTCCTGATTCTTACCACCTGCAACGTAGAGACCAACAGGAAGCGGATTACCGTCTTTATCAACCTGATCGAATCCGTTCTTAGCATTTTTGGACATATCGAAGTCAGGGATAATGTGGTTCTTATCTTCGAGTTCCTTGCCCTTAGCACCGTAGAAGTAGTAGAGACCAGCGAGGTCGCCGCAGAAAGCAGCATTGTAGTCGTCAGTAACTTCGTTGTAGATGTATTCCTTAGTTTCATCGAGGTGGTAGTCGTTGAGGTCAGGACCGCCGACGAGAGCACCCCAGAGAGTGTGTACCTGTGCTATCGGGTCATCCATGCTCTGCTTAGCTGAGCAGTGAGATGAACGGTGGTGTGGGAGAGTAGCATAGCTGTTCTCGTAACCAACTTCGTAAGAATAGCCCATCGGGTTGTCGCCGAGGATGTATTCCATCTGATCCTTAGCCCATCTTGCGAACTTGAGGTCGCCTGTTTCCTTAGCATAAACCATAGCCTGAAGTCCGGCAGCAGTATTATAACGAGCACTACCGTAACCGGCAACAACAGCCCAGCCGTTAGGTGATTTAGCGATATAGTTACCCGGTTTTTCTTCGAGATCAGGGATCTGGTCGTAAGTGAAAGGCATATTCCAGAGGAAGTCGTCCATACCGAAGTACTTATGACCTGTAACTTCGGTGAACTGCTTTCTCATAGGCTTAACTTTAGTTACATTGCCCTTTTCATCTTTCTGTTCGAGTTCCTTGCCTGCCTCTACAGCAGCAGCTGTCTCAGGGCTTACACCTGACCAGAATTCGAGGTTCCAGTTGAAGATATACCAGTCACGGGCTGTATTTGTAACAGGAGCGAGCTTAGCGAAAACGCCGCCCCATACGGTATCCCAGCAGTGTACCCAGATGTTCTGCCAGCAGTTACCTGTATCGGTCATGATACGCTTGAGGTAGCCAACATAAGGATAAGCACCCTTATCGTTAGGAGCAGACTCATCTACAGCGACGATATGATCGATATAGTCATAATTTTCTGTACAGTAGTAGAGCCATACAGCAGCCCATGAGAGCTCATCATAGTCGTAGCTTGAAGTATAGAAACCACCGTCGTAGCCGAGGCTGAGGCAGTTAGGCGTTGTACCAGGAGTCCATGTCTCCATATGGGTCTCTCTTGCGAACTCATAGAGAGCCTTAGCGTATTTTAGGCACTTTTCAGCATAAGCCTTATCAGTGTCCTTGAAGTTGAGGTAGTTTACAGCAAGAGAAGCAGCTGCACCGGCACACTGGTCGGAAGCAGGCATTTCTGTTGTAGCAAAGTAAGCAGGACGCTTAACACCGCATGAAGAGGACGCTACTACGGTACCGTCGACCTGAAGCTCAGGAGGACACCAGTAGTTATGGTCGTTATTACCTTCGCCGACCTGATAACAGTAAGCAACAACTTTTCCGTCATCATCGAGGAAAGTAGCCTTCATGAAGTAGTCGTTTATCCAGCGGAGCTCATCCTCAACGTGCTTATCAAGACCGAGCTCTTTATATGCTTCTGGGAACTCGTAGTAACCCCAACCAAGAGTTGAAGCGGAGTAACTTCCCGGAAGACCGAACTTAACGTGGTCTCCGGCATCGTGCCAGCCGCCGGTAAGGTCGAGAGTACCGTTACCGTCAGGATCGAGATATTTTTTATTTGCATCGATGAACTTCTGGGACATATTTACGCCGACGTAAAGAGAGGGATCTGTAGAACCGTCCTCAGGCTTAGCTTTACCGCTGTCTCCTGTACCGGTACCCTGACCGTCACCGAGTTCTTCGTCAGTTTTACCTTTATTGACTTTTGGCATAGGATTCATAGGCTGAAGAGGGATCTCTGCGTCTTTAATGTGGCAATCGCCTCTCCATGAGTAGTAGCCGTCTTCAGCGACTTCATCACCGCATTTATTGGCATCATAGAAACAGAGGGCGAGCTGAAGAGCCTCAGCAAAGTTATCGTAGTTGTTTGGATTCTCAGGATCTACATATGCAGCATTACCTGTAGCTGGTATGCAGTTAGTCACGAGCATAGCGGCTGTAGACAGAGCTGCAACAGTTTTTTTGAAAAATCCCGTCTTATTCATTCAGATACTGTCCTTTCCCGGTTTATTTTTTGGATTTAGATTTATCGGCAAGACGCTTAAAGACCATTTCGTAACCGTCATTACCGTCTTTGAGGGAACGGTTGACACGGCTTATCGTCGCTGTGCTTGCACCGGTTTCGGTGACGATGCTGTTATAGACTCTGTGCTCGTCGAGCAATTTAGCGACCTGAAGTCTCTGGGCGAAAGCTTTCAGTTCGATGCTTGTGCAGAGGTCATCAAAGAATTTATAGCAGTCATCAACATTTTCGAGAGTAAGGATAGCCTCAAAGAGGAGATCCATACTTTCTGATCTAATCTTGTCGATCATAGTAATACTCCAATCTGCCGTAAGGCGTAAAGTTAACGATTTTATACTTTACATTTTAACACATTATCTCGCAAAAGTAAAGTAGTTTTGCAGACAAAAATGCAATAAAATAAAAATCGATATATGACTATACACCTTTGAGTATATGATACCATATTATAAACAAAAAGTAAAGATTTTTTTGTAAAGTTCGCAAAAATTGGCTGATATCCACAAATATGAGCAAAAAATGTATTGAGTTTGGTTAAAGGAAGGTTAAAATAATACTTAAATCATATAAATATACCAGCATATTACCACTTGCAATTTATATAAGTTTATAGTATAATGGTATTACCGAGTTTGTCGGTATTGAAAGGATAAATAAGATAACGATAGAAATGTGGTGAAGTAAATGGAACAAACCATTAAAAGCGATAAAAATACAGAGACCGGGAATGTTTTTTATACTATAGCAATGAGGGGACTTGTTGCGTTCCCGAAAATGGTGATGCATTTTGATGTATCCAGAGATAAATCCGTTAAAGCGATAGAACGTGCTCTTAAAGAGGACGGCAAGCTGTTTCTTGTAACACAGCATGAAGCTTATGTAGACGATCCGAAGTCCACAGACCTTTATAAAGTGGGCGTAGTTGCCGAGATAAAGCAGGTGCTCAAACTGCCGGACAACATAATGAAAGTCCTTGTAGAGGGCGAGTACAAAGCAAATCTTGTACGCCTTATAGATGACGGAGAAGCACTCAAAGCCGAGATAAAGAGAAGTCCTACATATTCAAGGGCAAAATATGATGAAGTCGAGGCAGAAGCTCTCATGCGTTCTGTAAAGGACGTATTTGAGCGTTATTCCTCTTTCTTCCCAAAAATGCCAAAAGAGCTTCTTACCTCGGTTATGACACAGGATTCTCCGATAAAACTATTTGAGACAGTAACGTTCAACTGCAACCTCAATTACAGAGATAAGCAGACTCTTCTTGAAGAATCTAATATCATAAATAAGCTCTCCGTACTTTTTGCCTGCCTCACATCAGAGGTCGAGATACTTGAACTTGAAAATCTCATAAATGAGCAGACTAAAAACAGTATCGACAAGGGACAAAAGGAGTTCTATCTCCGTGAGCAGCTCAGAGTTATACAGGAGCAGCTCGGTGAAGATGACGGCGAAGAAGCTTTCGGCTACATAAGCGATATTATGGAGCTGAAACTCGATGAAAAGAGCAAAGAGAAGCTTCTTAAAGAAGCAGATAAACTCACAAAGCTGCCTCCGTCATCTCAGGAAGCATTTGTTATAAAGAACTACCTTGATACTGTTCTTGACCTTCCTTGGGGCAAATATACAAAGGCAAAGCTTTCTATCGAGAAAGCAGAAGCAGTGCTCGAAAAGGAGCATTATGGACTTAAAAAGGTCAAGGAGCGTATCCTTGAATTTCTCGCAGTTCATATGCTAAATCCTGAAATAAAGGGACAGATAATCTGTCTTGCAGGCCCTCCCGGTATCGGTAAGACTTCTATTGCTAAGTCTATAGCAAAAGCAATGGGCAGGAAGTACGCAAGAGTCTCTCTCGGCGGAGTTCGTGATGAAGCAGACATAAGAGGTCACAGAAAGACCTACGTCGGAGCTATGCCCGGACGTATAATTACTGCTTTACAGCAGGCTGGCTCAGCAAATCCGCTTATACTTTTTGATGAGATAGATAAGCTTTGCAGTGATATAAAGGGCGACCCTTCATCTGCTATGCTCGAAGTCCTTGACAGTGAACAGAACAATGCTTTCAGAGATCACTTTATAGAAGTGCCTTTTGACCTCAGCAAGTGCGTATTCATAACAACAGCCAACAATATCTCAGCTATCCCGGGACCTCTCCTCGACAGAATGGAAGTTATCGAACTTCCAAGCTACACAGCAGAGGAAAAGTTCCACATAGCTAAAGAACATCTTGTTCCTAAGCAGCTGAAGGAACACGGACTCAAAGCGTCACAGCTCAAGATAGCAGACGAGACTTTGCATGATATTATTCAGTTCTACACTAAGGAAGCAGGTGTTCGTACTCTTGAAAGAAATATCGCATCACTTTGCAGAAAGTCGGCAAAGAAGATAGCTTCCGGAGAGGCTAAGCGTATCACTATCAAGAGCAAAGACCTCCAGTCTTATCTCGGTATCAAGAAGTATCTTGCAGATATATCATCGAGAAAAGATCAGGTCGGAGTTGTAAACGGACTTGCGTGGACGTCAGTCGGCGGAGTTCTCATGCCGCTTGAAGTGCTCGTATTGAAAGGAACAGGTAAAATTGAAGTTACCGGTTCACTTGGAGATGTAATGAAGGAAAGTGCGAAGATAGCGGTCAGCTACGTAAGAAGCGTTGCCGACAAATACGGCATTGACCCTGATTTCTACAAGAACAATGACCTTCACATACACGCACCGGAGGGAGCAGTCCCTAAGGACGGTCCTTCTGCCGGAGTTACCATGACTACAGCACTCGTTTCTGCACTTTCAGGTATTCCTGTGCGTTCGGATGTAGCTATGACCGGTGAGATAACTCTCCACGGCAGAGTGCTTCCTATAGGCGGTCTTAGGGAAAAGACAATGGCTGCATACAAAGCAGGCATAAAGACAGTCCTTATTCCGGTCGATAATAAGCCTGACCTCGATGAAGTCGACGATGTTGTAAAAGAAGCTATCGAGTTCATACCTGCTGACAAGCTTGAAACAGTACTCGATACAGCACTTATCAAAAAATAAAGAACAGGAGCTGATAACATGAAGCTCAATTATAACAAAGCGGAATTTACTGCTGCTTACGGAAAATTTTCACAGATACCTGCTCCGGAGAGGATAGAGATAGCTTTTGCGGGACATTCAAATGTCGGAAAGTCGACATTGATAAACAAGCTCTTCAACAGGAAGAATCTTGCAAGAGTAAGCTCAGTACCGGGCAAAACCGCTACTATAAACTTCTATGGTCTGGAGAACATCTATTTTGTAGACCTCCCGGGATATGGCTACGCTAAGGTAGCTAAGTCTGAAAAAGAACGCTGGGCTGGACTGATAGAAGGCTACCTCAGCTCTGACCGTGACATACGTCTGGTATTTATGCTTGTGGATATGCGTCATGCCCCGACTAAAGACGACCTTCACATGATAAATTATCTTATAGACAAAGAGATGCCGTTTGTTCTTGTCCTGACTAAAGCTGACAAGCTGAACAAGACCGAACGTGCTAAGCGTATGGAGGCTTTTAACACCGAAATACCTTACTTTGATGAAATGCACGTTATACCGTTTTCTTCACAGACTTTCGAGGGTGTCGAGGAATTGCGGTCTATCGTAGAGGATATCGCTTCCGATGAAGAACAGGAAGAGTATGCCGAAGAATGAAACATTGCTTATTTCAGCAACAATGGCGTTGCTGGATAATATATTAACCTGAAAGGATTGTTGAATATGTACGTATCCGAAGATCTCAATATCAATGAGAAAGGTAACCTTACTATCGGCGGTGTTGACACAGTGGCACTTGCTGAGGAGTACGGTACTCCGCTTTACGTAATGGATGAAGACCTTATTCGTTCAAATCTCAGAAGATTCCACGAAAGCATCAAAAAGTGCTACGGAGGCAGGGGAGAAGTCCACTATGCGAGCAAGGCGTTTTCCTGCATGGAAATGTGCCGTATAGTTGCGAGCGAGGGTGACGGACTTGACGCTGTTTCAATAGGTGAACTCTATACTGCACTCAAAGCAGGATTCCCTATGGAGAAAGTCGGCTTCCACGGAAACAACAAGTCTGACGAAGAGCTTGCTTTTGCACTCGATAACGGTGTCGGACACATAATCGTTGACAATATCTCTGAGCTTGAACGCCTTGAAAAGATAGCAAGCTCCAAGAATAAGATAGCACATATCATGTTCAGAATAAAGCCTGGCATCGACGCTCATACTCACCAGTTTGTAATGACCGGTCAGATAGACAGTAAATTCGGTTTTGCACTTGAAACAGGCGAAGCTTTTGAAGCTGTAAAGAAGGCTCTTTTCTGCAAGAATGTAAAGCTCGTGGGACTTCACTGCCATATCGGTTCACAGATATTTGATATAGCACCTTTTGAAGCAGCTGCAAAGGTAATGCTTGAATTTATAGCTAAGATAAGAGATGAACTCGGATATACAGTTCCCGGACTCAACCTCGGCGGCGGATTCGGTATAAAGTACCTCGAAGAGCATGACCCTGTACCATTCGAGCAGTATATGGAAAGAGTATCAGCTGTAGTAGCTGAGGAGTGCAGCAAACTCAACCTCGAACAGCCATACATATACATCGAACCGGGCCGTTCAATAGCAGCATCAGCCGGTATAACACTGTACACTGTAGGTGCAAGAAAAGAGATACCTAATATCAGAACTTATGTTTCTGTAGACGGCGGAATGGCTGATAATCCGAGATATATCCTCTATCAGTCTGAGTACGAAGCTGTAGTTGCCAATAAAGCAGGTGAGGAGCGTAACGAGAAGGTCACTATCGCCGGAAGATGCTGTGAGAGCGGAGATCTCATCGGTGAAAATATGCCTTTACAGCACGCAGAGAGCGGTGATATTATTGCAGTTCTTGCTACAGGTGCGTACAATTACTCCATGTCATCAAACTACAACAGACTCCAGAAGCCGGCAGTTGTAATGGTAAGCGAGGGGAAGTCACGCATTGTTGTAAAGCGTGAATCACTTGATGATATTATTAAAAACGACGTATGATATTTTGTCCCCTGATTTTCAGGGGACAACTTTTTTAAGGGAGCAGAATTATGAGCACTATTGAAAACGGAAAACTCGTACTTATTAAAAAGTATATACCTGATATTCATATCGACCTGAGATATGCGACCAATAATAATTTCACAGGTCAGAAGATATACAGTTCGTCGGAGGCTTATTTGTGCTATGGGACTGTCCGGAAGCTTATAAAAGTTCAGGACAGACTGAAAGAGTTCGGACTAAGTCTTCTGGTCTGGGATGCGTACAGGCCATATGAAGCTCAGAAAAAACTGTGGGAGGTCTATCCAGACCCACGATATGTCGCCGACCCAAGAAACGGACTAACTGCACATTGCTTCGGGAATACAGTTGACGTTGGACTTGTTACTCTTGCCGGCGAACTCGTTGAACTGCCTTCTGAGTTTGACGAGTTTTCATCAAAAGCTGACCGTGATTACTCTGATGCAACAGAAAAAGCTGCACACAATGCAAAACTCCTTGAAAAAATCATGGAAGAAGAAGGTTTTATCGGATATTCTGAGGAATGGTGGCATTATTCAGATACCGAAAAATATGAACTTATAAAATAAAATCATAAAACAGTTTGTTTAATTCTTGACAAAGATGTAGAAATGTAGTAAAATTAAAATGTATTCTTATGTAATGAAAGGAATTGATCTCTATGGGTTTAACTTTAACAGAAAAAATTCTCAGAGCACATCTTGTTGACGGTGAGTACGTCAAGGGTCAGGAGATCGGTATAAAGATCGATCAGACACTTACTCAGGACGCTACAGGTACAATGGCTTACCTCGAATTCGAGGCTATCGGCGTGCCAAGAGTCAAGACAGAACGCTCAGTAGCTTATATTGACCATAATACACTTCAGAACGGTTTTGAAAATGCTGACGACCACCGCTTCATCGGAAGCGTTGCAAAGAAGCACGGTATCTATTTCTCACGTCCGGGTAACGGTATCTGCCATCAGGTACACCTTGAGAGATTCGGTATCCCCGGAAAGACTCTCATCGGTTCGGACAGCCATACTCCTACAGGCGGCGGAATCGGTATGATCGCTATAGGTGCCGGCGGACTTGACGTTGCTGTTGCAATGGGCGGCGGTGCTTACTACATAACTTGCCCTAAGGTCGTTAAGGTTGAACTTACAGGCAAGCTTCAGCCATGGGTAGCTGCAAAGGACGTTATCCTTGAAGTTCTCCGCAGACTTTCCGTAAAAGGCGGTGTAGGCAAGGTAATCGAGTACTGCGGCGAAGGCGTAAAGACACTTTCAGTTCCTGAGAGAGCTACTATCACAAACATGGGTGCAGAGCTTGGTGCTACAACATCTATATTCCCATCTGACGAGATCACAAAGCAGTTTCTCAAAGCTCAGCAGCGTGAAGAAGTATGGACTCCTCTTTCTGCTGATGCTGATGCTGTATATGATGAAGAGCTTACTATAGACCTCAGCAAACTCGTTCCGCTTGCTGCCTGTCCGCATTCTCCTGACAACGTTAAGAGCGTTGAGGAGATCGGCAGACTGAAAGTAGATCAGGTTTGTATCGGTTCATGCACAAACTCTTCACTCCTTGATATGCTCAAAGTTGCACATATCTTAAAGGGCAAGACTGTTGATCCAAGTGTATCACTTGCTATCGCTCCCGGTTCAAAGCAGGTTCTCAATATGCTCGCACAGAACGGTGCTCTCTCCGATCTTATCGAAGCCGGTGCACGTATACTTGAAAGTGCGTGCGGTCCATGTATCGGTATGGGACAGTCACCTAACTCCGGCGGTATCTCACTCAGAACCTTCAACAGAAACTTTGAGGGACGTTCCGGAACAAAGGACGGTCAGATCTACCTTGTATCACCTGAAATGGCTGCTGTATCAGCTCTTACAGGCTACCTCACAGACCCAAGAGAGCTCGGAGATATGCCAGAGTTCAAACTCCCTGAGATATTCACAATAAACGATAATATGGTAGTTCCTCCTGCTTCAGAGGAAGAAATGGACAGCGTAGAGATACTCCGTGGTCCGAACATCAAGCCATATCCTGAAACTTCACCGCTTCTTGAGACTATTGATGCTCCTGTATCACTCAAGGTCGGCGACAATATCACTACTGACCACATTATGCCTGCCGGAGCTAAGATACTTCCGCTCCGTTCCAATATTCCGAAGATCTCACAGCACTGCTTCGCTGTTTGTGACGAGAGCTTCCCTGAGAGAGCTAAGTCACTCGGAAAGAGCATCATCGTAGGCGGTTCTAACTACGGTCAGGGTTCATCACGTGAGCACGCTGCACTTGCTCCGCTTTACCTCGGAGTAAAGGCTGTTCTCGTAAAGTCATTCGCAAGAATCCACAGAGCTAACCTCATCAATGCCGGAATCCTTCCGCTCACATTCGTAAATGAAGCTGATTACGATTCTATCGCACAGGGTGATGAGCTCGTTCTTGCTGATGTAAGAAAGGCAGTAGAGGCAGGAAAGTCTGAGCTTACAGTCGTTAACAAGACTAATGGCAAGGAGATCCCTGTACTCTGCGAACTTTCCGGACGTACAAAGGATATTATGCTCGCAGGCGGACTTCTCGATTTCACAAGAGAGTCAATGAAGTGATTCTGATATAGTGTCAGGAGGTTTATGATGTCGTATATAGGTATAAAACGTGAAAATGACCGCTTTTATAAACAGAACGTTTTTCCGGAAATGGTCTCTGATGCTATAGACGAACTCCCTGAGCCTTCTGAGGCGGCACGTAAATCGGTGTATTCAATTGCTGATAATACCGAAAATGTCACAACTATCGGAGCTATCCTCAGATATGCTGCGGACAAGCGTGTTGCTGCACTTAATTTTGCAAACGCAATGTATGCAGGCGGAGGCTATGTCCTCGGAGGCAATGCACAGGAGGAAAGCCTGTGCAGAGCTTCTATGCTGTATTACACAATAAAGACCTGCAAAAAATATTACCGTAAAAACAGACTGCATATACTTCCGGATTATACCGATATGATGATATGGTCTGAAAATGTACCGATAATACGTGACGAAAACGGTGAAATGCTGGAGAATCAATTAAAATGTGATTTCATAACTTGTCCGGCAGTAAACCGTACTTTCGCTAAATTTATCATGTCCGGCGGAAAGATCAGGAAGATAATGCGAAGAAGAATAAAACGCATAATAACACTCGCTGTTATGAAGAAGCCGGATGTGCTTATTCTCGGTGCATTCGGATGCGGAATATTCGGAAATCGCAGAAAAGACGTTTTCACGATGTTCGAGGAAATGATAAATAAATACATTCCGGATGACATTCAGGTAATATTTGCTGTTCCGGACAGCAGACGATAAAATCAAATACTTATTTACTTCTAAAAGGAGGTACGATACCAATGGCAAAGATAATAATGAAAACTCCTCTCGTTGAAATGGACGGAGATGAGATGACAAGAATACTCTGGCAGTGGATCAAGGAAACTCTTCTTGAACCATATGTAGAGCTTAATACTGAGTACTATGACCTCGGACTCAAACACCGTGAGGAAACTAAAGATCAGGTAACTATCGATTCAGCTGAAGCTACAAAGAAGTACGGAGTAGCTGTAAAGTGTGCGACTATCACACCTAATGCTGCAAGAATGCCTGAGTATAATCTTACACAGATGTGGAAGTCACCTAACGGTACTATCCGTGCAGCTCTCGACGGAACTGTATTCCGTACACCTATCATCGTTAAGGGAATAGAGCCATATATCCCTACATGGACAAAGCCTATAACTATCGCTCGTCATGCTTACGGTGACGTATATAAGAATACAGAGATGCGTGTAAATAAGGGCAGCAAGGCTGAGCTCGTTGTAACTGACGAGAACGGCAATGAGACCCGTGAGCTTATCCACGATTTCTCAAAGTGTGACGGTATCATTCAGGGACTTCACAACCTCGATGACTCTATCGCAGGCTTTGCAAGAGCTTGTCTTAACTACGGTCTTGACCTCAAGCAGGACGTTTGGTTCGCATCAAAAGATACTATCTCAAAGAAATATGACCACCGTTTCAAGGACATTTTCCAGGAGATCTTTGATAAGGAATATAAGGAAAAATATGAGGCAGCTGGCATCGAGTACTTCTATACACTCATCGATGACGCTGTAGCAAGAGTTATCCGTTCAAACGGCGGATATATCTGGGCTTGCAAGAACTACGACGGTGACGTTATGTCCGACATGGTATCTACAGCATACGGCAGTCTTGCTATGATGACTTCCGTTCTCGTTTCACCAGACGGCATCTATGAGTATGAGGCTGCACACGGAACTGTTCAGCGTCACTACTACAAGTACCTCAAGGGCGAGGAGACTTCAACAAACTCTGTTGCAACTATCTTCGCATGGAGCGGTGCACTCCGCAAGAGAGGCGAGCTTGATAATACTCCTGAGCTCTGTGATTTCGCAGATAAGCTTGAAAAGGCTACTATACAGACTATCGAGGACGGCGTTATGACCGGTGACCTTTACCTTATTTCAAAGCTTGATAATAAGAAGAAGGTAGATTCAAAGACTTTCCTTGACGAAATAAAGGTCAGACTTGATAAATTAATGTAATTTTGTTCACTGCGGTGCAGAGAAAGAGGCACGTAAAATGTCAAAAAACGCAATATCTAATTCAGTAATAAGACGTTTGCCAAGATATTACCGTTTTCTCGGTGAGCTTGAAGCCAATGGATATGTACGCATTTCTTCAAGAGAGCTTTCTGAAAAAATGGGACTTACGGCATCTCAGATACGTCAGGATTTCAATTGCTTCGGTGAGTTCGGACAACAGGGATATGGATATAATGTTACTGATCTCCGTGGAGAAATAGGACATATACTCGGACTTGACAAGCTGACTCCGATGATACTTCTTGGTGCGGGAAATCTCGGTACAGCCATAGCTTCTCATATAGATTTTCATAACAAAGGCTTCGATCTGATCGGTGCATTCGACACAAATACGGATGTTATCGGCAAGAAGATCGGAGATATATCCGTTCAGGGTATCGATGAACTTGAACACTTCTGTACTGACAGTAAACCGGTGGCGGCGATCCTTTGTGTTCCGACTGCTGCTGCGGAGAAAATGGTCGATGTGCTGATAAGCTATGGCATAAAAGCTTTCTGGAATTTCACGCATTATGATATGAGAGCCGGCAGAAAGGGCATAACAGTTGAAAATGTACATCTCGGTGACAGTCTGACTACTCTTTCGTATGGTCTTAATTCTATGGAAGAAAGCGAAACTGAAAATAAATAACCAGTAATTTACTGCCGTACAGATCTATGTCCGGCAGTAAATTTTAAGGATAAATGTGAAAAAATTATCAATCATAATATGGTGATATTCTAAAATGTATATTTTGATATTCTGAATTAGAATTCCAAAAAGATTCGATTATAAGCGGAAATATATACTACAGGGAAAAATACAGCTGGTTAGCAATACACCGGATAAAAAATAAATTGTGGACTAAATATAATATATCACTGATTTTATGCTATTATAAGCTTGAAATAAGACAAAAGCAACAAAAATATAATTGTAGTACTGAATTATATATAGTTATAAATATGGAATATAAATTCACATATATATCTTTAAAAAAATATTCAAAAAATGACCGGTCATACAATTGTGAATTTTATATCAATATCTGAATAGCGATATTCTTAAACTGCATTTGAAATTATGCTGTCTTGCTGATATACTATAAATATAAAGTTGATTTTGGCGACCGTATCTGCGGTCCCGTGAGAATAAAAATCAGGGAGAGGATATGTATATGGATTACCGTATTGAACATGATTCAATGGGTGAGGTAAAAGTGCCTGCTGATAAGTACTGGGCGGCTCAGACAGAACGCAGTCACGAAAATTTTCTAATCGGTGTAGGCATAGAAACAATGCCGAGGGAGATAACTTACGCTTTTGGTATTCTGAAAAAGGCTGCGGCAATGGCTAACCATTCATTGAAGCCGGATAGAATGACCGATGAAAAGCTTTCAGTTATATCTCAGGCTTGTGACGAAGTTATCAGCGGTTCTCTTAACGAGCATTTTCCGCTTGTTGTATGGCAGACCGGAAGCGGTACGCAGTCCAACATGAATGCTAACGAAGTTATAGCCAACAGAGGAAATGAACTTGCCGGGGAAAAGCTGCTTCATCCGAATGATGATATAAATATGAGTCAGTCCTCAAACGATACATTTCCGACCGCAATGCATATCGCAGCTGTACTTGCCATAGAGAATAAGGTCGTACCTGCTGTCGACACTCTTATCGCTACATTCAAAAAGCTTGAAGCAGAAAATGAGGGCATCGTAAAAAGCGGACGTACTCATCTTCAGGACGCTACTCCGATAAAATTCTCTCAGGAGATAAGCGGCTGGAGAGCTTCTCTTGAGAAGGATAAGAAGATGCTCCTTTCAGCTTGTGAGGAGCTTAAAGAACTCGCTCTCGGCGGAACAGCAGTAGGTACCGGACTTAACGCTCCGAAGGGATTTGCAGAAAAAGCTGCCGAGGCAGTAAGTGAGCTGACCGGAAAGAAGTTTATAACCTCACCAAATAAGTTCCACTCTCTTACATCAAAGGACGAGATAGTATTTGCTCATGGTGCTCTTAAAGCTCTTGCGGCTGACATGATGAAGATAGCTAACGATGTAAGATGGCTTGCATCCGGTCCGAGAGACGGTCTTGGCGAGATATTTATCCCGGAGAACGAGCCGGGGTCATCTATCATGCCGGGAAAAGTAAATCCGACACAGTGCGAACAGGTAACAATGGTCGCAGTGCAGGTAATGGGAAATGATGTGACTGTAGGCATGGCTGCATCACAGGGCAACTTTGAGCTCAATGTTTTCATGCCTGTTTGTGCGTATAATTTCTTGCAGTCCGCAAGACTTCTTGCTGAGTCTATCACAAGCTTCAACAAGAACTGTGCTGTGGGAATAAAGGCAAACAAAGAAAAAATGCACCATAACCTGCATAATTCACTAATGCTTGTAACAGCTCTCAATCCTTACATAGGGTACGAGAATGCTGCGAAAACAGCAAAGAAAGCCTTTAAGGACAATATTTCCCTTAAAGAAGCTTGTGTGGAGCTTGGCTTCCTCACAGCTGAAAAATTTGACGAGGTATTTCACCCAGAGGAAATGGTTTAATATACACGAAAGGAAGCGTACATATGAATACTTTCACATACTATCCAGGCTGTACGCTCAGGACCAAAGCTAAAGATCTTGATACTTACGCAAGATCTTCCGCTGAGGCTCTTGGTATCGCTCTTGAAGAGCCTGCTGACTGGCAGTGCTGCGGCGGAGCGTATACAACAGCTAAGGATGAGATCGCAACAAAGCTCTCAGCAGTAAGAACTCTCAACGCTGCTAAAGAGCACGACAGACCGCTTATCACAGTCTGTTCAGCTTGTCACAACGTGATAAAGCAGACTAATTATGACATTATCAATGATGAGGATATGGCTTCAAAGATAAATAATTATCTGAAGCTCGCAGAGCCTTATAACGGCGAGACAACTGTGTATCACTATCTTGAAATGCTCAGGGATGTAGTTGGTTTCGATAACCTTGCACAAAAGGTAGTAAACCCATTCAAGGGCAAAAAGATAGCAGCATACTACGGATGTCTTCTTCTCCGTCCATCAAAGGCACTGGCAATGGATGATCCTGAAAATCCAACAATAATGGAGGATTTCATCAAAGCTATCGGCGGAACTCCCGTTATTTACGCCCAGAGAAATGAGTGCTGCGGCGGATATATCACTATGGAGGACAAGGCTCAGGCATCAAAGAGAAGCAACGCAGTTATGACCTCAGCTGAGGATCAGGGGGCTGATATGATCATCACCGCCTGTCCATTGTGTCTCTACAATCTGAAGAAGAATTCAGATTCAGAGCTTCCGGTATATTACTTCACAGAGCTTCTTGCTGAGGCTCTCGGACTCAAGGAGGGTAACAATGAATAAGAACCTCAAGGAACAAGTTCTTCGTGCCAGCGGAGTTAATGTTCTTAAATGTATGCGTTGCGGAAAGTGCTCCGGCACCTGCCCCTCCTACGATGAAATGGAATATCATCCGCATCAGTTTGTGTATATGGTAGAGAAAGGCGATATAGAGCCGCTTCTGAACTCAAAGTCACTTTATAAATGCCTTACCTGCTTTGCTTGTGTAGAGAGATGTCCAAGAAATGTCGAGCCTGCAAAGGTCGTAGAAGCAGTAAGACTTGCCGCAGTACGTCAGCAGGGCAACAACCATATGTCACCGGCACAGCTTCCGGAAATGCTCGATGATGACCTGCCGCAGCAGGCTATCGTAACTGCATTCAGAAAATACGTAAAGTAAGGAGGAGATATTACTATGCAGAGAATAGGTGTATTTGTCTGTCATTGCGGAACGAATATAGCTGCAACAGTTGACGTGAAAGCTGTCGCAGAGGCACTCGGTCACGAGCCGGGAGTAGTCATCTCCCAGGACTATCAGTATATGTGTTCTGAATCGGGACAGAATCTCGTAAAGAACGCTATAAAAGAACACAGCCTTACCGGTGTTGTAATATGTTCATGCTCACCAAGAATGCATGAGAACACTTTCAGAAAAGCAGCAGCTGCTGCCGGACTTAACCCATACCTCGTAGAGATAGCAAATATCCGTGAACAGTGTTCATGGATACACAAGGATATAGCTACAGCCTCTGAAAAAGCAATAATCCTCGGCAGAGCTGCCATAGCTAAGGTACATCTCAATGCACCTCTTATAGCAGGCGAAAGTCCTGTAGCCAAGAGAGCTCTCGTTATCGGCGGAGGTATCGCAGGTATCCAGACTGCTCTTGATATTGCAGAAGCAGGATTCGATGTTGACATCGTAGAAAAACAGCCTACTATCGGCGGTAAAATGGCTCAGATAGACAAGACTTTCCCGACTCTTGACTGTGCCGCTTGTATCCTTACACCAAAAATGGTCGAGGCTTCACAGAATGAGAAAATACATATCCACTCATTCAGTGAAGTAACAGATGTAAAGGGATTCGTAGGTAACTTCACTGTTACAATAAAAAAGAAAGCTCGTTTTGTTGACGAGACTAAGTGTACCGGATGCGGACTTTGTACAGAAAAATGTCCTATGAAGAAAGTTCCTAATGAGTTCAATATGGGACTCGATAACAGAACAGCAATATATATCCCTTTTGCTCAGGCAGTACCGAAGGTCGCAACTATCGACCCTAATTACTGTATGATGCTTAAAAACGGCAAATGCGGAGTTTGCTCAAAGGTATGTTCAGTCGGAGCTATCAACTATAAGCAGCAGGACAGATTCATTGAAGAAAAATACGGTGCTATCGTAGTTGCTACCGGATTCAATCCTATAAAGCTCGATAAATATGATGAATTCGCATATAACCAGTCGCCTGATGTTGTTACATCACTTGAACTTGAAAGACTTATGAATGCTGCCGGACCTAACGGCGGTACACTCCTTCGTCCTTCTGATAAGACACATCCTCACAAGATAGTATTTGTGCAGTGCGTTGGTTCAAGATGCGACGACAGCAAGGGTAAGCCTTATTGCTCAAAGATATGCTGTATGTATACAGCTAAGCACGCAATGCTTATCCGTGAGAAATATCCGGATACAGAAGTATATGTATTCTATATCGACGTTCGTACTCCGGGCAAGAACTTTGACGAGTTCTACCGCAGAGCTGTAGAGCAGTATAACGTACATTACATAAAGGGCATGGTCGGCAAGGTAACTCCTAAGAGCGACGGAAAACTTGCAGTTCAGGCGTCTGACCTTCTCTCAAATGAGCAGCTCCACATCGATGCTGACATGGTAGTGCTTGCAGCTGCCATTGAACCGGACAAAACTGCACGTCCGCTTGCAACAATGCTCACGACACAAATGGATACAAACGACTTCTTCACTGAAGCACATCCTAAGCTTCGTCCTGTAGAGAGTGCAACAGCAGGTATATTCCTTTCCGGTGCCTGTCAGGGTCCAAAGGACATTCCGGAGACCGTAGCACAGGCAAGTGCAGCCGCAGCAAAGGCTATCGGACTTCTCTGCAAGAACAGTATTACCTGCAATCCGTGTGTTGCTCATTCAGATGAGCTTATGTGCAACGGCTGTTCATCATGCGAAAAGGTTTGTCCATACGGTGCT
Organism: Ruminococcus sp.; assembly: GCA_017441505.1. Lineage (GTDB taxonomy): Bacteria > Bacillota > Clostridia > Oscillospirales > Ruminococcaceae > Ruminococcus. Next base: position 184,647 of record JAFRXL010000043.1, read on the forward strand.
ATCACATATATCGATAAAGAGTTCAGAATGCCTGACAGAACAACTGCAATACGCAGAGTTGCAAGTGTCAATCCGGCTGTGTGTCAGGGATGCGGAGCTTGTACTGTTGCTTGTCCGTCAGGTGCTATGGACCTCAACGGCTTCTCTAACAGTCAGATAATGGCGGAGGTAGATGCAATATGCAAATGAATGAAAATAAAGAATTTGAGCCGCTGATAGTTGCATTCTGCTGCAACTGGTGTTCCTATGCAGGAGCAGATCTTTCCGGTACAAACAGACTTAATTACCCGACTAATGTAAAGATAATCAGAGTTCCTTGTTCATGCAGAGTTAATCCTATGTTTATCCTGCGTGCTTTCCAGAGAGGTGCAGACGGAGTTATCCTCTGCGGATGTCACCCGGGGGACTGCCACTATACTTCAGGCAACTATTTCACAAGAAGAAGAATGACCCTTCTTTTCAGTATGCTTGATTTCCTCGGAATTGAAAGAGACAGAACAAGAGTTGAATGGGTATCAGCAGCAGAAGGTGCTAAGTTTGCAGCTACTATGAATGAATTCACAGAAGCAGTAAAAAAACTTGGTCCTAACCGCAGATTGGAGGATTTACGATGCAGGAAGCAATAATAAATAAAGCAAAACAGCTTCTGGCTGACGGCACTGTAGATCGTGTGATCGGCTGGAAAAAGGGAGAGTTCGCTTACGATATTACTCCGGCAGTTTTTGGATCAGCTGAAGAGATAGATGCTGATTTTGTGTATGATGATTTTACATCTGCCAATGTTTCAAAGTATCTTGTCAAAGAGACTAAGAAAGAGGGAAAGGTCCTTGTTTTCCTTAAACCTTGCGATACATACAGTCTGAATCAGCTCATTAAGGAGCACAGAGTTGACCGTGAAAAGGTATATGTTGTCGGAATACCTGGCGGTCCTAAGCTTGATATTGAAAAGATAAAGGCTAAGGGCATAAGCGGAATCCTCAGCGTAAAGAATGAGAATTATACTCTGAAAATAGAAACTATCTACGGCGAGGAGACTATGCCGTTCAGCGAGGCTATACTCGATAAGTGTGCATCATGCAAGAGCAAAAAGCACGTAGTTTATGACGAGCTGATAGGTGAGGACGGAGAAGTCCTTGAGTCAAACCGCTTCGATATGGTGGAACAGCTTGAAAATATGACAGCTGAGGAACGCTATAATTTCTGGAGAGAGCAGCTTTCAAAGTGTATCCGCTGCAATGCGTGCCGCAACGTCTGTCCTGCCTGCACTTGTGAGAAGTGCGTATTCGATAATCCTACCTCAGGTGTTGAGAATAAGGCTGCTTCAGACAGCTTTGAGGAGAATATGTTCCACATCATCCGAGCTTTCCATGTTGCCGGAAGATGTACCGACTGCGGCGAGTGTTCAAGAGTTTGCCCTCAGAATATACCGCTCCACCTCCTCAACAGAAAGTTCATCAAGGATATAAATTCGCTTTACGGTGAGTATCAGGCAGGCGAGGATACAACATCCCGTGCTCCGCTTACAAACTATACTTTTGATGACTGCGAAGCAAGTATCGTACATGAAAGGGGAGTTGAGTAATGCTAAGAATATCACTTGATAAGATCGACGAATTATTTGAAGCTGTAAATTCTCAGCAGGCTCTCTATATCCCTACTGACCGCAAAGACGGTGCAGCTGAGTACAAAAAGTACGAGAGCGGCATGAAAATGAGCAATAAGCTCAATACAGTCCGCAGTGCAAAAGACTTCTTCTTCCCACAGACTGAAAATCTTGTAGAGTTCAAGATGGAAGGAAAAAAGATAGAAGTCAAGGACATCAGAGAGGAATCTGAAGATTTCGTTATCTTTGGAGTTCGTGCCTGCGACGCAAGAAGCTTCACGATCCTTGATAAAGTCTACCTTGTTGAGCCTGTTGACAGCTTCTATAAAAATCGCCGTGACCACGGTACAGTAGTTACTATGGCTTGTACAAGACCTTCCGAGACCTGTTTCTGTCAGACTTTCGGCATCGACCCTACTGCTCCCGAAGGGGACGCAGCTTGCTGGAGCGACGGTTCATTCCTTTATTTCAAAGCAAATACTGACAAGGGACAGAAGTTCATAGATTCTATCAGCTCACTCCTTGATGACGGCGATACCGCTGAGCTTGACAAGGCTATAGAAAAGACTAAAACAATAATGTCGAAGCTTCCTCTTGCAAACCTCTCAACAGAGAATTTCGGAGGAGACAAGCTCAACGAATACTTCAATTCCGATAAGTGGGGAGAGCTTTCTGAAAGCTGTCTCGGCTGCGGTACCTGCACTTTTGTTTGCCCGACCTGTCAGTGCTATGACATCAAGGACTTCAACACAGGCGACGGTATCAAGCGTTTCCGCTGCTGGGATTCATGTATGTATTCAGACTTTACCAAAATGGCTCACGGAAATCCAAGACTTACTCAGCTTGAACGTTTCCGTCAGAGATTCATGCATAAGCTCGTATATTTCCCGAAGAATAATGAGGGAGAATTCGGCTGTGTAGGATGCGGAAGATGTCTTTCCAAGTGTCCTATCTCAATGAATATAGTCAAGGTAATGAAAGCATTGGAGGTAAAGTGATGAACAGTAACGATACATTGATCCCATATATCGGCGTCGTTACAGATATTCGTATCGACACTCCCGATGTAAAAACATTCCGAGTTGAAGCTCCGGAGGGCGGCAAGGTCTTTGAGCATATGCCAGGACAGTGTGCAATGCTTTCTATCCCAGGTGTAGGCGAGGCAATGTTCTCGATAACATCATCCCCTACAAACAAAGAGTTCATGGAGTTCAGCATCAAGAAGTGCGGATGCCTTACAAACTGGCTCCACGCAATGGATGTCGGACAGATGATAACTATCAGAGGACCATACGGCAATGCATTCCCTGTTGAAACAGAGCTCAAGGGAAAAGACCTTCTCTTTATTGCCGGAGGTATCGGACTTGCTCCGCTTCGTTCGGTTATAAATTACGTCCGTGATAACAGAGATAACTACGGTGATGTTCAGATAGTATACGGCTCACGCTCAAAGGATGACCTTGTTGATTACAAGGAGATACTCGATGAATGGATGAGCGACAAGGGTATAGACGTAAACCTCACTATCGATAATCCGCAGGAAGGCTGGGACGGTCACGTAGGATTCGTTCCTAACTATGTAAAAGAACTTAATCCTTCTACAAGCAAGACTGTTCTCGTCTGCGGACCGCCTATAATGATAAAGTTTACTCTTGCCGGTCTTAAAGAGCTTGGCTTTACAGAGACTCAGGTGTATACTACTATGGAACTTCGTATGAAATGCGGTGTCGGAAAATGCGGAAGATGCAACATAGGAAATAAATATGTGTGCAAGGACGGCCCTGTTTTCCGTTTCGATCAGCTTGACGAGCTGCCGGATGAATATTGATGATAAGGAGCAAACAACATGGATAATATGATTAATGTTTACCTGTTCGGTAAGAAGTATCAGGTGCCGGCAGGACTTACAATAATGACAGCAATGGAATACGCAGGCTATGAACTCGTAAGAGGATGCGGATGCAGAAACGGTTTCTGCGGAGCCTGTGCTACGATATACAGGATAAAAGGCGAGTCTGAACTCCACGGATGTCTTGCCTGTCAGACAGAGGTACAGGAAAATATGTACGTTGCAACTCTGCCTTTCTTCCCGCTTGAAAAGAAAATATACAGCATAGAGGAGATCAAACCGGATCAGCAGGTAATGATGCAGCTCTACCCTGAGATATATGCCTGTGTAGGATGTAACGCTTGCACTAAGGCTTGTACTCAGGAACTCAATGTTATGCAGTATATCGCATACGCCCAGAGAGGCGAGTACGACAAGTGTGCTGAGGAGAGCTTCGACTGTGTAATGTGCGGAGTATGTTCATCACGCTGTCCTGCCGGGATCTCACATCCACAGGTCGCTATGCTTGCAAGAAGACTCAACGGTAAGTACATAGCTCCTGAATGTCAGCATCTTGCAGACCGTGTAAACGAAGTCAATGAGGGCATCTATGATGAGAAAATGGCTGAGCTTATGGCAAAAGCTGTCGACAGTGTACAGGAACTCAAAGATATGTACAATAACAGAGAGATAGAAAAGTAAGGAGGAGCAGAGATGTATAAGATAGATAAACTTAACGAGCTTGCAAAGGTAGTTGCAGCTAAGAGAGCAGAAAATACTCCTCTTGAACCAAGAAGAATGACTGCTGAGGAAAAGGATGACCTTCTTGCTCACTTCCATCCGGATTACAAGCAGGATGAGTTCACAGTACTTTCAGCAGGCGTGAATAAGGGCGACAAAGTTCCTACACAGCTTGCAGAGCTTTTACAGGGCAAGAGCCGTATCAGTGCATCCGATGTTGACCTCAGCAATCCGGATTATGAAACTGATGTACTTATCATCGGCGGCGGCGGAGCAGGTGCATCCGCAGCTATCGAAGCAGACGAAGCAGGCGTTAAAGCTATGATCGTAACAAAGCTTCGTATCGGTGACGCAAATACAATGATGGCAGAAGGCGGAATACAGGCAGCTGATAAGCCAAATGATTCTCCGGCTATCCACTTCCTCGACGCTTTCGGCGGCGGACATTTTGCTGCAAAGCCTGAACTCGTAAAGAAGCTCGTAACCAAAGCTCCTGAGGCTATCCAGTGGCTCAACAAGCTCGGAGTTGAGTTCGATAAGGAAGCAGACGGAACAATGGTAACAACTCACGGCGGCGGTACATCACGCAAGAGAATGCACGCTGCAAAGGACTATTCCGGTGCGGAGATAATGCGTACTCTCCGTGACGAGGTGCTCAACAGAGGTATACCTGTTGTTGACTTTACCGCTGCGATAGAGATAATTCTTGATAAAGACGGCAAGGCTGCCGGTGCAGTGCTTATGAATATGGAGACTAAGGAGCTGCTCGTTGCAAAGGCAAAGACAGTTATCATCGCAACAGGCGGTGCAGGACGTCTCCACTATCAGGGCTTCCCGACTTCAAACCACTACGGTGCAACAGCTGACGGACTTATCCTCGGCTACAGAGTCGGAGCAAAGCTCCTCTACGCTGATACACTTCAGTATCATCCGACAGGAACAGGCTATCCGGAGCAGATATTCGGTGCACTGGTTACTGAGAAGGTACGTTCACTCGGAGCAAAGCTCGTTAATATCGACGGTGACGTTTTCATGCATCCGCTTGAGACTCGTGACGTTACTGCTGCTTCTATCATCCGTGAGTGTACAGAAAGGAATAAGGGTGTCGAGACAAATCTCGGTAAGGCAGTATGGCTCGATACTCCAATGATAGAGTTAAAGCACGGCGAAGGAACTATCGAGAAGCGTATCCCTGCAATGATGAGAATGTTCGGTAAATACGGCATAGATATTCGCAAAGAACCTATCCTCGTTTACCCGACACTTCACTATCAGAACGGCGGACTTGACATAACTGACGACTGTGCAACAGGAGTCGAGAATCTTTACGCAGCCGGTGAGGTCGCCGGAGGTATACACGGAAGAAACCGACTTATGGGCAACTCACTGCTTGATGTTATCGTATTCGGAAGAAATGCCGGTATCTACGCAGCTGCAAAGGCTAAGGATACTGCTTCACCGGAGGGGCTTACTCTTGACCATATCGAAAAGTTCAACAAAGAACTCGCAGAAGCAGGCGTAGCAGGTGAGACTGCATCACCAATGCTGCTTCCACATTACGCAAGAAAGTCAAAATAATGATAAACGGGACGCTCCGGCGTCCCGCTGTTACGTAATAAAAAGAAAGTTAGAGTGATAAATAATGGAATTATTTAATGGTATTCTGGCAGTAAAAGGAATAACATTCCTTATGTTTTCTGTGCTTGGGATTGCAGCTCTCGGATATATACTCGGCAGGGTCACAATAAAGGGTATATCTCTTGGAACAGCAGGAGTTTTCCTTGTGGCACTCCTCTTCGGATGCATTTTCCACGAAGAACTCACCGGACAGCTTGTGACAAACATAAAAGACGGAACAGGTTCGATAGTTGACAAAGTATCATTCGTAGATTCGGCATTGAAAATAGTCGATAATATCGGACTTATACTTTTTGTAACGGCAGTAGGATTTATTGCCGGACCAAATTTCTTCGGAAATTTCAAGAAGAATTTCAAATCTTATGTAGTTCTTGCAGTAATAATCATTTTCAGCGGCGGACTTGCCTGTGCCGGATGTATTGCAGTTGGCAGAAACTTCACAGACCTCAGCAATGATGAATTCACAGCACTTATGACTGGAATCCTTTCAGGTGCTCTTACAAGTACACCAGGATTTTCAGCTGCAAAGGATGCAGCTCCGGATTATCAGGGAGCAGTATCAGTAGGATATGGTATCGCCTATATTTTCGGAGTTCTCGGAGTAGTTCTCTTTGTGCAGATCATTCCAAAAATACTCGGAGCAAACATGGCAAAAGAGCGTGAATTGCTTGGTACTGCTGCAAAGAAAGCTGAGGCTAAAAAGAAAGAATCCAAACTTATACAAATGGATGATTTCGGAATAATGCCGTTTGCTCTTGCAGCAACTCTCGGAATTATTGTAGGAGCATTCAAGTTTAAGAATTTCTCACTTTCAACAACAGGAGGATGTCTCCTTGTTTCACTTCTGTTCGGTCATTTCGGAAAGATCGGAAAGGTCAATATTATGCCAAAAGACACAACTCTCAAGGTTTTCAGAGAGCTTGGACTTATGCTTTTCCTCATAGGTGCGGGCGTGTCCGGCGGAGCAAAGTTTGCTGAGTATTTCAAGGCAATTTATTTTGTGTATGGAATAATAATGACAATAGTACCTATGGTGCTTGGATTCCTTTTTGCGAAATACGTCCTCAAACTAAGCCTTCTCAACAACCTCGGTTCAATTACCGGAGGCATGACATCAACTCCGGCACTGGGAACACTTATCAGTACAGCAGGAACAGAAAATGTTGCATCAGCATATGCCGCAACATATCCTGTAGCACTTATCTCAGTAGTTCTCGTATCTCAGTTTTTGATAATGCTATTTTAGCCTCAGAGCCGTTCCTGTTCGGGAACGGCTTTTGTTATATATGCATAATAAAATCAGTACTGATTTGTGCAATCATACAAAGATGAAACTTTAATCGTCTTTTTTGCCAATCAAAAAACACTTGTTTATGAAAGAACGCAGAGTTCTGATAAAACAATGGAGGTAGAAAATAATGAAAAAAATTTCATCTTTAATTCTTGCTTTAACTTTTATCGTCAGTGCAGTATCGTGTGACGTTAAGGTCAATGGTTCATCAAGCAGCGATACAGCACTTGTATCTGTGGAAGCGTCAGAGCAGACTAAACTCACTAATCATATGACGGAAAAAGAACGCAGTATGGTCAAAGTCGGAAAGCTGACCGTATTCGACCACGAGATGAATAATGATGGAAAAATTGTTCCCGATGACGGTATCTACTTTGAAATATGGAGTTCAAATGATTGGATAGAGTATTATAAGCACTACCGAGAAAATTATCCTGATGATAAAAGTATGACCGATCATGACATTGAAGAAGTATTAAAAGATTATTCAGAAAATCCTTCACCTGACATGATAACAAATATTTATATAGGCGGTGAACCGGTATTTACGTTCGGTGCAGAACCTCAGTTAGGATATGACGGCGGAGAAATTACGATACAGAAGCAGCCTCCGGTAAGCATTTTAACTGAAGAAAATGGAGATATTGATTATATCGATGAAAATGGCGATCACTTAACTGAGGAGGAATACAATAAAATCATTGACGAATTTTATGCTGAGAAACATGAGCTGACCTTTAAAAATTTTGAAGAATTAAAGCCTTATTTGCATGAAACAATAGAAAAGGGAGCTAAAAATGTCCAGATGCCCACACCTAAAATGGAGGATAATTATGAAAAGACAGTGAAGGCATGGGAAGCGGTGATAAATAATTCTTACAAAACAGTGCCGGCAGGTACAATGCAAAAATTGGTGAAAGCAGAACAAAATTCTGAAAAAGGCTGGGAGATAGATCACGAAAAAATAATGGCTATCGAGCCGTATGTCAAAGAATATAATATCTACGATGAACAGCTTGACACAAATTTTGTAGTTCACGTAACTCTCCCGCCAGACTTTGATCCGGAAAAAACTTACCCTGCATACGTTCTCACTGATGCTGTATGGCGATTCAATAACTGTGCCGATATGCGTAAAGCTATGGAGGAGGGGAAGGCTGATGATGTTATCCTTGTAAGCATTGGCTATGACTATTCTATAGACGGTTCAAATGATGAGTACAGGATAAAATATTTCTGTGACCGCTGTGAGGATTTTCTCAGCTTCATCACAGATGACCTTATGCCGTATCTTGGAGAGGAATATAATATAGACAACAGTAATTCGACATTGTTTGGTCACTCACTTGGCGGAACTTTTGCACACTATGCTGCGTTTAACTCAGATAAGTTTGATAACCAGCCATTTGGCAATTACATTATAGGAAGTCCGGCATTCTGGTCACCGGGATTTCTCCCATATACTGACGGTGACGAATTCAAGAGAGAGTACGGCTACTTCGACCGCAATGACAGCTTTGACAAGAAGCTTTTTATTTGCGGAGGAGCTGACGAAGATCCGGTATATGATGCTTACTACGGTGAAAATGACTCAACACTTGAAGGTATCCAGCATCTTATGGAGAGACTTGAAAGTTACGGCGTGACTACAGCAGAGTGCAAGATATATCCTGATTCTCAGCACTATCAGTTCATACCGGAAATGCTTGTAGAAGTCCTTGAAAAGTATTATCCTGCATCATGACGCAACAGCAGGTTGCTTGCATTTTCGCTCAGAAATGGTATAATGTATTCAGGAGGTGATGATCCTTATGGATACAAAAGAAATTATACTTGATCTAAGAACGAAAAAAGGACTCTCACAGGATGAACTTGCACAGAAGGTATATGTCACCCGACAAGCAGTATCACGCTGGGAAAACGGCGAAACAGTACCTAATACCGAAACGCTTAAACTGCTCTCTAAGCTGTTTGACGTGTCGATAAATACATTGCTCGGAGAGCCGAGAAAGCTGATATGTCAGTGCTGTGGTATGCCTCTTGACGATACTACAATAAGTAAAGAGCCGGACGGCGAATTTAATGAGGAGTACTGCAAGTGGTGCTACACTGACGGAAAGTTCACTTACACCAGTATGGAGCAGCTCAAAGAATTCATGATAGGTCATATGTCCAACGAGCAGTGGAAGCCGGAGGAAGTGAAGACTTATCTTGACGGATTTCTCCCAAAACTCGCACACTGGAAAAAATAAAACAAAGCCCGAAAGCGAATCTGATGAAACGCTTTCGGGCTGTATTTATACATATAACAGAAGCTACATTCCCATGTATTTATGAAATCCATGCTGTTTGTTTTCAATATCGAAAATTTCAATGTAGGGAATTTTATCTTTATAGACCCAACATTCGATAAATAAAGGTTTTACAACAAAAAGCCGTTCATTATCCAAAGATGTATAAGCATCGTATGAGCCTTTGAAACATTCTTCAAATATACTACAGAAAGCTGCATTATTTAAAGGGTGACCTATTTCTTCGCATATTCCTTCAATTTGCATATTATCTATACATAGTGCAACATTTTTATTGCTCATAAGCTGATGATATTTTCTAAATGTTTTATCCGTTTGAAAATAAAATCTGCCGTCTATCTGTACAACGCTCATCATTCTTGACGAGACTTTATCATTTTCTGATGTTGAAAGAACCATTTTTCTTCCTTTGCCAAAATGAGAAAGGAAAGTTAGAAATTTATCATGAAATGATGTCATATTTATTATTTAACACCGTAAGTCTCTCTGTATTCGAGCATCTTATCAAGATATTCCTTACCCGGAACAATATCGTTCTTAATGGCATCGATAATGTCTTCCATGGTAACGATAGGGTAAACAGTAACACCGAAGTCACGTTTAACTTCCTGAACAGCAGAGAGCTCGCCGGTACCTTTTTCCATACGGTCAACAGTAATTACCATGCCTGTAACATTTACATCCGCAGCAGTCATAAGCTTAGGCATTGACTCACGGAGGGCCTTACCGGAGGTCATAACGTCATCAATGATAACGACTTTTTCGCCGTCTGTAAGAGTTTTTCCTACGAACATACCGCCCTCGCCGTGGTCTTTAGCTTCTTTACGGTCAAAGCAGTAAGAAATGTCAACGCCGAATTTATTGCTGAGAGCAACAACAGCTGAAACAGCAAGTGGGACACCCTTATATGCAGGTCCGAAGAGAGTGTCTACAGGGATATTGTTCTCGTGGATGCATTCTGCATAATATTCACCGAGCTTAGCAAGCTGAGCACCTGTTTTGTAATTTCCGCAGTTGATGAAATATGGAGCTTTTCTGCCGCTTTTCAGTGTGAATTCACCGAAAGTAAGTACGCCGCAGTCGACCATAAATTTGATAAAGCTTTCTTTGTAAGTCATAATACAACCTCCGTTAGGATTAATTAAACTGCACAAGCAGTAAAAAACTTATTTTTTTACGAATGCAAATCCGCATTTCGGACAGCGTGGGTAATCTATATCCATATCGAATCCGCAGACCGGACAGCTTTTCAGTGGGAGCCTGTCGATGTCATCATCGAGGTCTTTGTTGAAGCTTCCGGCAAAATTGACCGGTTTAGTGAAGCGGAAGATACCTGTCATAGCACCGCATTCAGGACAGTAGAAGCCCGTAGTCCTGTCAAGAGGCGTTTCGCAGTACTGCACGTTATTCTTATAAAATGCAGCAACAGGATAAGCACGGTATATCCCCTTATCAGTGCTGTGCTGTTCCATTCTGAATTCGCCCTGCATCATTTCACTGCCGCAGAATCCACATATCATAATGATGACACCCCCAAAAGAAATATTGAACATATATATTATACAACATTTTTTACTGCAATGCAAGAGTATATATTTTGACATAATAAAAATCTGCACAAAAAATAAAAAACCTCTTGCAAATATGAGTAAGAGAGGTTATAATATATAAGATGGCATTGTGCCGAAAGTAAAAATAATAAGGAGTTCTTATGAGTAAAAAAGGAACAGTCCACCATATATCGAGTAAAAAACGCAGCCGTCCGAAGGTGAGATTCAACTTCTGGGTGCTGGTGATAATTTTTGTAATATCATTCGGAGCTTGTTTCGGTTTATATATGTTAGCTGCCAACACTCACGATGACTTTTTGGATGATGACGATAAGTCGTCGTCGGCAGTACAGGAAGTCGGTGGTGACGGCGAGGATAAACAGGATGCAACAGCTGCAACGGATGCAGATACAGCAGCAGAAGCTGCTCCTCAGGTTAACATAACAAATCCTGTACCGCAGTCGGAAGCTGTCGATGAGTCATATTTTGATAATACCTGCATTATAACCGACTCAACACTTTTAGATATAGCATCTTACACTAATTTAAAGGATGTCATCGGAAGTGCCGAACTTAACGCTTCAAACTGCACCAGTTTACAGATAACTTCCGCATACGGAGTGGTAACTGCAATAGAAACAGTCCAGCTGAAGAAGCCTGCAAACCTTTATATAATGCTTGGCAGCGATATTGGATCAGCTGAGATCGATGCTATGATAGCAGCATACACCGATCTTGTAGACAGCGTCCACAGCTACCTCAAAGATACAAAGATATACGTTATGCAGCTCCCACCGGTCGCATATGACACTGAGACTGTGACTAACGCACGTATAGACGAATATAACAGCAAGCTTCTTGCCATGGCTACTAATTCCGGAGTTTATTGCATTGATACAAACGTTGTTCTGAAATCAGCAGAAGGAACACTTGCACCGGAGTACTGGTCAGCTGAAGAAGGAAAAATGACTGAGGCTGCATATAAGGCTATAAGCGATTATATAAGAACACATATAGCATAACACTGAATGTGTACCACAATATATTGTGGTACACATTTTTTTGATGTATAGTTTGTTTTATAATCTTTTATGATAGGTAAAAATTATTTTTTTAATAAATATTTGTGAGTATTCGCATATATAACAGAGAAAAGTGTTGAGTTGATTCGTTATTATATACAATTGACTTTGATGCTGTTATGCATTATACTAATATATGAAGAAAAAGAAAGAGACACAATATATAGTGGTTGGAGGTAAAGTGCTAAATGATAATATACATTATTAAAAGAGACGGAAGAAAAGTTCCTTTTAATATACAAAAGATCGCAAACGCTATATTTAAAGCAGCTCAGACTCGTGGCGGTACAGACTTTAATGTCGCTATGGACGTTGCAGTTGAGGTTTGCAGAGTGTATGAGGAGCAGAATCCGGGCAAAGTGCCAACAGTAGAAGAAATACAGGACCTCGTTGAAAAGATACTTATCGAAAAAGGTCACGCACAGACTGCCAAGGCTTATATTCTCTATCGTTATGAACGTACACGTTCTCGTGAGATGAAGACTAACCTCATGTGTGTTCTCAACGAGCTTACATTCAGTCCGGCTAAGGACAGTGATATAAAGCGTGAAAACGCTAATATCGACGGCGATACTGCAATGGGTACAATGCTCAAATACGGTTCTGTCTCAGCTAAGGAGTACTACGAGATGTATGTGCTTGAGCCGGCTCACGCAAAGGCTCATAGAGAGGGCGACATACATATCCATGACCTTGATTTCTATACATTGACCACTACCTGCTGTCAGATAGACCTTAAAAAGCTCTTCACAAATGGTTTTTCTACAGGTCACGGTTATCTCCGTGAACCAAACGATATATCAAGCTATTCCGCTCTTGCTTGTATTGCCATACAGTCAAACCAGAACGATCAGCACGGCGGTCAGAGCATACCAACATTTGATTACGCTATGGCTGACGGCGTAAAAAAGACTTATGCTTCAAGATATATTCAGAACGTCGCAAGAGCTTTATCGCTCATCGGCGGAGTGGAAAATGAAACTGAAACAGCAAAGTCGATAAAGGATGAGATCAGCGAAAAATACGGTCTCAGACCAATTCTTGCAAATGATAACGGCTATCAGGAGAAGGAAATGGAGCTCCTCCTGAATTATGTCGATAAGGATACAGCTGAAAAAATACAGGCGTTCGCAAAGAAAAATGCCGAAAAGGAAGCCGACAGAGCTACATATCAGGCTATGGAAGCTCTTATCCATAACCTTAATACCATGAACAGCCGTGCAGGTGCTCAGACACCGTTCAGCTCAATAAACTACGGAACCGATACATCTCCGGAAGGAAGAATGGTAATAAAGAACGTCCTTCTCGCACAGGAAGCAGGACTCGGAAACGGCGAGACTCCTATCTTCCCGATCCATATTTTCAAGATCAAGGACGGCATAAACTATAATCCGACAGACCCGAACTATGACCTGTTCAAACTCGCCTGTCGTGTGTCTGCAAAGAGACTTTTCCCGAACTTCTCATTTATAGATGCTCCGTACAATCTAAAGTACTATAAAGAGGGCGATCCGGACACTGAGATAGCTTACATGGGATGCCGTACAAGAGTTATCGGCAATAACTATGATCCGTCAAGAGAGATAGTAACAGGCAGAGGAAACCTCAGCTTCACATCTATCAATCTTCCGAGACTTGCTATTAAATCAGACCATAACGTAGGTCTTTTCTTCGAGAAGCTTGAAGCTATGATGGACCTCGCTATTGACCAGCTCATGCATAGATTCCGCATACAGTGTCAGAAGAGAGTAAGAAACTTCCCATTCCTTATGGGACAGGGAATATGGATAGACTCCGATAAGCTCTCTCCGGACGACACTATCGGCGATGTACTGAAACACGGAACATTGTCAGTCGGATTTATCGGACTTGCAGAAGCTCTTAAAGCTCTTATCGGAGCTCATCACGGAGAAAGTGAGGAAGCTCGTGAGCTCGGTATCGAGATAGTCACAGCTATGAGAGCACGTCTTGATGAAGAGGCTAAGCGTACAGGACTTAACTTCTCACTTCTCGCTACACCTGCCGAAGGTCTTTCCGGTCGTTTCGTTCGTATGGACGCTAAGAAATACGGCATTATCGAAGGTGTAACTGACCGTGATTACTATACAAACTCATTCCACGTACCGGTTTATTATCCGATAAGTGCCTTTGAGAAGATAAAGATAGAAGCTCCGTATCACGAGCTTACAAATGCCGGACATATAAGCTATATTGAGCTTGACGGCGACCCGCTTGAAAATCTTGCTGCTTTCGAAAAGATAGTACGCTGCATGAAGGAGTCCGGAATAGGCTATGGAGCTATAAATCATCCTGTTGACCGTGACCCTTGCTGCGGATATACCGGTATAATAGGTGATACCTGTCCATGCTGCGGACGTAAGGAGCATGATAACTCCGTTGCCTTTGACCGCATCCGTCGTATTACCGGATACCTTGTAGGTACGCTCGACCGCTTCAATAACGGAAAGCGTTCGGAAGAAAGGGACAGAGTAAAACATAATATATAAGGTGATAAAATGAAACTCAGGATAGCTGGGACTGTAAATGATTCAATAGTAGACGGTCCCGGAATAAGGTTTACAATATTCACACAAGGCTGCCCTCACAACTGTGAGGGCTGTCATAATCCCCAGACCCATTCGTTTGAGGGCGGGGAGATAGTCGATACAGACGAGCTTCTTGAAAAAATAAAGGGGAATCCGCTCCTTGACGGTGTGACTTTCAGTGGCGGAGAGCCTTTCTGTCAGGCTGAGGCACTTGCTGAGCTTGGAAAGAAAGTGAAAGAGCTCGGCATGAACGTCATAACTTATACAGGTTATACTTTTGAGAAGCTCTGGTCTGAACGTGACAAAGAGCACTGGGGCGAACTTCTTGAAGTTACCGATCATCTCATTGACGGTCCTTTCGTACTTGCTCAGAAGGACTGGGAGATAAAATTCAGGGGGAGTTCAAATCAGCGATATATAGACTGTCAGGCATCGTTAAAAGAGGGCAGGGCAGTTGAATGCGAACCATAAAAAGTCCGGAAGCAATTAAAGCTTCCGGACTTTCTTTTATAATCAAGTTAGTCATAATTTTTCAGGGCAAAAAAATCCGCCTTGCCGTCATATAGTGAATGAAACCCGCACTCAGCAGGTGGGTAAACGCCCGAATGTTTCTCGCTCCCTTCTTCCCGTGGGGAGGTCTGCAGTCCGCAAACGGAGCTGAATTCCCTTAGAAAATGTGTTGGATCAAATGAACTATACTTCACCGAACAAGGCAGAATATTTATTTGTTGTATATATTATAACACATACAAAGTAAAAAATCAATACTTTTTTTATGGAAAATTATTAAAAAACGGTAAAAATTTATGATTCATCGAAAGCTTCCTGCATACGTTCGAGGAAAAATGCAGATACACGGTCGAATTCATCGTCATCATCAATAGAAGCGAGTATCTCCTCGCCGTTCTCCTCAATAGTTTTAAGGAAGATCAGATCGCAGTCTGCGTTCAGAAAATCGTCATCTTCAATAGCTGGGACCATAGCAAAGTACTGTTCGCCGTCAAGCTCAGCAGCATCGATAAGCTCAAAATTCTTTTTGTTACCCTCATCATCGATAAGCTCGAAAAGCTCAGGGGTATATTCATTCATTTCAGACATAGATATGCTCCAATCCGGCGTAAGCCATGTAATGTACTTATTATACACTATTACAGGATAAAAAGCAAGAGGAAATGATTGACGGAATTGTGCTTTGGCTATTATGCACTATAGAGCGTGTGGTCGATTGTTACAAATGCCGAAATACACTAAAATATATCAAAATCTTAAAAATAACTATTGACTTTTGCTAAAGGATGTGGTAATATATAATCAAGGAAAGGGAAAGACCTAAGGACGAAAGTCAAGGGAGTTCCCAAAGCTGAATTTACTTGGACTGAGGGTCAAACCTCAATGTAAATTATTCTATGCGGAAGGGAGAGTGAGTCCAATGGAAGAAACTCCAGTACAGCAGCGTGAAGCCGGTGGGCTTGCTGAGTAATTGAATCGAATTAGAGGGAATATAGGTCACATAGACTTGTTCCAACGATTGAAGTTACGAAATAATATGATTTGATTATAAAGCTGACGTATTGCTGAATTGGAAAAACGGCTTCATGTCTAAACTCAATTTGGATACAGGATTATCTGAAATTTCGACAATGAGTCTTTAGATATATTGCTAAAATTTTAGTGAAAAGGTTGGATTCCAATGAGAATTTAGGAAAAACTTTAAAATATTGCAATGCTCATGCCGGAGCGGACGGCTTCGGGTGGAATGTGAGTAAATACAATTAAAAGGTGATTCCAATGGGAAAAATTTACATCGCTTAATTACTTTATAATATGGTCTGTCTTTGCATCATGATCTGAAGTGTAATTGCTGTAGCAATTAGCAGCAAAATATGCAGAGTAGAGTGATGAATGGCTTTGATAGGCTCGTAAAGGATGATGTACTATGAAAATGAGGTACAGATTAGAATTCTGATATGAAAGGAATGAGTCCAAAGGGTAATTTAGCAAAGTGATGAAAGTCGCTTAAAATTATAAAATACAATTGAATATTAATAGAAGCCCCGAAGGTCTCTCGGGGCTTTTTATGTTACTTGATTTTTTCAAGAAGACTTTTACGGTACAAAAGTGCAGACTGCTCCTGCTTATTATCTCCGAATTCATAATAAACACGATCTTTCAGAGCGTCCGGCAGATATTGCTGCTTTACATAATGGTATGGGAAATTATGGGGATAAAGATAATGCTGACCAACTACAGCAGCTCCGCTGCCGTCAAAATGTTTGTTTTGCAGGTGGCGTGGGAAATCAAGTGCATCACAGCTCTTTACATCAGCCAAAGCCGCATCTATAGCCATACAAGCACTGTTGGACTTTGGTGCGGTCGCAAGCAGGATAGTAGCCTCAGCTATCGGGAGCTTAGCTTCCGGAAGTCCGAGCTGAAGTGCAGAATCTACGCAGGCTTTGGTCACGACAATTGCCTGCGGATAGGCGAGACCGACATCTTCACTTGCAATGCAGAGCAGTCGGCGGCAGAGCGAGATAATGTCTCCGGCTTCGATAAGTCTTGCAGCATAGTGCAGAGCAGCATTTTCGTCCGATCCACGCACCGACTTATGGAACGCTGAGAGGATGTCATAATGCTGATCTCCGTCACGGTCGTACCGCATATTGCTGCGTTGAGCAAGTATCTTCAATGAATCCTCAGTTATGGTAACCTTACCGTCAGAGGCTTCACCGCAAAGTACAGCGAGCTCCGCAGTATTCATTGCTTTTCTTACATCTCCTCCGCAGCTGAATGCGATCGTTTTCAAAATTTCGTCATCAGCGACTATTTCGTATCCGTTTTCCTCCGAGAGAATATTGAATGCCCGCTGGATAGCCGGAATCAGCTGTTGTGCTGAGACCGGTTTGAATTCAAATACGGTACTCCGGCTTATAACAGCGTTATATACCGAAAAATACGGGTTTTCTGTGGTCGACGCAATAAGAGTGATGTCACCGTTTTCAATGTACTCCAGCAGACTTTGCTGCTGCTTTTTATTAAGGTACTGTATCTCATCAAGATAAAGAAGAATACCGTTTTCGCTTCCAAACGTACCTATCTCCGCAACTACATCCTTTATGTCGGAAATGGATGCGTTCGTACCGTTGAGTTTATACAGCGACATTCCGCAGTTTTCGGCGATAATTCGGGCAACAGTGGTCTTTCCCACTCCAGACGGACCGTAAAAAATCATGTTTGGTACAGTACCGCTTTCAATTATTTTGCGGAGCGGCTTTCCAGCTCCGAGAATATGCTCCTGACCAACTACATCGGCAAGAGTTTTAGGTCTGATCTTATCTGCTAATGGTGCGGACATTGTTTTTCTCCTTTATCTTATTTAAAATTATCAGCGAGTTCCATTTTCAACAGCGGTACCCATTCGTCCTCTATCATTTTTTCGCCTGTGAGCTTGAATCCGTGACTTTGATAAAATGCAATACCTCTCGTATTATACTCCAGTGCCCACAGAAAAGAAATACCACATTCATTTACTGCGTATTCAAGCAGTTTCGCACCGATTCCCTGACTTTGAAACTGTGGCTCGACATATAATTTTTCAAGCTCATTTCCATTGACTCGCATGATGCCTTTTATGATGCCGTCATTATAGACATAAGTCCTTTTTATCATGTCGGCATCATTCAGAAATTCAGCGGCTGTGTCCATTACGTTCAGTTCTCCGAAATAAAATGGGTCGTTTTTGAAAAAGGGATAGAAATTTACACGATAATTGGTGACTATGATTTCTGCAACTCTTGATGCATCGGATTCTGTTGCCTGACGGATATTTCTCATAACTTACTCCATTATATAATTTTAAAGGGACGGACAGCTCGTCCGTCCCTAAATATTAACAAATTACTTATAAAGTGGGAACTTCTCGCAGATAGCGTTAACGCCGGCACGGATCTCGTCAGCCTTGTTCTCGAAATCAGTAGCACAGAGGTAGATGTACTCAGCGATCTTTTCCATTTCCTCAACGCCGAGACCTCTTGTAGTAACAGCAGGAGTACCGATTCTGATACCGCTTGTTACGAAAGGCTTTTCAGGGTCATTGTGGATAGCGTTCTTATTTACAGTGATGTAAACCTCGTCAAGTCTGTGCTCAAGCTCCTTACCGGTGATATTGAACGGACGGAGGTCAACGAGCATAAGGTGGTTATCAGTACCGCCGGAAACGAGGTTGAATCCTCTCTTGAGGAGACCGTCAGCGAGAGCCTTAGCGTTAGCAACGATTCTCTGCTGATAGTCCTTGAACTCAGGCTTGAGGGCCTCACCGAAGCAAACAGCCTTAGCAGCGATTGTATGCATAAGAGGACCACCCTGAGTACCTGGGAATATAGCGGAATTTATCTTCTTAGCGAGGAACTCGTTGTTTGTGAGGATAAGACCGCCTCTTGGTCCACGGAGGGTCTTGTGAGTTGTAGTGGTAACGATGTCAGCATAAGGAACAGGTGACTCGTGGCAGCCAGCAGCAACAAGACCAGCGATATGAGCCATATCAACCATAAGGAGAGCACCGACAGCTCTTGCGATCTCTGAGAGACGCTTGAAATCGAGAGCACGTGGATAAGCAGAAGCACCGGCAACGATAAGTTTAGGCTTATTCTTGTTTGCGAGCTTGTAGACTTCATCATAGTTTATTGTCTCGGTCTCGTCATCAAGTCCATAAGAAACGAAGTTGAAGAACTTACCGGAGATATTAACAGGTGAACCGTGAGTGAGGTGACCACCGTCTGCAAGGCTCATACCGAGAACAGTATCGCCTGGCTGGAGAAGAGCGAAGTAAACAGCAGTGTTAGCCTGAGCACCGGAATGTGGCTGTACGTTAGCATACTTAGCACCGAAGAGTTTGCAAGCTCTTTCGATAGCGATAGCCTCTACCTCATCAACGCACTGGCATCCGCCGTAGTAACGTTTTCCCGGATAACCCTCAGCATATTTATTAGTAAGAACACTGCCCATAGCAGCCATTACAGCAGGGGAAACGATATTCTCACTTGCGATGAGTTCGAGATTTCTCTGCTGACGAGCAAGCTCCTTGTCCATAGCTTCGCCAACAGCAGGATCATAGCCTTTAACGAAACCGATTGAATCCATAAGATCGTTGTACATTTTAAGCACTCCTTTGAATAATATTTAAGAAATAAACTTATACGAATATTTACCATATAATTATACAATAAATCCGCAGAAATTTCAATAGGTAAAGTAAAAAAACTTTTAAAGAATATCAGACCGTCAAAATTACGGATGTAAACCGCAGTCAACAAGGAAGGTATCAAGCGTCATATCCGGATTATTTGAGCGGAGAGCGTAATAGCTTAATGCGAGTGAAGCATCAGAGCCGTCAACAGAGCCGTCAAAATTTATATCGCCGTTTTTAACAACGAGCTCATTCGGAACATATCCGGAAACGCTGCCGTTGTTTGCATAATGGTAGAGAATAAGACTTGCATCAGAGCCGTCTATATCGCTGCTGCCGTCAACATCACCGATATTTGGCACGTAATTGATCTCATAAGAACCTATTGACTTATCCTGTCCGATAGGGTAAACCGAGATAGTTGCTTTATCACTGCCTTTGAAAGCTTCATCAAGCGTATTCGGCTGAACTGTACAGGTAGATGTAATATCGGTCTCTGAAACTGTTTCTTTGTAATTGCCGTTTTTATCAAGAGTACTGGTCTGAGTGGTCATTGTTATAGTAACTTTTAGTCCGTTAGAAAACACTTTTCCTTTATCAGCAAGATATGTTTTTATTGCAGGGTACTGTTTTAATGAGATAACAGCAGTACGTGAAAGAGCTTTTATAGTTGTATTCTGAGTAATTGTCATAGGAGTTTGGTCCCATGCAGCGAAAGCACGTTCAGTATTCACGTCGACGTGTTCTTTCATAGAGGACGTATCGATCTTAGAGTAGTCGATGATCTCATTTTTAGAAACCGTCACCTTAGTGAAGACGTTGCCGTTGAAATCAAGACAGGTGAGGGTATATGTAACAGGCTTCTGTGGGTCAGACTGAGAGACATTAGATGTCAGTTTGCCGAGTGCCAAAGTCTGCATCGGAGCAGATGCTGTCCACATTGCGGACGCTGTCAAAAGAGCTATTAGCGGTTTGATCTTCATTAATTTAACCTCCTGATAATGGTCGTATTAGCTGTCGTGCTTATTTTTGTTTTTTTCATTTGACCTTTTCCTGCGTAACCTGAATGTTATAAAAGCAGAAATGATCGATGAAATTGTAAAAATAAGAAGAACTATTATAATAGTTACCCCTTTTGAAGGAGAGCGCGTGCTGTCATCAGCAGCGAATGAACTGAGAAGTTCTAAAGGAAACATAGTGAAAATTGATGAAATTGCAGCAGAGATCAATATTTTAAGTTTATCAGACACAAGTATCTCTCCTTTTCTTTTACATTGAGTATATCATATTTCATAAAATTTGTCTATAGGCAATATGATAAATAAAAAACCGCACAGAAAGTGCGGTTCATGCTGATTGGTGCCGCTGACCGGACTTGAACCGGTACGGATTTTACTCCGAGGGATTTTAAGTCCCTTGTGTCTGCCTATTCCACCACAGCGGCAATCAACTTTAATATTATATCATATATATTTGTGGTTGTCAAGTATTTTTAAAAAAATTGTATTTTATATTTGAAAAATAATTTGGAATTGATATATAGTAGGGTGTAATTCTGGGAGTTCATATTAAAGTTGGGTGTTATAGTCAGCAAGTGTGCCCCTCCGCATCACTGGTGATTTAGTGGTGCGGGGTTTTTGGTTATGGTAAGTCTTTCAGTAGAGGCTGAAGCTTCTTTATTATCTTACTGACATTTTCTCCGGGTATAATTTTACACAATTCACTATTAACCTGCTGACGTGTAGTAGCGTTTACAAGGATGCTAATGATTTGTTCACGTTTTTCCTTGTATACACCGTTTTTGAAATGCTGTCCATATACGGATCTGAACTGTGCTTCACGCTTCTTTTTGTCAATTTTTGGTTTTGCTTTCGTAGAGGAAAGATTTTTTATAAATTCTTTGAATGCTTTATATAATGCAGGAATATTGCTGCTTGGTATAAGTTTGGTCAATTCCGTATTGAGTGATTGCTTATCTTTGGAATTGAGTAGTAAAGAAATAATGGCTTCTTTTTTTGCTGCATATGGTGCTTTATTGAATTTCTGACCGAAAAGAGTACGTATCTGTGCTTCTTTTGTTGATTTAGTACTTGTTTTTTGGGTGGGGTGCTTTTTGGCTGTTGCTCCCTGCAGTTCCTTTTTTCGTGAAACTGAAATACCGAGCTCCTTTTTCCAGAATTTTATAACATTATCGAAATCTGTATCATTGCTTATAATTACGATATTACATTTTGATTTTCCAGCCAAATACCCCAGATAAGAACCTATATGTATATCCGCCGACTGTTTACCGGCAGGTATTTCTATCATTTTCAGTTCAGCAGCACCATGATTAGCGATTTCAGCCATATCAATTTTACGTGCATTTTGTGTGAAGAAAATAATAATATGTTCAGAAGCCGTCAAATTCTTACAGCCTGACAAACCTTTGCTTCCTACATTTTCATAATCAACTAAGTAATATGTATCTATTCTAATCACCTTCTTTTATGTGCATGATAACATTTCCACGCACTCAACCATATATCGCTTTCACAATTTTTGATTAGCCTGTTTTCCCTCGATTTTACATACTTATTTCAAATAGAAATCAAAGGAAAATCTCATCCTTATGTTCCTCAACAAATTTGCTGAGGCATTCATAGAGAGAAGGCGAAAACTCATAATATGAATCATCCGTATCAACCCAATCATTTTCTTCTTCTTCATTTGTAAGT
This sequence comes from Ruminococcus sp., assembly GCA_017441505.1. Taxonomy (GTDB): domain Bacteria; phylum Bacillota; class Clostridia; order Oscillospirales; family Ruminococcaceae; genus Ruminococcus. The sequence goes on from JAFRXL010000043.1 coordinate 207,137, forward strand.
GCTTTCTTAAAATTATCTGCAATATCTTTGTATCCAATAAAAAGAAGTGCATCATATAATGCCTGAAAATCCGTATCAGGGTAACAATCAAAGTAGCCGCTGTGTCCGCCGCTGTTCATTTCAGTATCATACCAAAAACACAGGACAGCTTTCTGCTGCAATTCTGATAATTCTTCCACTTCACGATCACATATTTCGTCTATAAATCTGTTCCATCTTAAATTTTTTTCATCCATAGCTTTTATAATTCCTTTCTAAATTATATGTTCTCCTTTGACATCAATACTACGCACTCAACGTGCCTCGATATTCTCAATTTGATGTCAGAACCGCAGAATCATCGGTTTATATGTTCTCGGAAAAAGGTCAATGGCTTTTCTGCGTTTTCGGAAATAGGTCGGATACCGTTACATAAGACTCCAAAGTGCCAAAGTGACACTTTGAAATGGCGCTATGAGAATGCCAAAGACTGCTGATTATAGTATAGCATGATTCACAGGAAAAAGCAAGGGGATAGAGGATGTTCACATTGCTTCTGATATCTATATGCTCATAGAAAACATAATTAGAATATCCGGCTTTGAGAAACCACATAGTAACGAAAAAGCAGTAGCTGAATGATTAATCCGGCTACTGCTTTGCATATTACTCAGTGATCTTCATGGATTCCATGACCATATCCGTCCTTTTCATTCCACCACTCATGATGATGATAACCCGGCTGACCAGAAACAGGCGAGACGATATCAAGTCTTGTCATATGACCGTCATCACCATACAGCGCTTTTCCACTCTGTTCGTAATGTCCATCCGAGTCAACGGTTCTGTATGTGTCTCTGCCTTCACTCTGGTTGTACTTATGCTTACTCATTTTGCTTCCTCCTCTCTTAGTCGTTATGGGATTTCATGGATGTAATGCGGCCGTCACGAACAACGAAGTCGATCTGCTGATGCCCCTTTGTATTATCTGCGGGTTCAACATCCTTGATGATGGTGCTTCCATCAGAAGCTGTCTGGTAAGTGTAAACTCCACCAACATCAGAACGTCTGAAAGCATCAATTTTTCCGCTGTCAACATCTCTCTGATAGTCAGCATCGGATCTGTCTCTCGGGTCAAAGAACTTTTTCATAAGATTTCCTCCTTTAAATATGGGTGGATGGTTTATATGTGATCGAACTAATGCTAGTCATAGCTTAAGTCCGTCATTACTCTTATATACGAAGCTTTCTCAAAATCTCCACATTTATGATGTTTTGATACTTACTTCGCCGCCGGCAGCTTTAATTTCTTTAGCAAATCTTACAGCTTCTTTTTTATTATTGAAACCGACTTCCAACGGCAAATGATCAAGTTTCTCATTTGCGTTTCTTATATTATCATTTGTAAAGTGAGCAATAATATCAGCCATTTTAAGCCTATTTCCTTTACAACTGGTGATAACCACATGATGTTTCTTTTTAGTTTCTTTTCTTTCCTGTTCTTCCTCTGCTTCCAGTTCTGCTATTTTAGCATCTATCCTTGATACAAGATCATCAATATCAATGCTTCCTGAACTTTGTGAAAATGGAGATCTCTGATTGTTCCATCATCACAGCAACGCAATTGAGATTAATTTGATCCTCCGGAGCAGCCTCGAACAATCCATATGTTAGTCCCTTTCCATAGTTTGCTGATGCGTCAGTCCAGAATTTATCTGAATGTCCATCGTAAGGATACACTCCATCAAATGAACGTTATTACAATACCTGCGAAGCCGCAGAAAGGCAATGCCGCCGCTAAGGAAGAAATCAAGTGTCTGCGTGTGGCGGCATACTGCCGTGTCAGCACAGACAACGAGGAACAGGCATCCAGTTATGAGAGCCAGATCCAGCACTATACTGAGTACATCAATTCCAAGCCCGAATGGGTAATGGTCAGGGGGTACGCGGATGATGGAATCTCGGCGACCTCGACCAAAGGCAGAGAGGAATTCAATGCGATGATCGAGGACTGCAAAAAGGGGCTGATCGACATGATCCTGACAAAATCAATCAGCCGTTTTGCCCGAAACACCGTGGACTGCCTGAACTATATCCGTATGCTGAAGGGTATGAATATCCCTGTGTACTTTGAGAAAGAATCCATCAATACGATGGACACAAGGGGAGAGGTCCTCCTGACGATCATGGCATCCTTGGCACAGCAGGAATCCGAATCTCTCAGTAAAAATACGAAAATGGGTATTCATTACCGCTTTCAGCAGGGAAAGGTGATGGTCAATGCCCGGAACTTCCTCGGCTACGACAAGGATGAGGACGGACATCTTATTGTCAACCCGGAACAGGCTGAAATCGTCAAGCGTATTTTCAGAGAGTACCTTGAAGGGAAAAGCTGCAAGAAGATCGCACAAGGCTTAGAGCGTGACGGCATCCTGACCTCTCGTGGAAAGGCAAAATGGCATGACACATCGATTCGTAAGATACTTGAAAACGAGAAGTATATGGGTGACGCGCTCCTGCAAAAGACCTACACCATTGACTTCCTGAACAAGAAGCGTGGTAAAAACAACGGTATCCTGCCGAAGTACTACATCGAGGACGACCATGAGCCGATCATTCCGAAGGAGATCTTCCTCATGGTGCAGGAGGAAATGGCACGGTGCAGTGAACAGAACGCTTGCTTCGGCAGACGGAAGAGCTTCAGTGCAAACCACCCGTTCTCAAAAATCGTATTCTGCGCAGAATGCGGTGAGGAGTATCGCAGAATCCATTGGAACAACCGAGGCAAGAAATCAATTGTGTGGCGGTGCCTGACAAGGCTGGAGCATAAAGACGAGTGCCATGCAAAAACGCTCAACGAGGGGATACTGATAGAAGCATTTCTCGACGTGCTCAACGAAATAGTCGGTAACAGTGATGCTTATCTGGAACGGCTGAAGGTGAACCTTGAAGCTGCGATCAATGCGGCGAATCCGGAAAGTGCCGCTGCACTGGCTGCAAGAATGGCTGAACTTCAGCAGGAACTGATCGACCGCACAGAGCACCGTGAGAATTATGATGACATCACCGATGAAATTCTCCGCCTGCGTGAACTTCAGGCACAGGCAGATATGGACGGCACAGCGAAGTCGGAACACAAGAAACGGATAAGACAACTTCAACGGTTTATTGAACAGCAGAAGAATACGGTTTTAGTGTTTGACGGCAGTCTTGTAAAGAAGCTGCTTGAAAAAGTGACTGTGTACGATGACTATCTGGAGTTTCTGTTCAAGTCCGGTGTGACGGTCAGCGTGGAAAAGTGAATATGATAATAAGGGCTGCTGGTATCGCGTGATATTGTTCACACGGTATCAGCAGCCTTTTTTCGTTTACCCCTTGCATTTCTACATATACCATGCTATAATGAAGATAAGCAGCAATATGCCGCAAATTCAAAGAATGGTAGGTGGATTATATGAAACTCAAAAATATCACAGCAGTTTTTTTAACTGCAACATTGTTATTCTCGTCTGTGCCGGTATCATATCCGTCATCTATATTTGCA
>JAFRXL010000044.1 GCA_017441505.1 Ruminococcus sp.
GCGCCTTAGACCAGCTCAGCCATCTGTCCGTACTTTGGTGCGAGTAATGGGACTTGAACCCATACGTCTCTCGACACACGCCCCTCAAACGTGCCTGTCTGCCTATTCCAGCACACTCGCAAAGTACTTAAATATTATACATCAAAAAAACATACAAGTCAATACTTTTAGAGAAATAATTTATATTTAACTTAATAAAATATAAAAAAGTCAGAAATGTGGAAAAAGATATAAAAACACACAACACTATATAAGGCGAATAATAGGGAAATACAGATGCAGCACCACAATAGCACAAAGAAAGATGTAAAAAAATTAGAAAAAAGGGAGAAAACACAAATAGCGTAGCAAAAACTACAAAATAATACAATAAAAATATTGACTATATAGAAATATTGTAGTATAATCATTATTGCTATAGCAACAATCAATAAAAAAGGAGATCAAACAAATGACAAACTCAAAAATCAACGTACTAATTTGCGACAACACAGCAGAAAACGGAATAAAAATGGCATCAAAATTACGAGAAAGCGGGATGTATGCATATACCCGAAAAAAAGACGGTGCAACAATACTCGATTCGATCTGTACTGAACAGCCGGATGTTGTGGTGCTGGACCTTACATTGGGAGATACAGATGCGATAGTAATAATGAGAAAAGCGAAGGAGAGAACCAAAAAACTTCCGGCATTCATTGTAGTATCAGAGATACAAAATACATTTATAGAGCGTCAGGCGATAGAAAACGGAGCATCATACTTCCTGACCTCACCTTTTGAAGCAGATACACTATGTACAGTTATAAAATCTGTTGCAGGCAAGTCATTTTCAGTAAACGGATGTAATGATACTGAATCGATGGTAACAGAAATGATGCACAGACTTGGAGTTCCGCCCCATGTTAAGGGCAGTCGATATTTGATAACAGCAATAATCGATGCTATAGAAGACCGAGAAGTAATGGACTGCATAACAAAGAGACTTTATCCTCATGTTGCGGAGGAACATAATACAACGTCCTCAAGAGTGCAGCGAGCTATACGTCACGCCATAGATATTGCATGGCAAAGGGGAAAATGGGATATAAACGAACCATATTTCCACCTTAATTCCGAATACTACAGCAACCGACCGACGAATGCTGAATTTATTGCACTTATTTCTGATAATCTCAGACTTAAAATTAAAAATATGGAAAGATAATATTGAATGGTTTATATGGATAGATAATTGGAGTTTTTATTGATTTATTGCGTATCCTCTATATAAGAGAATAGTAATAGAGAAAAAGTCAGGCGATGAGCTTGGCTTTTTTGTTTTAACGGCAGTTAACTTAGTGAAACCAAGAACAAGTCTGACAATTGTCAATTTTTAAGAGAAATGCACTTTTAAAATCACTTTTTTTATTGAACACTGATAAATTATTGTTAACCTTATGCCACATTGATCTCAAAACATTGACAATTGTCCAGAATACAAGTATAATTAGTTTATAGAAGTTAGTAATAGCTAACGCATATTATCAGTAATAACCACACCCTATATCCCGAAAGGAGTATTAGATGAGCGTAGTAATAGTTGGCGGAAACGACTGCATGATAAGAAAATATAAGGAAATATGTGAACAATATAAATGTAATGCAAAGGTTTTCACACATATGAAAACCGATCTTAAAAAGCAGATAGGCAATCCTGATCTTCTTGTTCTTTTTACCGGAACAATGTCCCATAAAATGGCAAGATGTGCTATAAACGAAACTAAAGGTATGCAGATAAAAGTTGAAAGATCACATTCAAGCTCTGCATCTGCTCTTAAAAATATTTTGGAATCACACACAAGGAGGAATTAAAAATGCCTGACGAACTGGTTATACGACACTGTTCCCCTACCCTCGCCGGATTAAAAACTGCAAATATGTTTGTCAGTCCATGTGAGAGCAATGAAGCTCTTCGCAGCGAGTTGACTTGCTGGAATCGTATTCTTTGCAAAAAAGGACTGCGAGTTTTACCGCTGAAATATAGTGATAAAAAAGCTTTGATATACTTATACCGTCCCTCAAAGTTAAAGAGAGACCTTGAAAGTACTGAAGCTTGCAATATGCTGAAAAAATGCGGATATAACTGTGTCAGTCCCGAACGGTGCATAGCCAGATTAAGGACAAGGCTTAGTGAATGCAAGGATTTTCCGCATGAGATAGGCCTGTTTCTTGGATACCCTCCGGAAGATGTCAAGGGCTTTATTGAGCATCGCCCATGCAAAATGACCGGATTCTGGAAAGTGTACGGTGATGAAAACGAGGCAAAACGCGAATTTGCTCAGTTCAGAAAATGCTCAAAGGTCTATTACAATTGCTGGTGTGAAGGCTGTCCACTGGAACGTCTTGCAGTAGCTTCTAATTGATAATCTCCTTCTAACTCTCCTATACTGAACTGCTTCTTACATTGCGTCCTTAAAGACAATACTGCACAAGGCACTCTTTACAGTTTTGTGCGGTACTGTCTAAATGGCGTGACCCTTTAGCGTCAAAATGTAAGAAAAGAAAAATAGTCACAGGATCAGAAATGATCTTGTGACTATTTTTCATTTAGGCATTATATTTCTGCCGAAGGTTTATGCCTCCGGTAGAGAGGGCAGTATTTTTGCAAGGAACTTCTGGATAGCCAGAGCATCCTTGTTTGTAACACCATCACCGCTTCCTGAGCAGTCTGCATTTATAAGTGCCTGACCTTCAAGCGGATATTCATCCGGATTAGCCATATACATCATTATACGAACTGCATCATTCATTTTTACTTCACCATTACCGTCAACATCTCCGCATACTGTGCTGAAAGGCTTATCAGTTGTTGTAACAGTAACAGTTGTTGTGGAAGTTGATGTAGTAGTTGTAGTTGTTTTTGAAGTAGTAGTTGTCTCTATAGGAGCATCAGCTATTTCAAGATTGCCGGAGCCTATAGTTGTATCATCCATAGTACCGCCGTCTGTCTCGAATATGCTCTTGAGCTTTGATGTATCAGTGTGGAGGAGATATTTTCCTGATGGGATATAGCTTACAGAAGAATCTGTATCGAAGTTAGCGTACTTACAGTCTGAATTAACCTTTGTGCTCTTGCTTGTAACAATAGTACCCTGCTGGTCACCCTTGCAGTTATCGAATACATCGTTAAAGCTCTTGATAGCACCCAGCTTTATCTGCATAGGATTTTTTGAATTCTCAAAGAGGTTATACTCAGAGAAGATATAAGCGTTAGCTCTTGGGTTCATGCAGTAGCTTGTCTGACCGCTGAATATGTTATCATACATATGGATATTAGCCTGACGTGCAAGAGGTCCTCTTGATTCACACTTGTTCCAGTAGTTGTGGTGATAAGTGAGGTGGAACTGGAGATTTGAGTCAGAAGCACCTACAAGGTTTGTCTTATGATAGCCTTCATAGTAGCAGTAGCTGTTTGTGAAGTAAAGTCCACGTTTGAAGTCGCACGCACCGTCGCCGCCAGCCTTATCGGACTCAGCAGGATTGGATATAGAAGGCTTATAGAATTCGCAGTTGTGTATCCAGCAGTGCTCTACAGGAGCTGTGAGGTTTGAGCTTTCCTGTACACCTTCCATACCAACGCAGTCTTCCGGAACATTTCTGAATTTAAGGTTTCTGACTTCAAAGCTCTTTCCGTATTTAGGAGCAGCAGTTTCTGCAATGAAGTGAACTCCCCAGCCGTTCATGCAGGCATCAGTACCGATACCCTCGATAGTAATGTCCTTACCGGACTTCATTCTTGCCATGAAGCCGTTATCACCTACAGAGCCGCCAAAGTCAGTGGAGTCGTAAGCTGTAAGTCCGCTTGGAGCCTTTACGTCACCGATGATTCTTACAACGAGAGGAGTTCCGTCTTCTGCAAGCTTCTTGATGATACCAGCATTGCTGTTCGGCTTTGTACCGCCGTTTGAAGTCTTACCGCCGCCAATGTCCTGACCGGCAGAGTTAAGGATGTTACCGATACCCTTTACTGTTGTACCGTCCTTTGAAGTGACAGTAACAGTATCTTTATTGTCGTTAGTAATGTATATTACCTTAGCGTTCGACTTGAGTTCTCCGGAATCTGTGTAAGCACCTACACCCTCTGTGAAATTGTAGTGAGCATAGCCGGAACGGTCCTGAGCACCTACAGAGATGTTCGACTTTTTAAGAGTTCCCTTGCTTGTTTTGAGTGTAACTGTATATGTACCTGCCTTTAAGCCAGGAATGTCTATTCTGAGTCCTGCACTTGTATCTCTTACAAGATATGTGAAGTCATCACCGGAGAGTGAACCTGTAGTCGGACCGCTGTATGATACGCCTGTAATATCGGAATCCTTGATGCCTGAGAGGGTCATATAAAGCATCTCGTTCCAACCGCCGGCGTTTATCACCTTAACATCTGAAAGCTTAACATTTGAAGGTGTTGAAGGTGAAGCAGTTGTAGTAACTACAGGATCATTTCCGGGCTGAGCAATAGTAGTAACTATTGCCGGCTGACTTGTTCCGGCACTTCCTCCGAAGTTCATGTAATACAGGTTCACAGCATCAGCTTTGGTAATGGAGTGAGAACCTGCACCGAGGTCAGCAGTAACGATACCATTTCCGTCAGCGGTGTATTTAGTACCGTCGATCTTGATAGTAGAACCTGCTGTGCCGAATACGAGGGTAAGTTTACCGGAAGAACCAGCATTAAAGCTTATTGAGGTTGCAGTCTCTATCTTCAGGCACTGTGTGAGGGTAAGTCCGTTATAAGTTACAGTACCCTTTGCAGTTGAAAGGTTACCTGAAATTGTATAGAAACTGCTTGAAGTTCCGCTTGCTGTGAAGTTGTGTACCTGACCGCCTGTTGATACTGAAGGCTGAGTATATGTAGTAGTTGTTACAGTCTGAGAAGGATTCTGGTATGCTGTGGTATTTGTTACGATAACAGGATTTGAAATAGTTGTAACTACAGGAGCTGCTGTGTTGTCCTCTTTGAAGCCGCTTCCGATAGCAGTTACAGTGCCCTTATAGCTTGTAAGAGCTGATTTGAGTGCCTGATTTACATCATAGCTTTCGTCGTCAACAGAATTGTTGAAAGTCCACTTGAAGTCACCGCCGTCAACACGTCCTGCTTTAGCAGTAACGATAGTCGGAACATCGGATGCTTTATCAGGTGTATAACTGTACATTACGCTGGATGTATCGAAGTTATTATATGTCGAGCCGCCTGCTTTGGCTGTAACAGATGAGCCAACTTTTTCTGTCTTGGATGATGCTTCATAAGCATCGAAGTCAGAGCTGTTCTGCTGATATGTCACATACGCTTTCTGACCGGACATTACATTGCCGTAGGACTTGATGATACCTCCGTTTTCGCCTGAGAATGTACCGCCGGTAGCAACGTCTGAGCCCTGCTTGGATGAAAGCATAGGATATTTACAGTTTCTGAAATAATTGTTCTCAACGAAGCAGGAAGCTCCGAGAGTAACACCAACACCGTACTTTGAGTTGCCGTCGAAGTAATTGTTATAGCAGTGTACGGAGCAAGTTCTGATTCTGGGGTGGCGTGAGTCAGAGTGGTCATACCAGTTATGGTGATAGGTGATATAATTGGTCGTTGTCTCTGACTTCATGCCTTGCAGATTACATTTTCCGCTGTCCCAGAAGTGATTATAGGAATGGGTGATATAAGAAGATGTCTTTGTATCAAGAGCACCGTCGCCTTTAGCCTGATCGGCATCGCTTCCGGCATCTCCATAGAAGAAGTCACAGTTGTGTACCCATACATGGTCATTTTTCTGCTGAAGACCGCAGTTATCGCCTTCGTTACTGTTACAGTTCATGAAACCGAGGTTTCTTACCTCAACATTAGAGCTGTTCTTCATAACAAGACCAAAACCGTTTAATGTAGCATCATTGCCGATACCTTCAACTGTAAGACCGCAAGTAACTGTGTCAATATAGAGGTCTCCGCTCATAAGAGTAGACGGATCGGTTATATTTCCGATGAATCTTATGCACACAGGACCTGCTTTTGTATTGCTTTTAAGGTTTGTGAGTATATTCTGAATTCCCTTGACTGTAGTATTTGTTCCCTTTTTATCAGGCATTGTAACAGATACAGAGTCCTTATTGGAATTTGAAACGTAGATAACAGTAGCGTTGGATTTGAGAGTACCGTCTGAGTTATAAGCACCGTTAGCATTTCCGCTTACGAAAGCGAAACCGCTTCTGTCGTGAGCATAAGCAGATGCATTAGTCTGAGCTGCCTTTGAGCTGTCCTCTTTTCCGCTTATTATAGGTACTACTTTAATAGTATGGTTTCCAGCTTTCAAACCTACAGCATCAGCTCTCATATAGCCAGGATACTGCCTGATAAGCATAGGATCGATCTGAGTTCCGTCAACGTAAACATTGTATCCTGATGCTCCGGATACAGATGACCAAGTTGCGTAAACTCCTTCGCCGTAACCCACGGACTGAATGAATTTGACTGTGCTCTCAGCAGCAACTGACGTAAACGGACTGCTGAGCAGAATGTTTGATGTGATGTTGAAGTTTCCTGCGATACAAGAGACCGACATCACAGCTGCGGCAGCTACTGCTGCTGCACGTCTTGATAATAGATTTTCCTTCATTTTAATATCCCTCCAAAAATAATAAACGATCTTTGTTTTGTTTCTCTTTTTATATATTAACTTTCTGTTTCATTGTTTGTATTATACTATTTTTCACTTTTTCTTTCAATGACATATGATGCTTAATAACTGATAAATTGTGTTTTAACAAAATGGAATTACGCAGAAAACATCAATAGAAATTATTAATGCTTTATTCCGGAATAAAAAGTTCAAATAATCCACCAAATATTTGTTTTGTGAGATTGACTTTACTTACTTATTGATATACAATGAACATAAGCAACATAATTCAAGTGCTTTTATAGGAATAAAATATCAAAAACAGACAAAACACTATAAGAGGAGGAACACTCATGGGGAATTATTTAGCCAGACGAACAGCAGGTGCAGCATTAGCAGTCTGTGTCTTAGCACAGCAGACCGCTGTTATACCTCCGGTTCAGAAAACAACTGCCGCAGCAATAAACTACAGAAATGCCAATGTCGCAAGTCTGGGCTCAGACAGCAGTCCGGCAGTTATAAAGGGAAGCAGTGCAGCGGTAGTCTATGATGAACAGCTCAGTTCAGATGTACTAAAATTGAACGGAGACAGTTTCGGCAGCGGATGGCTGCAATTACCTTCCGATATGTTCAGTAAAGGCTGTTCTGACGGATTCAGCTTTTCAATGAAATTCAAACTCGACAGTGATGCCGGAAACTACACAAGACTTTATCAGTTCTCGCCTGTGCCTTTTGGTGCAGGAACAGCTCCGAGCTACTCTTCTCCGGATATTTCAGTCGACCTGAAAGACAAAAAGTCTTACAGAACCAGCGTTTTTGTCGGCAAAGGCTCTTCCACGGAAAATGACAGCAAACACCGAGCTATCTTCGATATACAGTCCGCTCCGGACAGCGGAAAATGGCATGAGCTGACCGCAGTATATTCCAAAACCGATGCAAAATTCTATTTGGACGGCAAACTCACTTCCATAACTGCGGATGAGACCTTATCCGATGTTATGTCCACGCTTTTCAGCGAGGGAGTCCTGCCTTCATATACATATAATTCCATAGGACATTCTCTTTACTCCGACAGTGATATTAAAGCTTGCATAGACGATGTGGCAATGTATGATTATTCACTTACAGCTTCTCAGGCAGCAAAGCTTCCTTCTGACCCTATTTACCGCTACACATTTGAATCGGATACCGTCACAGAAGGTCTTGCTCTCCCAGAGGAAGAAACTTCTTTTGCCAACGACGGTACCGCAGTTACAAGCATTCCGGACTATGAAGTGACCTCTCCGGACAAGTCGCTCATCACTAAATTCTGGAAAGACTCCCGTGGCGGATACTATTATTCCGTGGACAAGATCAGCGGAGGTACAGTAAGCAGAGTTATCGAACCTTCAAAGTTAGGCTTAGTCACCTCCACAGAAGACCTTTCAACAGGTTTCCAGCAGACTCCTCCGTCTGCCGTTGTTGTGGAGCATAATGAGGACTATTCCATGCCTTTCGGAAAACACAGGAAAATCTCCGACCACTATAAAGAGATCTCTTTTCCGCTTAAAAAAGGCAGCTCTACACTTACCGTCTATTTCAGAGTCTATGATGACGGTATGGGATTCAGATATGCACTCGATCACGGTGCGACTATCAAAGAGGAAACAAGTCAGGTAATATTCCCGGATAAGAGCAAATTCTGGGGAAACTGGCCTAATGCTACATACGAATGGGATATTGTCGAGCTTCCAAAAGACAGGGCGAATGAGAGAAGTTCCACATATTCCTGCCCTTATACAGGCGTAATCAATGATAAATTCTGGGTAACTGTTACCGAGGCAAGCGTATTCAATGAAACTGACCCTTATTGTGCAGGTGCACTTCAGTTCCTTGGAAATTATCATAGTCTCCGTTTCAAAGGTGGAGTTAAGGTTGAATCTATCTCAATGAATAACGCATTCCATACCCCTTGGAGAGCTGTTGTTATAGGTGATTCTCTGGATCAGATGTCTTCAAGTGACCTGATACTCAATCTGAATCCGCCTTCGGTTATCGATGATACAAGCTGGATAAAGCCAGGTAAAACAGCATGGTCATGGTGGAGCAGCGGCGGTGACTCCCCTGTTGAATACCATACACAGAAAGACTATATTGATTTCGCAGCAGAAAATGGCTGGGACTTTGTCTGCCTTGATTTTGGCTGGGCACTATGGGATGACAGTGCAGCAAAGGTCAAGGAGCTTTGCGACTACGCTTCATCCAAAGGAATAGGCATCTATCTATGGTACGGAGTAAACAATACCGGACATTCCGGATATAAGGACAGTGCTGGAAATCCGGCATATCCATATTACTCTCTGCTGGACGAAGCTACTATTATCCGTGAGTTCAAGCGAATTAAAGGTCTCGGAGTAAGCGGTGTGAAGGTGGATTACTACGAAAGCGATACTCAACAGACTATGAAGCAGATGAATCTCTGTGCAAAGATTGCTGCTGAGAATAAGCTTATGGTTCTTTTCCATGGATGCACACTCCCACGAGGCGAAAGCAGAACATATCCGAATATAGTATCTTTTGAGGCTGTAAACGGAAGTGAGTACTATAAGTGGTTTGAGAGTCCGTCGCTTGCGAACCGAGTTTCTTATACATTTACAAGATGTGTAGCCGGTTCAGCTGACTTCACTCCAACTGGTGTACCGATATACAATATAAAGGCGACTGCCGGATTTGCTCTCGCAGACACAGTAACCATCGAATCAGGTATACAGCATTTCGCTCATTCTATCTATACCTATCAGGGCAGTAAAGCACTCCCATTCCTCAACGATGTCCCTGTTGTATGGGACGATATGAAGGTGCTCGACGGCTATCCAATGCAGTTTAATGTCACAGCAAGAAAGAGTGGTGATGACTGGTACATTGGTGCATCTACAATTTCTGCGAGAGCAGTTGAAATTAAGTTATCGGATATTATCAGCGATGACGATAAGTACACAGCCTATATTTTCGGCGATAACAAGGACGGAAGTGAAATTGAAGTTACTGTACTCAATGACCTTACCAGAAACAGCACTATAAAGCGTCAGCTTCTCGCAAACGGCGGATTCGCTATGAAGATAACCAAAAATGGTATGAAACTGACAACTCCTTACAGCAACTACAAATTTTATGAAGCTGAGAAAGCTAAGATAACCGGAAAAGCTTCCATAACTGCTGACAAAAACGGAAAATATAGTTCCGGCGGGGCTTATGTTGGCTATGTAGGCGGCGGCTCGGACTACGCTGTTGTATTTGAAAATATAAATGTTGATAAGTCAGGAGAATACAAGCTTCGTATCTACTACATTTCCGGAGAACGCAGAAATCTCAGCGTGGATGTTAACGGTTCAAATGCAGCTACACTCACCGGACTCTATGCCAACAAAAACGACTGGTCAGGTATTGCCGCAGCTGATACAACAATCAGACTTAATGCCGGTAATAATACTATCAAACTTTACAACAGCAGTGCTTATGGTCCTTCTATCGACCGTATAGCTATTGCTATCCCATGTGAAGACATAAAAGGCGATGTCAATGCCGACGGTAATTTTAATATCGCTGATCTTGTAATGATGCAGAGATACCTCCTACGCAAAGGTTCTATTGTTGACTGGAAGGCTGGCGATCTCTCAGAAGATAAAATTGTCGATTCATTTGACCTTGCTCTGATGCGTAAACTGCTTATTAGCAAACGATAAATAACAAAACCGGTGGACTTCCTTGAAGTTCACCGGTTTACTATTAATATAATAAAAAACCCCTCTTAGGAATCTAAGAGGGATGGTGGGCCAACAGGGACTCGAACCCCGGACCGTCCGGTTATGAGCCGGATGCTCTGACCAACTGAGCTATTGGCCCTTATACAATTAATCGGAAGTCGTATGACTTCCGATCAATCTTTATTGTACCGGCACTGATCTACTTTTCCGGGCCGTCACCAGCCGAGTATCATCGACGTAAATGAGCTTAACTTCCGTGTTCGGAATGGGAACGGGTGTGACCTCATTGCCATAAGCACC
>JAFRXL010000045.1 GCA_017441505.1 Ruminococcus sp.
GAGATTTTTCGTCAGATTGTATAGAAATTCCGCAGGCATACTGACGTATGTCAAGGGATTTCTGTGCAAGATGACGGAAAATATCCAAGCAGATTCAGTACAAAGACGTCAGGCGGTCTTTGTGCGGTGTTGCCTTAATACTATGATAACACTGTTTTTCCAATGAAGTCCTCAAAAAAATGCAAGGAAAATGAAAAGTTTACGCAAAATCCTTTGTAACTTTATTTTTATACCTATTTACTTTTCAAATAAATCATAGTATAATAGTATTCGATCAATGAATTTGGAGGTTTTTGAAATGAGTTTTTCTCCTAAAGAGATCCTTAATTTTGTAGAGGAGAACGATGTAAAGTTTATAAGACTTACCTTCTGCGATATGACCGGTAATCTTAAAAACCTTGCTATAATGCCCGATGAGCTCCCGAGAGCTTTTGAATATGGAATCCCTTTCGACGCTTCATGCATACACGAAGGATGCTCAGACCTTCTTCTTGTACCGGATATATCAACCCTGTCCGTTTTGCCGTGGAGACCCAAGTCCGGACGTGTTGTAAGATTTTTCTGTTCGCTCAAAAATGTGGACGGCTCTGATTATGTCGGCGATATGCGTACTGAGCTCACAAGCTTCATCAATGCCCTCAGATTAGACGGATATTCCTGCGAAATGGGTACAAAATGCGAATTCTACCTCTTTGAACTCGACGAACACGGAGAGCCTACAAAAATACCTCACGATAAAGGAAGCTATATGGACGTAGCTCCGCTTGATAAGTGTGAAAATGCAAGACGTGAAATATGTCTGTCGCTTGAAGAAATGGGACTCAGCCCAAAAAGTTCATGTCATAAGCACGGTCCGGCTCAGAATGAAATAGAATTCCGTGAGAACGAACCCGTAACAGCCGCTGACAATATGGCTCACTATAAGACAGTCGTTAAATCGATCGCAGCTCAGAATGGTCTTTTCGCATCGTTCATGCCTAAGCCGCTTCCGGACGAGCACGGCAGTGCCATGAGTATCTCTCTGAGCATCAAAAAAGGCGGAGAAAATATTTTCGGCTCAGACCTAAGCCAGATGTCCCACGACGGAAAATGCTTCATAACCGGCGTGTTACGCCATATACGTGAGTTCACTGCTTTTCTCAACTGCTCCACAAATTCATACAAGCGTTTCGGCATAGGTTATGCTCCGAAATATGTTGACTGGTCATTTGAAAATCTTTCCCAGCTCATCCGCATACCACGAGCTGTCGGACTGACTCCGAGGATAGAGATACGCTCCGCTGATGCTACCTGCAACCCATACATCACTTTCAAACTCATTCTCGCAGCAGGGATCGAAGGCATAAAAAACGGAGACTGCTCACTGCTTGACAGCACAATGAAAAACGGCTCTGCTACCGGCAGTTTTGACGAGCTTCCCTCCACACTCGAAGAAGCCGTGAATATAGCTCGTTCAAGCGAATTTGTCACCCGCACTCTTTCATCAGAAATAAGAACGACTATCTTCTCTCAGCTTGATAAACAGATACAGGAGTACAATCTTGCTAAAAGCAAGGACGAGTTTGAAGATAAGGCATACTTCAAGTTCATATGAGGTAAAAGATGAAAAAAGCTCTTATAATCTCGTCTTTTTCCGATATAACCTCATCTGTTGAAGCACTTCTGCACGAAGCTGACTACCGCCCCATTCTAAGATCATCTTGCGGAAATGAGGTCAGACGCAATATCAGGTCAGAAGCTGAACCGGAAATAATAGTCATAGTCTCACCGCTGACCGATGAATTTGGTCAGGAGCTTGCTTTGATGTTATCCGAAACTACATCCGCAGGGATATTGCTGCTGTGCAGGAATTTTATCTGCGATGACCTCTCCGAAAAGGTGTCCGGCTCAGGTATAGAGGTTGTACCGCTCCCTCTGAACCGTACAATTTTTCTGAATTCCGTAAAGCGTACTTCTGCTGCAAGAAGCAGGATGACCGGCATGAAAAAAGAAAACTCAGGTCTGCTCTCTAAGATAGATGAAATGAGACTAATAAACCGTGCAAAATGTACTCTTATGGAATACCTTAAATTTACCGAGCCTCAGGCTCATAAATATATCGAAAAACAGGCAATGAATAACCGTCAGACCAGACGTGAAGTCGCATTGAAAATATTATCGGCTTATACAAAATAAAACTCATTGCTGCCGTCCGACTTGCAAAATATACTCAGGTAAAAACAGCAGCCACTTGAACTTCAAATCTTCAAGTGGCTATAAATCATATCCAAACAACATTTAATCCAACGGGATCCAACAGCGATTGGAGATAATCATGAAACAAGACCCTAAACCTATCACACTTCTGAAAAGAAGAAAAAAAGGACTTTTTAAACTTATATTCAGCAGGCTTTTTATATTCATTATTCTTATCATTTTCCAGTTGGTTTTATTTATGGGATTATACGGAATATTCTATGAGTACATCCCGCATTTCACAGTCATTCAGAGCATCTTCTCTCTTTTTATGGTACTTTATCTGTTCCTCTGTGATATGGATTCATCAGCTAAACTTACATGGCTTGCAATTATCGCACTATTCCCTGTTCCGGGAGCTATTCTGCTGTGGTTCACTAAGGTCAGTCTCGGACAAAGAGCAAATAAGCTAAGGATAATCACACTTATAAATGAAACCAAAACAAAACTTCTCCAGAATACCAACGTCATAAATTCTCCTGAGCTTATAAACTCCGGAATGGATGATCTTTGCCGTTACCTCAACAAAACGGGAAGCTTCCCTATCTATCAGAATACTTCCGTAAAGTATTTTTCACAGGGAGAAGATAAGTTCACAGCCATGCTTGAGGAGCTGAAAAACGCCAAAAAATTCATTTTTATGGAGTACTTTATCCTCGATGAGGGCTATATGTGGGGGACTGTTCTTGCCATACTTGCAGATAAGGTCAGGCACGGAGTAGATGTCCGTGTTATGTACGACGGGATGTGCGAAATATCCACACTCAGCTTCGACTACACTTCAAGAATGCAGAAACTCGGCATAAAATGCAAGGCGTTTTCACCTATACAGCCGTTTCTCTCGACTCACTATAACTACCGTGACCACCGAAAAATACTCGTAATAGACGGCAAAACGGCTTTCAACGGCGGTATAAATCTTGCTGATGAGTATATAAATAAAGTGAACCGCTTCGGACACTGGAAGGATACTGCTGTCATGCTGAAAGGTGATGCTGTGCAGAGCTTTACACTCATGTTTCTGCAAATGTGGAATATCACTGAGCGTATCCCTCAGTGGGACAAATATCTCGGACTTCCTACCAAACGTGAAAGGTCCGACGGTTTTGTAATGCCGTTTGCAGATTGTCCGCTTGACGATTACAAGGTCGGAGAAAATGTATATATGGATATGCTCAACCGCTCAACCAGCTATGTCCACATAATGACACCGTATCTCATACTTGACGGCGAAATGGAGTCCGCATTAAAATTCGCAGCTCAGCGTGGGATAGATGTAAAAATCATACTCCCCGGTATTCCGGACAAAAAAACTGCATTTGCACTGGCTAAGACTCACTATAAAGCCCTTATTCATGCGGGAGTTAAAATATACGAATACACTCCCGGATTCGTACACGCAAAAGTATGCGAAAGTGACGGAGAGAGAGCTGTCGTCGGCACCATAAACTTTGACTACCGAAGTCTCTATCACCACTACGAATGTGCCACATATATGTACAAAACAAGCTGCATAGCTGATATAGAAAATGATTTTCAGAATACACTGAAAAAATGCCGTGAGGTAACTCCGGAGACCATAAAAAAAGAAAAACTCTATTATAAAGTGGTCGGAAGCGTAATGAAAGTTATCGCACCGCTTATGTAGTCCGGAAGAAACGAGGTGAAACTGCATGAAAAAAAGAATAGGAGAACTCGACTTTATAAAAGGTATAGCAATAATACTCGTCGTACTCGGACACATCGTAAGTCAGGTATGGTCGCAGGATCCGGCAGTTTATGAAAAGTCGCCCCTGTTCCTGTTCTGCTATTCATTCCATATGCCGCTGTTTGTATTTATAAGCGGATATGTATGCAGTGTCACCATAAAAGACGACCTTCACTGGCTTGCAAAGCGACTAAAAAGAATAGGTATCCCCTATTTTCTCGTCCTAATATTATGGTACATTATATTAAAAAGAGAACCGGTATCCTCATTTTTTTCACCTATGGCATATTGGTATCTGCCTTTCGTCATGATCGCTGACACAGTATTTTTCTTCGACAGAAAAACTCCTAAAGGCTGCGTTTTTGCCGCTATATTTGTTATATCAGCCCTTATATGTAATTTTGAACCTTTCCACATCGACCTCGCACACCACCTTGTAAGATTTCTTCCGTTCTATTTTATGGGAACAGTCAGTCCGGCTTTAATGAGGAAATACAGCCAAAAGCTGATTTACGTATACTCGGTGCTGACGCTGATCTTCATTATCACCGTCCCATTCTACCGTCAGGGACTTAATGCACAGCTAAATAGTTTACCATGGCTAACAAATGCAGATACAGTAAATACTCCGACTAAAATCTGCATATTATTCATAAACAAATTTATCGTACCTATAGCCGGTATCGGAGCAGTGATGCTGCTGACAAAACTTATGTACTCCGCTAAATGTACAATTATAGTCAGAAATGCAGTCGAATTTATCGGAAAGCAGACCTTGTTCATCTACCTGCTGCACGACCTCTTTTTTGTCCACTCTTTCAACAGAAATATCATAAATTGTGTCATTTCATTATTCACCGCAACTCTCATACCGATATTACTGTCCGTTCTGTACACTCGGATAAACACCGTTTTATCACAAAAGAGGAAGTAATGCTCATAAACTTATGTCGTTTGTATCAATAATTATAGTAAAAACATAAAAATTAATACTCTTGGCAAAAAAACACTTTTCAAATCTATTGAAATGTGGTATAATATAGTATATTTGTTTAGGAGGTATTATAATGTCAGAAATGGAACTTTATAACCTTTGGTGTGATAACGCAAAGGAGGATCCCGATCTTCAGGCTGAACTTGCCGGCATCAAGGACGATAATGATGCCATAAATGATAGATTTTACCGTGATCTGGAATTCGGTACAGGCGGTCTCAGAGGTGTGATCGGTGCCGGAACAAATCGTATGAATATTTACACTGTAAGGCGTGCTACTCAGGGCTTTGCAGATTATCTTAATCAGGAATACAAAAATCCAAGCGTTGCTATCTCTTTCGACAGCCGTATAAAGTCAGATGTATTTTCAAAGACTGCTGCCGAGGTGCTCGCTGCAAACGGAATAAAAGTACACATATATACAGAGCTCATGCCTACACCTTGCCTTTCTTTCGCTGTACGTGCTCTTAAATGTCAGGGCGGTATCATGGTTACTGCAAGCCACAACCCTGCTAAGTACAACGGCTACAAGGTTTACGGCGAGGACGGCTGCCAGATCACCCTCAGAGGTGCTGAGATAATACTCGAAAAGATCAATTCTCTCGATATGTTCAAGGACGTTAAAACTTCATCTTTCGATGAGGAATTAGCAAAGGGCAATATCAAATATATCGGCGAAGAAGTTATCGAGGACTTCTACAAGAACGTTCTCGCTGAGGGCATCAACACTGACCTCTGTGCTTCAAGTGGACTTAAAGTTGTTTATACTCCACTCAACGGTACAGGTAATAAGCCTGTTCGTGAGATACTCAAGAGACTTGGTATATCAGATGTAACTATCGTTAAGGAACAGGAGAATCCGGACGGAAACTTCACTACCTGCCCTTATCCGAACCCTGAGATACGTGAAGCTCTCGAAATAGGTCTTAAATACTGCAACGAAGTTAAGCCTGACCTTCTTCTTGCTACTGATCCTGACTGCGACCGTGTTGGTATCGCTGTTCCTGACGGTGACGGATATGCTCTTTTCTCAGGTAACGAAGTTGGAGCTCTTCTCCTCGAATACATCTGCCAGCAGCGTATAAAGAAAGGCACAATGCCTAAGGATCCTATCGCTGTAAAGACTATCGTTACTACAGACATCGTAAACTTCATCGCAAAGGAATACGGTGTTGAGATAATCAACGTTCTCACAGGTTTCAAGTTCATCGGCGAGCAGATCGGTCTTCTTGAAGCTAAAGGCGAAGAAAACCGCTACATTTTCGGATTTGAAGAGAGCTACGGCTACCTCTCAGGTTCTTATGTAAGAGATAAGGACGCAGTAAACGCTTCAATGCTCATCTGCGAAATGGCTGCATATTACCGCACTCAGGGCATCACACTTCTCCAGGCTCGTGAGAATATGTATAAGAAGTACGGTATGTTCCTCCAGACTCTCCACAGCTTCACTTTTGAAGGCGAGAGCGGTATGAACAAGATGTCTGAGATAATGACAAAGCTCAGAAACGATCCTCCTGCTGTTATCGGCGGTCTTAAAGTTGTTAAGTTCGAGGACTACCAGACAAGTGTTGCTAAGGACATCGCTACAGGTGCTGAAACTGCTATCACTCTTCCTAAGTCAAACGTTCTCGCATTCTACCTCGAAGGCGGTTCAAAGGCTATAGTTCGCCCATCCGGTACAGAGCCTAAGATAAAGACTTACTTCACTGCCAAGCAGCCAACTAAGGCTGAGGCAGAAGCTCTCGAAGCTAAGCTTTGCGGCGATTTTACTAAGGTTTTCAACTAAAATATACATAGGGGCAGACTACGGTTTGCCCCATTTTTATAAGATCGGAGTGTTACAATGAAGGATTGGAATCCGGAACAGTATTCAAAATTCATAAAAGAACGCACACAGCCTGCGATCGACCTTGCTAATAAAATTAATATAAAAAGTCCACAGAAAATTTTAGACCTCGGATGCGGTACAGGAAACAGCTCTCAGGTACTCAAAGACCGATTTCCTTTTGCAGAGATCATTGGTGTCGACAACTCCCAGACCATGATCGAACAGGCTGAAAAAGAACACAGCGACATAAAGTTCATGCTCGCCGACATTTCCGGTGATATTTCATCGCTCGGCTCTGACTACGATGTTGTATTCTCAAATGCCTGCATTCAGTGGATACCCGACCATAAGTCACTCGTTCCAAAGCTTATGGGACTGCTCAAAACCGGCGGAGTGCTCGCTGTTCAGGCTCCTATGCAGAGTGAGCATCCCGTTCAGCAGCTCATTCAGAAGCTCGCTTTCAGCGACAAATGGTCAAGAAAAATAAAAAATCCACGTCCTATAAATACCCTCACTCAGGATAGATATTTCGACATCCTCTCGGAGCTGACTTCTGATTTTTCCATATGGAAAACAGTCTATGGTCACCGTATGCCGTCGCATCAGAGCATTATCGAGTGGTATAAGGGAACAGGACTTCGTCCATATCTCGCTCAGCTTGAAGAAGAAGACGCTGCCAGATTCGAGGCTGAACTTCTTAACATGATACATCAGGCATATTCTGTGCACTCTAACGGCGAGATACTCTTTAAATTCCCAAGAATTTTCTTCACAGCTGTAAAGCAATAATTAAATAAAAAAAATATATCTGCAACTATTGACACATCTTGTAATGTATGATATAATTTATAACTGTAATGTATAACGGCACTACTGTCTAAGGGAACTGATGGGCTGCACGGATACACATATTCTGTGAAAGAGGTGACTATCGTGAAAGAGGGAATCCATCCTAATTTTGTGAAGACTACAATTACTTGCCACTGCGGTAACGTGATCGAGACAATGTCCACAAAGGAAAACATCAAGGTTGAAATCTGCTCAAAGTGCCATCCATTCTATACAGGCAAGCAGAAGCTTGTTGATACAGGCGGACGTGTTGACAGATTCAAGAAGCGTTTCAATATGGACAAGTAAGTCATACAGCCGGTCTATCGACCGGCTTTTTGCGTTATTTATTAAAGGTCTGATTTATGAATTATTTTACTGTTTCCAAGCCGGCTCAGGACTCTTTCATAGAAAAGCGTTCCGAGTTTATCGGCTATATCTCCCCTGTCACAACCAATGACGATGCCGTTGAGTTCATCAACTCCATAAAAGCTCAGCACCGCAAGGCTAAACACAACGTCTATGCCTATATCCTGAGAAACGACAACATTTCCCGATATTCCGATGACGGCGAGCCTCAGGGTACTGCCGGTATGCCTGTGCTCGAAGTACTCAAAAAACGTAGACTTACCGATATTTGCGTGGTAGTAACAAGGTATTTCGGAGGCATTCTCCTCGGCGGCGGAGGTCTCGTAAGAGCTTACTCACACGCTGCTTCACTCGCCTGTGATGCGGCTGATATAATGCATATGTGCCTTTGTCACAAGGTCCGCATAACTACCGATTATGGTATGTACGGAAAAATTTCCTATCTGCTGCCAAATTTTGATACCATTACAGTTTCCTCGGATTTCGGCAGTGATGTTACTTTAGAAATACTCGTTCTGTCAGAAAAACTCAAACCGCTCACCGATGAACTCACAGAAGTCACTAACGGCTCCGTTGAACTGACTGACTGCGGCGAATTTTATGAGGATTTCTCCTCTATAAAAAAAAATTCTGATTTTTAAAAGGATTTTCACCACTTTTCGAGTATATGTATTATAGAGAACTTTTGCGGAGGTGTATATGGTATGACTGTACGTGAACAAATCGAGACTACTGAGGCTGCTATCCTCAGTAACTACGCCTGCGTCAGCACTGACAGCAGCATGACAAAACGTGAACAGTCCGAGGAAAAATGTCCTTACAGGACCGAGTTTCAGCGTGACCGTGACCGCATACTTCACTGCAATTCATTCCGACGGCTCAAGCGTAAGACTCAGGTCTTTCTCTCACCTGTCGGCGACCACTACCGTACCCGACTCACACATACCCTCGAAGTAGCTCAGATAGCCCGAACTATCGCTCGTGGTATGAGAATGAACGAAGACCTCACAGAAGCTATAGCTCTTGGTCACGACCTCGGACACTCCCCTTTCGGACACTGCGGTGAGGCTGTTCTCAACGAGATATGTCCGCATGGGTTCAAGCATTATGAACAGAGTGTCCGTGTTGTTGAGGAGCTCGAAAAAAAGGGCAAGGGTCTGAATCTCACCTACGCTGTAAGAAACGGCATACTCTGTCATACAAATATGACCGCCGACACAAAAGAGGGCAATATAGTCCGCTTAGCTGACACTATCGCATACATAAACCACGATATTGAGGACTCGATACGTGCCGAGATCCTTCATTCCGGTGAACTTCCAAGAGATTGTGTCAAAGTTCTCGGCAATACTAAAACAAAAAGGATCACAACTCTCATAGCATCAGTCATTGAGCACGGTGCTTATGAGATCGATTTTGCTCCGGATATTCGCAAAGCTCACGATGATCTGAAAAAGTTCATGTTTGAGCGTGTTTATACAAATCCTACTGCTAAACAGGAGGAATCAAAAGCTGAACTGCTCGTTAAGAAGCTCTACGCTTATTTTATCGAGAATACTGACAAGCTTCCGGAGGAATATCGCAATATAATAAAAAAATCCGACGACCACCGTGCCGTCTGTGACTATATATCCGGAATGAGCGACGCATATGCTGTCGATCTCTATACCGAACTGTTTGTGCCGAAATTCTGGAAATAACGGAGGAAACAATGCAAATAAACGACGAATTCCTCTATAGACTCAGAGAGGCAAATCACATAGAAGATGTAATGGGCAGTTATGTAAATCTTATAAGACGTGGTAGAAACTATGTTTGTAATTGTCCGTTTCATTCCGAAAAAACACCTTCCTGTTATATATATCTCGATGATGATCCACATTTTTACTGCTTCGGATGCGGTGCTGGAGGTGATGTTATAACCTTCATAATGAAGATCGAAAATCTTTTCTTTCCCGAAGCAGTAACTTTACTCGCACAGCGTTCAGGTCTGGAAGTTCCACAGAACGATCCCCGTGACGCCATGCGTGCAAAGCTGAAAACCCGCATTTACGAAATGAACCGCCTTGCGGCTAATTTTTACTATACTAACCTGATAAAAGGCAATAATAAAGCCGGTCTGCAATATTTCGCACAGCGAAAGCTCACTCCTCAGACTGTCAAGAAGTACGGTCTCGGATTTGCTCCGGATTCGTGGGACTTGCTTTGCAAATATCTCACCTCTAAAGGCTATTCTGAGGACGAAATAACCGCTGCTTGGCTCGGCGGACGCAATAAAAACGGCAAGCTCTTCGATATGTTCCGCAACAGAGTTATCTTCCCTATCATCGACACCCGTGGAAATGTCCTCGGATTCGGCGGAAGAGTTATGGACGACAGCAAGCCTAAGTACCTGAATACAGCCGATACTCCGGTTTTCTACAAGGGAAGCAATCTGTTCTCTATGAACTTTGCTAAAAATGCCAATACAAAAAGGCTGATCCTTTGCGAAGGTTATATGGACGTTATCGCTGTGAATCAGGCTGGTTTTGAAAATGTCGTTGCAACTCTCGGAACTGCTATCACTCCGGATCAGGCAAGACTTATCAGTCATTATGCTGAGGAGGTCATAATCGCCTACGACAGCGACGGTGCAGGTCAGAAAGCTACACGAAAGGCGATAAATCACTTTGCCGATGTAGGTCTGCGTACCAAAATCATACATATGGAAGGTGCGAAAGACCCTGATGAGTATATAAAAAAATTTGGTGCGAACCGTTTCAGGATGCTCCTTGACGGCTCGGACGACGCAAACGCTTTTATGCTCGACAAATGTGAGGACGGTCTCGACCTCTCCTCCGATATGGGAAAAGTCGAGCTTCTTAAAAGATCAGCCGCTGTACTCGCAGGTATAGAGTCGCCGCTCGAACGGGAGATATATATTTCCAGAACATCGAAAAAATGCGATATACCAGTGCAAGTGCTGAAAACTCACATAGAAGATATTCTGCGTTCAAACCGCAGAAATGCAAGAAAAAAAGAATGGCACAATATCACTTCTCAGGTTACTTATAAACGTGATGAAATAAATCCCGAAGCTGTTGAGCTCAGAAAAGAGGCTAAAGCTGAGGAAACTATCATATACTATATCCTGAGATTTCCCGAAGAAGCTGATTCGGTAAGCAAGGAGGCTCCGCCGGAGATATTCCTTACTTCATTCAATAAAAGAGTCTATACCGCACTGCTCAACAGAATTGCAGCATCGGATAGATTTACACTGTCTCTGCTGGCTGATGAATTCACTGCTGAGGAAATGGGTAGAATAAGCGGTATCTCGGCTTATAACAGAGATTTTACAATAGACAGAAATGTAGTGACCGACTGCATTTCCGTACTGAAAAATCATAAAAATAACAGGTCCGGTGATCTCTCAGATCAGGACCTGACAGATCTTTTTAAATCAAAGATCAGTAAATAGGAGGATCTTATATGGAGAACAAGAAAAACACAATCGAATCCCTCATCGAACAGGGTAAAAACAACGGAAAACTCACAACAAAAGAGATAACAGATGCTCTGGAGGAGTTGGATTTTGATGTTGACCAGATCAATACCTTCTATGACAACTGTGAAAATCTCAATATTGAGATCGTCGAGGATATGAATATCGATGCAGACCTGAAAATCGGTCTCGACTCCAACCTCACCGACGATCTGGAAATGGCTCTCTCTACTGAGGGTATCGCTATCGATGACCCTGTAAAAATTTACCTCAAAGAGATCGGACGTGTTCCGCTTCTCTCTACAGAAGAAGAAATAGAGCTCGCTCAGCGTATGGCTAAGGGCGACCCTTATGCTAAAAAGAGACTCTCAGAGGCTAACCTCCGTCTCGTTGTAAGTATCGCTAAGAAATATGTCGGAAGAGGTATGCAGTTCCTTGATCTTATACAGGAAGGTAACCTCGGTCTTATAAAGGCTGTTGAAAAATTTGATTACACTAAGGGATTCAAATTCTCAACTTATGCTACATGGTGGATACGTCAGGCTATAACCCGTGCTATAGCAGATCAGGCAAGAACCATTCGTATACCGGTACACATGGTTGAGACTATCACAAAAGTTAAGAAAGTTTCATCTCAGCTTCTCCACGAAAATGGTCACGACCCAAGTCCGGAGGAGATCGCTGATAAGCTCAATATGCCGGTAGACAAGGTAAGAGAGATAATGCGTGTGGCTCAGGACCCTGTTTCACTCGAAACTCCTATCGGTGAGGAGGAGGACAGCCACCTCGGCGATTTCATCCCTGACGATGACGCTCCTGCTCCGGCTGAGGCTGCTTCACATACTCTTCTTAAAGAACAGCTCAATGAAGTACTCTCCACTCTTACAGACCGTGAAGCTAAAGTGCTCAAACTCAGATTCGGTCTTGAGGACGGTAAATCCCGTACTCTCGAAGAAGTAGGTCAGAGATTTGACGTTACCCGTGAGCGTATCCGTCAGATAGAGGCTAAGGCTCTGAGAAAACTCCGTCACCCAAGCAGAAGCAAAAAGGTCAAGGACTTCCTCGACTAATTTGATAGTCAGTTTTCCGCCCATAAATATGGGCGGATTTTTTATGAAAAATGGCTGAACATTCTTCTGTTTTTATTGACTTTGCTTAACGAATGATGTATAATTATAGTGTATATAATCGTTATTACGGTGTTCTGCAGCCGTTAAATGCAGTGCCGCTTTTATAGGCTTCCGCTGCTTATATATATTATGCGGTCTATGGAGTTATTATGAGCATTTTTAACCTTGAAAAACATCCCCCGGAACTAAGCCGGGATTGGCAGGTATTCCAGCAATTCGTTGGAAATATCGGTGCGTTTACTTATATTGCCAAGGAAAAAACTGCTTTCCTTGACCCTGCTGCCTGTCGTATGCTCGGATGCAGCAGCGAAAAACTTAATGAATTTGAATTCTTTAATCTGCTCGAAACTATATCTAAAAGCCCTGTCGAGGGTCAGAAACATATTTATAAATTTACAGATAACGATACAACAAGATACATAAAAATGAATATTTACGAGAGCAGCGATGAATGGCTCGGTTTCGTTCAGGACTTCACACGACAAATATCAACTATCGGCAAACAGGACGGCTTTATGGAGTACGACCCCGTTACCCGTCTCACCTCGTATCCTTCTTTCTCACAGAAGATCAAGAAGATACTTCCGGAAGTTCAGCATTGCTGCCTTGCCACACTCTATATAAACGGTATAGATAAGCTCGGCTCATACCTGACTGTCGATAACACAAACAGCTGTATAACCTCCGTTGCTGAGGCTCTTAAAAGCTTTGCCGGAGACAATATAATCATCGGCTCTAAGTCAAATTACGAGATCTGTGCTTTCTTCCGTGACTGCGACAGAATGACTATATATAACATCCTCAACGGTATGGATGAGGCTGTGCAGAACTGCATACTCACAGACGACTTCGGAGAAATAATCGATATTTCCGATAAAAGCCGTCTCAGTCTCTCTATCGGATGCTCCTCTTACCCTGAGGAAGCCTCAGACTTCAATATGCTCGTGAATTATTCGGAATTTGCTCTTTATGAGGCAAGGACTGATAAGCGAAACGTCATCAACTGGTTCTCGGAAGAAAACTACATCCGTGAAAAGGACGCTTACAAAAATGCTCTTCTGTTTTCACGTATCATTCAGGATAACCTGCTCACCTATTACTTGCAGCCTATCGTTGAAACTCAGACCGGTGAGATAGTGGCTTATGAGGCTCTTATGCGTACTACAGGCGATATACGCATGACTCCGAATCAGATACTGAAAATAGCTGAAAGTCACAATAATCTGTATGCTATAGAAAAACTCACTTTCTTCAATACAATGAAGCTGCTCAGTGATAATCAGCAGATATTCGAGGATAAAAAGCTGTTTATCAACTGTCTCCCTAATGCTCTGCTCACTGATGAGGACTTCAACGAACTCTACCTCACTTACGGTGAACTTATCGAGAAAACCGTTATCGAGATAGTTGAAGAGGGTGCCGTTACTGCTGAGGGCATTGAAAAGCTGAAAAAACGCTGCGGATTCGCTCACGCTCAGCTTGCTATCGACGACTACGGTACAGGTTACTCCAACAGCTCGAATCTTCTCCACTATTCTCCGGATTATATAAAGATAGACCGTTCCCTTATCAGCGATATTCAGAACGACCTGAAAAAACAGCAGCTCGTTACTTCTGTTATCGAGTTCTGCCACGATAATCAGTTACAGTCACTTGCTGAGGGCGTTGAAACTGTTCAGGAGATGAAAACTGTTATCAGACTCGGTGTTGATATGATACAGGGATACTACACTTCAAAGCCTAAGCCGCTCTTCCTCAACAGCATCGCCGCTGACATCAAGGATGAGATAATCAAGACAAATCTTGAAATACGTCCGGACGGTGTTAAGAAGATATACGCTGCAAGAAATGATTCAGAGCTTGATCTCCTTAAACTGGCTCTTGAAAAATACACTGATATTCACGTTTATCAGAGTAAGCTCACTATCGTCGGTGATCCGGATAAGCCTGTGAAGATGAATATTTCTATCATGGATAATCACAGCTGTGACCTTACTTTGAAAAATGTAAACATTACCAGCGGTAACAGCAAACCTACTATCACTGTCGGTGAATATGCACGACTTTGTCTTAATGTTTCCAAAAACAATAAGATCGGTTATTCCGGTATCTACGTGCCTATGGGTTCACAGTTTGAACTCACCGGCAAGGGCAACCTCACTATCGACTGCTATGCTTCCGAAGGTATCGGCATCGGTAACGACTACGACCACGGCTATGGTGATATAACCATCAACACTACCGGTACACTTGAAATGATCTCTAACAGTGTCGAGTCCATATGTATCGGCGGCGGCTATAATGACGATGACTCCGAGATAAATCTTATCTCCGGAAACATAAAGATAAAGATGTACTCACATAACGGTCTCGCTATCGGAAGCTTCAACGGCGATGCTATTGTGGATATTTCAGAAAACTGTCAGCTTGATATAAATATATCCGGTATAAAGATCACCGGTATCGGAAGCTGCAAGGGAGTTGCATCTGTAACATCCTCTGCTGAGATACAGCTGAGCTGTACAGGTGCACAGTCTGTCGGAATAGGTGTTCTTGACGAGGGCGAGGGCAGTGTTATCATAAAACATGGTAAGATAAATATGAAAATGCGTTCCGCAAAACACTCGTGTATCGGTGCTATCGGTGGTTCTGTGAATACTAAGATAAAGAACGCTGAAATAATCATCGACTCTGAAGGCGATGAGGTGACCGGTATCGGAGATTCTTCCGGTTCGGGAAATGTTGCTGTCATCGACTCGGCTATCACTATGAAGATGTTTGCCGGAAATCCTAAGGATATTGGCTCTGCATCCGGAGATATACAGGTGCAGAACTCCACTATAAATTCCCTTGTAAACAACAAGAGAATATCTCATAATAATGACTGATCTTCCGTCCCCGCCTTATATCAGGCGGGGAATGGTATGAATATAAGAAATGAAAGGATATGTTAAACAATATGAAGCTTGGTATGGTTGGACTGCCTAATGTGGGCAAAAGTACTCTCTTCAACGCACTCACAAATGCAGGAGCTGAATCTGCTAATTACCCCTTCTGCACTATCGAAAAAAATGTAGGTATCGTTTCCGTTCCTGATGAGCGTCTCGATAAACTCGCTGAAATGTATGAGCCGGATAAGTTCACTCCTGCTACACTCGAATTTGTAGATATAGCAGGTCTTGTAAAGGGAGCTTCTAAGGGTGAAGGACTCGGAAATAAGTTCCTCGCTGATATTCGTGAAGTTGACGCTATCGTTCACGTTGTAAGATGCTTTGAAGACCCTAATATCATCCACGTTGACGGCAGTATCAATCCCCTCCGTGACATCGAAACTATCAATCTCGAACTTATCTTCTCAGATATAGAAATGATAGACAGACGTATCGACCGTGCTAAAAAGGCTGTAAAGGGCGATAAGAAGTACCTCGCAGAGATAGATTTCCTCGAAAGACTTAAAACTCACCTTGAAAACGGAAAATCTGCAAGAGGTTTTGATTTCACCGATGATGAACGTGAACTTATAAAGTCCACTCCGCTTCTTTCTGCTAAGCCTGTAATTTACGCTGCTAACCTCAGTGAAAACGACTTCACTAACAATATCGATACAAATGAAAATTACAAGGCTGTATGTGCTCTTGCTGCTGAGGAACACTCCGCAGTACTCCCTATCTGTGCTCAGATAGAAGCTGAAATTTCTGATATGGGTGACGAGGACAAGGCTATGTTCCTCAGCGAACTTGGTCTTGAAGTTTCCGGTCTTAACCGTATAATCAAGGAGGGCTATTCACTCCTCGGACTTATCTCTTACCTTACTGCCGGTAAACAGGAGGTTCGTGCGTGGACTATCACTAAGGGAACAAAAGCTCCTCAGGCTGCCGGAAAAATCCATACAGACTTTGAAAAAGGCTTTATCCGTGCTGAGGTAATCTCTTTCGACGACCTTATGGAGTGCGGTTCTATGGCAGCTGCTAAAGAAAAAGGTCTTGTACGCCTTGAAGGTAAGGAGTACGTTATGCAGGACGGCGATATAGTTCTATTCCGTTTCAATGTATAATTTTATTCGTTAATAATTTAGTCCGGAAGCAATTTTCCCTTGCTTCCGAACTTTTTTATTCCAGTTCTATTTTATAAGTTTTCAGCCAGTGATCTAACTGAATGAAAAATGCTATGGTCTGAGGAAGATTCATGAGCTGACCATACCACTGGACGCTATCTTCATGCCGCACAAGCTTTTCAAGCTCCTCACGCTTTACAAGCTCCGTAAGCACACTATTCTTTTCTTTGAGCACCTCACGCAGTCTGTCTGTTACTGCTTCTAAAAATGCCGGATTGTGTGTCTTAGGGTACGGACTCTTCTTTCGCCACAGTACCTTTTCAGGAAGCCAGTCTTTCATTGCCTCACGCAGCAAGCCTTTTTCCCTGCCCTGCCAGTCCTTGTACTCCCATTTCACATTATACA
The DNA here is from genome assembly GCA_017441505.1 of Ruminococcus sp. Taxonomy (GTDB): domain Bacteria; phylum Bacillota; class Clostridia; order Oscillospirales; family Ruminococcaceae; genus Ruminococcus. The sequence goes on from JAFRXL010000045.1 coordinate 17,033, forward strand.
GGTACTCTGCTATCCTATGGTCACAAAACGGCACTCTCACTTCAAGACCGCTGTACATTGACATTCTGTCTTTTCTGTCGAGCAATGTCTGCATGAACCACGAAAAATTGAGCTGAGTCATCTCACGCATCCGGTATTCAAGCGGAGTGTCAGTGTCAAGCTTCTCTGCACTGTCAGCAGTGTGACGGTATGCACTGTAAACGTACTCGCCTGCATCAAGCTTTCTTGCATATTCCTCGCACATAAACCGGCATCGGTACGCAGTACTCTGTGCCCATGGGAAACCGTCGGTCATACGTATATCCTTATCTCTGTACCACGGATAGCCGCCGAAGATCTCATCTGCACATTCTCCGGAAAGTGCAACTGTTCCATACTTTTTTATCTCACGGCAGAATATCAGCAGTGATGCATCTACATCAGCCATTCCGGGAAGTCCCCTCGCTTCCGTAGCTTCATAAAGTGCTTCAACAAGTTCCGGAGTATCTACTACTGTCCAATGATGTTCAGTACCGAGATACTCAGCCATACAACGGATATATTCAGGGTCACTGTCCGGCTGAAAATGACTTTTCTGAAAATATTTATCATTATCCCTGTAGTCTATGGAAAATGTATTTAGAACTCTCCCCTGCTTCTTCATTTCCGCTGCTGCGACCGCTGAAATAAGGCTTGAATCCAGTCCTCCGGACAAAAATGTGCATATCGGAACATCAGATACAAGCTGACGCCTTATCGAGTCAATGACCAGCTCTCTTACGTGTTCAATAGTCTGTTCAAAGCTCTCATCCAACTCGTAAGCTTTCAGCCGCCAGTACTCCCATACATCAAGTCCGTTTTCGGTGTAATATCCGCAATATCCAGGTTTTATCTCCTTTATTCCCTTTATAACTCCGTTACCCGGAGTGCGTCCGGGAGCCATAAGCAGTAATTCAGCCGCACCGTTTACATCTATTTTTCTCGGAACATCAGGATGTTCAAGCAAGGCAGGTATCTCGGAAGCAAATATAAATTTGTCCCCTGTTTCATAATAAAACAGCGGTTTTACCCCTATCCTGTCCCTTGCAATAAAGGCTCTCTTTCTTTTTTCATCATATACTGCAAAAGCGTATATCCCATTGAACTTTTCAACGCACTTTTCCTGCCATTTTATGTAGCTTTTCAGTACTACCTCAGTATCAGAATGAGTTGTAAACCCGAAATCATCCTCAAGCTCTTTTCTTACATCAGCTGTGTTGTACAGTTCACCGTTATAGACTATAGTATACTTGTTACCATTATAGATACACTCCATAGGCTGTCTGCCGCCGGATATATCGATCACAGCAAGTCTGGTATGGATAAGTGCAGCATTTTCTGTAAGTACTATCCCCCTCTGATCGGGTCCCCTACGCAAAAGTGCTCTCTGCATACTTTCATATTCCTTCATATACTCACGCATATCCTCTTTAAAGCTTATTGCACCTGCGATACCACACATATAATTTTCCCTCCTGCCGCTTTCCGGCATACGGCACGCCAATAACTCTTTTACATTTCAAATTTCTTGCTGACTTTCTGTTACATCCATACTATTTATTATATGAAAGTTTAATAATATTGTTACAAATATATATAGGAATATCAAAAAAGTACTTGTATTTTTTTAGCATTTATGGTATAATTAACATATGGTAAAGGAGGCTTGAGAACTGTGAGTGAATATATTTATCTTATTTTAGCACAAACTGGAACTGGTCCAGCTAAATTTTTCAGATTCTTTACTAAAAAGCCATTTAACCATGTATCACTTTCGGGCGATATTAATTTATCTGAAATGTATAGCTTCTGCCGTACTTATCGAAGACTGCCGCTTCCGGCTACTTTCAATAAGGAGATCGTAGGCAAAGGCACTCTTGGACAATTTGGATATATCCCGTGTGAGATCTATCGTATTCCGGTATCAGCTGGTCAAAAAGCCGAGTATGACCGCATTATACGTCATTTCAATAACAACCGAAAAATTTATTCATATAATATACTTGGACTTATCGCAGTATATCTGAATATAGAATGGAACAGACGGAAAAACTTCTTATGTTCACAGTTTGTTGCCTATACAATGGACAAGATCGGGATCCCTCTGGAAAAACCGTTCTGCCTCTACACTCCGGATGATTTCAGAAATTTCCCAGGAGCAGCTTTGGTATACTCCGGCGAACTTAACAGTTTCTATTATGATATGCAGTCAGGTATCCCTACAGGCAAACAAATAGCACGCTGACCGCATTTCATCCGGTGCAAAAAGGTATGCCCCACAGCATAAACTGCTTTCAGGGCTCAGAAATGAAAAATCGAACATCATCTTTTGCTCCAGCAAGCTTACTTCTGCGGTCGTACCGCTGAGGTCAAGGCTTGCTGGAGCAATTTTATCATCCGAAAAACGATTATATGAATTGCTGCAGCAGTTCAGAAACATCCATCCCCCGCAGCTTATAAGTATATACATAAATAACGCTTTAAAAAATATATGCTTCTTTTTCTTCTTCATTATTCTTCCTCTTTCATACTGTTCAGAAGTCCGGCTAAAGATTTACCGAACAACTGTCCGGAGTACTGCACCTGTTCAAGTGTATTTCCATGTGAACCAACCTCTATCAGCAGACTTCCCGTTGTAAGGTCCTGATTATAATGCCTGTAATCAAATAATATCGGTCGGGTAAGACCCTTGTTATCGCTCTCCACCTTTTCCTGCAAACGGCAGGCAAAGTGGAAATTCTTCATATAATTCGGCATATCCAGAGTGCCGTCATCACAACCGGATATTATCATTATCTGAGCTGCTTCTTTACCTCCGATTTCTATATACGGCTGATATGCACTTGTCTCACTTGCTATTGCATCACGATGTATATCAAGTACGACCTTTATGCTTGGATATTGCTCTAATATAGGTAATATCGATTCACGGCTCCTGCCGTATGCTCCATTATATGACGGATAATCATGTATAGTTCTTACGTGTATCACTCCTATACCGGCATTTTCAAGCTCGGCTTCTATCGCATCGCCTACCATAACAACATTTTTAGTCTCATCAGTTGTACGGTAATTGAAGCTTGCATCATAGTGCTCCCTTACATAAGGCTCAAAACTCTCTGTAGTGTGAGTGTGATATATAAGCACCTGAGGCTCTGAAGTATCAGTCAGCTTAAAATCTGCAAAACAGGCACTCTCACGCCTTAGATCATCATTAGATATGCTCGTCTTATTGTTTACCTGACCGCCGCCTTCAAGTTCAAAAAAGGTATTACCTTTGTATGGAACATAGGTGGTCCGAACAATATCTCCGCCTGTATTCCATTCACCCTCAGCCGGATAAGGCTTAGGTCCTGCATTATCTGTGACCATTTCAAGCGGACTTTTCAGCTTGACTACATCTGCTGTCTCAATTTCGGCATTAAATCCATATCCCTCTGAAAGGATCATCTCACTGCTGAGTATATCATCCGGTTCGACCGAACGCACTTTACTATAGGTGCTTTCTTTTTGCAGCTCAGCTCCGCCCTTTGCTGACGGAGTTTTTCCTGCAATAATGCTGCTTTCGCCGGACATCTTCTCCCTCATTACTGCCGTCCCCTTAGCACCTGCACATACTCCAAACGGCAGTACAAGAAGTATGCAGCATTTTAATATTCCTGTTATCTTACGGCGTTTGCGTCGTGTCATATCCTCACCTCATTAGTATAACCTTTCTTTTGATTATATTCACGGTAAGGCAGAATTATTTCTGTTTTGATGCGTTTGACATTTTTCGTCATATATCTCCATATATTTTACTGAGGTGAAGATATATGTATGCTTGCTGTAATTTCAGACGTTTCATTAAACTGCTTGCGATAGATTTAGCGGTCATCATATTTGTCGGAGCGGTTTTTCTTATATTTAAAGCATTGTCCGGCTCGTCTGCAAATGTATCGGACGATAATGAAATACCGCTGCCTGTAATAATGTATCATAGTGTATTCGGCAATGCTCCGTCGGAATATATCGTCACTCCGCAGCAGTTTGAAAACGACCTTGAATGGCTTAGCTCAAATGGATTCACCGCTGTATCTCCGCAGGAACTCGTCAGATACACTCAGGGACTTGGTGAACTCCCTGATAAACCGGTGCTCATAACTTTTGATGACGGACACTATAATAATCTGTCAGAAGCACTGCCATTGCTCGAAAAGTACGATATGCAGGCGGTAGTTTCGATAGTCGGCAGCTATACTGACCTTATCGCACCAAAAGACCCTCACGAAACCGCTTATTCATACCTGACATGGAATGATATTTCTCAGCTTATAGCCTCCGGAAGATTCACGCTTGGTAATCACACCTATGATATGCATTCCAATAAAGGAACTCGCAAAGGATGCTCGAAAAATGAGGATGAGTCCGAGGAAGAGTACCGCATTGCATTTCAAAAAGACATTTCAACGCTTCAATCAGAATTTAATGCAGAAACCGGATATACTCCGTTTGTTTTTGCCTATCCTTTCGGATATATAAGCAAGGAGAGTACACCTGTACTGCGTGAAGAGGGGTTCCTCATGACACTCACCTGCTATGAGAGAATGAACCATATAAGCCGTGACCCTGACTGCCTTTACGGTCTCGACCGCTATAACCGCAGCGGACTTTACTCCACCGAGGAATTCATGAACAAGCTGCTGTCCGACGTATAAATACAAATATCCCCACAGAATAGTTGAATTCTGTGGGGATGAGTTTATTGATTTTACTGCCGTGACCTTAGTCCTAAACAATATCATCTTCTGTTTCATCAGCATTTGACTTTGATTTGGATTTCTTTGTTTTTTCATTATTCTTTTTGGAATTGCTTCTTTTTTCCTCTTTCTCTTCCTGATCTTCAATTTCTTCTCTCATAAAATCATCAAAGAAATCATCGAAATCATAATATTCACTGGCACGCCATACCCAGTTATACTTAGAAGAGCGATATTTGTCATAATGTGCGGGCGGTTCGCCAGTTTCCTTATATTCATCTATGATCGCATCACGATTATTATTGTAATAAATAGCTTCTTTTGCTATCTTTACAACGATCACAACATAAAAAGAAAAAATAACTGCCGATATGCAAGATACTATTATCGCAATGACAGACATTGCTTTTCCGCCCCGATGCTTCGACAGTGAGACAATTGCAAATATCAAAGAAAGCGGCACAGCAATAAAACTAAGAAAGCTTGCGAAAAAGAAAAAATTCACAAGAGATATTATCAAAGCCGCTAAAGCAAATCCTATCTTTGCAGATTCCGGTACAGGCTGTCTCCCGTATGGATAACCATAACCGCCGTAATATCCCCCATTTGGCGGAGGATAACCTCCGTTCTGAGGGAAGCCGTTATTGTACGGATAATCTCCATTTTGCGGATAACCATAGTTTTGACTGTAATCATTATACTGGTAGTCATTATTCTCAGAAGCATCTGATAAATGATCCTGATTTTCATTCTCATTAAAATTGCGATATTCGTCCATTTATTTACTCCAAGATCACAAATTGGTCTCCCAATTCCAGTTTCTGACTTCAAGCTCGTCCAGATTATAGGGTGTACGCTGATATACGCAGTAATTCAGCCAGTTTGTAAACATCAGATTAGCTGTGCCTCTCCATGAAAACAGCGGAACATTATTCGGATCATCGTCCGGAAAATAATTATAAGGCAGTTGAATATCCAAGCCCTTGTCCACATCACGTTTGTATTCATTTGCGAGAGTCTCACGGTCGTACTCCGAATGACCTGTAATAAAGTACTGTCTGCCGTTCTTGTTAGCTATGATATGAACGCCGGAAAGCTCGGAAGATGTAAGTATTTCAAGCTGAGGTATACGCTCGATGTCCTCACGTCTGACCTCTGTATTTCTTGAATGCGGAACATAGAATATATCGTCGAATCCTCTGAGCAGCTGACAGTTGCTCACTTCTGCTCTGTGTGGGAATATACCGAACATCTTATGCTCCAAAGGATATTTCGGAACTCCGAAATGATAGTACAGACCAGCCTGTGCAGCCCAGCATATATACAACGTTGAGTATACATGGGTCTTTGACCACTCCATTATTTCCGTTATTTCATTCCAGTAGTCAACATCTTCATAGTCCAGCAACTCTACAGGAGCACCGGTGATTATCATTCCGTCATATCTATTGTCTTTAACTTCATCAAAGGTCTTGTAAAAAGCCTCAAGATGATGACTCGATGTATGTTTCGACACATGAGATGCCATCTGAAGCAGATCAACATCGACCTGCAATGGAGTATTACTGAGCAGCCTGAGCAGCTGACACTCAGTCTCTATCTTTTTAGGCATTATATTGACTATAGCCACTTTAAGTGGTCTTATATCCTGATGTTCAGCTCTGTCACAGGACATTACAAATATATTTTCTTCTCCAAGCGTTTTGTATGCCGGAAGCTCTGAAGGTATTCTGATCGGCAATGCAAATCGCTCCTTTCATTATTTATTATTATGCTTGCAGTTTTCACAGCCGTTCATAAAATTATCGATATTTTCGGCTGTTTTACCGTCAGCCGGTATGAATTTCAGTTTGCGAAGTCTTTCAAGCTTGTCTTCATCTTCTATCTGAAATACAGCCTTATCAATTGCTTTAAGACAGCTTTTGAAGAGTACTGAGCGGACAAGTCCGTCACACAGTACAATATCGCCGCCGTCATCAAGGTCATATATATCAGTGTGATCGCCCTCATAGGAATACGCAATAAAGCCGATAACTTCATTTCCGTCAAGGGCTTCTGTTATATGCAGCTTCACAACGTTACTATGTGCCGAAACAAGCTCCTCATATCCCTCTGTGCTGAATTTTTCCTGTATCTCCAGCATATTATTTCTCCTTGCCTATCGCACTTCTCAAAGCTCTTAACTCTTCTGCGGTGAGTTCACGCCAGCGTCCTGGTTTGAGCATTCCAAGTTTAAGAGGTCCGATGCTTATACGGCGAAGTCTTGCAACTTCAAGTCCAACGGCTTCGCACATCTTTCTTATCTGACGATTTCTGCCTTCACGGATCGTAATGAGCATGACAACTCTGCCGGGCTCTTTTTCCTTTACGACTACATTTGCCGGAAGAGTTTTTTTACCGTCAATAACAACTCCGTCAGAGAGTGCTACGAGCTGGTCGTCGTTTATATCCGGACGAACAGTTACACGGTAAGTCTTTGCAACATGGCGGCTTGGATGCATGATACTGTTTGCAAATTCTCCGTCATTTGTAAAAAGGAGAAGTCCCTCGGAGTTTCTGTCGAGTCTGCCGACAGGATACACTCTCTCCTCGACATCTTCAAGGAGGTCCATAACGCAGCGTCTTTCAAGCTCATCGGACACTGTAGTAACATATCCTCTTGGCTTATTGAGCATTATATAGACAAAATTCTTCTTTCTCGGAAGAGCTATCCTCTCACCGTCTATAGTAATGAGGTCTTTAAATCCGCACTTGTCACCAAGCTTTACCGGACGTCCGTTCAGCTTTATCCTGCCCTGAGATATAAGCTGTTCAGCTTTTCTTCGTGAGCATACACCGCTGTCGGCTATCATTTTTTGAATTCTTATCTTTTCCACTATATTCTTCCTTTTCTCAGGGGAAGATCCCCTTTAGCTTTGATATTATCTTCTTTATAAAACTCGTATCGTCCTGCGATACGGGATCAGTCGTTTTCACCGAAACATCCTCTGCCGCATAGAGCTGAATGCTTCTGATTTCTCTGCCTTTGTATAACAGTCTGAGCTGAGCTGTTTCGTCTCCGGTCTTCACAGGTGCGTACACAAAAGGCGGAGCAATGAGCTGAAGCTCATAATTGTCCATATTATCGTCAGCAGAAGTTATTTCAAAATCATTGTCACCGGCGGCAACAGATAATGTACCGCCTTCCGCAAGTTCGAGCTCAAACTTATCGGGAATCTCAGGACTTACAGTATGTACCGCATTGAAGCCGTAGTCATAGAGTGCTATATGGTCATTCCAGTCATTTTTGTCATTAAGAGTAACACATATCAGCGACTTTCCGTCCCTTTCACAGGCTGTGACAAGGCATCTGCCGGCTTCATCCGTAAAACCGGTCTTTACACCGTACACACCTTCATACATGGTAAGGAGCTTATTGGTATTTTTCAGCCATCTGTCATACGGAGGAGCTCCGAATTTAAGCTTAACACTGGTCTTTGAGCATATGCTCCTGAACACATCATTACGGAGTGCCTCTCTTGCAAGCAGAGCCATATCCGCCGCAGAAGAGCCGTGACCTTCACCTTCAAGTCCGGAAGGAGTCACGAAGTATGTCTTTGAAAGTCCAAGTTTACGTGCCCGTTCGTTCATAAGCTCGACAAATTTTTCGATGCTCCCTGCTATCCTGACTGCCGCAGCATTTGCAGCATCATTTCCGGAAGGAAGAAGCATTCCGCAGCAAAGGTCATATTTTGTTACAATGTCCCCTTCCTGCAAGCCCATTGACGAGCCCTCCACCTTTATGGCTTCGCTGTCGACCTGAAACGGTACGTCAAGTCCGCCGCTTTCGATACATAAAAGTGCGGTCATTATCTTGGTCGTGCTCGCCATCGGCAGCTTCTGACCCGAATTGTACTCCCAGACAATTTCGCCTGTATCCGCAGAAATCAACACAGCAGCCTTGGCTGAAACCTCCGGCTGCTCTGCTGAAAAAACATATACGATTTTAAGCGGAATAGCTGACACAAGCATCAGCATTCCCAATATTAATCCGAACGCTCTTTTCATACATACTCCTCCGTTTTTTATAAGGATATGTACGAAAAAGCCTTATTATACCGGATATTACTCTAAAAGACCGTTATCAGCTGTTTCTACAGCTTTTTCAGCCTTTTCTTCCTTCTTCTTATTGATAAATCCGGAAATCATATCTATTACTCCCGGAGCTTTATCGATAGCAACGCTGAGCGGATCTGTAGCAGCCTGTATCTGCACCATTCTTGGTACTCCTGTAGCTGAAATCACGAGGAATCCCTCCGGCTTTATGGAAACGCCTGCTCCTGCACCGCCTCCGAAAAGGTTCTTATCATACTTTGAAGGAAGGTCAGAGCCACCGGATGCAAAGCCGTAAGATACTTTAGATATAGGAATGATAGTAGTTCCGTCATCAAGCTTTATCGGCTCACCGATAATAGAATTAACATCAGCCATTTCCTTTATCTTTTCCATTGATATGCCTAAAAGCTCGTTGACTTTTGTTTTATTTTCACTCATGATATTAACCTCACTTCTGTATTATTCCTGCACTCTGGCAGCTTTTTTTGCTTTTCTTGCTTTAAGTTTTTTGGGTATGAATATTCTGAATATATATGTTACCAGGAACCATACTCCTGCTATAACCATTGTTCCGACTCTGAAATGCAGTTTCAATGCCGCATCCCAGCGGCTTTTATTACCGCCGAATCCAGGCTGTATATCGACTGTTTTAAAGCGGACTGTGAAAAGATCACCGAATACCCTTAATGCATTATAAATTATAGTGCTGTATTTAGCGTAATTCATAGCACATTTATAAGCGTCTTCATCAGCAATGATAAAGTCTATATAAACATCACTGAACTTGAATCCCTTTAGTATACTTCTCAGCGGACGCTTAGCACTTCGCCATATACCGGTAACGAGTTCGAGTACCTCTCCGATAGATTTTTTCTTTTCTTTTTTATCCTCTTCTTCATCCTCGTCATCATCAAATTCGTAGTAAGTCTCTTTGGATTTTTTCTTCTTTTTGGACTTTTTCTTGTCCTTTGATCTATCTGTCTCTTTTACTTCGTCATCTTTTTTATCCTCGCTGACCTCAGCAAGCGGAGTTTCAGCTTGCTCAGTCAGAGCAGTATCATCGGAAATAGTGGTCAGATCAGTATCTTCGTCTTTCTGAACAACAGCCGGCACCAAAGAATCGTCTTTGCTTTTTTTCTTCTTTTTAGCTTTTACAGGTTTTGGCTTCTTCGGCTTTTTGGGTTTAGCGTTCTTTTTACGCTTTTTGAGCCAGCCGAGAACTCCGCCGCCGTCCGAATCCATTATATTAAGCAGCCAGAGCTTTACCTTATAGCTCACTTTTCCGTCAATATAGCTGACTTCTCCGCCCACAGGCAGGATACATACAACGATTATTAAGCCGATAACGGCAAGAAGTATCCACAGCAGTATTTTTAATACGATCAATCCCTGCCGCTCCTTTCAATATTAGTTTTCGTCTGATTCCATATCTGTTTCAACATTTTCTTCTGTAATAACAGGCTGATCCGGCAGCGGAGGAAGATCAGCAGTTGAACTTAGTCCGAAGCTTCTCAGGAAAACAGAGGTAGTTCTGTAGACTATCGGTTTTCCGGGAACATCGAGCCTTCCGGCTTCCTCCACAAGACCTTTCTCCACAAGATTATTGATAACAGAGGAACTGTCTATACCTCTTACGTTCTCAACAAATCCCTTGGATACAGGCTGATTATAGGCAATTATCGTATGAGCCTCCATAGCCGCATTTGAAAGAGGAGTGGCTCTTTTAGTTTCGAGTGCAGTTCTTATCTGAGGTGAATACTCCTCACGGGTACACATCTGATAGCTGCTGTCAAATTTTTTTATACATATACCGCTTCCGTAATCGTCATATCTTTCGTTGAGCAGTCTTATCATGGAGGGTAGCACCCCTGCATCGACCTGACTTGCTTCCGAAAGGCGATATATCTCAATCGGCTCGCCGCTGGCAAAGAGTATAGCCTCTATTGCTCCGAGCTTTTCTTTGATCTCCAAGTTTTCTTCACTCCGTCCTTTCTTCCTTTGAAGAATATCATCATATTATCATCGCTTATCGTTATTCTCCCGTGACGGGTAAGTTCAAGGACAGCGAGGAAAGTTGCGACTCTTTCTGAACGGTCGGTAACACCGTCATAGAGCTTGTCCATGTAAGCTTCTCCGCTGCCGTAAAGCTCTCTGAGGATATGCACGACCTTTGAAAGCACCGACACGATCCTTCGCTTTACTACGGAGTTTATCTTATTTTCTACCTTCAGTTTAGCAGTTTCATTCTTTATGCTCTTCTGAGAGATATTACTGTAAGCTATGGCAAGTCTTTCCGGTTCATGTACAAGGCAGTAAGTCATATCCGCTTTTATCTTCATCGGCTTGCGGACGAATATATCTCCGCCGCAGAATCTGTCTGCAAGCTTAGCAGCTGTTATCTTGCACAAAGAATACTCTATAAGAGCACCTTCAAGCTCCTTTTTCATCTGCTCAGCCTCTTCCGGCTGAGGAAGCAGTGAAGCAGTCTTTATATATATGAGTCTCGCAGCCATTTCGAGGAACTCGCCGGCAAGTTCAAGGTCGTGTTCACGAGCCTGATCCAGATAAATCAGGTACTGTTCCAGAAGCTTTGAGATCTCTATATCACAAATATCAAGTTTATGTTTGGAAATAAGACTTAAAAGAAGATCGAGCGGACCTTCAAATACTTCAAGTTTAAAAGAGATAGTCTCCATTATCAGCTCCACCTATGTTCAGGTATCTTCATTACAAGATCCCAAATCAAGTCAAAGACTTTATTATCTATAATGTAAAGGAGATTGTATCTTTCAGGTATGATATTAAAATTAAGTATAATGAGGAATGCAAAGAATCCCATTTGTATTTCCTGATAGTGGTCATAAAACCACCTGTCGACCTTTGGACCTGTAAAATAACGCATTACATTGAATCCGTCCAGAGGGGGTATAGGTATCATATTGAATACTGCAAGTCCTACATTTACAGACATTATAAATTCTGTCAGCAGTAAAAAGCAGAACGGCATAGTTACCTTGTTATTTACAACGTATTCAAAACCGGCTGTTCTTCCGCTTTCAGTACATTTTATCGCTGCGTTTATAAGACCTGCGGCAAAAGCTGCGAGAATATTTGAAACAGGTCCTGCAAGTGCTGTGAGAGCCATACCGGCTCTTGGCTTTTTCATTCTTGAAGGATTGACCGGAACAGGCTTTGCCCATCCGAAACCTGTAAGTATTATCAATATCGAACCTAACATATCAAGATGTGCAAACGGATGTATAGTAAGTCTTCCCTGATGCTTGGCTGTGTCATCACCCATCCGGTGAGCCACGTAAGCATGAGCAGCTTCGTGAAGCGGAAGCACAAGAAGAAGTGTCAGAACTCTTGCAAATAGTTTAAAAAAATTATTTATGTCCATACTTATCCTTTCATTTTTCCATTCATATAATTACTCAAATAATATTATACTACATTATTTCATTTTTTTCAAGTAATATGTGAAATTTTTCATGCCAAAAGATAAAAAATATCGCTCAAAAAAATTTTTTCTGTTTTTTTCAAAAAAACACTTGCTTTTTCTGAAATTATATGATATACTATTCATGTTGTATTTTTACAAGCTTATTAAGGAGGTGCAGCCTGATGGCAAAATGTGATATCTGCGGAAAGGGTGTTACTTTTGGTATTAAAGTTTCTCACTCACACAGACGCACAAACAGAACATGGAAGCCTAATGTAAAGCGTGTTAAGGCTATCGTCAAGGGTACTCCTTGTCATATCTACGCTTGCTCAAGATGCCTGCGTTCAGGTAAAGTTGAGAGAGCTAAC
>JAFRXL010000046.1 GCA_017441505.1 Ruminococcus sp.
CGATCAGGTGCAGGATTTGCAGGGGACAGGTCAATCGATCAGTCTTCTGTGAACCACTTGTTCTTAAATATGCGGATTTAGCTCATCTGGTAGAGCGCCACCTTGCCAAGGTGGAGGTAGCGAGTTCGAGCCTCGTAATCCGCTCCATAGTACTGGGGTAATAACCTTGGTATGATCGAATCCCGAAGCAATAGTTTCGGGATTTTTTGTATATATCTATAACGATAAGGCTGAAACTAACGGAGCTTGTCTGCTCAGAAGAACTGGATTTTTCAAGTACGAAAAGATAGTGTGTATATCAGATTTTGATGAAAATGAAATATTTTGGCGTGAATACGGTGCGGGATGCTTAGGGCATATAATAGAATATTCATCTTACGGCGATTGAGATGAGAAATAAATTATATTATATCAGATGAGGTGATAAAAATGGAAAAAGAGATGAGGTACGCTGTGCTTATCGATGCGGATAATGTGGCTGCGAAGTATACGAAGTATATTCTCGACGAAGTGTCGAACTACGGTATAGTCACATACAAGAGAGTTTACGGCGACTGGACACGTACTAATCTTGCAGGCTGGAAAAATATGGCACTCGATAATGCGATAACTCCGGTACAGCAGTATAGCTATACGACCGGTAAGAATGCCACAGACTCGGCAATGATAATCGATGCTATGGATATATTGTACTCCAATAATATAGACGGATTCTGTATAGTTTCCAGTGACAGTGACTTTACGAGACTTGCTATCCGCCTCAGAGAGTCTGGTATGTACGTTATAGGCATGGGAGAAAAGAAGACTCCGAAGCCGTTCAGTGCGGCGTGTAATGCGTTCAAGTACCTTGAAGTCATCGCAGAAGAGGAAACTCAGAACAGCGGTGATGATAATGATAAGGTAGAGATGAAAACGCTGGAGTCCACTATAATAAAGATAATTGCAGAGAATGCAAACTTGCAGGAGGAAATAAATATCGGCGAGCTTGGAAGCCGTCTGCAAGGACGTTTCCCAGATTTTGATGTGAGAAACTACGGCTACTCAAAGTTCTCACAGTTCCTGAAAGACTTCGACTGCCTGAGCTTCAGACAGGTCGGAAGCAGCATACTTGTATCGCAGAAGTCAGACAAGACTGACCTCCAGAGGATAGAGGACGCTCTTGCTGCTATCATAAAGACGAATGGTACAAAAGGATACAATCTGGGCGAGCTTAAAAAGCAGCTTTGCTCAAAGATACCGGATTTCAGTCCGAAAGCTTATGGATACTCGAAATTCAGCAGATTTATCGAGAATCTTCCGGGGTTCAAGATAAAGAATAATACGGTGATGATCGTAGAGAAATGACTTCGTGAGGAGGCAGTTCAGTGAATAAAAAATTATTCGGTATTATTCTTGTGGGACTAATGGCAGTAATGTTGGGCTACGTTGGGCTGACTGCAAAAGAAGTTGGATTGTTCAGAAAGTATCCGAAGCCTGAGTATCTTTCGGATGAAGAAGCTGAGTCAAGACCGGTCTACGGTATGCTCAGCCAAAAGGAGAAAGTTGTATATGAGGCTTTGTATCGGGGAATAAGCAACCACAAGGAAAAAATAACGCTGCCATATGATATAAGCGGAAGTACGTATTCAAAAGTCTACTGTATTATAGAAAAGCAGGAGCCTGAATTGTTCTGGGTGGATTCTGTGTACTACACTGCCGAGAAAATACGTGATGCAAAGATAGTATATCGTGCGGACGAAGAAGAGACTGAGTCCATGAAAAAAGAGCTTGAAAAAGCCGTGGATTCGGTTTTGCACTATCTGCCGGACTACCTTACGGATTACCAGAAAATCATGCAGATACATGACAGCTTGGTAAACGGATGCAGATATGTCGAAACAGAAGATACCGGCTATTGCTCCACGGCATATGGATGCCTTGTCCGCAAAGAAGCGAACTGTGAGGGCTATGCAAAGGCGTTCGACCTTCTGTGTTCAAGGATCGGGATAAATACAGTCTTGATAACCGGTGAGGTCGAAGGCGGCGAGAATCATGCGTGGAATCAGGTCGATGTCAGCGGCAAATGGTACAATATAGACGTTACATGGGATGACTCCGACATAGAGGGAGATACACGCAGAGCATATTTCCTTTGTGATGACAACGAATTCTATAGAAACCATACTCCTGACAGAGAATATTTCGAGCCGTTTGTCTGCAATTCGTCTGAGAATAATTACTATAATATAAATGGACTGTACGCAGAGAACGTTGATGATGCAGCTGAAATTGTTATGCAGGGACTTGCACGTGGCGATGAGTGCGTTGAGATAAAGTTTGCCGATGACGAGGTGTATGACGCTTTTTCTGAGAAGTACATAAAGAATCAGAAAGTGTTTGAGCTTATAGAAGCAGCTGGTACTGAACGGTGGGGAGAAATGAAGGTATCCGTGCGTGAAAATCGTCAGGATCGCTGTATATCGCTGTATTTTAGTTGAAACGACAAAAGTGCACACAAAAATGTATTTTTTGGCAATTAACGTTGTGAAAAATTACGTGTTGACTTGTCCGGATAAAAGTGCTATAATAATAAAGCTGTCGACGGAGAGAGCAAGTAAAGAGCTCCAGATGAGACTTTGGGAAAAGTAATAAGAATTTGGAAAAAAGTACTTGACAAGACCGGAGATAAGTGATATAATATCAAAGCTGCTCTGAGAGGAGCGGGTATCACAGAAAAATTGTTTGAAAAAAGTTGAAAAAAGGGCTTGACAAACAAAAGGAAATGTGATATAATAGAAAAGCTGCTCACCAAAAAAGGAGCGGCGGTCACATAAAAAGAATTTGAAAAAACTTGAAAAAAGTACTTGACAAATTCAAAAAGATGTGATATAATATTAAAGCTGTCTCACAAGAGAGAGCGAACACAGCATCTTGAAAACCAAACAATGCAAGAAAAAGTAACG
>JAFRXL010000047.1 GCA_017441505.1 Ruminococcus sp.
AGAAATGAACAGCCGTTCATAAATGGCAAATGCCGTAAACGGCGAGTTTACGGCATTTTTTGGCAGGGGCAGAAGGACTTGAACCCTCGGCACGCGGTTTTGGAGACCGCTGCTCTACCAACTGAGCTATACCCCTATTTAAAATAATTGTGCATCACAACATAAATAATTATATCAGAAAGAATAGAAAAAGTCAATAGGTAAAATAAATATTTTTCTTTTAACTTTATGTTTGCTTGAAAAGCCGATAAAAAAGTGCTAAAATATATATAATAAATAAGAGGGGAATCACAGACTCGAAATGGAGCTGCTTGAAAACATTCAAAGAATACATACAACAGAGCTTGGCAAACAAAGGATCAGCAAAAATCTTAATATTGAAGCGAATGAAGCAGTAGAGTACTGCATCAATAAAATACGATCCTCCGACTGTATCATAACAAGGAAAGGAAAGAACTGGTATTGTTGTATTGACAATATAGTAATAACCGTTAACGCCCATTCCTTTACCATAATAACCGCTCACAGAAAGGATAGAAAATGAAGAAGATACTACCATACGAACGCAGAGTTTTTTATTACGAGACCGATAAAATGGGCATAGTGCACCATTCTAATTATATCCGTATTTTTGAAGAAACTCGAGTATCAATGCTTGCTCAAGCAGGAATGCCATTTGAAAAAATCGAAGCTCAGGGAGTGTTGGTGCCTGTACTTTCAGTTGAATGCAAATACAAATATCCACTTAGATTTGATGAGAAATTTGCTGTTCATTCAAAGATAATCAAATTCAACGGCACATCTCTTGAAGTTGAATACAGGATAGTCAGCCGTGACAGCGGAAAAATTTGTGCAGAGGGACACTCGTCGCACTGTTTTACAGATGAGCAACTGAAGCCGCTCAGGCTAAAGAACAAATATCCTGAGATATTCAAAGTATTTAACGACTATCTTAATGTTGAAATAACGGATCCTGCATAACAATATTTTTATAAAAACAATGTACCGAAAGCAATTCACATCGAATACTTTCGGGACTGTTTTATTTTTTCTTCTTTTTGGGAGCCGGGAGTTCGTCTATCATTGCGTTCAGCAGTTCGTTCAAGAATTCTCTGTTATCCAAATTCTCAACTAAAATCATCTCCTTAGCACCCTCATATGGCAATTCAAGGCGAGCATCAGGCATAAGTTTTTTGGCTGAATTTGTAGGTTTCACGAGAAATCTATCGTCATATATACCTCCGACGATCTTTCCCTGATAGTATATAATATATTCACCCATCATTGCTCTGAATGAAATATCGTTCAGCCCTGACAGCTGTTCAAGTACAAAATCAAGATATTCTTTTTTAGAAGCCATTTCAACACCTCGTTATATTCCTATAGCAATAAAGTCATAGTATCGGATATTAATACTATGACTTTAATTATTTGTGCATTATTGATTGCGTATCTTCATGTTTCTGTCGATCTCACGTTTAGCATCACGTTTTGCAGCGTCCTCACGCTTGTCGTAGAGCTTTTTACCTTTACAAAGTCCAAGCTGAACTTTGACCTTTGAGTCCTTAAAATACAGGCTGAGTGGAATAAGCGAAAGTCCCTCCTGTTTAAGAGTACCATACAGCTTATTTATCTCTTTTTTATGCATAAGGAGCTTTCTTACACGCATCGGATCACGATTGAAAATATTTCCTTTTTCATAAGGAGATATGTGCATTCCTCTTACGTAGAGTTCTCCCTTATCAATAGAGCACCAAGAATCTTTAAGATTAACTCCGCCCTGACGTATAGACTTTACCTCAGTACCCACAAGCTCTATACCGGCTTCATAACTTTCAAGAACAAAATAATCATGTCTTGCTTTTCTGTTTTCAGCAATAGTTTTTGTTCCTTTAGAACGCATAATATCATCTCCTGTCGGTATAATTATACACTATGCTGTCAGAATTGTCAACAGCAAAAAATGTCGGCACAGCTGCTATCTTTGCGGATAATAGCTGTGCCGTTTTTATTATTCTTCCTCTGTTTTGATGAGAGTAGTATTAATTTCTGCAACAAGCTCAATAATGCTCTTTATAGAGTCACGGATAAGTTTTGAACTCTCGTTTGTAGTATTAACATTATCATCAAGAGCACTGAATGCGGAAATAGTTGTTTCAAGTATGCTTATGAGCTGAGTTACGCTGTCTGCATCCATAGTAGGATTGTCATTGCAGAATGCAACGATATTCTCAAGGAGTTCCTTAACAACAGCAGCTCTTTCGCTTGTAGCTGATGTAGATTCTCCGATGTTGTTCATATTCTCGTTGATCTTTGCAACATCGTTCTTCAGCTTGTTTGAAAGCTCAAGACATTCTGCGGTGATCTCAGCAAGATGCTCATGCTGTTTTGCGAGAGCTGAATGTCTTGCGATAAGTACGGACTTAGCGTGAACGATACAGTTATCCGGAGTATTAAGTCCACGGTAAATAGCGATAGCCATTTCACGACATGACTTGTATCCGCAGGCACGGCAGTCATTACGTTTATCAAGCTCTGTATGCTTGCCCATTTTCTCAAATATAGGTTCAAGCTGAGCAACGCTTGGCACCGGAGTAGGCATAGAAGGCTTATAGCTTCTAAGGAAGTCTGCAACTCTTAATTCATCGTCGAATTTCTTAAAGAGCTTATCCTCACCACGTCCCATAAGACCTGTGGACTTACGGCGGCTCTTGGCATCATTTTCAACAGCTCTCATAGTAGCCATAACGTCGAAGGCTGTCTGATTTGAACCTGCTGCCGGACCCATATTACATCCCTGGTCACATGAAAGAACATCAAATACCTGTGGATGTTTGGATTCAGGCATTTTAGCGTACATATCTATCTCAGGATAAACCTTCTGAACGCCCTCTGAATCAGTTATATTTATATCCGGATTGTGAAGCCAGAGGTTATCTCTGAGTCCGCCCGGACGAGGATAAACAGAACCGAGCTGACCCTGTATATCGTCAAATTTGTATGTGAAATCGTCGCCGGAATCTGTCGGGATAGTTATACCATTTCTGTCAAAATACTCCATGAGTTTCTTGATCGTAATGTTATACTCAACAAGACCTGTTTCAGCAAACTCTGTTTTCTTAGCGATACAAGGAGTTATAACAGCTATTGGATTAGTTCTTCTGAGATACTTCTTTACATATGTTGCAGAACAGGCAATAGGACTGTGAATAGGTGAAAGATTCTGAAGAAGCTTTGGCTGATAAGTTTCTATGTATTTTACTATAGCAGCACATGGCTGTGTGATTATGTTTCCGATCTTTCCCTGTTCGATAGTACGAAGGTGAGCCCATGTACATATATCAGCACCGAGAGATACGTCGAATATAGTACATCCCTGTTTCTTGAACCAATCAAGAACGCCCTTCCATTTTGTAGGAATGACAGCTTTCATAGCTGGTGTAGCCATGATGATTATCTTTTCTCTGATAACATGGGACATACATTCTTCTGTATCATCTATGTAATCTCTTGCTCCGTGATTACAGTTCTTTACACATTCACCGCAGGCAATACATTTATCAGGATTCACCATAGTGATAAAACGTCCGTCATCAAGCTGCTTTGTCATATTAGCTTCAGGTGCTGGACAGCATCTTATGCACGCATTACATCCAACACATTTCTCAGGTTTTACAATGATTATTTCATTCATATGATTAAACTCCTTAAGCCCTTATCGGTCTTACCTTTCTATTATTTCTTGCCCAATGCATTAGCCTTGGCAGCTATAGCAGCAAGGTCTACCTTACCGCCTTTTTTCTCATTTTTGTTATCGTTATTAAGTCCCTTAGCCTTAGCTGCAATATCAGCAAGGCTGTTAGCTGATTTCTTTTCATTCTGAGACTTTTCCTGGGATGCATCAAATTTCTCGTTTGCCTCAGGCTTTTTGCCTCCGATGGATTCAGCCATCTTTTTGAGCTTTTCGAGCTCCTGCTGTTTTTTCTGCTTTTCCTCTTCGCTTATCGCATCATCTCGATGCTTTTCGGATAAGCTCATAGGAGCTTCGGGGATCTGAGGTTCATACTGCTTAGGCTCTCTGAATACAGGAACTCCGCCTTCTTTAAGGGTATTCTCTGTTTTTGAAAGCAGCTGGGCAGCTGATGTTATTCTGTCTAATCCCTGATCTCTGAACTGTTCAAGTATAGACTGAAGAGAAGCTATCTGTTCTTTCAGCATATATACTTCATTCAAAGCAGCAGCTCTAAGGTTATTTGAAGCGGCGTCCATCTGTTCAGACTTATTCTGAGCCTCTGCGATAGTTTCAGCAGCTGTTCTTTCAGCTTCGTATATTACCTGTTCAGCCTCTATATTAGCGTCCTCTATAATATTTTCTGCAACTTTTTTAGCCTGTGCCTCTGTTTCGGCAGCCTTGGACTTAGCTGTGCCCTCAAGCATTGAAGCAGATTTCTGAGCCTCGATAAAGACACTGCTGAGTGCCATTGCCTCATTATGAGACTGCAAAGCAGCGACCTTTGTATCAGCAGCTTTAAGTTTATCTTCAAGCTCAGCAATAGAATTTTTAAGCTCTTTTACTTCCTGCTCGTAATTACGGTTTTCTTCCTCAGCAGCTTTGAGCTTTGTATTAAGGATATCATTCTGTACCTGTACCTGAGTCAATTTATTTCTTTCTCCGGTCATTACTGACTCATGAGCTTTTTCTTCATCTGTGCCTTTTTTGTATGCTTCAAGAAGAAGCTTTGTCTCTCTGAGTTCGTTTCTAAGATCATGCACCTGCGTATTGAGGTACTCCATTCTGCGGATAACTCCGGCTTTATCGTAACCGCCAAAAGCCACAGTTTTGATAAATCTTGCTTCAGCCATTTATTCATATCCTCCTTGACACACTTCTAAAAGCTCATTGACTTACAAATGGGCATAGTGTGCTATAATGAACGTTTACATACAATTTATTATACACTAAAATCAAATTATAGTCAATATAAAATATGTACAAAAAAGATCTGCTATTTATACAATCCAAACAAAATAAAAAGCAGATATATCCATTCGCAAAGGCTATAATGTGAATAAATAAAAAAATGCACCCAAATCATTGCAGGTGCATTGAATTTACCATTCATCTTCGCTGTCTTTAATAAGTTGTCTTACCTCTTCGTTATCGTAAAGTCCGAGGTCGAAAAGTTTATCAGCCTGTTTTTTTGAGAGCCTTCCCTGATCAGTATAAACAAATTGCCCATGCTGACGCTCTGTGCCGTCCCACGAATCTATGATTTTCAGCCAGCCGCCTCTGTCAAGTGCAGTTTCCGGGTATTTTGACATTGGAAAGAATTTTCTTGCCAGCATTTTAGCACATTTATTATGACCGGTATATCCGCAGGAATATGTGTCTCCTTCCGGTGACATCCATCCGAGTTTGAAATCCGGATCATTCTTAAAGTACATTTTTTCAAGCGGAAGGGGGATCTCGTCATCACTTTCTATAACCTCAGTAAAGCCCAGATCCTTGGGGTCAAACTTAAAATATCCGCCTTTGCCGTCGAAGACAACAGGCAATTGCTCTTCGGTAATTATATTTTCAAATCCGGTTCCTTCCAGACCCTCGATCGTATCAGCGTACTTATAATAAAAGTAGCCTGTTTTCGATTTGTATATTGCAAACTTCACCTTGTCGCCTCCAAAACATCATTATGTATATTTTATCACGTTTCATACTGCCTGTCAATCTATATTATTGAAAATAATATTATTTTGCATAAAAAAACGGCTGACCTTTGGTCAGCCGCTGTGTGATTGCGATCAGATATTAACAACTGTGTTTATCATGTTACCGCCGTTCATCTTAGCATTTCTCATTGCTGTATCGAGTTTAACAAGCAGTGAGTTTACGTTCAGACAATCGCCCGGGAGATAGTGGTAAACCGCACCGGAGCATGGGAGCTGAACTGCAAGATTGAGAACTTCGTAAGGAGCTGTGATAACAGACTGGATATTCTGGATGATACCCATTGCCTGGCTCTCAGAGATTTCCTTATTAAAGAGGAAGCAGAATTCGTTACCTGTGATATTGTAGATCTCAGCAACGCTGCCGAATTCCTCTTTAAGTCTCTCAGCAACAGCTGCGAGGTACTCGTCGCCGAAGTCATATCCGTAAGTATCGTTGATACTTCTGAAGTTATCCATATCAAATACTGCGATATTGAATCTGTCGGATTCAAGTCTGTCGGTCACATCGTTATCAAGAGCATATCTGTTCTTCATACCTGTAAGCACGTTCATAACAGCAAGGTCACTTGCCTTCTGACGTGTAGACTTGAGCTTAGCATCGACCTCAGCAAGGCTCTTTTCACGAGCTTCGAGTTCGAGTCTGCTCTTCTTAGCCATTTTAGCAATGATGAATATAGCGATCTCACCGAGGATAGCGATAAGAAGCATCATTGACATAAGGACATAAGAAAGGATGGTATTTTTCTTCATTGTCTCAGCTGTATCCTTATTAACGATAGAGATAAGAGCTGTGATCATTTCGTTAGCAGTAGCCTGGAGTG
The DNA here is from genome assembly GCA_017441505.1 of Ruminococcus sp. Taxonomy (GTDB): domain Bacteria; phylum Bacillota; class Clostridia; order Oscillospirales; family Ruminococcaceae; genus Ruminococcus. The sequence goes on from JAFRXL010000047.1 coordinate 6,549, forward strand.
GGTAAATATCCTGTGTGTAAAGAGCTTTAGGACCGAATTTGAAAGCGTCCATTCCCTTTACCTGCTGGGTCTCCTCATCTTTCTGGTTATATAAGCCCTGTAACTGTAAAAGTCTTTCGTTATAATATGTAACGATCTTAGCAACCTCGGCATATCTTTTCTTAGCTGTATCAGAAAGTCCTTCGATGTCCTCGAAATCAGCCATTGCAGCTCTGATAGAACCAAAGTTTCTCTGTACATCGATAACGTTCTCTGTAGGATCACCAACTTCACCTATGATTCTAAGAACGCTGCCGTTAACAGCCTGTAATCCGAAATTGATTCTGTTACAGGAACTCATAGCACTGGATGTCTGCTTTGTTACCTCATTGTTCTTTCTATAAATGGTATCAACAAGGATCGCATTTAATATGTATACAACTGCGAGAAGAATAGCTGCAAAAATATATGGTCTTGAATGATTTATACTTTTTTCTTTAGTGTTTGCCATTTTTCATATCCCCCCAACATTATTCTTCAGTTTTAGGAAGCAGAGTTTTAACATAGTCGTCATTCATGTTGTCAGCTGTTACGAAAGTAACACCTGTATCAAGCTTAGAAGCAACTCTCTCGCCGTCCTCGATTTTTCTTGCGTAGTTAACACTAACATAACCCATGTTATATGGATTCTGAACAACAAGACCGTCAATAACGCCTGTACGGAGATATTTAACCTCATCTGCGTCTGAGTTGAAGCCGACTACATAAATATTTGTGAGACCAGCTTCATTAATTGCATCAGCAACGCCGAGGGTGGTGTTGGTGTTAGTTGTAAAGAAAACCTTTACATTGTTTCCGTCTTTTCCAAGAATTTTCTTTGCTTCTTCTTTAGCTGCATCTACTGTAGCACATGGTGCACCCTGAACAAAGAATTTTTCATTAGTTTCATCGTTTGTTTCGAGACCATTTCCCATTTGCTCAAAGGTCATACCTCTTTCAGTCAATACAGAAACTATACGGCTCATAGATTCTTTTTTGAAGCCGGCGATACGATTCTCTGCTGTAGCAGCAGTATGACCGATTATTGCGATAGAACCTTCAGCTTCCTTCATAGCAGCTTTCGGGTCGTTCTTGAAAAGCTCAAGTTCCTCAGTGGTGTTGGAATTATTCAAAAGTGCTTCTGCCGCATATCTTGCTGCAACAGCACCACCGTCTGTATCTGAAGAACTGATACATGAAACGACACCTTTATAGCTTGTTCTTGAGTTGATATTCAGGATCTGGATACCGGCAGCTTCTGCTCTTTTGAAAGCGTCATCGAATTCTTCGTTTCCGTTTGGAGCAATTATGATATAATCAGCTTTTTCATCGATAGCTTTATTGATAGCTTCGATCTGTGTAGCGTAGTCGTTATCACCGGTAGCTGCTTTATAGGTGAGGTCGATGTCGAACTCGTTACAAGCATCTTCAGCTCCTCTTTTTACATCGTCCCAGAATGATACCTGATCATTCTTTGTGATAACGTAAACTTTTACTTTGTCATCCTTTGGCTTTCCGCATCCGCCCGGCAGCAGCATTGCTACTGAAAGCAGAGAGATTGCCAAAGCCCTAAATGTTCCTTTTTTTCTTTTCTTGTCCATAGAACTAACCTCCTTAAGAATTAAAGATGAGACCTGTTTTTTTGCCTGACGTATGCAAAGTTTTTATGCCTGCTCCGCAACACTCAGCCTAATGGCTGCGGGCATACCCCTGCAAGGTCTGTCTCTTTTTACATACATTATTTTATCACATAATTATCAAAAATTCAACTATATTCTGTGAACAAACGGCGTACACATTTTACAATAATTTTTTTAAAAATATATGCAATTTAGTTAAAAATATACTTCAAGTTAAAAAAATCCGGACTTTTTTGCCCGATATACAAAAAGGATTTTTTACATTATATTTTTCTTAAATAATACGCCTTGTATAGCTTTTTCTAAAGTGCACAAACGGACGGCTTTATATTTGTAAAAGATAATTCAAATTTGCCCATTTAAAGGTTTTACCCTTGACAACTTTTTTAAAAAGTGTTATACTAAACGTGATAACAATGTGAATTAGCAGATACTTTTTTGTACTGCTCTATATTTTTATGTCAGGAGGGGTAATAATGCAATGCGAGAAATGCGGTGCACCGCTTGACCCTAAACTTACCGCCTGCCCGGATTGTGGTGCTCCGGTACCGCAGAATGTCGAGGGTTTTGAAAATACCATGGAGTTCCAGAAAGAGCTTCGTGCTATCGTGGTCAATCATGGTCCGAAAGCAGTAGTGAACAAAACACGTTTCATAGGTCTGCTCAATGACCATATCCCTGATTACGATAAAGAACGCCGCTTACTTATTAATATGTACCGTATGGGTGTTTTCAGGATCCTGCTCGAAGAAAAGAATCGTGAGATCGCCATTATGAAAGCCAAAAGCTATATGATCGCTGATCTTTTCCTTGCGGAAAATGCCGCTGAATTCGTTACCGCCTGCTATACATATCTGCTTGGCTGGCCATACGAATCTACACTTAAAGTGCTCCCTGAAGGCGAAGAGAGCAATGTTGCTGAAGAAGAACCTAAAAAGAAAGGTCCTCTGGATATAAACGAAATGGTATTTACCCCGAGAGCTGCTATCAGATACAGACTCAGCGGTAACATCACTATACCGGATGGATACACAAAACTTGAAGCATTTTGCTTTGATAAGTTTGGTTCTCTCAGAACGATCCAGCTCCCTAAATCTCTTCTTGCGATCGGTGAATATGCTTTCTCATCATGCAAGAGATTAAGAGGACTTGATCTTCCGGAAGGATTAAGGATCATAAAGCAGGGTGCATTCAGTCAGTGTGCTAAGCTTGTTGTTGTCAAGATACCTAACGGAGTGCTTGAAATAGAAGACAGTACCTTCTCATTCTGTACAAGCCTTGAAGTCATAGAGATACCTGACAGCGTAAGCAGCATCGGTGCAGAAGCATTTTCAGGATGTGATAAGCTCAGAAAGCTCTTCCTGCCTGAAAGCATCAAATTTATCGATGCCAATGCCTTTTCGTATTGTCCGCATCTTGTAATATATTGTATAGAAAACTCATACGTTCATAAATACTGCTTAGTCAACGGGATCCAGTTCAATCTTGTGTCCTCGGCTGAGGAATATGAGCTTAACTAATTCAGAAAGGATGAGATCATATGGTAGAGCTTGAAATTGGACAGGAAGTCGAAATGGAATTCGGCGGCAAGGCCAAGGTTTTGAGCGTTATCGGCAGCGGCGGACAGGGTACCGTTTATCTCGTAAGATTCAATGGTCAGAAATGGGCATTGAAATGGTACGATATTGATAAGATGAACAAGCCCAAAGCTTTCCGCAAAAATCTTCAGACTAATATCACCGACGGACCACCGAGCAATAAGTTCCTCTGGCCAAAATATCTGACCAAGGAAACTGAAGACGGTACCTTCGGTTACATAATGGAACTAAAGCCGGATGGCTTCGATTCCTTTGTTGATATACTCAACACATATAAATTAGAGATCGACCCGCTTACCGGTCATGCTGTAAAGCGTCCGGTAAAATTCACAAGCCTCAGTGCTATGGTCACCTGCGTTATCAATATCGTTAACGCTTTCCGTCAGCTCCACAGAGCCGGAAAGAGCTATCAGGACCTTAACGACGGCGGTTTCTTCATAAATGTAAATACCGGTGCTGTACTCGTCTGCGACTGCGATAATATCGCTCCTGACGGAAGCAACTTCGGTATCGGCGGTAAGCCGGGATATATGGCTCCCGAGGTCGTAAGAGGCATCGCTCAGCCAAATGTCCAGACAGATAAGTATTCACTTGCAGTTGTCCTCTTTAAACTCCTTTTCAGAGGTGACCCGATGGAAGGCGAGAAGGTCGTAAGAGATGTCTGCCTGACAGAATCTTCCGAGCTTAAACATTACGGTCAGAACGCAGTTTTCGTTTACGACCCTAACGACAGCTCAAACCGCCCTGTAAGAGGCATACACGATAACGTTATAAAATTCTGGAGAATTTATCCGGATTATATAAAAGACGCTTTCATCCGCTCATTTACAACAGGCATCAGTGAGCCGACAAAGCGTATCATCGAGAATGAATGGCAGAAGCTCTTCATCCGTCTCCGCTCTGAGATAATCCAGTGCGGCTGCGGAAGAACTAATTTCAGTTCAATGTTCGTTCAGCCGAACGAAAAGACCTTCAAGTGTCCGAAATGCGGAATGGAATTCGTTACTATGGGATTCAGCAACCGCAAAACACGTATGCCGCTCTATCTCGGCTGCAAATTCTACACCTGCGAGATCAATCCGGAGTCCGACGACTTCATGACAGTTGCCGGCGAACTTGTTGAAAACAAGCTCAAACCTGGAGTTCTCGGAATTAAGAATTGTTCAGACAGAAAATGGAAGGCTAAAATGCCTGACGGAGTTTTCTATGACATTGCTCCCGGAAAAGGATTCCCTGTATGGCAGGGGCTTGAAATTGATTTCGGCGAGATAAAAGCACAGATATAACCTGCTGTCCCTCACTAAACAGCAGTAAACTGAAAGGATGTATGTAGATTATGAGCAACGAAAATATGAAAGATCCGGCTTTAAACGCAAATCAGTCTGCTTCCCCGCTTGACGATTTCGAGCCGGCTGAGACTGTTGCATCAAGCTCAGCCTCAAATGATAATATGCTTGATTTTGATGACGATCCGCTTAGTGCTACAGGCGTATCCAGAAAGAGCCTCGTCATCTTCTTCCTGATCGATACTTCAGGAAGCATGAAGGGTAAAAAAATGGGTGAGCTCAATACCGTTATGGAAGAGCTTATACCTGAAATACGCAGAGTAGGTGAAGCTGATACAGAAGTTAAAGTCGCTGTACTCACTTTCTCTACCGAGGTAAGATGGATGTACTCAACTCCTATCCCGATAGAGGACTTCGAGTGGGCAAGACTCCGTGCAAGCGGCGTTACAAGTATGGGAGCTGCTTTTAAGGAGCTCAACCAGAGAATGTCCAGAAACGGATTCCTTAATTCTCCTTCACTCTCTTTCGCTCCTGTTATATTCCTTATGACAGACGGCTATCCTTCCGACGATTACAAGGAAGGACTCAAAGAGCTTCAGTCCAACAGCTGGTACAAGTTCGGTCTTAAAGCTGCTCTTGGTATCGGTCAGGAAGCTAACGACAATATCCTCGCTGAATTCACAGGTTCAAAGGATATTGTTGTTCACGCTTATTCCGGCGGACAGCTCGCTCAGATGATCAAGATCATCGCTGTTACTTCTTCACAGATTGGAAGCAAGAGTATGACTCTCTCTGACGATACAGGCCGTGAGATCGGCGAAGAGGACGTTTTCGCAGCTAAGCAGAAGCTCCTCGGTCAGCAGATACAGGATCTCGTGACCAGTCAGACAGACGGAAACGACGTTCCTTTCGACACAGGTTGGTAATATTATAAAAAATTTTTTCGGAAGGAGGACTGAGTAATATGTTCAATGGCTTCAGTCATTCGGTCATGGGTGCAAGTCACGAAAAGACCGGTCTTGTTTGTCAGGACAGCTCCGCATTTAAAATAGGCAATGGTTATGCGATCGCTGTAGTAGCAGACGGACATGGAAGTAAAAAACATTTCAGAAGTCATTTAGGCTCGAAGTTTGCAGTTGAAGCTACTATTGAGGCTATCGACAGATTCTATGAAGAGCGTGAAGACCTTGAAGCTAATCTTCCGGTCAACTATAAGCTCATTATAAAGAATATCGAAAAACAGATCATATCGAACTGGAATATCAGGATCGAAAAGCATCTTGAGGAAAATCCGGTCACAGCAGAGGAAAAGAGCAAATTCAAGCCTGAAGAATTCGAGGCGATCCCTCCGGAATCTTACTACGGCTCAACGCTTGTTGCCGCTGTTGCGGGAGATGGTTATACATTTGGTCTTCAGATAGGCGACGGAAGTCTTGTGGCAATTTTTGAGGACGGCAAAGCTGTTATGCCTATGGAGTATAACGAATCTGCCCCTGCAAATGTTACAGCTTCAATATGCAATTCAAATGCTGCTTCAATGTTCAGCAGCTTCTATGCACCTAATAAAAGGCTCATCGCTCTCTTCGGTTCTACCGATGGACTGTATACTTCATTCGGAAGTGAATTCGATTTTCTCGATTATCACTCCATAATCACAAGTCAACTTATTAATCTTGAATCATTCAAACAAATAATAATAAACAATCTCACCAAAAGATCTCACTACGGAACAGAGGATGATATTTCTCTTTCCTGCATATATGATGAGGATCTTCTCAATGAAAAGATAGGTCTTCTCAATAAACAGGTAGAGGATAATAAACAGCGTGCCGCACAGAGAAAAGCAGAATTGCTCAAAAAACAAGTAACTTGATCAAAACTTTTACGCAGGGATCTGCGTTCAATAAAAAAGAAAAGTGGTGTTTGTTTTGGAAATAAGTTCTTTCTACAATACTGCCAAGAATTTTGCGAATACCGTAAAGGAAAAGCGTCCGGAATTCGTTTCGGATGATGCCTGCCTTTGCCTTATTATCGCTGATTCGGGGGATATGTACTCTGGTATTACCAGCATTTCAATCAACGAGGGAACTATTGAAACTGTTCCCGCTGAAAACATCGCAGTTATGTCTGTTGTAACTGCAAAAAATGTAAAAGCTAAGCAGATGATACTCATTTCTCTGGACGATTTCAGCTTCTTCCAGCCTAATGATGAAGCTCTTGCTATGCTCGTTAATTCAAGCGTTGATAACAGTAGCTGTCAGGTAGTTCTTTCACCTGAAGAGACTGTTTCTGCTGCAAATCTCGTTCCGGCTTCAGCTGCACCTGATTTCCTCAGCGGATACGACGATGCAGAAGCTCCTTCACTCGGTGCTCCGGCAGAGTTTGCAAACGGTATCAACGTTGATTCTGCTAATCCTTTCAATGCTGAAAACAAGCCTCAGGTGGGAGCTAATCAGGGCGAAAACCTTAACTTCCTCTATGAGCAGCCAGAAGAAGCTCAGCAGCAGGGAGCAAGCGGCTTCCCGAACCTCTATGCAGCTCAGCAGCAGGCTGGTTACCCTCAGCAGCAAGGCTACCCACAGCAGGGTTATCCGCAGCAGCAGGGCTATCCTCAGCAGCAGGGTTACCCACAGCAGGGCTACCCACAGCAGCAGGGATTCCCTCAGCCAAATCCGTATATGGGCGGCAACCACAATTCTGCATATCAGCAGAGCATGAATGCTGCACCTTATAATCAGGGCTATGCCGGACATTCAGTTCACAGCGGTGTTACTCCTGTAAGAAGTAACTATCAGCAGCAGAGCAGTCTTATGCTCTCATCAAAGTCAAGCGGAAATGCTTTCAAAAAGCGTCTCAGCAACTTTATGGGTGACGATGACGATGATGCATCAGAAACTGCAAATGAAGGTATGTCCAAAGAAGATATGCTCAAGCAGGCTAAGGATAGAAAAAAGGTCGCAAAAGCTAATTTCAACTTTAAAAAGAAGATGGAATAATTCCCTGACCGGTTTGGTGTGTTTCTACGGTTAAGGAGGCTCACATCTGGTGTGTTGTTCATTATTGGCGAGATTTGTTAATGAACTTTAGCTGTATTAGTCAAATAGTATCGTAATGACCTTTTCACTAAATAATTTTATAGCAAAAATGTCCATATTTTTATAAATAATGCTTTTGGACTTGCATTTTTTGATGATGTATGCTATAATTATTGTGATAAGATTAGAACGTTATTTGTTCAATTTGTAAAAATTATGACTTGTATGGCAATGATTAAAAAGCACTGTTTAATTATTACAATGTCAAGGAAGGGATAGCTATGACTTATTTGCTCAATATTGATGAAGCGATAGACAGAAAGTTTCTGGTGACAAAATCAGTAAAGGGACAGGCAGAAGCTGGTACTATCATCCATGTTATGGATGCTGAAAATGCTTCTAATTCTGTTGTTGTTAACTATCGTGTTACACGCTACAACGAAAAGTTCCATGATTACCAGGATTATACTGCAAAATTCGAGAATTTAGCTCAGTTCTGCAAATGGGCTCAGCCTGATAATTTTATTGCCCGTAATTATGAGAGCTTCAGCATCAAGGACATTCAGCACTACATTAAGATCAAGAACAGAACTTTCACATCGTTCTGTCTCCCGATCATACTCGTAGCTGCTATCATTATCTTTACACTTGCTCTCCTTCTTCTTAAAGGTGTGCTTGGTATCGTTATCGGTCTTGTACTTACTCTGGTTGTTTCTGTTGGCGTACTCTTTGTATTCAGAGACCAGAAGAAGAAAGAGAAAATGCGATTGTATCGAAAGATAAGTTCCGGTTGGGGCATCGTTATCGAATAATTTTAAAAGCCATATATGAGCAGTGGGCGGCTCATATATGGCTCTTGTTTTATGTATAAATATAAAAAATGGGATGTACTTTCGTACATCCCATACTTTTTTAGAAATTGTATTCTAAATCATCGTCGAAATCGTAATCAAAATCGTAGTCGTCGTATCTTTCGTACTCATCGTAGTCAGGTCGACCCTTTATTTCATCGGCAATATCGTCGTATATTTCTCTGACAGCGTCAGCAGCGTACTTGCGTGCAGACTTACTATCGATTCCGACCTTTTCGAGAAGCTCTGTTACAAAACTATCCATTTCATCACGGGAAACATAGTCCTCAAATTTAACGGTCTTTCTGTTATCCTTGTCGATAACGAAACTATCATCCTTTGAAGGAATATCAATATCGCAGTCATCGGTTGTAGACCAAGTTAATATGAGCTTGCCGTAATCAACGTCATCGACAACTACCTCATAGCTTACGCTCTGAGATGAATCGTCCGCATCAAAATCAAGCACTATAGGATCTTTATCTTCAACGGTGATAGTAATATCAGCATCGAAGTAATTTCTTTCATCATTTATGATCTCGAAATCTTCAAACTCTACGCTATATTTCTTAGGAGATACAGTAAAGTCCTCGGTATCTATGTCGTAATGCTTCCTGTAAGAAACAAGCTCGATCTCGCCGCTGTAGACATCCTTTTCGTTCTCTTCTGCGTCAAGTTCAGCTTCATACTTAGTTTCGCCGTTCTCAACAACTTTGAACTCTCCGCACACTCTGTCACCGTCTTTACCTATTATAGCTCTTGTGTCATCACCGTCACTGGACTCAATATCAAATCCACGGATAACGCCTTTCGGGTCGATATAGGTTTTGAAAGTTACAGAGTAATCATCGTCTTTTTCGACTTTGTCATCTTCGTCATCGAAATCATCGTAATAACGGTCATCATCTTCTTCGATGTCCGACTTGATCTCATCCAATAGATCATAGAACTCTTCTTCGGTGTAAACTCCTGTTTTCTCAACAGCAATACCGTAGAGTATCTCGTCATCCTTTGCAGCATCGACAAAGTTACTAACTATTTCTTTAGAGAGCTCTTCATCGATAGTAACAGTTGCGACTGTATACTTTGTCTCGATAGCACCGATGCTTATTTCCTCGCTCTTTTTAAGCTTGACCTTATCAACACAGTCATTCCACACATCAGTGTATCTGATTATCTCTGATTCCAGCTCTGCCGGAGTAAGATACTCTCTTGGGTCTTCAATGACATCTTTGAAAATACTGTATAATTTCTCGCTGTCAGTACTGTTGGATCTTTCGACGAGATAATCACCGACAGACAAGTCGAGCCATTTTTCAGTAAGCTCCGGAACTCTGAAGAAAATATCTCCTTCCGCAAGGTCTGTGAACAAATCAAAGCTGACAAGTCTTTCGTCGTTGAAATCAGCTCCGACTGTAAACTGTGAATCATTGAGCTTATGGTTTATATCAAGGTCAAGCCCGATGCTTTCAGTACCTTTGACAACGTCATAAAAATCCTTTTCCTCTTTGCTGAGCAGATCGTAGTCATCGTCGAAGATCTCATCAATAAACTGCTCCAACGCTTCATCAGAAGGCTCATACTTAAAGTTTACACTTGAACGCTGTCCCTCTTCGTAACGTGTAAGATAAGTCTCGTACTTTTCTCTTGCTTTTTTAGCAATATCCTTTGAATTTTCCTCATATATCCATGAGTAGTAATTTTCCGGCTTCATTACACGAAGCTTTACCTGATTTTTTACAAACGGAGAAAGATTATAAGCTGCTATACCGCTTACAATTAATGCAGATGCGGATATACCGCTTATCATAGCGATCTTCTTTCCTCTTCTCTTTCTGGTTATATTCTCAACGCCTGATACCGAGTTATCATAATCCTGTGATGAAAAAACACCAAATACTTCATTATCTTGTTTGAACATAAAAATACCTCCCTATACGTATTCATGCATAATTTGATCTTCATTTTGTAAAAGATAAATCCCGACACTTTTACAACTAAATATTATCACATATTCCGTTAAAAATCAATAATATTTTGTAAATTTTCATCAAACTGTATACACTGTGAAAGTATTGTGAAAAATCATTTCGTGATACGAGCTCTGGAGTACGGCTATACAGTGATATATCAAAAAATGCCGGATTTACTCCGGCATTTTTCACTTATTTTTTCTTCTGACTATTACTCCGACCACTTCAGGACCGATATTAGCAGTAACAACAGCACCGATATACGACAGCATTTCAGCTTTTCTTCCGGTACGCTTGATGAGTTCTTTTTCAACTTCCTTTGCGAGAGTAGTATCTTTACCGTGGACGATAAGATAAGGAGTCTGAGGAGTCATATTTTTTTCAACGCAGTCAGTAAGTTTGCTGACTATATTTTTTTCACCACGTATTTTTTCAACAGTTTTAGTTGTTCCGTCACCAAAAAGGATAATAGGTTTAAGACCGAGAAGCTCGCCTGCAAATGCGGCAGCAGCGGAGATACGTCCGGACTTTTTAGCGTACTTTAAAGTGTAAGGAACAGCGTATATACCGCATACATCGAACCAGTCCTGAAGATAAGCGACTATTTCTTCAGCTTCTGCACCCTTGTTTATCTTTTTTACGGATTCGATTATCGGATAGCCGTAAAACATAGTGTAGCACTTTGAATCAAGGTTAAAGATACGGAGCTTGTCTTTAGCTTCCGGATTACTTTCAAAGAAGTCATCTTTGCCTATTATGGAATTATTATAAGTACCGGAGCCCTGACTGTTGATAGATACAGAGATAATATCTGTATAGCCCTGATCGTATAATTCCTTATATGTTTCAGCAAAAGTTACAGGCGAGATCTGGGAATGCTTAGGTATCTCATTGGATCGTTCGAGAATATCGTAGAATTCAAGTGTAGACTTATCATATATCTCACGGAAGCTTTGTCCGTCAACAGTAAGAGTGAAGGGGAGTACTTTGATACCAAGTTCGTCAATAGTTTCCTTTGGAATATCGCAGCAGCTGTCGGTGAGAATGATTATTTTAGACATAAAAAGGCTCCTTTACCATTCGTATTGAGTGAGTTTTCCCTCACGGGAAAGATCGGGATAATCCCATTGTCTCAGAACTTCATAGACAGCGATAGCGACTGAATTTGACAGGTTAAGGCTGCGAAGCTCATTTCTCATTGGGATACGCAGACATTTTTCCGGATTATCGTGAAGCAGCTTTTCGGGGAGTCCTTTATCCTCTCTGCCGAAAATCAGGTATGCATTATCCGGAAAGGACGCATCACTGTGTACAGTACGTCCTTTAGTAGTGAAATAGAAAAAATTACCATTTGGATTCCTGCTGAAAAAGACGTCAAGCCCGTCATAGTAGGTGATGTCGAGCTTGTCCCAGTAATCGAGACCGGCACGTTTCAGCTGTTTATCAGAGACTTCAAATCCGAGTGGCTTTACAAGGTGCAGTTTAGCACCGGTCACAGCACAAGTTCTTGAAATATTGCCGGTATTCTGAGGTATCTGGGGTTCAACAAGAACGATGTTTAAATTATGCATTTTTTATCCTCTTGTATATAAGCGAGTATATCGCATAGAATAAACAGGACAGGTAACTGCCTGTAAATAACCAAAAATGGGGTGAGAAAATGGATATAAAAACACTTTTCAAGGGAGCAGCATTAGGTGCGGCAGCCGGAGCTGTCTATTGTGCATTCAACACTGCATCACCGTCTGAGAAGCATAGTATAAAGCGTCATGCCGGTAAGACCATAAAGTCTGCCAGCGACCTTATCGGTGATATAAAATCGATGTTTATGTAGCAGAAGCACCTGTGTTTCTGCGGAAATCGAGGTAACTTTCGAGGATTATGGTAGCGGCAACAGCGTCCACAACAGCCTTGCGTTTTTTACCTCTTGTATTGGTCACATTGAGGGCGTTGTGGGCGGAGACAGTAGTGTTTCTCTCGTCCCAGAGCTTAACTGTGACACCTGTGAGCTTTTCAAGCTCCTGTGCGAAAAGAGCACATTTTTCGGCACGTTCACCGATAGTACCGTTCATATTTTTCGGGTAACCGACTATTATCTGTTCCGCCCTTTGCTCTTTAGCGAGGGCGGCAGTTTTTTCCAGACATAAATTGAAATCCTTTTCGTTGATTACAGTAACAGGTGAGGCTATCATTTCACTTTTGCCGCAGACAGCGATACCTGTTCTTGCATCTCCGAAGTCAACTGACATTATTATCATATCGTTATCACCAAGGCTGAACAGTACCGATGATGTCTTTTACTGAGGAAATACCCTTGCTGTCGAGGAATTCGTTCATTTCTTCGACTATTTTAACAGGAGCATAAGGGTCAGTAAAGATAGCCGCACCTACCTGTACAGCGGAAGCACCTGCCATCATAAGCTCGATAGCGTCTTTTCCGGAGGAAACTCCGCCCATACCGATAACAGGGATGTCAACAGCATTAGCAACCTGCCATACCATGCGGACAGCAATAGGGAAGACCGCAGGACCGCTCATTCCGCCGACATTATTTCTGAGTATAGGACGGCGGGTGTTAACGTCAATTCTCATTCCGAGGAGGGTGTTTATAAGTGATACAGCGTCTGCTCCGGCGGCTTCAACAGCTTTTGCGATGTCAGTAATGCTTGTAACATTAGGTGAGAGCTTTACTACCAGAGGCTTTTTTGTAGCCTGACGCACTTTCTTTGTGACCTCAGCAGCCATTTCACAGCTTGTACCGAAAGCAGCTCCGCCCTGTTTTACATTAGGACAGGAGATGTTCAGCTCTATCATATGAACATCGGTATCATCGAGCTTTGCAGCTACTTCTGCACACTCTTCCGGAGTTGCACCTGCAATATTTGCAAGTACTACGAGGTCTTTGGTGAGCAGATACGGAAGCTCGGTACTGATAAAGTGGTCGATACCGGGATTCTGAAGACCAACAGAATTGAGCATACCTGCCGGAGTTTCAGCTATACGTGGAGCAAGATTTCCTGTTCTGAGGTGGAGGGTAGTGCCCTTAGTAGCGATACCGCCGAGTTTATCAAGTGGGAAAAGTTCCTCATATTCTCTTCCGTAGCCGAATACGCCGGAAGCCGGTATGACCGGATTTTTGAAGTCGACACCGCAGATATTTACAGAAAGATCAGCCATTACCAAAGCACCTCCTCAGCATTGAATACAGGACCGTCCTTGCAGACGTGAGCGAAATATTCTTCGTCATTTCTCTTTGTGCGGCAGGCACATCCGAGACAAGCTCCGATACCGCAAGCCATATGCTCTTCGAGTGAAATTTCGCAGAATACGTTGTTTTCCTTGCAAATTGCTGCTATGCCTTTCAGCATAGGCATCGGACCGCAGGCATATACAGCGTCCGGTTTTTCTTTGGAGATCAGCTCCTGGAGCGGCTCTGTAACAAAACCATGAACTCCCATAGAACCGTCATCTGTGCAGAGTATAGTCTCAGCACCGGTCTTTTTGAAGTCGTCCTGAAGGATGACTGCTGAGGCGTTTCTGAAACCTGATATAGCTACAGCCTTTGAGCCGTATGCTGATGCGAGCGGCAGCATTGGCGGAGTTCCGATACCTCCGCCGATAAGTACGACTTTTTTGTAGTCCGGATATACTGTAAATCCGTGTCCGAGCGGAGCAAGCATATCTATAAGATCACCTTTGTTGAGACCTGCGATCTGTTCTGTACCCTCACCACGTATTTCAAAAACGATGCGGAGAGTGCCTTTTGTCTTGTCTATACCGCAAATGGAAATAGGTCTGCGGAGTGTGTAGCCCTTGGCTCTTATATGAACAAACTGACCGGGACAGGCGAGCTCTGCAACTTCGGGACAGCTTATGACGAAACTGTAGATGTTGCGGGCAATAGCCATTTTCTCGGAAATAATATAATTACCCTGTATGTATTTCATAAGTTCCTCCTTTACATTGCTCCCCCAACTAAACTTTGTCAACCAATGCTCGTCATAAAGAAAATTTCTCAGCGTCAGAAAAACTTGAAATGCGTAAGCATTCCTTTTGATAAATTTCCTTTCTGACTTTGCCTTTTTGGCAAAGTTTAATTGGGTGAGCAATAAAATCAAATACTGATTAATATTATAGCACATTTAGAGTAAATATACAAGTGGAAGTTTAAGCTATGACACAATATATTGTTTACGAAGAAATTCATATGCAAAAAGTGAACTCAAACTGCACTATCCGCTTAAAAATTAATTTGAAATTTAAGCTATATGTGAGATAGGCGTATTAAATTATGCTTTATTTAATAAGAATATTGTTACTGTATACAAAATAAAATATTTCAAGTTTGTGTGTAGTGACAAAGTTTTGCTTTGGCTATAATTTGTTTATAAAAAGCACTTGATTTATTATTAAATTATCACTATAATTAAAGTATAAAATACTTTGGGAGGGTATTAAAATGCACAAAAATGTTTTTAGAAAAGTGAGCACCGCATTAATGGCGGCAGCTCTTGCAGTAAATTGCACTGCAATAAGTCCGATCTTTACTTCGGCAGCTGATGCAGCTAAGTACGAGTTTGAAGATGCTGTTATAACAGGGGACATAACAGTTGAAAAAGACTCATCTGCAAGCGGCGGTTCAAGTCTTAAAATGACTGAAAGCGGTTCTATCACACTGAAATTCAGCGTGGCAAATACCGGTACATACAATCTTACAATATATGCCGGAGGCATAGGCGGTTCTAAGCAGCAGAATATGTCGCTTAACGGAACTTCCCTTGGTTCGCTTAATATTCCCGAGAGTACAGGCTATGAAGCAATAACAGTTCCGGGAGTTAAGCTTACAAAGGGCGAGAATACTCTTGTTATAAGCAAGTCATGGGGCTGGACCAACTTCGATTATCTTCAGGTCGAAGAAGCAGTTCTTCCTGAGATAAAGGCTAAGGACACAACTCCGGTCGACAAGCTCGCAACTAAAGAGACAAAGAGCCTTATGAGCTACCTTGCAAGCGTTTATGGCAAGAATATAATTTCCGGTCAGCAGGAGATATATAATTATGGTCCTCACGGTCTTGAGCAAGAGTTTGAATACCTTAAGGACCTCACAGGTCACTATCCTGCTATAAGAGGATTTGATTACGGTAACTTCTGCTGTCCTGCATTCGGAAGCGATGACGGTTCAACAGGACGTGTTATTGACTGGGTAAAGACCAGAAACGGTATTGCAACAGCTTCTTTCCACATCAATGTTCCAAAGGATATGAAGAGCTATAATATCGGT
Source organism: Ruminococcus sp. (assembly GCA_017441505.1). Classification (GTDB taxonomy): domain Bacteria; phylum Bacillota; class Clostridia; order Oscillospirales; family Ruminococcaceae; genus Ruminococcus. The sequence goes on from JAFRXL010000047.1 coordinate 22,231, forward strand.
GACCGTATCGATTGGGCTCAGACCACATATGCCGTAAAGAATAATGATGGCACCGAAGCTACTAATTTTGTAACATCCAATGCATATAAAGAGGGAACTAAAGAATATGAGTACTACCGTCAGGCATTAAAGACACTTGCCGGCGAGTTTAAAAAGCTTGAAGCTGAGGGTATACCGCTTATCTGGAGACCGCTCCACGAAGCTGAAGGCGGCGGCGGAGAAAATCAGTCATGGTTCTGGTGGGGCAAAGAAGGCTCGGCAGTATATAAACAGCTCTGGATATATACCTACGAGACTCTCACTAATGACTTCGGCTGCCACAACCTTATCTGGGAGTGGAACAGCTACAACTTCGATAGCTCAGCAAACTGGTATCCGGGCGATGAGTACGTAGACATCATCGGATACGATAAGTATAACTGTACAGAGTATCTTCAGGAGAACAACTGGCAGCCTTCATTGGTACACAACACATCCTCTATCGCAAGCACATTCTACGGAATAATGCAGAGATATAACAGTACAAAAATGGTGTCAATGGCTGAGAACGACAGCTTCTCTACAGTACAGAATCTTCAGGAAGATAAAGCAGGCTGGCTTTACTTCTGTACATGGTACGACGGCGGAAGTGATAATATAAACTTCCTTACAAATCCGACTTTTAATACTAAAGAAGATACTATAGCAATGTATCAGAGCGATTACTGTATCACTCTTGACGAACTGCCGGCTGACCTTTATTCTAAAGAAGGCGGTGAGCCTGAGAAGATAGTTTACGGTGATGCTAACTGCAATGGTGAAGTAAAAATGAACGATGCTGTACTCATCATGCAGGTGGTAGCTAATTCTGACGTATATGGTGTAGGCGGTACAGACGAAAATGCTATCACAGAAAAGGGACTGAAAAATGCTGACTGCTACGATCCTGGCAGTGATCTTACAAATATGGACGCACTTTCAGTGCAGAAATATCTCATACATACTCTTAAATCGCTCCCTGAGTCCCCTGCAAAACAGTAATAGAAAACATGAATGGTGAAGATAGATAAAGATATATAAAATGCTCCCCGAAATGGCAGTGCAGTCGTTTCGGGGAGCATCTGTATACAATAAGGAAAAGCTCCGGAATGACCGGAGCTTTTATAACATACGGTAAGCAAATCAGAAAAGATCAAAATTTCCGAATGTATTATCATCGATAACGTAGTAAACCTTGTTGATCTCAGGTCTTACATATACAACAACGCTCTTAGCTTCCTTGATACCAGCAACAGCCTTAGCCTTGTCGATAAGTTCAGTACCTGCAACCTCAGCACCGTTGTACTGAATTACAACTTTTCTCTCCTCAGCAGCCTTTGGAGCAGCTTCCTTCTTAGGAGCAGCAGCCTTCTTTGGAGCGGCAGCCTTCTTAGCAGGAGCCTTCTTTGCGGGAGCCTTCTTCTCCTCTACTGGAGCAGTTACGGCAACTTCTTTAACCTCTGCTGTCTCAGCAGCAGTCTTCTTTGCTCTTGGCATGATAATTACCTCCTTGAATTACTTGTTAACTGCATTCTTCAGAGCCTGACCAGCCTTGAAAGCAGGAGCCTTTGAAGCAGGAGCAGTCATCATCTTCTTAGTCTGTGGGTTGAGGACCTGCTTTTCCTTACGGTCACGAACCTCGAAAGTACCGAAGCCTACGATTGATACCTTTTCGCCGCTTGCGAGAGCATCTGTAATTGTAGAAATGATAGCATTTACAGCAGTCTCAGCATTCTTCTTAGTTGAATCTGTTTTCTCAGCAACAGCACTGATTAATTCTGTCTTTGTCATATTGTTATCCTCCATATACATAAGTTTTTACAATTTGAATTATATACCCTTTATGCCGATTTGTCAAGGAAATAACGAAAAAATGACATTATGCCCTGTAATGGACTATATACGACCTCATTTTTATTCAAAACAGCCATAGCAAAAGGCTATTTTTCGTGAAAAAATCATGAACGAACGAAGAAAAGTCCGAGGTATTATTTTTATATTATATGTAGACTGCCGGAAAATATGCATTATTTTTATTATGAGATTTGTGTTGCTCATCAGTTTTTAGTTTAGTTGAGTGATAATATCTGGAGTTTACGCAGTGAAAAAAAGGGAATCACTTTTACGAAATGACTGCATTTGCAAAAGTGATTTCCCTTGTTATTGGTATTTACTTATATATACGACTTACTCAGCATAAAGACAGCCATTTTCATCAATGTCAATATCGATAGTATCGCCTGCGGAGAGGTCGCTGCTGATAATTTTACGTGCAGCGAGAGTCTCGATCTTGCTCTGGATGAATCTTCTGAGAGGTCTTGCACCGAAGTTCGGGTCATAACCGCAGTCGACGATATAATTTTTAGCTTCATCGCTGACATTGATGCGGATATGCTTATCGTCAAGACGTTTCTGGAGGTCAGCAAGCATGAGATCGACTATCTTGATTATCTCAGTTTTTGCAAGAGGCTTGTAGAAGATTATCTCATCAAGACGATTAAGGAACTCCGGACGGAACTGCTGTTTGAGCAGAGCATCCACTTTGGAGCGTGCATCGTCAGTTATCTCGCCGTTTGCATCTATACCATCGAGAATATATGGTGAGCCGAGATTTGAAGTGAGGATAATGATAGTGTTCTTGAAATCTACAGTACGTCCCTGAGAGTCTGTGATACGACCGTCATCAAGCACCTGAAGGAGAATATTGAATACATCAGGGTGAGCTTTTTCGATCTCATCAAAGAGCACAACTGAATAAGGCTTTCTGCGGACTGCTTCTGTGAGCTGACCGCCCTCGTCGTATCCCACATATCCTGGAGGAGCTCCAATAAGACGGCTTACGCTGAATTTCTCCATATACTCGCTCATATCGATACGTATGATGTTACGCTCGTCATCGAATAGTATTTCGGAGAGAGCTTTTGCGAGTTCTGTTTTACCAACACCTGTAGGACCGAGGAAGAGGAATGAACCGATAGGTCTGTCAGGGTCCTGTATACCTGCACGGGAGCGGAGTATAGCCTCGCTGACTCTTGTAACGGCTTCATCCTGACCGATAACACGTTTATGGAGCAGGTTTTCGAGTCCCATTATTTTTTCTTTTTCGCCTTCCATGAGTTTTGAAACCGGGATTCCAGTCCAGCGGCAGACTATCTTAGCTATTTCTTCTTCTGTTACCTTGTCACGGAGCAGTCTTTCGCCGCTGAGGTCTTTTTCTGCCTGTTGTTCGAGTGCTTCAAGCTGCTTCTGGAGCTGAGGGAGCTTGCCGTATTTCAGCTCTGCGGCTTTGTTGAGGTCATATTCACGCTCAGCCTTTTCGATCTCGCCGCCGATAGTTTCGATGTCCTCACGGAGCTTCTGAACAGCGGATATATCATTCTTTTCGTTCTCCCATTTAGCTTTCATAGCGTTAAATTTCTCACGCAGCTCTGAGAGTTCTTTCTGTATTTCTTCAAGATGTTCCTTTGAGATATTATCGCTTTCTTTTTTGAGTGCAGCCTCCTCAATTTCGAGCTGTACTATTTTACGTGAAATAACATCGAGCTCAGTAGGCATAGAGTCCATTTCAGTTCTTATAGTAGCACAAGCTTCGTCAATGAGGTCGATAGCCTTATCAGGGAGGAAACGGTCAGTGATGTACCTGTTGGAGAGTACTGCGGCAGATATGAGGGCATTATCGTGTATCTTAACGCCGTGGAAAACCTCGTATCTTTCTTTAAGACCTCTGAGAATAGAAATTGTATCTTCAACAGAAGGCTCGTCTACCATTACAGGCTGGAAACGTCTTTCGAGAGCAGGGTCTTTTTCGATGTACTGACGATACTCATTAAGTGTAGTAGCACCTATACAGTGGAGCTCACCTCTTGCGAGCATAGGTTTAAGGAGATTTCCTGCATCCATAGCACCATCGCTCTTACCTGCACCGACTATTGTGTGCAGCTCGTCGATGAAGAGAAGTATTTGACCGTTGCTGTTTTTTATCTCGTTGAGTACAGCTTTCAGACGCTCCTCAAATTCACCTCTGTACTTAGCTCCGGCAACGAGAGCCCCCATATCGAGCGAGAACACTTTGCGGTCTTTAAGGCTGTCCGGGACATCACCGGCGACGATACGCAGAGCAAGTCCTTCAGCAATAGCGGTCTTACCAACGCCCGGTTCACCGATGAGTACCGGATTGTTTTTGGTTTTTCTTGAAAGAATACGGATAACGTTTCTTATTTCGCTGTCTCTGCCGATAACAGGGTCGAGCTTATTTCTTCTTGCAAGACCGACAAGCTCCTGACCGTATTTTGCGAGCACATCGTAAGTATCCTCCGGATTTTCGCTGGTCACACGAGCGTTTCCTCTTACAGACATAAGGGCACTTAAAAATTTCTCACGGTCGATATTGAAAACGCTCATGAGTTGAGAAACGTCCCTGTCTTTTGAAGCGATGAGCGAGAGCATGATATGCTCAACAGAAACGAACTCGTCCTTCATATCGGAAGCGACAGTTTCAGCTGATGTGAGGATTCGGTCAGCCTCGGCGGAAATGCCGATATTACTGCTTCTTCCGCTGCCTGTGACCTTTGGGAGCATATTTATTTTTTTATCTGTTTCGGTTTCAAAAATATCGGCATCGATATTCATTTTTCTGAGCAGCTGAGGAATAAGTCCGTTTTCCTGTTTCAGAAGACCGGCGAGAATGTGGATAGGTTCGATAACGCTGTTTGACTGCATCACGGCGATGCTCTGAGCCTTTCTTACGGCATCAAGCGATCTTTTTGTTAGTTTTTCTGCATTCATATTATATCCTCCTTATCTATATTACCCTTTTTGCGTGTTGCCCTAAATAATTGCATCTGAGAGCAAAGCAATGTATTTCTTTTCAAGCTCCGGAGCGTTTTCGTAAAAGAGCTGCGGAGCGGAGAAATAAGCCTGTATAGCTGTGTTGAGGTCACTGAGATAGCAGCTTATAGCCTCACCTGAATGATCTTCGCTCAGACCTGTGTTCAGGAGCTTCCTTGTGAAGCTTCCGTTGCCGAGTTCGCAGGTATAATTATTATAGCCTATCGAAGCAAGCTGAGTGGCTTCAAATTTTATTCTGTAAGCGAAGAAGCTGTTGAACAGCTGTATCAGAGCGTCGCTTTGAGTACGTATCTGGACTTTCAGAGTGCCGATGAACTGATCCGGAACACGTTCGAGTTCTACCTTGTAATTAATAGTAGGTCGATATTTGTATTCGAGGGCAGTTTTCAAGGTAAGAAGCGAAGCGGAACGCTGCTGCTGTATCTGGAAACTGCTGCTGATAAGCTCAGAGAGAGACTCAAATATATCATGCATTCTCATCTCCGGAGTTATACACGAGAGATTTTCGGCGAGTATCTGATTAATAAGGTTTGAGCGGCTCGTACCACGGCGGTAAGCCTCAGCATCTACGGCTTTTATTATATCGTCCATGAGAACGAGACTATAAACGCTTCTTTTCATTTTTATCACCTCTGTTATATATAGAATATCACGGATTATAGAATTTGTCAAGCGGATTATATAATCTTTCACGCAAATTTCACAATATAAAAAAATCCTTCCCGTGAAGGGAAGGCGTGGCGGTTCAAACGGAAATCCGTTTAGCACTGTGAACCGAGCCATAGACATTAAGTTAAAAAAAGTTATTGAGAATAGAAAACATGAAAAAATTACAAATGAAAGGGGTTAGTTTTTTTTGTTAATGAAACTTTTTCTATGGCACGCAAACGAATCAATACCCAATATCAAGCACATGAGAGGGGAGGGTACTTGATATTGAATATCAAGTATTTTTCATTTGCTGTATGTATTATATCGCAAATCTACGTGCTTGACAATATACAAAA
>JAFRXL010000048.1 GCA_017441505.1 Ruminococcus sp.
CCAACTCCCTTCGTATTTCTTTCTCATTTATATTATACGACAAAAAGTTGGCTGTTTCTATATTTTATAGTGACAAATTTAAAAATTATTGCTCTGATTTGCCTTTTTACCGCCTTTTGCGGTCTTTTGCTCAGGGCTATTTTCCTACACAAAAGGAGGTGACATTATGGGCTTATTTAGCAATAAAAAAAAGCTAAACTCACTTGAAAGCGAGAACTTTCAACTTAAAGACAGGGTTAAAGAGTTAGAGTCACTATGTAACTCAAAAGACAGAGCAGCCAAATCTATTATTTCGGATGCACTTAGAAATGGAAGCTCTTTGGCAGGTAAGGAAATGGCTTCACTAAAAAAATATTATAAAAATAACGGTAAATAAAATTAAAGGCGTACCTTATCCGGTACGCCTTTAGACTTATCAATATATCACATAATACTTTCCGTCAATATTATATATGCATATCCAGACATACCCCGGGTCACCTACATCAACGCCCATGGAGGTATATGCACCGTTTTCCGGAGTGATAAGTTCACGTCCATTTGCCTCGCTGTCACTGTACATAATATATACCGGCACGGCTGCCTTGGAATTTATTTTAGCATTCGGGTCAGCCGCAAGCACAGCGTTGTCATACACTGAGAAATCGAAACCGCTGTCCTCTTTTTTATAGTCCTGCATAGAAAGGAAATTAAAAGTAAAATCAGAACCGATATTATGCTCTGTAGCAAAGCTGTCGTGCATAAGCTCGGCAAGCTTCTGTATATCGCTGCAATTATTATCCTTGATTCTTGTATCCATGAGCTTTTCATAGCTGACAGACTTCAGCTTCTCACCGTCCTTAGTACTGATAGCCGAGAAGTAATCAGATACCAGTTTTCCTTCTTCATCCTGTACAAAACGAACGTCATACTCAACAACTATCGGGACACCGTCATACTGAGTATCAAGCTGTTTGTATGTAGCACCATAAGGCATTTCATCCGATGAAACATTTACATCCTTGTCTACATTTCCTACAAGATTGCTTTCGACCTTGTTTTCTGATGATGAGGAATCCTTGCTGCCGCATGAAACGAGTGAAAATGTCAGCATTATTGCAGATGCAAATATAGCTGCTTTTTTTGATCTTATCTTCATACCAAAGCCCTCCATTATCCAAAGGTATAATATTTACCGTCTTTTTCTGCAAAAATTATACTGTATTCACTGACCAGCATATTCTCTTCGCCCTTGCTGTTCTCAGCCATAACATAGAAGCTCATATATCTGATAGAATCGCTGTCAGCTTTTACCTGCTCTGCGAATTTATCATTGCCAATTATCCCACCAAGCCATTTAAGGTAATCGTCAACGCCCTCTTCCTCGGTCGGGAATTGTTCACTTTTTTCAACCTTGATACGAGTTATCTTGTATGTGCCTTCCATTGCATCCTTCAGACTGTCGCAGCGTGTCTGGAATGATTTATCAAGACCGTATTTATATTCCTTTTGCAGATACTTCTCCCATTCCTCATTGTACAGAGGAAGATTTGCAGCTTTATAGGCTTCAAGGTCATTTTTCTCAAAGGTGAGGAAGTAATTCTCTAAAGCTAAAACAAGCTCTCTTGGGAACTGGTCTTCTTCGTAATAGAGCTTAATACCGGTATCCGGGTCAGTGCGGTAGTCGCCGAGCTCGTAATCATTAGCTCCCTCTGACGGACTTTCAAGCTCCCAATCGTTTACTTTTTTCTCCTGCTGTTCCTCTGCTGAGCCGCTTTCTGCCGTGCTGCCTTCTGCCATGCTGCTTTCTGCCGAACTACTTTCTGCTGAGCTGCTCTTCTTAGAACCGCAGGCAGTAACAATGCTCATACTCATAACCGCTGCAAGAGCAAGAGCTGTAATTTTCAGTTTATTCATCGTATTCCTCCACATTATTGCCGTTATGGAGCTCGCTTGCCCACTTTTCAACAGCAGAGCCCTCCGGAGCATTGACAGTTAAATTCGGAAGTTCTTCAAGTCCCCATGCTTCATATGCAAGGTCGGGATTTTCAATAGTCAGGGAAGTAAGACTTGTACATCCTGTGAAAGCTTCCTCGCTTACTTTAGTCACGGAAGCAGGGAGAGTCATATCGGTAAGGGCAGCACAGTCAACGAAAGCTCCCCTTTGTATCTCTTTAAGATTCTGCGGAATATTTATCGCATACAGTGAAGTGCAGCCGCAGAATGCACACTCACAAATTTTAGTAACAGTTTCAGGCATTACAACAGTTTTGAGATTTGTCTTGGCTTCAAACGCATAGAAGCCTATCTCTCCGACAGGAGCTCCGCCTAACTCGTCCGGTATCACGATCTCTTCTGCATTGCCCTTATAGCTTGTGATTATTGCATGGCCTTCAAATACTTCGTAGTTATATTCGTCATCGGTAGATACTATATCACGCTCTCTTACCGTTACAAGAGGTGCCCATGATTCAAGTTCTGTAACTTCTGCTGTAGTTTCTTCCTGACCTTTTATCTCAGATTCAGAATCAGAGCTGGAGTCTTCTATTTTGCCGCAGCCTGATATTATCGCTGCTGACAAGGAAAGCATGAGAGATACGGCAATTATTTTTTTCATAATAAACCTCCGGTATGCGAAAAAAATGAACGATATGTGATTATAGGATGAAAATATTCAGGGGCGGAAAGCTCCGCCCATAGTAAAAACTTATTATACAGAAGCCTTAGCTGCGTTTCCTCTGATCTTAGCTCTCTGGGAATTGCTGAGTACTCTCTTTCTGATACGGAGTGACTCAGGAGTTACCTCAAGAAGCTCGTCATCAGCGAGGAATTCAAGGCAGTCCTCAAGGCTGAGTGTTCTTGGCGGAACAAGACGAAGTGCATCGTCACTTCCGCTTGCACGGGTATTTGTAAGGTGCTTCTTCTTGCAGACATTTACAACGAGGTCCTCTGCCTTTGGTGATGCACCAACTATCATACCCTCGTATACAGGAGTACCTGATGTGATGAAGAGCTGTCCACGCTCCTGAGCATTATACAGACCGTAAGTAACAGCCTCGCCTGTCTCGAATGATACGAGTGAACCTGTGTTTCTACGCTCAATATCGCCCTTATATGGCTGATAGCCCTCGAATACGTGGCTCATGATGCCCTCGCCCTTTGTATCTGTGAGGAACTCGCTCTTATAGCCGAAAAGTCCTCTTGCAGGGATAAGGAATTCGATACGCATACGGCTGCCCTGTGGGTGCATATCGAGCATTTCGCCCTTACGGATGCCTATTTTCTCCATAACAGAACCTACGCAGTCCTCTGGTACGTCAATAACAAGACGCTCCATAGGTTCGAGCTTCTGTCCGTTTTCGTCGGTCTTGAAGAGAACTCTTGGAGTTGATACGCCGAGCTCATAGCCTTCACGACGCATATTCTCAATGAGGATAGAGAGATGCATCTCACCTCTGCCTGCAACACGGAATGAATCGGTATTGTCAGTCTCCTCAACACGGAGAGAAACGTCCTTTAAAAGCTCACGGAAAAGTCTCTCACGGAGCTGACGTGATGTAACGTACTTACCTTCCTTGCCGGCAAACGGGCTGTCGTTAACAGAGAAAGTCATCTCGACTGTAGGCTCACTTATCTTAACGAATGGGAGCGGCTCCGGAGTATCTGTAGCACAGATAGTATCACCGATAGTGATCCCCTCGATACCAGAGATCCACACAATATCGCCCATCTGAGCTTCCTGTACAGGAACACGGTTAAGTCCCTCGATCTGGAGAAGTGAAACTATCTTAGCGTTGTAGTTCTTCTTAGAGCCTGTATAATCACAGACAGTTACCTGCTGATTTACCTTTATATTACCTCTTACGATACGTCCGATACCGATACGTCCAACGTACTCATTGTAGTCGATAGAAGAAATGAGCATCTGGAGCGGACCATTTTCGTCGCCCTTTGGCGGCTCGATGTAATTTATTATAGTGTCGAACAGCGGCTTGAGGTCTGTACCTGCTTCGTACTGGCTGAGTGAAGCTGTACCGCTTCTGCCTGAGCAGAAGAGAAGCGGAGATTCAAGCTGTTCCTCATTAGCATCGAGGTCAAGGAGAAGTTCGAGAACTTCATCGCCTATCTCATCAAGACGAGCGTCCGGACGGTCTATTTTGTTAACTACTACGATTATCTTGTGTCCCATTTCGAGTGCCTTGGAGAGCACGAAACGAGTCTGAGGCATAGGTCCCTCGGCAGCGTCAACAAGGAGGAGAACTCCGTCGACCATTTCGAGTACACGCTCAACTTCTCCGCCGAAATCAGCGTGTCCGGGAGTGTCGATGATGTTTATTTTTGTACCGTTATACATAACGGAAGTATTCTTAGCGAGGATTGTGATACCTCTTTCACGCTCGATGTCGTTGGAGTCCATAACTCTCTCAGCGACATTCTGGTTCTCACGGAACACACCGCCCTGCTTGAGCATCTCGTCAACGAGGGTAGTCTTACCGTGGTCAACGTGAGCGATGATAGCGATGTTTCTCAAATCTTCTCTTATCATATTTTTCTTTCCTCCAGATTATCCTTTGCTTTCTTGTGTTTATGTGTAAACGGCTTTTGCCGGTCTTTGCATTATTTGATCTTATACTTTGAGCCTACTTTGCTGCGAAGCAGCTCCTTGGCATCATTCATCGACCCTTCAAGCATATCATTTTCGTTGAAGTTCACGTAGCCTGAGTTTTCTATTTTTATCAGCACATAGCCTTCCGATTCCTCAACACTCTCAATTCGACTATAGGGGACATTTAACTGACGACTTGCTTTATCAGAACGTGAATTAATATTCACAGCGTTCTCGTCAAATAATATCTCACCTGCAAGGTTGGGGTTAGCGGCGTTGAATCTCTTGTAAGTTCTCTTAGGGGCAGATTTTATCATTATTACAAGGAATAAGAAAAAACAAGCAAAAATGAATGCTGTGCAGGCAATTGTTAAAGATTTGATCGTTCTGCTCATGCTGAAGCTTATAATGTCGATACACATTACTAATAAAAACATAATTCCAATAAAAATGGTCACTTTTTTGATCTTTTTATAAGCTATTGAATTCTTTGTGATATGTGAATAGTGTACCAGATCGTTATTAACTGCAACTTTAACCATGATTTCCTCCTACAATTTAATCCAATTATCAAGTCAATGATATAGCCCGAAGCCGCATGAGCAATTCATCGAGATTGGTATAATCAACCGGAATATATACTGTCTTTGGTATTATATCATATAGGCTGTCTTTAGGTTCTCCCCAAGTCTGACGTTTAAATCTGAGCTTTATATATTTTTTTCCTTCTTTAATACTGATAGCTTCCTTTACTATCACACTGTGCTTAGTGAAAAATAATGATTTGATAAAATCATCATAATCATCAGCAGAATTAATTGAATCAAGATTCCTTGAAGCCTTTGCAGTATTAGCAATAGTTCCTCTATATTTTATATTTACATCTTTTCCAAACTGTGTATCATCAATAAATGCTGAAGCACAATCGTAGTATATAATTTGAGTTGCGTCGAGCGTGAATGCTTGAAAATCTCTGCTTCTAACAATAAAATAATGTATTAGTCCTATAAAAGAAGCTATACCTCCGCTAAAGAATAATGTTGACAAGATCTTGGCGGTACGGCTGTCATCAAGTGCGGCAAATCCCCAGCATACCAATCCGATGAAAAGCAGTAATATCATAAGAATGATAAATTTTACTTTAGCAATAGCATATTTCTTTATAAATCTTTTTTTAAGTTCTTCCGTATATGGCGTTCTGCTTACAGTTATCATATATATACCTCTTATACAATTATTAAACAATGCGGCGATAATTAGTGCAAATCCTCTTTTTTTCCGGACATAAAAAAGTCCTTGCAGGTGGTGCAAGGTCTTGTGTCACAGTGAATAGTGGGGTGAAACAAAAACAGTCCCGAAATTTTCGGGACGTTTCTGGTGGGAGAGGATGGATTCGGACCATCGAAGCTGAAAAGCAACAGATTTACAGTCTGCCCCCTTTGGCCACTCGGGAACTCTCCCATGATTCAAAAAATATACCGGAGTTATTCCGGTAATAATGGAGCTGGTGGACGGACTCGAACCCCCGACCTGCTGATTACAAATCAGCTGCTCTACCAACTGAGCTACACCAGCGTTTAACGCTTAATTATTATATCACATATTTTTTGATTTGTCAAGTACTTTTTTCATTTTTTTGAAAAAAGTTTTTTGTGGTCGAGGCGACAGGACTCGAACCTGCGGCATCTTGGTCCCAAACCAAGCACTCTACCAAACTGAGTTACGCCTCGATTTTTTGTGTTTTGCTTCCGTATCAGACAGCTTTTATATTATACCAAAGAGAAATCAAATTGTCAAGCACAATTCGACTACTTTGTATGATTGCACAATATTCAACACGTTTTTTTTGTGTTCGACATCAAAAAAGTAAAATAGAGGGAGTTTTTCTCCCTCTATAATTATCATTTTATGTCCGAATTAGTCAACTGTCTCTTCAACAGCTTCTTTAACAGTGTCAACTGCATCCTCAACAGTTTCCTTTACAGCTTCTGCTGTCTCTTCATTAACACCTATTGCAGCGTCATCATTTATCTCGAAATCGATGCTATCGTCCTCGTTGAACTCATAATCATCGTAAATATCATCATCGTAATCTGAATCAGAATCATTACCATTGAGAACCTTGGAAGCAACGTAACCTGCAGCTGCTGCCGCACCTGCTGCTAATACTGCAACTAAAAGCTTATTCATTATAAATTCCTCTTTTCTCCGCAAGAATTATTTTTTTACCGAACCCCTTGCGACCGGATCACGATAAACTATGAAAATATTATACCACACTCTTCTCAAAATTTCAACCACTTACATATTATTTGTTAAAAACATCAAAATTGAGAGTGCTGTTATTGGTGCAGTTTCACAACGAAGTATCCTTTTGCCAAGCCAGACCTGAACCGCTCCGGTTTCCACAGCGGCTTTTGCTTCCTCCCGGTCGAAACCGCCCTCACTTCCGATCAGAAGTCCGACCGTTTTCACGTCGGTAAAATCAACCTCACCAAAAGAGCATCCGCCCTGCTCCTCGTAGAGAAGTACTGTTCGGTCAAGCTTGCTCATCATATCAAGTGCCTCTTTGTAGCTGACTATCGGAGCTACTTCCGGTACCATGCCACGTCCGGACTGCTTTGCTGCTTCTGCCGCTATCTTATTCAGTCTTGCAAGCTTCTTGGCAAAGTCTTTGCTGTCGGGACGTGATATACATCTTCTTGTGAGTACCGGTACTATCCTTGATACTCCAAGCTCTACGCTTTTCTGGATTATATATTCAAGCTTATCAAGCTTTGGGACAGCCTGAAACAACGTCACTTCTATATTGGGCTCTGCTGCACATCTGTGCTTGTCAACAAGATCAAGATAGACGGTATCTCCCGTTATACTTCTTATAGTACAGTTGTAGTCAATGCCGTTACAGCAGACCGTGACCGCTTCTCCGGCTTTCATCCTCAGCGAAAAGCCAATATGATGTGCATCTCCGCCAGTAAGACATATATTATTTTCATCAAGATCATTCGTAAAAAATCTTGGCATATCATCGCCTCCGTTCATCAACATTATACTACATATATATAACTTTTTCAAGACTCCTGAATAAAACAAAAATGCTGCACAACTTTATAATGTGCAGCATCATGTACTTTTATTATCAGCCTGTGAACTCTCCGTCCGGATTGGGCCACAATCTGTATGCAGGCTCACATCCGTTTGCACCGTTGCTGTGAGCTGTCCACACTTCTACCTGCTCAGTATCACCGTCACGATAGCCGAGTATCCATATATTTCCGTTGGACGAATGCTTGAACTTGACCTTCGCCATCTCTGGTAAATATCCGGTATTATTCAGCTTATTAACAAAATCATCGCTGTTATTAGCTACTTCGAGCCACTTATTGCAGGCTCCGTTCGTTTTGCATACTACAACAAGATCATAGTTCTCTGTTCCACCGGTTCCAACAGCTGAAACAGAAAATTTTGTGCTCTGGTCATCATAGAAAGACTCCCTTGCATCCTTGTTCTCTTCGAGCATCGTCATAACAGCTTTTCCGATAGTTCCTCCAGCCTCTACGTCAGCTTTTTTGTCAGCTTTGCGTATGTACCCCAACAGCATAGGCACAAGTATCGCCGCAAGTACTCCGATTATCGCTATTACTACGATTATCTCTATAAGCGTAAAACCCTTCCTTCTTTTCATTCCCAATCACTCCCACTTTTTTATTTACCTTTAGTATATTACACGCATCCGTATTTGTCAAGACTTTATTAACACATTTTTTGTTTTAACTCTTTTTTCGTCCCATTGCATAAATCACACGTCCTAATTTAGCTATTTCATGCACTTTTCAGTACACAGCTTAAAACTAATTGTTATCATCACGTAGAATATACAGTCCGTTATTTTTTGATATTACCCCACTCCCCGTCGCCACTTATGTGCATCAACAACATTTTTCGCATATACCAATTCGCTATTTTGTAAAAAATCACGTTTTTCGATTTTCCTATTGACTTTTTCTCGCAGTTGTTATATAATAATTAAGTCGCAGGCGTTACCTACGATTTTCAAAAGTACGGCGGCATAGCTCAGTTGGCTAGAGTACTCGGTTCATACCCGATTGGTCGTTGGTTCAAATCCTACTGCCGCTACCATTTAAGGCCCGTTGGTCAAGAGGTTAAGACATCGCCCTTTCACGGCGGAATCATGGGTTCAATTCCCGTACGGGTCACCATTTAGCAATCCCACAGATGGCTTAAAATAGCCGTTTGTGGGTTTTCTTTTTTCTCAAAAACGCCCTCAGCCCCTTGTCAGCCACTTATTTTCAAAATCAGCGGCTTGGACTGTGGTTTACTGTTTGCATGACCGCAGGGTCTATTATCCCTGCGGCTGCTTTTTACTCACATCGAAAGGTTCATCGTTTCTTCCTCTGCCTCATCATCAGCTTCATCAATATCGACCGCTTCCTCGCTCTCGACTGTGTCCTGACTTTCCCCTGTCGGTTCATTGTTGAAGGACAGAGCGTTAGTAATTGCATCACAATTCCTTGTCCTTGCCTCTTGAAACATATGAGAGTACAGATTCAAAGTTGTTCCTACGATGCTATGTCCCATATCTGCTGACACTGCCACAACGTCCACTCCTTCAAATATCAGGAGCGATGCGTGCAAGTGCCGCAGCGAATGTATGTCACAGAAGC
>JAFRXL010000049.1 GCA_017441505.1 Ruminococcus sp.
ATGAATCTGAAGAAGTATGCTATCTTCTTCCAATTTCGCTGTATTTCTCACTCTGTATTCTCTTTTTTACCCTTTACTTTATTTTTTTACAAAAATATCACCCCTGATTCTCTCTGAATCAGGGGTTTTTGGACAGGCTGTAAGGAGCTGAGGAAGAACCTCAGCTCCTTATAATTTTAGACAATACCCTTATTCTCTGATTATCAGCTTTCTCAGCTTGACCATATCAAAACCGTCTATGATACTGTCCGGACAAAGATCACAAACAGACCAGTCTGTGAGCTCTCCTTTACGGAGAAGATATTTCTGGAGTATCACGAGGTCGGCAACATTTACAGAACCATCGCTGTTTAGATCGCCTTCAAGAGCAGACTGAGCAAGATCATCCATATCGAGCCAGAGCCTTACATACGGACTTTCCGGATAATATGTCGGGAAGTTATCGTTCTGAGAATTCAACTCAGACTCTGTTAGAGCCTTGCTGTATATCCTGAGATCGTAGAACTCAGCCTGTGAGCCTCTGCCTGTTTCCGGACAGCCTCCGATAGTAACATTATAGCTTGAAGGAGTAAGTCCGCTTGTAGTGCCGGTTGATTTTTCTGCAAGCATTTTACCGTCACAGTATATGCGGATCATGTTGTTCTCAGCGTCATAGATGCCGGCAATGTGATGTTTCTGACCTAACCAGCCGGAGGCAGCATCAGTACTCCTTGTTGCTGAAACAGTTCTCCATTCTCCGCCTGCATGGATGAAGAAATAGAGCATATTATTTTCAGTTCTCAGACCGAAAGCATGGTCGCCCTTGCTTGCTATCATATTGAACTGCGGGTTGCCTGTCGGAACGATATTAGCTTCTACAGTGAACGAACTTTTATCCGAGAATATCTGATCCAGTCCCTGATTTGCCGGAATAGAGAGCTGACCTGTTATATAGTTTTCATTACCGGAGTTGTTCAGTTCAGCATCAGAACCAAGCGGAACAACTATCCTGTTGCTGCTCTTATCCTGTATAGAGACCTTGTTTGAACGCAGTTTAGCTGCGATAGAAGTCAGCTCGCTGTCAGAAGCGGAAGAAGCTGTAGGGATGATATTATAGCTCCAGCTATACTTTCTTCCGGAAGGCAGTCTGTATTTATTGAGAGTAGCCTGACCGCAGGTCGCACTACCTACACCCATAGAGCCATAGTCCACACTGAGTAAAGTCTCTTTTCGTGGATAGAGCTTATACAAATGGTCAGCAGCCTGTAAGTCCGCAGGAGTAAAGTGCAGAGCACTTGCCTCTACCTTATCATCAGCAGCTACAAGCAAGCCGTACTCATTGGAAGGATCCTTCACATTTATCCACTTGACGTCTGTGAGATTTCCTGAATCGTCAGCTTTCATGTAAGGGTAGAGCATCTCTGATACTGTGGACTTCCATATACCTTGTCTGCCATTAGTTTTTCTGTCGTTGTAAGTCTCAACAGGACCGTTTCCGTACCAGCTTACATTCTCTGCTCCCTCCGGAAGCTTCATTATAGAGCCAACTCTAAGGAAATTTCCGAGACCTGAACCCGTACCGTCAACATTGAAGCCGACATTCACGTTTCCGTCCGGATAGATCGTATATATTATCTCAACGCTCGTATCTCCTGCATCAGGAAGCAAAAGATGCGATATAACGATCTTTTCACCGTTTCTTCCATCGTGTGTTTCTATGTTCTTTACGTATATTTTCTCAGCAGCGTGTTCCCATTTTGTATCGAACACATCCTGTCTTGCAGAATTGCCGTCGTTTTCAACATAGCCTCTCCAGAAGTTAGGTGCAGGACCTTCAGAGATAAGAGTTTCGCCCTTATAGCTGTAGTCCTTCATAAGACCTGTGGACTTATCTATTGCGAAATTAAAATTCTTTCCCACAGCAACATACTGATTAGGAGCATCAACTACAGTTACTTCTCCGCTGACATTGCTTCTGACGTTTTTTCCGTTTCCGGAAAGTTCTATCTGACCATAAGCTACTTCCTGTCCGGCAGAGAGAAGTCTCTCATCACTCTTTGTGGTCACAGAAAGTTCAAGGTAATACTCGTCTCCGGAGAATCCTCCTGACGGTACTGTATACGGTACTTCCAGAACATTTTTTGAACGTGGAGCCGCACTTGCATTTTCAAGCAGTCCCTCTTCTATGACGATACCATTCTTTATGAGCTTCCAGTGAGTATCAAATTCATTGAGGTCACGGAAATTGTTCTCGTTTAAAACTTCAACCATGTTGGAGCTCAGCAGTCTTGAATCTGATGAGAACCAGAAATTCTGATACTGATATTTTACCTCGGCAACTTCCGGCTGTTCTGTTCTGTCCGGACTTATCAGACCATTTTCACAGAAGCTGTTATCATTAGGACGGTCGCCCCAGTCGCCTCCGTAAGCGAAATACATACCTTTACTCTGTTCACTGTAAAGATTCTTATGAGCATAGCTTTCAGAGTAATAATCCCAGTCGCCGTTATAAGGATTTATCGGAACAGCTCTTGACTGGTCTACCCAGTCCCAGATGAATCCGCCTATCATGTTATCTGAGCTTCTGATAACGTCCCAGTATTCTTTAAGAGCACCAACTGAGTTACCCATAGCGTGGTCGTACTCGCACATAACATAAGGTATCTTTCCTCTGCCGGAATTAGAGCCGAAATATTCAGAACCCGGATACATATTACTTCCCATGTCAACGCCCATTCCGTTGCCCTGACCTTCACTGTGTACAGGACGTGTCGAATCATGCTTTTTGAAGTACCATATCATGTCCCTGAACATACCGCCTGCGGCAGAAGGGTCACCTGTATATGCCATTTCATTTCCGATAGACCATGCTACTATAGAAGGATTATTCTTTAATCTTTGATATGCAGTATTAGTGCGGTCCATAGCGAGCTCATAAAATAGTGCTTTTGAATCGTTATCATTCATAAGAGCGTGAGACTCCAAATTAGTCTCGCCCATGACGTACATTCCATACTTATTGCAAAGCCAGTATAAGTACGAATCGTTGCTGTAGTGAGAAGTTCTTATTGCATTGATGTTATTTTTCTGCATAAGAAGAACGTCCTCATACATAGTCTCCTGAGGAACTGCCTTACCGTAGAACGGGTCGGTATCGTGACGGTTAACTCCCTTGAAAACAAGCTTCTGACCGTTGATAGTCATTTGCTGCCATTCCTTTGTTGTAACCTTATATGAGCTGTCAACAGCTGTAGGTGTGAATCCTATCTCACGGAATCCAAGCTGAGTTGAAACTATGTCCCTTACGTTTCCGTTTTCATCTTTAAGAGTAAGTACAAGGGCATATATATTAGGAGTTTCTGCTGACCATTTTTTAGGATCTTTGACTGTTGTAGTGATCCTGTAGTTTTTCTTGCTGTATATACCAAGATTATCAACATAAGCTCTTGCACCGCTGAGTATATTATGACCATATTCATCATAAGCGTCAGCAGTTATAGTCCAGTTGTTCCTTACGTTTCCGGTGATATTTGTGATGTCAAGACTTATGTCAAGAGAAGCATCTTTGTAATAATCATCAAGGTCTGTATGGACTGTATAGTCCGTTATCTGAACATCCGGATTACTTACAAGAAATACATCACGGAAGATACCTCCGTCATATATCATATCCTGTCCCTCGAACCATGTACCGTCGCAGAATTTATGTACTTCCACGGCAAGTGTATTCTCACCGTCGGTAAGATAGTCTGTGACATCGAACCTGTGCGGACTGAAAGTGTCCTCACTGTAACCTATCTCCTTGCCGTTGAGATATACATAATAAGCCGATTCTACGCCGTCAAACTGGATATAGACACGTCTGCCGCTCTCACGGAGCTTACTGTCCACTTTAAATTTCTTTCTGTAAAGTCCAACAGGATTGTAGTTTGTCGGAGCACTCGGAACAGGTACATATCCGTCATACTTACTCTGCCACGGCATCTGGACATTGCAGTATATCGGAAAATCAAATCCCTGACAAGTCCAGCTTTTCGGAAGCTCAACATTCTTCCAGCCTGCTGAATAATCCGGACTATAATTCGGATTCATAAATCCGGCATTCAGATATTTCTGAGCCTCCTGAGCATTCTGAACAACGTTGAGCGTCCAGCTGCTGTCTTTTCCGGTAAGGAGCTGGAAGTAGTCAGAATCTGTACGTGCGTTATAGTCCCACACTGCATTGACAGCACTTTGGGTGTCCTGATATGATATAGGATTAACGGATGCTTCTGTGCGGTTGACCGCAAAAACGTCCTCTGCACCGTTTTTTCCTGTCCATTCATTGTGTGTGAAACCGGTCGCTGCGGAGACTTTTTCTTCTCTTGGAACTCCGCTTTGGGTAGTGATAGTAACCAGTGCTGCAAGCAATGCTGCAATACTGCGTTTCATAAGTATTCCCCCTTATGTATGATGATAATTAATAGTTTATCACTTTATTGTACACAAAACAACCCATATTTTGCACAAAAGGTGTCAAAAAATGACAAAATAAAAAACCGGCGAAGCCGGCATAATGAGAGTCCAGAGAGAGGGCCTCTCTCTGGCGGTAGGGTGTACGAGGGGAGGCAGAGCCTCCCCTAAAAAGCAGTCCAGCGAGCAAAGCAACGCTGGACGGACGGCTCGTAGTACTTGCCCCAGCTTGACTGGCATAATTTATTACGTCGGTCAAGCCGAGGGAAGCGATGCGGACGGTCCGTAAAACCTCGCTTCGCTGGTTTTACTGCTTTTTAGGGGGAACTCTGTTCCCCCTCGCACACCCCTTTGCCAAAGGGTTGAATAACCCTTTGGAATCCCGTTATTGACGGCTTCGCCGTTTTTTATTTTATTATTTTTTCCAATTCCTCTGTAAACTCACGGTACATATACAGCGAGCCTAATGCGACTAAAGCGATTTTATTTTTTCTCGCATACTCGTAAGCATACCGCACTCCCTCACCGAGCACATCGAATGCCTTTGCCTCAACACCCTTTTCAGCAAAGGCCTCCGCAAGCCTGTGCGAGTCCAGTGCACGGGGATTATCAGGTGATACCGTACATACAGAATCAACAAGCTCCCCGAGCATATCCGCATAAAGTCCGTACTCCTTATCTGCCATGACCCCTATGAGCAGCACCGGCTTTTTATCCGGAAAGTATTTTTTAAGACTTTTTGCCGCCGAGCATATACCGTCAGGATTATGTGAGCCGTCAAAAATGACAAGTGGGTCTTTACATAAGACCTCGAATCTTCCGTGCCATTTAACGTCAGAAAGTCCGCTGCGGACAGCCTCGTCACTTATATCCAGTCCATTTCTGCGGAGCATCTCCACCGCTGTAAGTACATTTGCGGCATTATACGGCTGATAGTCACCGATAAGCGGTATACGCAGCCTGCCGAAACCTGAAAAAGCAAATTCAGTGCCTGAGAGGTCGGAATTTATAATGCTCAGCCTTGAAAGGTCAGTGATGACCAACTCAGCTGAGTTCTTTTCAGCCGCCGTGCGAACTACACTCAGAGCTTCGGGAGCGGTGTCTCCAAATAAAACGGGACACTGATTTTTAATAATACCTGCCTTGTGAGCAGCTATTTCAGCGATAGTTTTTCCGAGAAATCCCGTGTGATCTTTGCGGACATTTGTAATTACCGAAAGGATCGGAGCTTTAATCACATTTGTAGAATCAGTATCGCCGCCCATTCCGCACTCTACAAGAGCTATATCGCACTCATTTCTGCGGAAAAGCTCAAAAGCGGCAGCCGTAAGGACTTCAAATTCAGTAGGCTTTTCGGTCATGGTACTTATTATATCTGAAATATCAGCAACGACCTCAAAAAGCTCTTCATTACTCACTTCTCTGCCACTTATGCGAAAATAGTCGGTGACTGCTGTTATAGCAGGGGACGAAAAGTTTCCGACCCTATACCCTGCGTGAACAAGTACAGAACCGAGCATTGCTCCGAAACTTCCCTTTCCGTTAGTACCGGCAATATGTATGGTCTTTATGTCATCCTGAGGGTCGCCCATAAGATGCAAAAGACCGGTAATACGCTCCAATCCGAGTATGCTTCCACGGCTTGCAGCCTCTTTAAGGCATTTTTCTGCCTTTTCTTTTATATTCATTTATTATGCTTCCTTTAAAAATCATTTTCTGTCATAAGTCAAGCACATTATATATCATATCCGACCGTATGTCAATACCAAGTTAAGAAAATGACATTTGTCACGTAAAAAATGACTTTCGACACTATTATTTTTATCTTTTATATTATATAATTATCATGCTGAGTAAATCAAACAGAACCTCAACAAAAATTGAGATTCAATTGAGATTCAGTTGAGAAACGTGTAATATAATAAATACATAAAACACAAAGGAGGATAACGATGCTTGAACTTAAAGGCATAAAGAAAGACTATTTAGCCGGCGAGAACACAGTTCACGCTCTAAAAGGCATAGACCTGAAATTCAGAAAATCTGAGCTTGTTTCCATACTCGGACCTTCCGGATGCGGAAAGACAACGATGCTCAACATAATCGGCGGACTTGACCAGTATACTGAGGGCGACCTGCTCATAAACGGACGCTCTACAAAAGAATATAAAGACAGAGACTGGGATTCATACCGAAATCACTCTGTAGGATTCGTTTTCCAGAGCTACAACCTTATCCCGCATCAGACCGTTCTCCAGAACGTAGAGCTCGCACTTACTCTCTCAGGTGTATCAAAATCTGAAAGAAGACAGCGTGCAAAGAAAGCTCTTGAAGATGTTGGACTCGGTGAACAGCTCCATAAGCGTCCGTCAGAGATGTCAGGCGGACAGATGCAGCGTGTTGCTATCGCAAGAGCTATAGTTAACGACCCTGATATTGTACTCGCTGATGAGCCGACCGGTGCTCTTGATACAAAAACCAGCGTACAGGTAATGGATATACTTAAAAATATCGCTAAAGACCGTCTGGTAATAATGGTAACTCACAACCCTGAGCTTGCAGAGCAGTACTCAACAAGAATCGTCAAGATGCTCGACGGCGTTGTTACTGAGGACTCAGCTCCGCTCACCGAAAAAGAGATACAGCTTGAAGAAGTAAGAGACAAGACTGTTCAGGACGAAAATGCAGGCAGAAAAAAGAAGCCTTCAATGTCACTGCTCACATCATTCACTCTTTCACTCAAAAACCTCTTCACCAAAAAAGGCAGGACCTTCCTTACAGCGTTTGCAGGAAGTATCGGTATCATCGGTATCGCCCTTATCTTCTCGGTATCTCAGGGCTTCCAGAACTACATCGATGATATACAGGAAGAAACTCTTGCTTCCTATCCGCTTACTATCGAAAAGAATAATACAGACCTCTCCGCTATCATGGAGACTTTCATGAACATAGACAAAGCTGAAGCTGAACACGAAAAGGACGGTGTCTATAAACGCTCGGCTATATACGAGATAGTTAACGCTTTCAATGATAAAGAAGGCAACGAAAACGACCTCCGTTCATTCAAGAAATATCTTGAAACACAAAGAGAAGATGAAGATTCAAAGCTCAGCAAGGCTCTGAATGCAATACAGTATACCTACGATTACGATATGCTGGTATACACAAAGAACGTTGACGGAAATATACTCCTCTCTGATGCTCAGAAGCTCCTCTCAGACCTCATGGCAGAGACTATGAATATAGACCCTAATGCTATGAATGGAATGGGCAACTCAAATATGATGGGCGGCGGCATGATGGGCGGAATGTCCTCAAAGCTCTGGCAGGAGATGCTCTCCGGCGATAACGGAAAGCCTGTCAACGACCTCCTTGAAAAGCAGTACGATGTAGTCTACGGTTCATGGCCTAACAGCTATAACGAAATTGTACTTGTACTCGATAAGAACAACGAGCTCAACGACCTTGCTCTTTATGCTCTCGGACTTGAATCAAAGGAAGAGATAAGCGAGATAATGTCTGCTGCCATAAACGGAAATGCAACTGTTGAATTCAAACAGCAGAAATGGAGCTATGAAGACATCTGCTCTATGGAGTACCGTATAGTGCTCAATTCTGACTGCTACAGCTACGACGAAGCTACAGGTCTTTATAATGACCTCCGTGAATCCGATGCCGGACTTCAGTACCTCTATGATAATGGTATACCGCTTAAAGTTTCCGGTATCATCCGTCCTAATGAGGACTCCTCAGCAGCAATGCTCACAGGCTCTATCGGCTACACAAGCGACCTTACAAAGTATATAATCGAACACTCAAAGGATGCTCCTGTAATAACTGCACAGCTCAACGCTCCTGCAAAGGACGTTATCACAGGTCTTCCGTTCAAACCAGAGGCTGGTGCTGTTAAGGATGAGGAAAAGGAAAAAGAGTTCAGAAAGTATATCGATTCCCTTGACGAGAACGAAAAGGCTACAATATACATGAAAATGGCTGCTATTCCTTCCGAAGAAGAACTCAATAAAATGACTGCCGAAGCTCTCAAGGACGCTGACCGTGAGAAAATGGAAAACGACATGATACAGGCAATGACAGCTCAGATGAATATGAACGAGGATGATATACGCAATTATCTTTCAAAAATGAGCGATGACGAACTTACCGGTATCTACACAGTTTCCGTACAGACTCAGATAAAGGCTAAGTACGCACAGGAAGTTATTGGCAAAATGGCTGGAATGAAACCTCAGGAACTCATTGCAGGTCTTGATAAGCTCATGAAGGAAGCTGACACAGCTAAGTGTGCAATGTATTACGATGAGGTAATGGAATTCTCAAAGGCTACTTACGAAGAGAATCTCCGCTCTATGGGATACATCGACATGGATGAGCCGTTCACTATAAACCTCTACGCTTCAAGCTTCGAGAATAAGGACGTTATTGAGGACGTCATCGCTGACTATAATGAAGGCAAGGATGACCTCGACAAGATAAAGTACACCGACTATGTAGGACTTATGATGAGCGGCATCACAACTATCATCAACGCTATAACCTATGTACTCATAGCATTTGTAAGTATATCTCTTATCGTATCCTCTATCATGATAGGTGTTATCACACTCATATCTGTTCAGGAGCGTACAAAGGAGATCGGTATACTCCGTTCTATCGGTGCATCAAAGCGTAACGTCAGCAATATGTTCAATGCAGAGACAGTACTCATCGGATTTACAGCCGGACTTCTTGGTGTTTTAGTATCATGGCTGATGACATTCCCGATAAACGCAGTTATAAGACATCTTACAAATATCAATAATCTGAAGGCAACTCTGCCGATCGGTGCTGCGATAGTACTTATAGTTATAAGTATGTTCCTCACACTTATCTCCGGACTTATACCTTCAAGAAGTGCAGCTAAGAAAGACCCTGTTGTTGCTCTTAGAACTGAATGATATTATTAAAACAGAAATTTTATATTTATAAAACGCCGAAGGCGGCATAATGAGAGTCCAGAGAGAGGTTCTCTCTCTGGCGGTAGGGTGTACGAGGGAAGGCAGAGCCTTCCCTAAGAAACAGTCCAGCGAGCAAAGCAACGCTGGACGGACGGCTCGTAGTACTTGCTCCAGCTTGACTGGCATAATTTATTGCGTCGGTCAAGCCGAGGCAAGCAATGCGGACGGTCCGTAAAACTTCGCTTCGCTGGTTTTACTGCTTTTTAGGGGGAACTCTGTACCCTAATCGGGTTCAGCCACCCCTGTCAGCAAGCTGACATCCCCTACCACTGGTAGGGGTAACCCCTCGCACACCTCCTTGCCAAAGGGATAATAATCCCTTTGGAATCCCGTTATTGCCGCCTTCGGCGTTTTTAATATTTAATTATTTGTTTATCATCGTGATTTCTGTCAATAATAGCATCATCGACAAAAGGAGATGATGTTATGGCATTCAATAAAGTCGTTATCGCAGGGATAAACACCTCCGAGCTTACGGTGCTTAAAGAAGAAGAGAAAATAGCTCTGCTGAAAGAGATAAGAGCTACCGGAAGCCGTGAAGCCCGTGACAAACTTATCAAAGGCAACCTCAGACTCGTACTGAGCGTCATTCAGCACTTTACAGGTCGTGGCGAGGACATCGACGACCTCTTTCAGATAGGTGTTGTCGGACTTATAAAGGCTATAAATAACTTTGACCTTTCCAAAGAAGTACGCTTCTCTACCTACTGCGTACCTATGATAAGCGGTGAGCTCCGCAGACATCTAAGGGACTATTCTCCGGTAAAGGTTAGCCGCTCTCTACGTGACCTTGCCTACAAAGCGATCCAAGCCCGTGAGCGTCTGACCGTAAAGCTCCAGCGTGAGCCGGATATAGATGAAATCGCCAAGGATATAGGTGAGAAAAAAGCAGACGTGGTCATAGCACTTGAAAGTATAAGCGACCCTGTATCTCTATATGAACCGGTGTACTCCGATTCAGAGGATACCGTCTACATCCTCGACCAGATAAGTGACCGTAATGACGTTGAAAGCAGAATGGACGAAATAACTATCCGTGATGCGATAAAGGCACTCGGCGAGCGTGAACAGCGTATACTCCGGCTAAGATTCCTGCAAGGAAAAACTCAGACGGAAGTCGCAAACGAGATCGGCATATCTCAGGCACAGGTCTCACGGCTCGAAAAGAACGCTATATTCAGGATAAAAGGCAGTCTTTGACCATTTGACACTTTGTCCATATTACACAAAAAATCCCCTTTAACACACTTTTCACCTCTTTACCCTTGACTTTTTCTGTCGTTTGTACTAAAATAATGTAGTATTATTTTTTTCAGGAGAGTGTTTTTTAATGAGTAAAGTTAAGGACTTTTTCGCAAATCTGAAAAAATCCACTAAGATCACTTTAGTATCCTGCGGCTGTTTTATAGCTATGACAGCACTGATACTCTGCTTTTTTATTATGTTCCCGATCACTCCTTCAGAAAAGGTCATCGCAAGTTTCGGACGAGAGAGCGTCCTCAAAAAGGACAGTACTTCTCCTGCCGGTTCTACAGTAACTACTATGAACGGCGTTGAAGTTTCAAAGGGCTCTTCAAATAAACTTTCTACCGTGACTACAAAAAGAGTCACAAGACGCAACAATTTTAGTATGGACGTAACTACAGGTTCAGGATTCTTCTCCGGAGGAAATATCCTTACCGGAAATTATGACCCTTACTATACTTGGACTCCTACTACCACTACACCTAACACCGGTTATTCCGGATATGAAGGCGGTAATGGTAATGGCAATGGAGGTACTGGATACGAGGGCGGTACAGGTACAGGCTATGAAGGCGGCACTGGTACAGGCTACGAGGGCGGTACAGGCACAGGATATGAAGGCGGTACCGGAACAGGTACCGGCGGAGATACCGGAACAGGTACTGGTACCGGCGGAGATACCGGAACAGGTACAGGTACCGGCGGTGATACCGGAACGGGTACAGGTACCGGCGGAGATACCGGAACAGGTACTGGTACCGGCGGTGACACCGGAACAGGAACAGGTACTGGCGGAGATACCGGTGCAGGTACTGGCGGAGATACCGGTGCTGGAACTGGTGGTGATACCGGTGCGGGTACTGGCGGAGATACCGGTGCAGGTACTGGCGGAGATGCCGGTGCAGGCGGAGGAACTGCCGAATAATTCAATATATACAGACAAGCTCCGGAGATCTCCGGAGCTTTTATTTATACAAAAAAGCCATATCGATACTGATTGTGTCAGAACCGATATGGCTTGATTTTTTATTGCTTTACTGCTCCTGCTCTCCGAAAATACGGACAGCCTTTATCATGATAGCACATTCAAGTCTCTTCTTTTCAAGCTGACATGAGATCTTGTGTGCATTGTGAATATCACCCATATACTGGTAATTATTGGCATTACATCCGCCGCTGCAATAGAATTTTGCCCAGCACTTCTTGCAGTCCGGCTTTGAGTAAACGTGAGCACTTGCGAACTCTTTCTTCATATCCTGGTTGAAAGTTCCCTCGTCGATATTACCCATTTTATACTCATCGATACCAACGAACTGATGACATGGGAATATATCTCCGTCCGGAGTAACTGCAACGTAGTCGTTACCGCATCCGCAGCCACGGAGTCTCTTTATAGCACAAGGGCCCTGATCGAGGTCGAGCATAAAGTGGAAGAAATTGAACTTTTTACCCTTCTTCTCGTTTTCAAGGAGTCTCTTTGCGAGAACTTCATATTCCTTGAACACTGCCGGCAGGTCTTTTTCTGTGAGTGCATATTCATCGGACTCACCAACAACAGGCTCAACAGAGATCTGGTCGAAACCAGCGTCATAGAGAGCAAAAACATCGTTTGAGAAATCGAGGTTCTTATTGGTGAAAGTACCTCTTACGTAGTACTCCTTATCGCCTCTGCCCTCAACGAGCTTCTTGTACTTTGGAAGTATCATATCATAGCAGCCCTGTCCGTTAGGGAGCACACGGAAATAGTCGTTAACTTCCTTACGTCCGTCGATAGAAAGAACAACGTTTGACATTTCACGGTTGATGAACTCTATCTTTTCGTCATCGAGGAGGAGTCCGTTTGTAGTGATAGTGAAGCGGAACTTTTTGTTATATTCAGCCTCACGGGAACGAGCGTACTCAACTATCTGCTTAACGACCTTGAAGTTCATAAGAGGCTCGCCGCCGAAGAAATCGAGTTCAAGATTAGGTCTGTCGCCGGAGTTTTCAAGCAGGAAGTCTATAGCGTGTTTACCTGTCTCGTAAGACATGAGCTTTCTGCCCTTGCCGAAGTCACCTGTAGAGGCGAAGCAGTACTTGCAGCGAAGCTGACAGTCGTGAGCGATATTCAGGCACATAGCCTTTACCGGAGAAGCTACGGAGTACTTAGCGTACTTCTCATAATCGTCCTCAGAGAAGAGTATCTTGTCGTTATAAAGCTCAACTATCTCCTCATAGCAGGACTCTATATCCTCTTTTGAATATGCCTTTGAGAGTTTCTCAACAACATTTGCCGGACATTTATCATCAAAAGGCGGTTCGATATTATCGAGGAGGTCGTAAGTAAGCTCGTCAACGATATGAACACCGCCGCTGTTTACGTCAAGAACAATATTGAACCCGTTTAACTTATATTTATGTATCATTATTCAACACCCTTTAATAAAAAATATGAGGCAGCATCAAATACCGCCTCAAAAATTTTCTTTCAGAATAACCTGCTCGATTATCTCTCGCACTTCTGGTTAGCAACTGTGCAAGAAGTCTTGCAAGCAGACTGACATGAAGCCTGGCACTTACCGCAGCCGCCCTTCTTAGCGGACTCCTTGAGGTTAGCCTTATTGATTGTCTGGATATGTTTCATTGTATTTCCCTCCTGTTAAAAAGATACGGTTTTCACCGTTATGCTTGTTTTTATTATACCACAAAGCTGGTTTTATTTCAATAGTTTTTTCTGCAAAACGCAATTTTAGTGATTTTTTACAATATAATCAGCTCAGTCGACTTTTTTATTATGAATGTTCATCATTTGTTCATTTTTCAGTTTTACAATTGAACATCATTCGTCAAGTTCGATGAGTTTTTCAAAGTCCTCATCTATCTGCTGTTTGAGCTTTTCTATCTCGGAGCATTTGCTGTTCATCAGCTCGTAGTCGCTGTAGACCTCTTCCTTGCCTATTTCTTCTGTAAGAGCGTCTATCTGAGCCTGAAGCTCATCTATCTCCTTTTCAAGACGACGCATCTCGTTTTTACGTGCAGCATCGGCACTCCTCTGCTGCTTGCTGCGGTAAGTCTTTACGGACTTCTCCTTTGCAGCCTCAGCAGCTTTAGCGAACTTCTCAGCATCAGCGATCCGCTTCTGTTCAGCCTGCTCCTCACGCAGCACATCGAGGTATTTTTCAAAGCCATAATTATGCTCACGATAGCTGCCGTTGGTGAGCTCGATAAGTCTGTCAGCTATTTTACTAAGCAGATAGCGGTCGTGAGAAACGAAAATGATAGTTCCAGTATATTCTTTAAGAGCTTCTTCAATAGCTTCCTTTGAACTGAGGTCGAGGTGGTTTGTAGGCTCATCAAGGATAAGCACATTACCGTGTTCCTGCATCATTATGGCAAAGCAGAGTTTAGCACGTTCTCCGCCGCTTATAACTCCGGTCTCCTTGAAGACGTTTTCACCGACAAGTCTGACTTGTGCAAGCAGATTTCTCACTTCAAGTTCAGTCATTGACGGATAGCGGCTGTGTAGCTCTTCCATAACAGTCAGCTCACGGTTGAGGTTAGTACTCTCCTGTTCAAAATAAGACGTTTTGATATTGCTGTTCCAGCGGACTATCCCCTTGTGCGGGAGCTGCTCCTGTATGATGCGGAGAAGCGTGGATTTACCTATTCCGTTATCTCCGATAATACCTATTTTTTCACCTCTGCAGACTTCAAAATTTATCTCGTCCACAAGAGTCTTTCTGCTGCTGCCCTCACCTACTGAGATGTCAACTCCCTTGACTTTGAGTATATCCTGCGGCGGCTCGACAGCGTATGTAAAATGTATCTTTGCCGACTTTGTATCATGTACCGGACGCTCTATACGTTCCATTTTTTCAAGCTGCTTTCTGCGGCTCTGAGCCATTTTTGTGGTGGACGCACGAACAAGATTCTTAGCCACATATTCTTCAAGCTGAGCTATTTGCTTCTGCTGCTGTTCGTACTCTTTTTCACGGCGGACATCGTTATCCTCACGCTGACGCACAAACGCCGAGTAGTTGCCCCTGTAGCGTGTGAGAGAACCTCTTTCTATCTCGCAAATTGAGGTGCACAGGCGGTCGAGGAAATAGCGGTCGTGTGATACTATGAGTACTGCCCCACGATAAGAGCGGAGATAGTCTTCAAGCCACATAATGGTCTCGAAATCAAGATGGTTGGTAGGCTCGTCGAGGATAAGCAGGTTAGGTTCTTCAAGAAGCAGTCTCGATATGCAAAGACGGGTCTTCTCACCGCCGCTGAATCCCGATACTTTGCGTTCAAGCTCTGCTTCAGTAAAGCCCATTCCGTTGAGTATCATTCTTATTTTTACATCCGTATTATAGCCGTCGTTAGCCTCTATCCATGATGTAAGCTGCTGATATTCGTCGGCGGACGAATTATCGCCCATTTCTATTTCTATCTCGATCTCTCGAAGGCGGTCGATAGCCTTTTGTATAGGATCAAAAACGCTTCGCATCTCATCAATGACGGTATTCTCGGAATTAAGTCCGCCCATCTGTTCAAGATAGCCGATAGTTGTTTTCTGAGCAAGAGATACTATGCCGTCCTTTTCTGTAAAGCGGTCAGGTTCTACAGAGCCTGTGAGTATTTTGAGCAAGGTCGATTTGCCGCACCCGTTGTTACCGACAAGACCTATCTTGTCACTCTCATCTATAGTCAGCGACACGTTGTTCAGCACCTGTTTGCCATTATAAAATTTATTTATGTTTATTAAACTTGCCAGCATGATCTGTTCCTTTATTTTTTTATTTCGATTTTTAGTCCGGAGTATCACTAAAATACCGATACTCCGCAAAGCCTACAAAAAACAGCCGGACTTCTTTTTAAAATCCGGCAGTTTTGATGAATCTTCTGAACTCCTCTTGACACAGAGGTCTGAATGTACTATAATTATATAATGTATCAGTATGGAGAGATACCCCTTTTTCTGCAAGATATTATAGCATATACAGCTGTATTTGTCAATAGTTTTGCGAAAAAATTTATTCCATACATCATAACTAACGGCTATGAGATCTGTCCGGTGCATTTGTACGCAGACAGCAATTTTATCATCTGCCGCAAACGGATGTGTCCGACAGTAATCAAAAAATAAGGAGGTTTCCGCCTATGGTGAATGTAACACCTAAGCAGTTGGGAAAGAATGTCAGAATGAGCTTCGGTAAAATTACCGAGCCTCTTGAAATGCCGAACCTTATCGAGGTGCAGAAAAACTCGTATAAATGGTTCAGGGAAGAGGGTCTCCGTGAAGTTTTCAGAGATATGACCGCTATTACCGATTATAACGGCAATCTCGTGCTCAACTTCAAGGACTACCGCTTTGATGATACCCCAAAATATACTCTCGCAGAATGTAAATCCAGAGGTGCTACGTATCAGGTAGCTATGAGAGCTACTGCAACTCTTGCAAACAAAGAAACTGGTGCTGTAAGCGAAAGCGAGATCTATATGGGCGATTTCCCGCTCATGACCGACAGCGGAACCTTTGTTATAAATGGTGCTGAGCGTGTTATAGTTTCTCAGCTCGTTCGTTCTCCTGGCGTTTACTACGCTTTCGAGAAGGATAAGACAGGTAAGGATCTCTTCAACACAACTGTTATCCCTAACAGAGGTGCTTGGCTCGAATACGAAATGGATTCAAACGATGTCGTTTACGTTCGTATCGATAAGAACAGAAAGATCCCGATAACAACTTTCATCCGTGCTCTCGGTGTAGGCACTGATGAGGAGATATATGAGCTCTTCGGTGAGGACGACCGCCTCAAGCAGACTATTCTCCAGAAGGATCAGACAAAGAATAACTCCGACGCTCTCATAGATGTTTATAAGAAGCTTCGTCCGGGCGAGCCTCCGACAGTTGAGAGTGCTGTTACTCACCTAAATAACCTCTTCTTCGATGCTAAGAGATACGACCTCTGCCGCTTCGGAAGATACAAGTACAACAAGAAGCTCGGTATCGCTTCACGTCTTGCAGGTCACGTCCTTGCTGAACCTATCGTTGACCCTAATACAGGCGAGATCATGGCTGATGCCGGTGAAACTGTCTCCTACGACAGAGCATGCGAGATCGAACAGGCTGGTGTTTACTACGCTTTCGTCAGCGTTGAAGCTAAGGAGTACTATACCGACGAAAGAGGCGAGACTTCTATCCGTATGGTAGAAAAGATCGCTAAGATCATCGGTAACGGCATGGTCGATATAAAGGGCTATGTTGACTTCGATGCTGAAAAATACGGCATCAATGAGAAGGTCTCATATAAGGTACTCAAAGAGATACTCGAAACTTCTGCTGATGCTGATGAGCTTGAAGAAAATGTCAAGAAGCGTGCCGATGAACTCGTTCCTAAGCATATCATCCTTGACGATATTTACGCTACTATCAGCTACTTCCTCAACCTCTGTGAGGGCGTTGGTACTGTTGATGACATCGACCACCTCGGAAACAGACGTATCCGTTCTGTCGGTGAGCTCCTCCAGAACCAGTTCCGTATCGGCTACGCTCGTATGGAAAGAGGTATCCGTGAGAGAATGAACATCCAGACTCAGGATGTTAATACACTCACCCCTCAGACACTTATAAATATAAGACCTATATCCTCCGCTATGAAGGAATTCTTCTGCTCCTCACCGCTTTCACAGTTCATGGACCAGAATAACCCTCTTGCAGAGCTTACACATAAAAGACGTCTTTCAGCCCTTGGTCCTGGTGGTCTTTCAAGAGACCGTGCCGGATTCGAGGTTCGTGACGTTCACTACAGCCACTACGGAAGAATGTGCCCTATCGAGACTCCTGAAGGTCCTAACATCGGACTTATCTCCTATCTGGCTACTTTCGCAAGAATAAATGAATACGGCTTCATCGAAGCTCCTTACAGACGTGTTGACAAGGCTACAGGTGTTGTTACCAAGGAAGTTGTCTATATGACAGCCGATACTGAGGATAATTACGTTGTTGCTCAGGCGAACGAGCCTCTTACAGAAGACGGTAAATTCGCAAGACCAAGAGTTAATGCACGTTACCGTGAGCAGATACTTGAATGCCCAAGAGAAAATGTCGACTACATGGATGTATCCCCTAAGATGGTCGTTTCTGTTGCTACATCTATGATCCCGTTCCTCGAAAACGATGACGCTAACCGTGCCCTCATGGGTTCAAATATGCAGCGTCAGGCTGTTCCGCTCCTCAAAACAGAGCGTCCTTTCGTTGGTACAGGTATGGAATACAAGGCTGCTGTTGACTCCGGTGTATGCGTCGTTTCAGATCACGACGGTACTATCACTTACGTTGACGCAGATAAGATAAATATGATCGGCGATGACGGTATCGAATACAAGTACGAGCTTATCAAGTTCAAGCGTTCCAACCAGGGTACTTGTGTAAATCAGCGTCCTATCGTTACAGTTGGTGAAAAGATAAAGAAGGGTCAGGTACTCGCAGACGGTCCTGCTACAGCAGACGGAGAGATCTCCCTCGGTAAGAACGCCCTCATCGGCTTCATGACCTGGGAAGGTTATAACTACGAGGATGCCGTTCTTCTTAATGAGCGTCTTGTAAGAGAAGACGTGTTCACTTCTGTTCATATCGAAGAATATGAGATAGAGTGCCGTGATACAAAGCTCGGACCTGAGGAGATCACAAGAGACATCCCGAACGTTGGTGACGATGCTCTCGCTAACCTCGATGAAAACGGTATCATCCGCATCGGTTCAGAGGTAAACTCCGGCGATATTCTCGTTGGTAAGGTAACTCCAAAGGGCGAAACAGAGCTTACTGCTGAGGAAAGACTCCTCCGTGCTATCTTCGGTGAGAAGGCAAGAGAAGTAAGAGATAATTCCCTTAAAGTTCCTCACGGTGAATCCGGTGTCATCGTTGACGTTAAGGTATTTACCCGTGAAAACTGCGATGAGCTCTCAGCAGGCGTTAATATGCGTGTAATCTGCTATATAGCTCAGAAGCGTAAGATAACAGTCGGCGATAAAATGGCTGGCCGTCACGGTAACAAGGGTGTCGTTTCACGTATCCTCCCAGAGGAAGATATGCCATTCCTCCCGGACGGTACTCCGCTTGACATCGTTCTTAACCCGCTCGGCGTTCCTTCACGTATGAACATCGGTCAGGTTCTCGAAGTTCACCTCGGTATGGCTTGTAAGGCTCTCGGCTGGCACATCATGACTCCTGTTTTCGACGGTGCTCACGAAGATGACATCCGTGAATGCTTCAAAATGGCCAACGAGCACGCTCAGGAACACAGAAACGATATGTTCGAGCTGAACTCTATGGATAAAGTTATCAATCCTAACGCCCTCGAATTCACTGAGGACTGTAAATTCACTCTTTATGACGGACGTACCGGTGAGAAATTCGATAACCGTGTAACCGTCGGATATATGTACTACCTCAAACTCCACCACCTCGTTGACGATAAGATCCACGCTCGTTCAGTTGGTCCTTACGCCCTCGTTACTCAGCAGCCTCTCGGAGGTAAAGCTCAGTTCGGCGGTCAGCGTTTCGGTGAGATGGAAGTATGGGCACTCGAAGCTTACGGTGCTGCTTATACTCTTCAGGAGATCCTTACTGTCAAGTCTGACGATACTATCGGACGTGTCAATACTTACGAGGCTATCGTTAAGGGACAGAACGTTCCTACTCCTGGTATCCCAGAGTCCTTCAAGGTTCTTATCAAGGAAATGCAGTCACTCTGCCTTGATGTTCGTGTTCTCGACATCAATCAGGAAGAGATCGACCTCAAGCAGACCTTCGATGACGAAGATCCGATACCTTCTAATGAATCCTTCTCTGACGAGGATACCTCCGACAGCACAAGCTACTCTGACAGCGACATCGGAGATGCCGGCTTCTCTCTCGGTGACGAGGATGAAGACGATGATACTTTCAGCTCCGTTGATGACGGTGATGAATTCAGCTTCGATGATGATGACGACCTCGGTCTCGACGGCGATGACGAGGACGATCTCTTCGGCAGCTTCGACCTTGACGATTCCTCTGATGAGGACTGATCAATAATCCGGAATCATGAATGCGGATACGGAATATTTCCGTGTCCACGCATTCTCCACATAATTTGTAGGAGGTAGCAGTTTGGAATTCACAACTTTTGAATCAATAAAAATCGGTCTTGCTTCACCTGAACAGATCAGAAGCTGGTCTTACGGTGTTGTTGAAAGACCTGAGACTATAAATTACAGGACACAGAAGCCAGAGCGTGACGGTCTTTTCTGTGAAAGGATATTCGGACCTACTAAGGACTGGGAGTGTCACTGCGGTAAGTTCAAGAAGATCCGCTTCAAGGGCAAGGTCTGCGACCGCTGCGGCGTTGAAGTTACAAGAGCAAGAGTCCGCCGTGAAAGAATGGGTCACATCGAACTCGCAGCTCCTGTTTCCCATATCTGGTATTTCAAGGGTACTCCTTCCCGTATAGGACAGGTACTCGAAGTTTCTCAGAAGCGTCTTGAAGAGATACTCTATTTTACAAAGTATATCGTTACTGATCCCGGTAATACCGAGCTTATCAAGAAGCAGCTTCTCTCTGAGAAGGAATACCTCTCTTACCGTGAGAAGTACGGCGACGACTTCAAGGCTGAAATGGGTGCAGAAGCTATAAAGAAGCTCCTCAATGAGTACGACCCTGCAAGATATGACGCTCACAAGAACCGTCTTGTTGAAATGGGCAAGATCTCCCTCGGCGGCAAGAAGATAGAGTGCTTCAATAAGCCTACTGAGTGCGACTGCGAAGAGTGTAAGAAATTCGCAGAACTCGAAAACGTAGAGTGGAGAAACAATATCGAACTCGTTGCTGATGACCTTAAAGCTGAACTCGTCGGACTTCCGGCAGGTCAGAAGAAAGTCAAGCTCTTAAAGAGACTCCAGATAATAGAAGCTTTCCGTCTCTCAGGCAATAAGCCGGAGTGGATGATACTCGATGTAGTTCCGGTAATTCCTCCGGACATCCGTCCTATGATAATGCTCGACGGCGGACGTTACGCTACATCAGACCTTAATGACCTCTACAGACGTGTTATCAACAGAAATAACCGTCTCAAGAGAATGCTCGAACTTGATGCTCCTGACATCATCATCAGAAACGAAAAGAGAATGCTTCAGGAAGCTGTTGACGCTCTTATCGACAACGGCAGACACGGCAGACCTGTTACAGGTCCAAGCAACCGTGCTCTTAAATCTCTCTCTGATATGCTTAAAGGTAAGCAGGGACGTTTCCGTCAGAACCTCCTCGGTAAGCGTGTTGACTACTCAGGACGTTCCGTTATCGTCGTTGGACCTGAACTCAAAATGTATCAGTGCGGTCTTCCTAAGGAAATGGCTCTCGAACTCTTCAAGCCTTTCGTATTAAAGAGACTTGTTGACAAAAAGGCTATCGCTAATATAAAGTCCGCAAGAAAGCTCATTGACCGTGCCGATAATAAGGTATGGGATGCTCTTGAGGACGTTATCAAGGATCATCCGGTAATGCTGAACCGTGCCCCCACGCTCCACAGACTTGGTATCCAGGCATTCGAGCCTATCCTCGTTGAGGGCCGTGCTATCAAGCTCCACCCGCTCGTTTGCTCAGCTTTCAACGCTGACTTCGACGGCGACCAGATGGCTGTACATCTTCCGCTTTCAGCAGAAGCTCAGGCAGAGGCTCGTTTCCTCATGCTCGCAGCTAATAACCTTCTCAAACCTTCAGACGGTAAGCCTGTTGCCGTTCCTTCACAGGATATGGTACTCGGTTCTTACTACCTGACTATGGATAAACCGGGCGAACCGGGCGAAGGCAAGGTATTCCGTGACGTTAACGAAGCTCTCATGGCTTATAATGAGCACGACGTTTCACTTCACGCTAATATCAAGGTAAAGATCACTAAGGATATCGGCGATAAGAAGGTTTCAAAGATAATCGATGCTACTGTAGGCCGTCTTATATTCAACGAGAATATCCCACAGAACCTCGGTTATGTTGACAGAACTAACTCAGATAAGCAGTTCGACCTTGAAGTTGCTTTCCTCGTTGGCAAAAAGCAGCTCTCCGACATCATCGAACGCTGCATAAAGATACACGGTACTACAACAACTTCCGAAGTTCTTGACCGTATCAAGGCTCTCGGATACAAGTACTCAACAAGAGCAGCTCTTACCGTTGCTGTCTGCGATGCTACAATACCTCCTCAGAAGAAGGCTATCCTTGCTGAAGCTGATAAGGAAGTTGAGCAGATCACAAATGAGTACGAATACGGTTATATCTCCTCTCAGGAAAAGACCAAGAAGATCATCGCTCTCTGGACTAATACTACTGACGAGGTTACTAAGAAACTTAAAGAAAACTTCGACAGATACAATCCGATCTGGATGATGGCTGACTCCGGTGCCCGTGGTTCTATCTCTCAGATCAGACAGCTCGCCGGTATGCGTGGACTTATCGCTAATACCTCAGGTACTGTCATCGAGATCCCGATCAGAGCTAAC
>JAFRXL010000005.1 GCA_017441505.1 Ruminococcus sp.
CAAAGAGGCTCAGCAGATAGCCTTCGACAAGGATCTGGATCTCGTTAAGATCGCTCCTCAGGCAACACCGCCCGTGTGCCGTATCATGGACTACGGAAAGTATTGCTTTGAGCAGGCTAAGCGTGAGAAGGAAGCAAGGAAGAATCAGAAAGTCGTTGCTATCAAGGAGATCAGAATGTTCTCCACAATAGACACACATGATTTTGAGACGAAGGTAAATCAGGCTGTCAAATTTTTACAGGGCGGCGATAAGCTCAAGGTGTCGGTAAGATTCCGTAAGAGAGCTATTGCACATCCCGAACTTGGAAGCGAGCTGCTTGATCGCTTCAAGGAAGCAGTTTCTGCGGCAGGCACTGTGGATAAGCCGGCTAAGATGGAGGGACGCAGCATAGTAATGTTCGTTTCGCCCAAGGCCGCTAAGTAAGGAGGATCATATAATGGCAAAGGTTAAAGTAAAAACTCATTCAGGCGCAAAGAAGCGTTTTAAGGTTACAGGAACCGGTAAGGTTAAGTATCAGCACACAAATAAGAGACACAGACTTACTCAGAAGGATACAAAGCGTAAGAGAATCGCTCGTAACGCTGGTGTAGCTGATGTAACAAACGCTCCTACAATCAAGAAGCTCGTTCCTTATCTTTAATTCGTAAGCGTTTTAACGCATTATTAAGGAGCATTGACCGGTAGAACCGTAATTTTAATTTTGGAGGTAAAAGACTATGGCACGTATTAAAGGTGCAATGATGACTCGTAAGAGAAGAAATAAGACTTTAAAGCTTGCTAAGGGCTATTTCGGAGCTAAGAGCAAACACTTCAAGATGGCTAAACAGGCTGTAATGAAGTCCGGCAACTATGCATACATCGGAAGAAAGCAGAAGAAGAGAACTTTCAGACAGATCTGGATCACAAGAATCTCTGCTGCTGCTAAGCTCAACGGCATGAATTATTCAACATTCATGAACGGCTGCAAGAAGGCTGGCATCACACTTAACAGAAAGATGCTCTCAGAGATCGCTATCAACGATGCAGCTGGTTTCACAGCTATCGCTGACAAGGCAAAGGCAGCTCTTTAATTGCTTAATAAAACACGCTCCTTTATTTAAAGAGCGTGTTTTCTTGTAGAGGGCGGATAAGTTTCCGCCTTCTGCCGCCTTTTATACGGAGGTGTTTTTACTATTGGAAAATATCATTACTTCAAAAGATAATCCTGTTATCAAGCTGTATCAGAAGCTCTCGTCCTCGAAAAAGGAAAGACTTCAATACGGCTTATTCGTGTTGGAAGGACTGCGTATTGTCGAGGACGCACTTAAAGAGGAAAGCGGTATAACTCATCTTATACTCACAAAAAAAGCTGAAGAAAAATTCGGCGAACAGCTGTTTCAGGCTGATTTGAGAGATACAAGGACAATTGTCGTTTCAAATGAGCTTGGAAATAAGATCGCTTCTACTGATACTACTCAGGGAGTCTTTGCTATATGCCGTATCCCTCATGACAGGGGAGTAAGTACGCTCCTTTCGGAGAACGGAAGATATATAGTCCTTTTCGGACTTCAGGACCCGGGGAATGTTGGGATGATAATACGTACTGCGGATGCTCTCGGTATTGACGGAGTTATAATGTCGGGAAGCTGCGACCTTTACAGTCCTAAAGTCATACGTTCGACTATGGGTTCGGTATTCAGGATGAAGATAGCTCTTGAAAACGATGCGGATAGACTTTTCTCCGCTCTTGATGAGAAGAAAGTCGTAACCTCAGCCGCAGTCATCGACAAGGACGCTGTTCCGGTAACGGAGTGCAGTTTTTCGGGCAGTCAGGCGGTCTTCATCGGAAACGAGGGAAACGGACTTCCGCACGATATAGCTTCACGATGCACCCGAAAGGTCATCATACCTATGCAGGGAAATATAAATTCGCTTAATGCTGCTATGGCAGCCGGCATACTTATGTGGGAACTGAAAAAATAAACAAAGGGGGACTTTTCTATGGATGAAACTAAATACTGGCTCTGGATGTCCATGGTATTCGGTATAGGAAATCCAAGGATATGGGAAGTCGTATGTTTATTTGAAGATGTAGTTGAAGCTTATTCATCGCTCAGCGAAGAACCGGACAGTTTTCCGCTTTCAGCTAAGGAAAAAGATGCTGTCAGGAAGCTGAGCATATCCGCTGCTGAGGAGCATATCGCACAGTGCGGAAAGATTGGTGTATCGCTTGCCGGATACAGCAGCAGCGATTATCCGCCGCAGCTCAGGAATATTTATGCACCTCCGGCTGTACTCTATTACAAGGGCAATATCTCGTGCCTTATAGGTACGAGGACTATAACTGCTGTCGGTACGAGAAAGGCTTCCGACTACGGCATAGAAGCTGCATATCACGTTTGCAGCGACCTTGCTAAAAACGGATATGTTATAGTTAGCGGATTTGCTCTCGGAACAGATATAACAGCACATATGGCAGCTGTTAATAAGGAGCGTCCGACAGCGGCAGTCCTTGGCTGCGGAGTCGATGTTGATTACCCTAAGCCGAATTTTAAATACAGAGATAAGATACTTGAAAACGGAGGAGTTTTCGTTTCGGAGTATCCTCCGGGAACTCCGCCGCTGTCGCAGAATTTTCCTAAGAGGAACAGAATACTCGCCGGACTTGGCAGAGCTGCGATCGTTTTTGAAGCTTCTGTAAGAAGCGGCTCACTCATAACTGCCGACCTTGCCGCTGAGCAGGGCAGGGAGGTATTTTGTCTGCCGCCTGCTGATATTTTCAGCAATTCTTTCTCCGGCAATATAGAGTTGCTAAGGAGCGGTGCTGCTCCGCTTTACAGCGTTATGGATATTATGGACTACTATGCGATAGGCGGTCCGGTAGATGCTGAGATACGTGATACTGAGTATAAGGGCATAAGCAGTTTTGCAGTCAGAGATATACTTCCAAAGGACGACAGTATCACTTTAGATGAGCTTAAAGCTATAGTAAAAAAGGTTAAGCCGAGAAAAAAACAGAAAACTGAGCCTGAGAGCGAAGCAGAAGAAGCTCCTCAGGAAAAAATATCAATAAAAAATGATGATTTAAGAAGTGAAATGACCCAAATACAGCAAAGTATATACGATATAATATCCGAGGGAGCAATCCATGCTGATATTATCGCAGAAAAGCTGGAGCTCGACTCGTCTGAGCTTATGACGGAGCTTACCGAGCTTGAAATACTCGGAGCTGTAAGGTCACTTCCTGGAAAAATGTTTGAAATAATTGTGTAAGAGGGATGGATAGATGTCTGATTTAGTAATAGTTGAGTCGCCTGCAAAGGCAAAAACCATACAGAAATATCTTGGGCCGGGGTACGAAGTTATCGCATCGATGGGACACGTCAGAGACCTTCCTAAGTCCAAGATGGGTGTCGACAAGGAACATGATTTCGAGCCGCAGTATACCGATATGAAGGGCAAGGAAGATGTTATCAAGGAACTGAAGAAACGTGCTAAGAAATGCGATAAAGTTTATCTCGCTACCGACCCTGACCGTGAGGGTGAGGCTATATCATGGCATATAGCACAGATGCTTAAACTCGATATGAACGCAAATAACCGTGTTGCGTTCAACGAGATCACCAAGACCGGTGTTAAAAACGGTATGAATAATCCGCATAAGATAGATGTTGACCTTGTAAATGCTCAGCAGGCACGAAGGATACTTGACCGGCTTGTGGGATATGAGCTAAGTCCTTTCCTCTGGAAAAAGGTCAAAAGAGGACTTTCTGCCGGACGAGTTCAGTCTGTAGCGGTCAGACTTGTTGTTGACAGAGAAAACGAGATAAGAGCGTTCGTACCTAAGGAGTACTGGTCTATAGATGCAAAATTCACAGCTCCTGGTTCAAGAAAAATAATCGATGCGGCACTTGTTGCTGTTGACGGAAAGAAGCTTGAAATCCCCGGGCAGGCAGAGGCTGACGGTCTGCTCGCAAGACTTGAAGGTGCTGAATATACAGTAGCTTCTGTAAAAAAGAGAGTAACCAAGAAACAGCCTGCACCGCCGTTCATAACATCAACACTCCAGCAGGAGGCTTCAAGAAAGCTCGGATTCACTGCAAAGCGTACAATGAAAGCTGCACAGGAGCTTTACGAAGGTATCGATGTTGAGGGAGTAGGTGCTGTCGGACTTATCACATACATGAGAACCGATAGTCTGAGAATATCCGAGGAAGCAAGAGCTGCGGCTGCTGAGTATATCGGAGTTGTATACGGCAAGGACTATCTGCCGGCTGAGCCGAGATACTTCAAATCAAAAAATAACGCACAGGACGCTCACGAAGCTATACGTCCGTCAACTCCTGAGCTTACTCCGGCAAGAGTAAAATCAAGTCTTTCAAATGACCAGTTCAAGCTCTATAAGCTCATATGGGAGAGATTCATCGCAAGCCAGATGGCTAATGCACTCCTTGACACGGTTTCGGCTGATATTGAAGCTAACGGATGTACTTTCAGAGCTTCCGGATATTCAGTAAAGTTTGACGGATTTATGGTGCTTTATGTTGAGTCCACAGATAATGAGGAGAGCAGCAAGAAGATGCTCCCGGAGCTTAAAGTTGAGGATAAAATGAAGCTGAAATCCATAACAGGAAATCAGCATTTCACACAGCCGCCTCCGAGATATACGGAAGCTTCACTTATCAAGGCTCTTGAAGAAAACGGCATAGGCAGACCAAGTACCTACGCTCCGACTATAACCACTATAACCGCAAGAAGATATGTCGAGCATGAGGGAAAATCTCTCAAACCGACTAATCTTGGCGAAGTTATAACCGAGCTCATGAAGGAGCACTTCAAAAAGATAGTTGATGCGAAGTTTACAGCCGGTATGGAAAACGACCTCGATGAAGTTGAGCACGGCAATAAGAACTGGGTAAGCACTCTTCACGAGTTCTATGACGATTTCTCGAAGACGCTGAAAAAAGCCGAGGAAGCTATGGAAGGCAAGCGTGTCAAGGTACCGGATGAGGAGACTGATATAGTCTGTGAACAGTGCGGAAGAAATATGGTAATAAAGTACAGCAAGTACGGAAAATTCCTTGCTTGTCCTGGATTCCCTGAGTGCAGGAACACTAAGAAGATAGTCACTGAAG
This sequence comes from Ruminococcus sp., assembly GCA_017441505.1. Classification (GTDB taxonomy): domain Bacteria; phylum Bacillota; class Clostridia; order Oscillospirales; family Ruminococcaceae; genus Ruminococcus. The sequence continues at coordinate 5,116 of JAFRXL010000005.1, forward strand.
CTGAGGGAAGCTGTCCGAGATGCGGCAAAAAGATGCTGCTGAAAAAGTCAAAGAAGGGCAGAAGCTTCTATGGCTGCGAGGGCTATCCGGACTGCACATTCATGACATGGAACGTTCCTTCAAATGAGGTATGTCCGAACTGCGGAAAGCATCTCTTCATAAAGGGCGGAAAGTCCGGAAAACTCGTATGCGAGAACGAAGGATGCGGATACGAAAGAGAGCTGAAAAAATGATCGGTACAGTTAATGTTATCGGAGCCGGACTTGCAGGCTGTGAAGCCGCATGGATACTCGCACAGAACGGTATCAATGTAAAGCTTTACGAGATGAAGCCTGAGAAGTATACTCCTGCACATAAGTACAGCGGCTTTGCGGAGCTTGTATGCTCGAATTCGCTCAAAGCTGCAAGACTTGGTTCAGCTGCCGGACTCCTTAAATATGAAATGGAGCTTCTTGGTTCGATTACAGTTCCGTGTGCGAAGGAAAATTCAGTTGAAGCAGGCGGAGCTCTTGCGGTAGACCGTGAGAAGTTTTCAGATGCGGTCACTGAGAAGATAAAGTCGCATCCTCTCATTGAGATAATCGCAGAAGAGGTCACAGCTCTTCCGGAGGGACGGACTATAATCGCAACAGGTCCTCTCACCTCCGGAGCAATGGCTGATACGATAAAGGAACTTTGCGGCGAGGGACTGAGCTTCTATGACGCAGCAGCTCCTATCGTGACATATGAAAGTCTTGATAAGGACAAAGTGTTCTTTGCTTCAAGATATGATCGTGGTGAGGCTGATTACGTGAATTGTCCTATGGACAAAGAGGAGTATCTTGCTTTTTATCAGGAGCTTATCTCAGCGGAAAAGGTTCAGCTCAAGGACTTTGAGACACATCCTTTCAGTGTCTATGAGGGATGTATGCCTATTGAGGAACTCGCAAGACGTGGAGTGGACACAATGCGTTTCGGTCCGATGAAGCCTGTAGGTATAGACGATCCGAAAACCGGAAGAAGACCGTATGCAGTAGTTCAGCTTCGCCGAGAGAACCGTGAGGGTACGCTCTTCAATCTGGTAGGATTTCAGACAAACCTCAAATTCGGCGAGCAGAAGAGGGTATTCTCCATGATACCGGGACTTGAAAATGCTGAGTTTATGCGGTTCGGAGTAATGCACAGAAATACATTCATAAACAGTCCTCAGCTTCTCAATGCCGATTTTTCCATGAGGGAACGTCCGGAGATAAGCTTTGCAGGTCAGATGACAGGCGTTGAGGGCTATATGGAGTCGGCAGCAAGCGGACTCATCGCAGGAATAGCTGCGGCAAGGAAGATAAAGGGGCTCGAACCTCTTGTACTTCCGACAGATACTATGACTGGAGCTCTTTCGGCTTACATAAGTGATCCGTTCAACAGCGGGAAATTCCAGCCTATGGGAGCCAATATGGGAATACTCCCTGATATAGGAGTAAGGATAAAAGATAAAAAAGCTAAATACGAAGCATATGCTGAAAGAGCAGTAAATTCGCTAAAAGCAGAATTGGAGAAGATAGGGTATGAAGATCATTGTTGATGCATTTGGTGGGGACAATGCTCCCCTTGAAGTAATAAAGGGATGTTCAAGAGCTGTTCGGGAGCTTGGTGTTGAAATCATCCTGACAGGAAGCTCTGATAAGATAAAAAAATGTGCGGCAGACAACGGCATAAGCTTAAAGGGCATTAAAGTAGCACATACAGATGATGTTTTTGATATACATGAAGAACCGAAGGAAATTATAAAGTCCGGCAAGAATTCTTCAATGGGACTCGGACTTCAGCTTCTTGCTGACGGCAAGGGCGACGCTTTCGTTTCTGCCGGAAGCACCGGAGCTCTCGTAATGGGTGCGACCTTCATCGTCAAGCGTATCAAAGGCATTAAGCGTGTTGCACCTTCACCTGTGATGCCGGCTGATAAAGGAAGTTTTGTCCTTGTCGATGCAGGAGCAAATACAGAGTGCAGACCGGAAATGCTGGTGCAGTTTGCGATAATGGGCTGTGCATATATGGAAAAGGTAATGGGCGTAAAGAATCCTAAAGTCGGACTTCTCAACATCGGTGCAGAGGATACAAAGGGAAGAGACCTTGAGATCGAGACTTATAAGCTGCTGAAAGATTCAGGCATGAATTTTGTCGGAAATATCGAGGCAAGAGACATTCCTGACGGTGAAGTACAGGTCATCGTTACTGACGGCTTTACAGGAAATGTAGTCCTCAAGCTCTATGAGGGACTTGGCCACTTCTTCTCAAATAAGATAAAGTGGCTCTATTCCGGAGTTGGTAAGCTCGGAGCTGTCCTTTCTCTCAACAAGATAAAGACTTTCAGAAAGCAGATGGACTATAAAGAAGTCGGAGGTTCAGCTCTTCTCGGAGTTAAAAAGCCGGTAATAAAGGCTCACGGAAGTTCAGATGCTACAGCATTTTTCAATGCAGTAAGACAGGCAAAGAAGTGCATAGAGACTAATGTTACAGGAGAAATAGAGAGCTACGTTGCCCGTATTTCAGCTTCCGGCAAGGAGTGATCGCAATGGAAAAAATAGAAAAATTTGAAGAAACGATAGGCTATACTTTCAAAAATAAACAATTGCTTCATCAGGCATTTTCACACTCCTCATATGCAAACGAGAAAAAAGACCCGAGCGGAAGCAACGAGAGACTTGAATTTCTCGGAGACAGCGTGCTTTCGATAGTCGTATCTGACTTCCTTTATAAGAACATCAATGTTGCTGAGGGCGAGCTCACTAAATTGAGAGCTTCATTGGTATGTGAGAAGTCGCTCCACATATTCGCACAGCAGATAGGTCTTGGTGACTACCTTCTCCTTGGAAAAGGTGAGGAGAATACCGGCGGAAGAGAGCGTCCTTCGATACTTGCGGATGCTTTCGAGGCTGTCATCGCAGCGATATACCTCGACGGCGGCATGGAGGCTGCTGCAAAGCATATCCTCAGATTCATGCCGGACGATATACAGTATACAAAAAAGCCTGTATTCAGCGATTTTAAGACGGTCCTTCAGGAGATAGTCCAGAAGAATCCTGAGGAAAAGGTCGAGTATGTTCTTATCGGAGAAGAAGGTCCTGACCACAACAAGAGATTTGTTGTAGAGGTAAGGCTCAATTCACAGGTCATCGGCAAAGGAAAAGGAAAGAGCAAGAAAGAAGCTGAACAGTTCGCAGCAAGAGAGGCTCTTGAACTTATGGGTTATGAAGCACAGTAACATATCTATATTTATCCCTCATGTGGGATGTCCGCATCAGTGCAGCTTCTGCGACCAGAGGACTATAAGCGGAGCACAGCATCTTCCGGACGGAAATGAGGTCAGGGAGATATGCAGTCAGGCACTCGCAGAGATAAAGTCGCCGGAGAATACCGAGATAGCCTTTTTCGGCGGCAGCTTTACAGCTATTCCCCGTGACTATATGACCGAGCTTCTTGAAGCGGCTAAGGAGTACGTAGGTGAGGGGAAGTTCATCGGAATCCGCTGCTCAACACGTCCGGACTGCATAGACGATGAGATATTCAGGCTGCTGAAACAAAGCGGAGTAACTGCAATTGAGCTTGGGGCTCAGTCCATGTCAGACAAAGTGCTTGAACTCAACGAACGTGGTCATACTTCATCTGACGTTATAAGAGCTGCCGGACTTATCAAAAAGTACGGTTTCGAGCTTGGCTTGCAGATGATGACGGGACTTTACGGAAGCAGCGTACAGACAGATATGGAGACTTTCAATAAGCTTGCGGAGCTTTGTCCCGATACCATGAGGATATACCCTGTTGTAATACTCAGCGGCACTAAGCTTGCGGAGCTTTATAAAAGCGGAGAATATGTCCCGTACAGCTTTGACGAGGCTGTGGAGCTGTGCTCAGAGATATTGCAGTATGCTGATGAAAAAGGGATAAGAGTGATAAAATGCGGACTTCATGCAAGTGAGTTCGTAGAGCAGGATATGGTCGGGGGATTCTATCACCCTGCATTCCGTGAGCTTTGTGAGAGCAGGATATACCTCAGAAAGATAGAGGAGCTTGCAGAGGGATGCAGCTATGTTCATATCTCAGTTCCTTCAAAGGATATGAGCAGAGCAGTAGGACACAAAAAGAGCAATATTGAGTATTTCAGACAAAATGGCACAGAGATAAAGGTCAGCGGTTCAGCTGATGATAAAATATCAGTTATAGAAAGGCGGTGAGCAGGTGTACCTCAAATCACTGGAAATACAGGGCTTCAAATCCTTTCCGGACAAGATAAGCCTTACCTTTGACAAGGGACTTACAGCGGTAGTCGGTCCCAACGGCAGCGGAAAAAGTAATATCGGTGACTCAGTTCGTTGGGTACTCGGAGAGCAGTCCACAAAAACTCTCAGAGGAAACAAAATGGAGGACGTTATTTTTTCCGGTACTGTTGCCAGAAAGCCAATGGGCTTTGCGGCGGTAACGCTGAATATAGACAACTCCGATAAGACCCTTGCGGACATGGAAGACGAGGTAGCAATAACAAGAAAGCTCTACCGCAGCGGCGAGAGTGAGTATATGATAAACGGCAGACAGTGCCGTCTGAAAGATATAAACGAGCTGTTTATGGATACAGGTCTCGGACGTGATGGATACTCTATCATAGGTCAGGGACGTATCGCTGAGATAGTCGGAGCAAAGAGCAATGAACGCCGTGATATTTTCGAGGAAGCAGCAGGTATCTCTAAATTCAGGTATAAAAAGCTTGAAGCCGAGCGAAAGCTGACTGCTGCACAGGAGAATCTTCTGAGACTTACTGATATTCTCTCAGAGCTTGAAGGACGAGTTGAACCACTGAGGATACAGTCGGAGAAGGCACAGAAGTTCGTGAAGCTCGCAGAAGAGAGAAAGAGACTCGAAATATCAGTATGGGTGAATCGTCTTGACGAGCTTAAAACTCAGCTTGAACAGCTCGAAGAAAAGATACTCATAAAGCAGAATGAGTACGAGAATATCGAGAACGATATTCAGAATGAAGAGGATAAAATATCTGAAGGATACCGCAAGATGCAGGAGAGTACGATACGCTCCGATGAGCTCAGAAGAAAGATGCTCGAAGAGGAGCAGGAAGCTTCTGAAATGAAATCCGGTATCGCAGTTTATGAGAACGATATCAAGCACTGTAACGAAGCTATAGAGGCTGCGAAAAAGAGTATTGAAGGCTCTGAGGACAGCAAGAAGTCACTTTTGGCTGACCGAAAGAAAGCTGAGGAAAAGCTCGAAGAACTTAAAAAAGCTCAGAGCGAGCTTGAAAAGGAAATTGCTGTGGTGACTGAGCAGTTTGAGAAAGCTGAACAGGAGAATTCACGTCTTGGTGACAGCGTAAACAAAGCCGGCAGCAAGATAAATGACCTCTATATCCGTCAGAGTGAGTACCGTTTTGCTATAGAGTCGGCTAAGTCGTCCATAGAAGAGGATACTGCGAGACTTGCTGAACTCCGTGAAAGCGGAAACGAATTCGGCAGAAAGCTTGATGAGTACAGAGCACAGCTCGCTGAAAGTAAAAAGGAAAAAGAGCAGTGCGAGGGCAAGTCAGGTGAGCTGAAAAATCGTCTCAGCGGACTTGAAAAGCTCTACCATTCAAGACGTGATAGTTTTGAACAGGCTAAAGCAGAGTTCGAGAAGATGATATACGAGCTTAAAGACAAGCAGCAGCGAAGAAGATTCCTCACCGACCTTGAAAATAATATGGAGGGCTTTGCGGGAAGCGTCAAGCAGATACTGAAAGCCTCAAAGCAGGGAAGACTCGGCGGAGTATTCGGCACTGTAGCTCAGAATATAAATGTAGCTCCGGAGTATGCGGTTGCGATAGAGACTGCACTCGGCGGAGCAATGCAGAACATAATAGTCGAGAACGAGGACATCGCTAAAAGATGCATCCGTTTCCTTAAAGAGCAGCACGGCGGAAGAGCTACTTTTCTCCCTATAACATCAGTAAAGGGACGTGAGCTGAACGAATCCGGACTTGAAAACTGCGAGGGATATATCGCAAATGCAAGCAGGATAGTAGGTTATGACCCTAAATTCAGCGGTATTATAGCTTCACTTCTTGGCAGGATAGTAATAGCTGAGGACATCGACACCGCAACTGTCATCGCTAAGAAATACGGCTATAAATTCAGGATAGTAACGCTTGACGGTCAGGTCATTAATGCCGGAGGTTCATTCACCGGTGGTTCGGCTCAGAAGTCAGCAGGCGTTATAACAAGAAAAAATGAAATAGACGAACTTGACACCGCTATTGAAAGCTTATCAGCTGAAAGGGATAAGCTGAAAGTCAACGCTGAGAAGCTTCGTGCTGAATCTGAGAAGCTAAGGTTCGATTCGGAGGCAGTAAAGTCTGAGATAGCTCAGAATGATGCGGATGCTGTAAGGATAAATGCAGAAATATCAACTCTGAATTCTCTCATAACGCAGACGGATTCGCAGTCCGAGAATTCCGGAAAGCTCATTTCTGATATTGAGCAGAAGATAGAGAGTTCAAAGCAGACTATAGAAGATTCTGAAAAATCTCTTGCTGAAACTGAGGAGGAGATCCGCACTGAGGAGGATAAGCTTGCTCAGGGTAAGGACTTCCGTGAAAAGCTCAGATCACAGCGAGCTGAATTATCCGAGAAGCTTTCAGCACTCAAAATAAAAAGCATTGAGTACGTCAAGGACACTCAGGCTCAGGAGCTTGAAATACAGCGTATTGCTGCAAGTCTGAGCGAGATAGAGCATGGAAGTAAGGTCTTTCACGACGAGATAAACCGTCAGAATGACATCATCGCTCATAAGCAGATAGAGATAGACAGGCTCAAAGAGAAACTCGCAGGATTCAAGGACAATACAGCTTCATATAACGAACAGATACTCCGCTATCAGTCCATGCACAGCGAGCAGAACAAGCTCGTAAATGAGCTGAATAAGGGACTTAAACAGTTCAATGAAGCTAAAGAGAAGATCTCCCGTGAGATAACTATGCTTGAAGAACGCCGTGAGGCAAGACGCAGGGATAATGATTTCATACGAAATCAGCTCCACGATGTTTATGAGCTGACACTTTCTGAGGCTGTCGAGCTTGCTGAGAAGATAGAGGACATGAATGCCGCTCAGCAGGAGCTCAACAACGTAAAAAATCAGATCAAGAGACTCGGAAGCGTAAATGTTGACGCTATTGAGGAGTATCGTGAAGTGTCTGAGAGATACGAGTTTATGTCCGGACAGATAGCCGATGTGCAGAAGTCGAAGTCAGAGCTTGAAAAGCTCATAGCCGGACTTACTGAGGATATGTGCAGGATATTCTCCGAGAGTTTTGCGATAATCAATTCAAACTTCAAGGAAATATTCGTTGAGCTGTTCGGCGGAGGAAAGGCTGAGCTTATACTGACCGATCCGGAGAATGTTCTTGAATCCGGAATCGAGATAAGCGTAGCACCGCCGGGCAAGGTAATAAAGAACCTTATCTCGCTCTCAGGAGGCGAGCAGTCCTTCGTTGCGATAGCGATATACTTCTCAATACTCCGTCTCAGACCGGCACCGTTCTGTATACTTGACGAGATAGATGCCGCTCTTGATGAGGTAAACGTAAGGAAGTATGCACAGTATCTGAAAAAGTTCACAGATACGACTCAGTTCGTGCTTGTAACTCACAGAAGAAGTGCTATGGAAGAGGCAAATGTGCTATACGGAGTTACGATGCAGGAAGACGGTATATCCAAGCTTTTGAAGATGGAACAAGTTGATTTTCAGGAAGACGTTGCAGACGTACAATAAAAATGTCCTTTTTGGACGCAGTGAAACGAATATTAATAAAAAGCCGTTTTTTAATGGCAGATTGGAACAATTATGGGTATTTTTTCTAAGATCGCAGCTGGTCTGCGAAAGACTAAAGACAGCTTTCTTGGCAGATTAAAAAGGATTTTCAACTCATTTACCAAAATCGATGAGGAGCTTTTTGAGGAGCTTGAAGAAGCTATGATAATGAGCGACATCGGTGTTGAGACTTCTGAGGAGATCTGCGACCGTTTACGCAAAAAGATCAAGGAGCGTGGCATCACCGATCCTAACGAGATAATGGAGCTTATTCAGGAAGTTATCGGTGAAATAATGGGCGATGATACAGGTCTTGACCTTACACAGTCACCGGCAGTAATAATGGTCATCGGTGTAAACGGAGCAGGAAAGACTACTACTATCGGCAAGCTCTGCTATCAGTTCAAGAATGAGGGCAAGAAAGTACTCGTTGCAGCAGCTGATACTTTCCGTGCCGCTGCTATAGACCAGCTTGAAGTGTGGACTGAAAGAGCAGGAGTTGACATCGTTAAACACGCTGAGGGTTCAGACCCGGGTGCGGTAGTATATGACGCTCTTGAAGCTGCACAGGCAAGAGGCTGTGATGTTGTTATAATCGATACTGCCGGCAGACTTCACAATAAGAAGAATCTCATGGAGGAGCTTGCCAAGATAAACAGAATTATCGACAATAAGGCAGGCGAGAGCTCACGAGAAGTACTTCTCGTTCTCGATGCAACTACCGGACAGAATGCTGTTAATCAGGCAAAGCTGTTCAGCGAGACTGCACCTATAACAGGTATCGTCCTCACAAAGCTTGACGGTACTGCAAAGGGCGGTATAGTTATTTCAATAAAGAACGAGCTCGGCATACCGGTAAAGCTTATCGGTGTGGGCGAAAAGATAGACGATCTTCAGCCGTTCGACAGCCGTACTTTCGTTGAGGCTCTCTTCAGTGACACTGAACTTGATGAAGTTGAGGAAGACGAAGAAGAGACAGAGCTCGAAGAAAACGAGACAGAAGCTGATGAAGATGCAGAGTATGAAGAGGAATATTCTGAGGACGAAGAGTACGATGAAGACTCTGATGATGAAGAGGAAGAAGAATACTCTGACGACGATGATGACGACGAAGAAGGAGCTCTCGAAGCTATCAAAGAGTACTACGGCGATAAGCTTCAGGATGTGTCCGATGCTGAGCCGGAAGACGAAGACAGCGTGATAGCTGCTGAGGGTTACGTCTATAACACCAACTACATGGACAGCTGGGAAGAAGACGAGGACGAAGACGATGATGAAGTAAGTACTGAATATGAAGAAACTGAGGAAGATGAAGCTTTTGATGATGAGTACGAAAATGACGAGGAAGATATAGAAGAGACTGACGAAGAAGAGCAGGAAGAAGTGCCTGCTGAGGAACCGGAAAAGAAGAAGAAACGTGGATTCTTCAGCCGTCTGTTCGGAAGAAAGGACGAAGATGATGATTAAAAAGGTAGTAATGGCTACAAATAATGCAAATAAGCTTCGTGAGGTAAGGGAGATTCTTTCTCCGCTCGGTATAGAGGTCATTTCTCAGAAAGAAGCTGGGGCAGACGTTGAAGCTGATGAAACCGGAGATACATTCAAGGAAAATGCTATAATAAAAGCTCAGGCAGTTTTTGATTTAGTGGAGTATCCGGTCATCGCTGATGACAGCGGACTCTGTGTCGATGCTCTTGACGGCCGTCCGGGAGTATATTCAGCAAGATATGCTCCAAAGGGACAGGAATGCGACAAGCTCCTTGAAGAGATGAAGGATGTTCCGGATGAAAAGAGAACTGCAAGATTTGAGTGCTGGATAGCATTTATGGATAACGAATTTACAGAAGTAGTTTCCGGCACCTGCAATGGCAGTATCGGATATGAGAAGCGAGGTACAAACGGTTTCGGATATGATCCGGTATTCCTCTATGAAGGACGTACTCTTGCTGAAATGGATGCAGACGAGAAGAACAAGATTAGCCACAGGGGAGCAGCTTTGAAAGAGCTGTATAAGTACCTGAAAGAAAGAAACGGTGATTGATATGCTTACAAGCAAACAGAGAGCATACCTCAGAGGTATCGCATCAACATATGAGACAATATATCAGATAGGCAAAGGCGGAGTTACAGAAGCTATGTGCAAGGACATTGCAGAGGCACTCCGCAAAAGAGAGCTGATAAAACTGAGAGTTCTTGAAAATTCCGGCTGGACAGCAAGAGAAGCTGCCGACGCTGTAGCTGAGGCGACAGGTGCTGATGTAGTTCAGGTTATCGGAAGCAAGTTCGTACTTTTCAAGCGTAACGAAAAAGACCCTGTTATTGAAAATATCCCGAAAGCAAAGTAATATCGGCTTATAATAATGGCAGGGAGGTGCGAAATGCGTATAGGAATATTTGGCGGAAGTTTTAATCCGGTGCATAACGGACATATCCATCTGGCAAAGGCAGCTGCCGAAGAATTCAAGCTGGATAAGGTCTATCTTGTGCCGTCGAGAATATCGCCTCACCGTTCAAGTGACGAGTACGTTTCAGGGATAGACAGACTGGAAATGCTGAGACTTGCAGCGGCGGATGATCCTCTTCTTGAAGTGAGCGATTTTGAATTATGTGCCGACAGAGTAAGTTATTCGATATATACTGTGGAGCATTTCCGGAGTGCTCACCCTGAAGATGAGCTGTTTCTTCTTGTGGGCAGCGATATGCTGCTTTCATTTGACAGCTGGTTCAGGTTCGAGGACATCCTTGATGAAGTGACTCTCTGTGTCGTTTCAAGGAACGACGGTGATATGAAGCTGCTGAAAAAAAAGGCAGATGAACTTGAGCAATACGGCGAGGTACTTATAAGTGAATCGGCACCTATAGTCGTTTCATCGACCGAAATAAGAAAAAAAATTGCAAAAAATAAGAATTTTGCTTGCTATCTTGACGAAAATGTAGTACAATATATAAGATCAAAAGGATTATATTCTTACAGAGGTGAAGCAAAATTGTTATTTGATCCTGATGAGAAAAAGAAATTTTTAAAGGCGAGATTGTCTGCAAAACGGTATGTTCATTCTCTGAATGTGGCTGCGGAATGCAGAAAACTGGCTATAAAATACGGAGAAGACCCTGATAAGGCGTACTTTGCAGGACTGCTCCATGATATATGCAAGGAACTGCCTGATGATGAGCAGAAGGCTCTTGTGCTCAAAAGCAGCTTTACGGTCTGCCGTGAGGAGCTTGAAACACGTTCACTGTGGCACGCAATTGCCGGAGCTTATTTTATCAAGACAGAATTTGGTGTCGAAGATATAGACATCCTTAATGCTGTAAGATTCCATACAGTCGGAAGAGCTGGAATGTCACGGCTTGAAGAGATAGTATATCTCGGCGACCTTATCTCCGCTGACAGGGATTACAAGGATGTAGACAGAATGAGGAAGCTTTCGTATTCAAGTCTGAATGCAGCTATGCTGGAAGCTTTTGCTTTTTCTATAAAATCAGTGGTGAAAAAAGGCGGACTTGTGCCTGTTTGTACTGCTGAGGGGTATAATTTTTACACAAGATTACAAATAGAAGAAAAGAATAAGGTTAGTGCGAAAAGAGGACTTAAATGAACGAAATGGATAATAATGAGGAAATTATCAGTAATTCAGCCGGCAAGTCGAATCCCAAGCCGCTGAGGAAACTGAAAAGGATACAGCCTTCAAAGGCTGCTCCGAATATAAATGAGCAAAGCAACGTGTATCACGGAGCTCATGAAGCTCCGCCGCACGATATGAATGAATATCAAGGTATGCATGAAGCTCCGCCGGCACAGCCGTATCACGGACTTCACGAAGCTCCGCCTGTAAGACAGGAGTTCGTTGAAGAGCAGCTGGGTGGAGATGAAGAGCCTGACATAAAAAAGAGCGGCAAAAAGAAAAGCTGGAAAGACGTACTGGTAAAGATAGTTGCCATAACAGGAAGTCTTGTACTGATATTTGCATTGATACTTAATATGCCGATACTCTGGTATAAAAAGAACGGCGTGAAAGAGAGAGTATCAGTTATAACCTATTTTAAACGCTGGCAGCCGCTTGTTGAGATCGAGGGTGAGCTTGATAAAACATCTATCGATCCTAAGGTAAATACAGAGGTAATGCCGGATGACGACGGTCTTGATCTTCCACAGCTCGTAGAAGGTCAGTTTACAGTAATGTTCCTCGGATTCGATGAGGAATCCTTCAACACCGATGTTATGTGGATATGTCAGTTCGACATCATGGCAGGTAAGCTGAGGATACTTCAGATACCGAGAGATTCAGCAGTGCCGGACTTCACAAGTTCACCAAATACTAAGTTCAACAGCATATATTCTATGGGCGATCAGGATGTACAGCCGCCGATACAGCGTGTTTTCGATGCAGTATATCAGTGCTTTGGCATCCCGATAGACGCTTATGTGACAACAACCTGCTTCGACATTGTTGATCTGGTGGACTGCGTTGGAGGTATCCCGATGACTCTTGATGCACCTATACAGTATGACGGTGTAACAATTGTAGATTCAGGTGACGTTGTACTAAACGGTGTGCAGGCAGAGTGGTTCATCCGCTACCGTAAAGGTTGGCTCGAAGGCGACATCGGACGTATGCAGAATCAGAGAAGATTCATGGCAGCTGCAATGCAGAAGATGCTGAATATCGCTAAGGACGAAGGTAAGACGAAGCTTTACAGCTATATGAAAAAGATCTACGATCATAAGTGGATAGCTACAGATATGAGTATCGAAGACCTGAGCAAGCTTATTGATTTCGCATCAAATCTGACTATGGACAGCGTTCAGGTGGATATGATCCCGGGTGAGGGAAGCGATGTAACAAAGCCATATTTTGGTCCGGACGGAAGAGAATACTCCATATTCTCCATACACCTGCAGGAGACTCTTGATCTGCTCAACAAGTACTACAGACCGTATCAGCAGCCACTTACAAGAAATGATACAGCTATCATTGAGTGGATAACAGATCATGCCGTATCAAACTACGATGAAAAAACACAAACACTTGATGAGGTGCTCAACAGTGCAGAGCCTGCAAGAGCTCCCGGTTAATTGAGATGATGAAAGGCGGTAAATATGACTGAGAAAGAAAAACTTGAACTTATAATTAAAACTCTCGATTCCAAAAAGGGCGAGGATATACAGGCTATCAGAATATCAGACCTTACTATTCTTGCGGATTATTTCGTAATAGTAAACGGTACCAGCAATACTCACGCACGTACACTTGCTGACGAAGTTGAGTTCCAGATGTCACAGAAAGGCATCGAACCGCTCCGCCGTGAGTCTGATACAGGAAATACATGGATAGTGCTCGATTATGGTGACGTTATTATCCACGTATTCTACAAGGAGACCCGCAGCTTCTACAAGCTTGAGGGACTCTGGGCAGACGGTGAACAGCTCGATATCAGTGAGTATATCACCAAGGAGTAAGTACTGATGCGGACAAATAATGAGACTGGAAAAAAATATGCACTTTTTATAGGTGCATATCTTCTTGTAAAAACTATACTCAATATGATAATAGGCGGTGAGTTTGTCTTTGCCGAGCTTCTCCTCGCAGTTATAATGTCGATTGCACTTTATACTGGAATAAAATACGTAAATACAACTGTTGCGGTAATTATGATGATAATAGTTATCGTTAATTTTGATGATAATATTATCAATTTGCCTGGGAGCTTTATTTATCTCATAGAAGCAGCTATAGATACCGGCTGTGCGGCAGCACTGCTGTTCCAGTCTGACTTAAAAGAGCATTTTACAAATAATCTGGATATCAATTGATAGTCCGATAAATACATATATTGAATAAAGGAATGATAAAAATGGGAAGATATGATTTCAGATCTATCGAAGAAAAATGGCAGAAATACTGGGATGAACATGATACATTCAAGGCTTCTGATGACTACAGCAAGAAGAAGTTCTATGGTCTTGTAGAGTTCCCTTATCCGTCCGGACACGGTATGCACGTTGGTCATATTAAGGCTTATTCAGGTCTTGAGGTAGTTTCACGTAAACGCAGACTCGAAGGATATAATGTGCTTTTCCCTATCGGATTCGATGCCTACGGACTTCCTACTGAAAATACTGCTATCAAGGAAAATATCCACCCAAGAATAGTTACAGACAGAAATATCGAAAAGTTCACCGGACAGCTCAAAACTGTAGGTTTCTCCTTTGACTGGTCAAGAGTTGTTGACACTACAGAAGAGGGATACTATAAGTGGACACAGTGGATATTCCTCAAAATGTTTGAAAAGGGACTTGTTTTCCGTGATAAGACTTCTGTAAACTACTGCCCGAGCTGTAAAGTCGTACTCTCAAATGAGGACTCTCAGGGCGGTAAATGCGACGTTTGTCACAGCGATATTATCCAGAAAACAAAGGAAGTATGGTACCTCCGCATAACAGAGTATGCCGACAAGCTCCTTCAGGGACTTGAAGAAGTTGACTATCTCCCTAATGTAAAGCTCCAGCAACAGAACTGGATAGGAAAGTCAACAGGTGCTTTTGTTGATTTCAAGATAAAGGAACAGGACGAGAAGCTCCGCATCTATACAACACGTCCGGATACACTTTACGGTGTAACATTCATGGTAATCGCTCCGGAGCATCCTATCATCCAGAAATACAGAGATTCTATCTCCAATATACAGGCACTCGATGACTACAAGGCTGAGTGTGCTAAGAAGAGCGAGTTTGAGAGAACTCAGCTCGTAAAGGACAAAACCGGCGTTAAGATAGAGGGACTTACAGGTATCAATCCTATTACCGGCAAAGAGATACCTATCTACATCTCTGACTATGTAATGATGGGCTATGGTACAGGTGCTATAATGGCAGTTCCCGCACACGATACAAGAGACTACGATTTCGCTAAGAAATTCGGTATAGATATAATTGAAGTTATCAAGGGCGGAGATATCTCCAAGGAAGCTTATACAGGTGAAGGTGAGCTTGTAAATTCCGGTGAGCTCAATGGTCTTTCAAACAAGAAAGATGCTATTAATAAGGCTCTTGAAATACTTGAAAAGCTCGGATGCGGCGAAAAGGGCGTTCAGTATAAGATGAAGGACTGGGCATTCAACCGTCAGAGATACTGGGGAGAGCCTATCCCGATAGTTCACTGTGATACCTGCGGTATGGTAGCTGTACCTTACGAGGAGCTCCCACTCAGACTTCCGGAAGTTGAGAATTTTGAACCCGGTACAGACGGCGAAAGTCCTCTTGCTAAGATCGACAGTTACGTAAAGTGCAAGTGCCCTAAGTGCGGCAAGGACGCAAGAAGAGAGACTGATACTATGCCTCAGTGGGCTGGTTCATCATGGTACTTCCTCCGTTACTGTGATCCGCACAACGATAAGGAATTCGCATCACAGGAAGCACTTAAATACTGGATGCCTGTAGACTGGTATAACGGCGGTATGGAGCACGTTACACGTCATATGATCTACAGCCGTTTCTGGCATAAGTTCCTCTATGACCTCGGACTTGTTCCTACAGCTGAGCCTTACGCAAAGAGAACAGCTCAGGGACTTATCCTCGGTCCGGACGGCGAGAAGATGTCCAAGTCAAGAGGCAACGTTATTGATCCTAATGACGTCGTTGCAGAGTACGGTGCTGATGTACTCAGACTTTATGTACTCTTCATGGGCGACTACGAAAAGGCTGCTCCTTGGAGCGAGTCCAGCATAAAGGGATGCAAGCGTTTTGCTGACCGTGTATGGGGACTTCAGGATATAATGGCAGACGGTGACGACTACAGTGATAAGCTCCGCAGCAACTTCCATAAGACTATCAAGAAGGTCAGTGAAGACATTGAGGCAATGAAGTTCAACACTGCTATTGCTGCAATGATGACTCTTATCAATGATATATATGCAGCAGGCTCAATAACAAAGGCTGAGCTCGGTACATTCTGCACGCTCCTTTATCCGTTTGCACCTCATATTGCTGAGGAAATGTACAATGCAGCATTCGGAACAGTTCTCAGCGAGCAGAGCTGGGTAGAGTTTGACGAGGCACTTTGTCAGGATGAGACTATAGAGATAGTTGTTCAGATAAATGGCAAGGTCAAAGCAAAGCTCAATATAGCTGTTGGTGCAGATCAGGCATCTGTAATAGCTATGGCAATGGAAGATGAAAAGGTGAAAGAAGCTGTTGAAGGCAAAAACATTGTCAAGCAGATATATGTACCAAATAAACTTGTTAATATTGTTGCAAAATAACGAAATTTGAAATAGCAAAAAAAATGCTTGACAATTTTAAAAATATATGCTAAACTATTAGTATATTATATGATTTTTATATCTGCTGTTTTCAGAGATAGGGATGACTGACACTCATTTATGAGTGATTAGTATAGATGTACGAGGTCAGCTTCGTGCAACCTCTGAATAAGGGAGGGAAAGAAGTGGCAGAAGTTCGTGTTGGCAAAAACGAATCTTTAGATACAGCTCTTAAGAGATTTAAGAGATCATGTGCAAAGGATGGCGTCATTGCTGAAGTACGTAAGAGAGAGCATTACGAAAAGCCTTCAGTAAAGCGTAAGAAGAAGTCTGAGGCAGCTCGTAAGCGTAAGTATTGATCTTACGAAAAATTTATGTTGATAAAAGCGATCCTTCGGGTTCGCTTTTTCATTTATTGAACGGAGTTGACTATTTTAATGGGATTCAGACACAAGATAACAAAAACTGAGACAGAATTTGCGTTCAGAAAGACAGTCAATATCACTCCGGAGTTTTTGAAAAAACACGGGATAAAAGGTCTGATACTTGACGTTGATAATACCCTGACTACGCACGATAATCCGGTGCCGGCAGAGGGAATAACAGAATGGCTCGAAAATATGAAAAAGAACGGGATAAAACTCATGATAGTCTCGAACAATCATCCTGAAAGAGTAAAGCCGTTTGCTGACCCTCTCGGACTTGAATTCGTGTCGGACAGCGGTAAGCCGCTAAGAAGAGGATATACAGAGGCGATGAAGCGGATGAAGCTGAAGCCGAGAGAGACTGGTGCGGTCGGAGATCAGCTGTTTACCGATGTCTGGGGAGCAAATTTCGCCGGAGTGAGAACTATATATGTGTCTCCCATTGAGCTTGAGGGCAGACATAAAAGATTTATCAGATTCAAAAGAGTGCTGGAAAAACCATTCCTGCCGAAAAAATTTATTGATGAAAAATAAAGGAGAATCCATATGATAAAGAAGATCCTTGTTATACACGGACCAAATCTTAACCTCTTAGGTGAGCGTGAACCGGGAGTTTACGGAAATACAGGCATAGATGTACTTAACAGCAATATCATTGACAGAGCTAAAGAACAAGGACTTGAATGTGAGATATTCCAGTCCAATCACGAGGGAGCTATCATTGATAAGCTCCACGCTGCAAGAACTTCTTTTGACGGAGTTATCATAAATGCCGGAGCTTATACTCATTACAGCTACGCTATACGTGATGCTATATCTGCAATAAAGATACCATGTATTGAAGTTCACATAAGCAACGTCTTCGCAAGAGATGAATTCCGTTCAAATTCAGTTATCGCACCTGTATGCAAGGGGAGCATCAGCGGTTTCGGATTCGGAAGCTATTATCTCGCAGTTCAGGCACTTGCTGAACTTTAAGGAGGAAAAATCTTGACAAGAGCAAAGAAACTTTTTGAGCATTTCAAGGACGCAGATTGTGCCCTTATAACTTCAGACATAAACAGAAGATATTTTACAGGCATGAAGTCATCAGCCGGAGTTGTAGTCATACTGCCTGAAAAGACCTATCTTCTTATCGATTTCAGATATATCGAGAAAGCTCGTGCGACAGTAAAAGATGCAGAGGTAATAGAGCTGAAAAAGCTCTTTCCTCAGCTTACAGAGATATTCAAGGCAAATGATGTTAAATCAGTAGCTATAGAGTCCGAGACAATGACGGTCAAGGAGCTCAACAGCTATAAGCATTTTTTCCATTATCTTGAGATAAATGAATCTGACTCGCTGAGCAATGCTATTAACTCTCTCAGAATGATAAAGGACGAGGATGAGATAAAGTGCATCAGAAAAGCTCAGGAGATTGCTGAAAAGTCCATGAATGAGCTTCTTCCATTTATCAAAGTCGGTGTTACAGAGCGTGAGATAGCTCTTGAACTCAACAGACTTATGTTCAAAAACGGAGCAGAGGACTTGTCATTTGAGACTATCGTCCTTTCAGGAGCAAATACTTCGATGCCTCATGGAGTTCCGTCAGACAAAAAAGTTGAGGACGGCGACTTTGTCCTCATGGACTTTGGTGCTGTATGGAACGGCTATCACAGCGACATGACAAGAACATTGTGCGTCGGTGAGCCTACAGAGGAGATGCGGAAAGTGTACGGTATTGTCCTTGAAGCTCAGCTCGCAGGCATAAAGGCTGCAAAAGCCGGCATCACAGGCTGCGACCTTGACTCTGTTGCAAGAGAGATCATCCGCAAGGAAGGTTATGGCGAATGTTTCGGTCACTCACTCGGACACGGAGTCGGACTTGAAATACATGAAAAACCAAATGCTTCTCCGAACTATAAGCTCCCGCTTCCGGAGGGAACGGTAGTCACTGTCGAGCCGGGTATCTATATACCGGGAAAATTCGGAGTTCGTATTGAGGACTTTGTCATAATAACTGAAAACGGATGCGATAATTTGACGAAAATTGATAAAAATCTCATAACTTTGTAATAATATCATTTAGGGTATTGCAAAAAATCATAAAATGTGGTAAAATAAACTATAATCTTTAATTGAAATTACGGAGGTATTTTTAATGATTTCAGCAGGCGATTTCAGAAACGGCGTTACTTTTGAGCTCGACGGACAGGTTGTTCAGGTTATCGAGTTCCAGCACGTAAAACCAGGTAAGGGTGCCGCTTTTGTAAGAACTAAATACAAGAACGTTATCACAGGCTCAGTTGTTGAAACTTCTTTCAACCCAACTGCTAAGTTCCCAACAGCTTTCGTTGAGAGAAAGGATATGCAGTACAGCTACAACGACGGCGAGCTTTACTACTTCATGGATCTTGAAACTTATGAGCAGGTTCCGATCAGTGCATCTACTCTCGGCGACAGCTTCAAGTTCGTTAAGGAAGAAATGATCTGTAAGATCCTTTCTTACAAGGGCAATGTTTTCGGCGTAGAGCCGCCAAACTTTGTTGAGCTCGTTGTAACTCAGACTGACCCAGGTTTCAAGGGCGATACAGCTACAAATGCTACAAAGCCAGCTACACTTGAGACTGGTGCTGAGGTCAAGGTTCCTCTCTTCATCAACGAAGGCGAGAAGATCCAGATCGATACAAGAACCGGCGAGTATATGTCAAGAGCATAATTTTACTATTGTTACTAAATTGAGAGGAGGAGCTGTTTATGAAGCTTACCGAAAAAATGTCTTATTTACAGGGACTGCTTGATGGTCTCGAAATTGATAACTCTACAAAAGAGGGCAAAGCATTGCTTCAGATGTCTGAGGTCATGTCTGAGTTAGTAGTTTATGTAGAGGATCTTCAGTCACAGGTCGATGAACTCACAGAGCTTTGTGATATTCTCGATGAGGATCTCGGTCAGGTAGAGGACGACCTCTATGAGGACTGCGATAATTGCGACGGCGATTGCGATAATTGCGACGAAGAAGACTGGAGAGATGACGGAGAAGACGATATTGACGAAGATGACGATGAGTTCGACTTCGACGATGATGACGATGAGCTTTATGAGATCACCTGTCCAACTTGCGGAGATACTATCCTGCTTGATGACGGTATGATCGAGGAAGGCTCTATCAATTGTCCTAACTGCAACGAGCTTCTTGAATTCGACTACGATGATCTTACTATCGAAGATTTCGAGGGCGAAGATGAAGAGGCTGAAAAAGAAGACGCTAAGTCTGAGGACAAGAAATAATAACGATATTGGCAGGCACAGTTGATTCTGTGACCTGCCTTTTTTATTTGCATATATCAGACCAACAGGAAGGACACACTATTCAAGCGTGTCCTTTGTTAGTATCATCTGCCTATATTTCTCTATGTCAAATTGCTCGGCTGGGAACATCTTCAGAAGTAAAGTGATAGAATTGTAATTGAAAAAAATGAAATGATATGTTATTATATAAGATGTAATAAGTCATGGAGGTAAGAAAATGACAAACATTTTATTAGTTGAAGATGATAAAAGTATAGTAGTAAATCTTACTGAGTTTCTTTCAAAGGAAGGGTTCAGCGTAAAAAATGCCAACGGACAGAATAAGGCACTCGAAATGATAGAAAATGAGCATTTTGATCTTGTACTTCTCGATGTTTCTCTCGCAGAGGGAAACGGATTTGCTGTATGTTCAGCAATAAAATCTGAGCATGATATACCTGTTATATTCCTCACAGCATCAAGTGACGAATTCAGTACAGTTACGGGATTCGAGCTTGGAGCGGATGATTATATCCCAAAGCCGTTTCGTCCGAGAGAGCTTATATTAAGAATAAAGAACATACTTCGTCTAACAGGCGGAAGCGGCAGCGTCACTAAGCTTGGGGACGTTGTTGTTGACACTGTAAAGGGAATCGCAACTAAAAACGGAAATGATCTTTATTTATCCGCACTTGAATATCGTTTGCTGCTTGTGTTCATTAACAATCGTGGAGCAGTGCTGTCAAGAACTCAGCTTCTTGAGGCAATATGGGATATAGCTGGGGAGTTCGTCAATGATAATACTCTGACAGTTTACATAAAGAGACTGAGAGAAAAGATCGAAAACGATCCTCAGGATCCTAAAATTATAAAGACAGTGCGTGGAATGGGATATAAGGTGGACTTATGATAAAGCTATTGAGAAATTTTGAAACAGGTATTTCTGTATGGCTGATGATAATTATATCAGTTATCGCAGTAGCTGCGGCGAGCTTTAATGGTGTTCGTACAGGTATCTTATCAGCAGTTTTATGTTTACTGTTTATAATCATTCATTTGGTTACTAATTTCTACAGATACAAGAGGCTTACAGAGTTATCGTCTGATATAGATAAAGTATTGCATGGTGACGAGCATATTGATCTCCATAAATATTCCGAGGGCGAGCTTGCTATACTACAGAACGAGATATGGAAAATGACCATAAGACTTCGTGAGCAGGAACAGAAACTAAGGGAGGATAAAGAGTTCCTTGCAGATTCTCTTGCCGACATCTCTCACCAGCTTCGTACACCGCTTACATCTATGAATCTGATAATGTCACTTTTTTCAAGACCTGATACAACTATCGAAAAAAAGACAGAGCTCATGCATGAAATGAACGGACTTCTGAGGCGAGTTGACTGGCTTATAACTACGCTTTTGAAAATGTCAAAGCTTGATGCCGGAACTGTAAAATTCCGTAAGGACGTAGTACCTATGGAAAAGCTGCTCGAACAAGCTTGTATGCCGGTGCAGATACCTATTGAACTCCGGGAGCAGCGGCTAATAATAAATGGTTCGGGAACATTTAAGGGTGATATACAGTGGACCTGTGAAGCTATAGGCAATATCGTTAAAAACTGTATGGAGCACACTCCGGCAGGAGGAACTATCACCGTGACCGGTATCGATAATCCTTTATATAAAGAAATAAAGATAAAAGATACCGGATGCGGTATCAGAGCCGAAGACCTTCCGCATATATTTGAGCGATTTTATAAGGGAAACGAAAACAATGAACAGAGCTTTGGCATAGGTCTTGCACTTGCAAGAAACATAGTGAGCAGTCAGGACGGTACGCTGAAAGCATATAATTCTCCGGAAGGCGGAGCAGAATTTGAAATGCGTTTCTATAACGGAGCAGTTTAGTGACATATTTGTTATTTTAAAGTCACTGACCTGTAATAAACATCTGATATAATAATTACATCATCAAAGATAAGGAGAATTATCATGGAAATACTTAAAGTTGAAAATCTCACAAAAATATATGGTAAAGGCGAAAATCAGGTAAACGCTCTGGATAACGTATCTTTTTCAGTTGAAAAGGGAGAGTTCGTAGCAATAATCGGACCGTCAGGTTCAGGAAAGTCAACACTTCTGCACATACTCGGAGGAGTTGATAAGCCTACAAGCGGTAAGGTATGGATGGACGGAAATGATGTATATGCACAGAACGATGAGCAGCTTGCTATTTTCCGCCGCCGTCAGGTCGGACTTATCTATCAGTTTTATAATCTTATCCCTGTGCTTAATGTAACTGAGAATATAACCCTTCCGGTACTCATGGACGGAAGGCAGGTGAACGAAGCAAGACTCAACGAGCTTCTGGATATACTGAAACTCAGAGGCAGAGAATCACATCTTCCTAACGAGCTTTCGGGAGGTCAGCAGCAGAGAGTTTCTATTGGTCGAGCACTTATGAATGCACCGGCAGTTGTTCTTGCAGACGAGCCGACCGGAAACCTCGACAGCAAAAACAGTCAGGAGATAGTTGAGCTTCTGAAAGTATCAAATCAGAAGTACAACCAGACACTTATTGTTATAACTCATGATGAAAATGTTGCACTTCAGGCAGACCGCATAATTGCTATTGAAGACGGAAAGATAAAGCGTGACGAGGTGATAAGAAAATGAACGTATTTCACAAGGTCACATTAGAAACTTTAAAGAAAAACCGTGTTCGTACAATTGTTACTATCATAGGAATAATACTTTCAACAGCTCTTATATGTGCTGTAACAACATCTGTTGCAAGTTTTCTGGAATTCGGAAAAAAGATAGTTATACAACAGGAGGGCGACTGGCACGGATGTACAAGTGTTGAAAGCTATGATGAGTTTAAAAAGATAGAAGATGCTTCAGAGGTAAGCAAGGCTTTTTGTTACAGTAATATCGGAAATGCAAAAATGAACTATGAAAGAGAAGCTTATTCTCAATATGATCCAATTTTAGCAGCCAATGAAGAATTTTTTAACAGTATGCCTGTGAATATAGTAAAGGGCAGACTTCCTGAATCATCAGACGAGATCATCTTTACTCCATTTGTATTAGAATATATGTATAAATCTAAGTATAAAGTAGGAGATAAGATAACATTTGATATAGGTGATCTTGAGATTTTAGATGATGATGAAGCCGAATCAAAGTATGATTTTAAGTATAAAACTTCAAGGACATATACTATAGTCGGCGAATATGACTCGATGTTATTAGATGGAGACTTGATGACTCTTGATGACGGCGGCGAGGCTTTATGCGATAATGCAGATGAATATGCTGTATATTTCAAGATGAAAAAACCAAATAAAGTCTATTCATTTATGTCGAATAATGATCTTATCGGTTCAACGAACGATGAACTTCTTGCATTTTCAGGTGTAGCAAAAAATGGTTCATCGATGCTGATATTATGCGGATTTGCTACTTTCCTTATCGCACTTATAGTATTCGGTTCTATCGCACTTATTTATAACGCTTTTGCTATTTCTATAAACGAGAGAACAAAACAGCTCGGACTTCTTTCTTCTGTCGGAGCAACAAGAAAACAGATAAAGAAGATGATAGGCTACGAGTCATTTATAGTAAGTGTCATAGGAATCCCGCTTGGAATAATTCTTGGTATCGCAGGTATAGAAACTACATTTGCACTTCTCGGTGATAAGCTTGCTTCTATAAGCGAAATGTCAGCTGATAACATCAAACTTAAACTCGTTATTTCACCTATAGCTATTATTGCGTCGATATTAATAGCACAGTTCACAGTAAGAATGTCATCATGGATACCTACTGTAAGAGCACAGCGTGTTACAGCAGTTGAGGCTATACGTCAGAATAATGATATAAAGTCAGGCAAGAAGGTAAGAACTCCTAAGCTTGTTTATAAAGTTTTCGGATTCCCGGGAATGCTTGCACACAAGTACTTCAAGAGAAACAAGAAAAAATACAGAGCTACTATAGTAAGCCTTTTTATGAGCATAGTTCTATTTATTTCAGCTGCTTCGTTTACAACTTACCTCGTTGAATCGGCTGAGACTTCCTTTGACTCTTTATCATACGATATAGAAGTTGTTATAAATGATAATGAGGATATTAGCAAAGATAGCGAGCAGGTCGAAGAGCTTTTTAACAAAATGAAAGCTATTGATGATGTGACCGATTCTGCATATACTCTTACAAGTGATGCTACAGGATTTTTTTCTGCGGATGATATGTCAGATTACGTAAAAGATACTCATTCAGCGAACGACGAAAACAAGTATGAGTTAACTATGAATATCTCTTTTATTAGTGACGAAGCTTATAAAAAGTTCCTGAAAAAAGAAGGACTCAGCGAAAGTGATTACATGGATCCCGATCACCCTTTGGCAATAGTTGTGGATGGATTTAATATGTATGATACGTTTACTCAGAAGTATGAAAAGAGATATATGTTCAAACATGATGATGTAACTTTTGATTCAAGCGTATATGTCGGTGATAAGGAGCTTTGTGAAAACTATGAATTTGCTGGCTGGGAAAAAGGAAAGATGAAATATTCCAAGATTGACCGCAAAGAAGGTGAAGAGCCTGAGTACAAGTATATTGACGAATCAGAGCTCTATACTACAAAAGAACTAAAGATAGGTCATATAACAGAAAACGAACCTATTTTTACTGATGATAGCTTTACAAAAGATACGACACTCTATTATCCGCTTAGTTTCCGTGACAGTATGTTCACGTTTTATGATACTCGTGACTCAGGAGGCTATAGATTCGTTTTTACATCTGATGACCATAAGAATACTACTAAAAAGATACGTGAGATCTTAGATGATGAAAATATATTATTGGATTCAGTTTATGATTATGCAGAAGAAGTTGAGATGGTAAGAAATCTTATAACTATCATAAAAGTTTTTGCATACGGATTTATAATCATAATCTCACTTATTGCTGCGGCTAACGTATTCAACACTATTTCGACAAATATAAGTCTTAGAAGAAAAGAATTTGCTATGCTGAGATCTGTCGGAATGAGCAGCAAGGGACTTAACAAAATGATGAACTTTGAATGCTTATTGTACGGATTCAAGGCGTTGATACTCGGACTTCCTGTATCAGCTCTTATAAACTATGCTCTATTCATGCTTGTATCTGAGGGGTTTGAAACAAAGATGCATATGCCTTGGAATGCGGTAGCTTTAGCTGTATTCAGCGTGTTTGCTGTAGTGTTCTCAACTATGTTATACTCAATGTCAAAGATTAAGAAGGATAATACTATCGATGCGTTAAAAAATGAGAATGCGTGAGAAAAGCTCCCCGTAAGGGGAGTTTTTATTTGCAGTGTTAAAAACAAGCTAAGCTTCATATTCATTACTGAGGTGATAAATATGAGCAGGATAATTGCAATACTAACAGCGATTCTGATGAGCGTACCGTGTGCAGCTGCGAACGCTAAGAAGGATAGTGGGGATAGTATCAAGGCTTATGTACTGTTTGATTGCAGTACCGGAAAGGTACTCGAAGAGGAAAACGACGATTTGAGGATGAATGTGGGGTATCTTGGCAAGCTTATGTCACTTCTTCTTATTGCGGAGAGCATAGAAAACGGCGACTATAGTCTTGAAGACGAACTGACGGCTTCAGAGTCAGTGACCGGTACGAAAGGTTCGGTCATATGGCTGAAATCTGGGGATAAGCTGAGTGCTGATGAGCTGATGAAAGCGGTTATAGTTGGCAACGCAAATGACGCACTGACTGTTTTAGCAGAAAAAACGTCCGGAACTGTCGAGGAATTTGTAATGGACATGAATGCAAAGGCTTTTGATTTAGGTCTGCGTGATACATATTTCGTTTCGCCTTACGGCTATTACGACGAAAGGGAGTATACGACCGCTCATGATATTTCAGTGGTATGCTGTAAACTGTCGGAGTTTCAGTTTCTTGAAGAATATTTCTGTATCTGGAGAGATTTTGTAAAAGAGGGACAGACTGAGCTTGTCAATGAAAACACTCTTGCAAGGACTTATAAGAAGCATTGCGGGTTCAAGGCAGCTCATTCGGACGAGAGCGGTTATTGTATAGCAGAGTGCGGAAAAAATGAAAGCGGAGCGAAATTCGGAGCAGTCATTCTTGGAGCTGAGAGCGAGGACGTGAGCTTTTCAAAAGCAAAGGAGCTTATAAACAGAGGTATGAGCGATTACCGCATTACAGCAGCTCATTTTCCTGATGATATACTAAAGCCGATAAAGGTACGCAATGGTGAGGAGTCGGCAGTGGATATAGAGCTTAGTGACAGCGGCAAAATAGTCATTCCAAAAGCTGACCGAAAGCTGAAAACAGTGTTTGTGATACCTTCATTTCTTGATGCACCGCTTCATAAAGGTCAGGTGATAGGAGAGGCTGTTTTTTATGACGATAAAGAGCAGGTTTTTGAAACTGATATTATAGTAAAAAATGATGTTAATAAACTTGATTTTGGTTACGTTTTAAAGAAAATGTTGTATAAAGTGTTGGAGTAAATGTGTTTGTAATTGTTGCAAATATACAAAAGTGGAATTATTATCGCAAAGATACTTGAAAAAAATCCGAAAATATAGTATCATAAAGATGGTAAATTATATTTGTACGGTCAGCCGTGCATATTGGAGGTAAATACAAATGTCATTAAAACTTAACACCAAATACCTGAAGGATTTCATTAATGCTGATGAAATGACTGGTATCAAGGCACAGGTTGAGGCAGCTGCTGCTTCACTTCACAGCAAGTCTGGTCTTGGCAATGATTTCCTTGGCTGGGTAGAACTCCCTACAAACTATGATAAGGAGGAATTTGCAAGGATCAAGGCTGCCGCTGAAAAGATCAAGTCTAATTCCGATATTCTTATCGTTATAGGTATCGGCGGTTCATACCTTGGTGCAAGAGCTGCTATAGAGCTTTTAAAGTCTCCTCTTTATAACAATATGAAGAAGGATACACCTGATATTTACTACGTTGGAAACAGCATCAATCCTGCATATCTCAACGAGATAATCGCTCTTTGCGAGGGCAAGGATTTCTCTGTTAACGTAATTTCCAAGTCCGGTACAACAACCGAGCCTGCACTTGCTTTCAGAATCTTCAAGAAAATGGTTGAAGATAAGTACGGCAAGGAAGGTGCTAAGGACAGGATCTTCGCTACTACAGATAAGGCAAGAGGAACTCTCAAGAGCCTTTCCGATACAGAGGGTTACGAGACTTTCGTTATCCCTGATGATGTAGGAGGACGTTTCTCTGTTCTTACAGCAGTTGGACTTCTCCCGATCGCTGTTGCAGGATGTGATATAGATGCACTCATGAAGGGTGCTGCAAAGGCACAGGCTGAGCTTTGTGCTGATTTCGATAACAATGACTGCTATAAGTATGCAGCTCTCAGAAATATCCTTTACAGAAAGGGCAAGTCTGTTGAAATGCTCGTATCCTATGACCCAAGCTTCGTTATGATGTCTGAGTGGTACAAGCAGCTCTTCGGCGAGAGCGAAGGCAAGGACAACAAGGGTATCTTCCCATCAGCAGCTGTATTCTCAACTGATCTCCACTCCATGGGTCAGTACATCCAGGACGGTGCAAGAATACTCTTCGAGACTGTCGTTGACATCAAGAAGCCAAAGACTGATCTCTTCCTTGAACCTGATGCAGAGAACCTCGACGGACTTAACTTCCTCACAAACCAGAATATGTCTGTTGTTAACAGAAAGGCTTTTGAGGGAACAGTTCTCGCTCATACAGAGGGCGGCGTACCTAACATCATTCTTGAACTCGATGACACTACTGAGGAAAGCGTTGGCTACATGATCTACTTCTTCGAGAAGGCTTGTGCAGTTTCAGGCTATGTACTCGGTGTTAATCCGTTCAACCAGCCTGGTGTTGAGAGCTACAAGTCAAATATGTTCGCTCTTCTCGGCAAACCTGGTTACGAGGGTGCAAAGGCAGCTCTTGAAGCTAAGCTTGGCTAATTACAGGCTTACACTATAAATTATTAAAACAAAATACGTCATAAATGCCGCAAGGCATGGAAGGAGTAAATTATGATTAAGCTTATTACCGGAAAAAAAGGCACAGGCAAGACCAAAATACTCATCGATCAGATCAATGACGCTGTAAAGTCTACAACAGGCGATCTCGTATGTATCGAAAAAGGTGCAAACGTTAGACGTTCTATCAGCTTCAAGGTTAGATGGTGTGATGTTGATGAATTCGATATAAACGGTTTTGATGCTTTCTATGGCTATGTAGCTGGTATGATCGCTGGTAACTATGATATAGAAAAGATATACGTTGACGGTATCTTCAAGATCGGCGGACGTGATTACGAGGCTTTCGGCAAGCTTCTTGAAAAGCTCGATGCTCTTACAAGCAAGAACGACATCACTGTTGTATTTACAGTTTCTGCTGACGACTCTGAGCTTCCGGAAGTTGTTAAGCAGTTCCTTAACTGAGCAGGAAAAAAGTTTTTTATACCGAACTATTGACATATTTGGTCAATTAGTGTATAATGTATCTTATGGTGCTCTGAAGGATTTGTATTATGAAGATTAACTTAAAACAGATTTTCAGTATTGTCGGAGAATCCAGGAATATATCATGCGAGATAGGAGCAGACGAGCTCTCTGATGTAAGAGGATACACGTTTGGCTCACCTGTAAGCATAAATGGTCGTGTGTATAACAGGGCTGGTGTAGTTTATCTGGAGTATTCTGTCGATTTCACGCTTAATATCATCTGCGACAGATGCCTTAAAGAGCTTGAAAGAGAATATCACTTCGACTTCGACCATATTGTTGTTCCTTCCATCAACGGTGAAAACGATGATTATATCGTCGCTGATGGTGAGAGCATTGATTTGAATGAGATCGCACTTACCGATCTGCTTCTTCAGCTTCCTACAAAAAATCTCTGCAAGGACGATTGCAAGGGTCTTTGTATGGTTTGCGGTCAGGATCTTAATCTGGGAGAGTGTGATTGTCTTAATTAATTTGAGCTGTGAAGCTCTGTAAGGAGGTGCCAGAATGGCTGTACCGAAGAGAAAAACTTCCAAGGCAAGACGTGATAAGAGACGTTCTGCTGTATGGAAACTCGAAGCACCAGCTATGTCAAAGTGTGACAACTGCGGTGCATATAAAGCTCCACATAGAGTTTGCAAGAACTGCGGTTTCTATAAGGGCGTAGAGGTTCTTAAGATCGATGCTGAATAATCAGCTGAACACGAGTATGAGAAGGAGAGGAGGAGTATTCCTTCTCTCCTTTTTAACTGCAAAGACAGCTTGGAGTTATATTTATGGTAAAGATCAATAGCATAATTCCCGGTTCGCCGGCAGATAAGTGTGGTGTTCAGAGCGGGGATATTCTCGTTAGCATTAACGGTCATGGCGTTAAGGACGTGCTCGACTATATGTACTATGCAGCCGAAACGGATGTAAAGCTCGATTTAGTCCGCCACGGTGAGGAATTGACTGTAACTGTACAGAAAGATGAGTACGACGATCTCGGTCTTGAGTTCGAGACCTTCCTTATGGACAGTAAACAGTCGTGCAGTAATAAGTGCGTGTTCTGTTTCATAGATCAGCTTCCGCCCGGAATGAGAGAAACTCTCTATTTCAAGGACGATGATGCGAGACTTTCTTTCTTGCAGGGAAATTACGTTACTTTGACCAATATGAGCCAGTCTGATATTGACCGTATCATAGAAATGAAGCTCAATATCAATGTGTCAGTCCATACGACAAATCCGGAGCTGCGTGTAAAAATGATGCATAACCGATTTGCAGGTGAAAAGCTGAAATTTATATGGCAGCTCGCACAGAATGGCATAAAGCTGAATTGTCAGGTAGTGTGCTGTCCGGGACTTAATGACGGTGACGAGCTTCGCAGAACTCTTACCGATCTCGGTACACTTATGCCCAATATCACGAGTATGGCTGTTGTTCCGCTTGGAGTTACAAAATACCGTGAGGGACTGTTTCCGCTTACACCATTTACTCCGGAGGGTGCGGCTGAGACTTTGGATATAATAGAGAGCTATCAGCGTGAATTCCTTGAAAAATTCGGTACGAGAACTGTCTTTCCTTCTGATGAGTTCTACCTGCTGGCAGGCAGAGAGATCCCGCCTGCTGAGGTCTATGAGGATTATCCACAGTACGAAAACGGAGTAGGTATGCTCAGGTCGCTCATGGACGAGTTCTACAGTGCTCTTGATATGGCTGAATGGGAGGGTGAAGACCGTCATGTTACGATCGCAACCGGATATTCCCCATACGGAGTTATATCTTCGCTTGCAAAAATGGCGGAGGAAAAATTCCCTCAGCTCCGGTGCGATGTATACCGAATAAGAAATGATTTTTTTGGCGATACTATCACTGTAACAGGACTTATAACTGCTCAGGACCTCATTGCTCAGCTAAAGGGTAAAGACCTCGGTACGGAACTTCTGCTCTCGTCGTCTATGGTAAGACGAGACTCGGACGTGTTTCTGGATGATATGACTATCGGTGATGTAGAGCGTGAACTCGGTGTCAAGGTAGTCACTACGAACAGCGACGGTTATGAGCTTCTTGATGCAATGATGGGAATTACATATTAAAATATAATGAAAGGAGAGTGGAGATCATGTCAATTCCGATAGTAGCAGTAGTCGGAAGACCTAATGTTGGAAAGTCCACTTTATTCAATAAACTTATAGGTCAGCGTCTTTCAATAGTTGAAGATACTCCGGGAGTGACCCGTGATCGTATCTATTCTAAATGCGAATGGCGTGGCAAGGAGTTCATGATAGTGGACACCGGCGGTATCGAGCCGGACAGCGATGATGTTATACTTGCACAGATGCGTCGTCAGTCTGAACTTGCTATCGAAAAGGCTGATGTTATAGTATTTGTTACTGACATTCGCTGCGGAGTAACTGCTGATGACTATGCAGTCGCTCAGATGCTTTTGAAAAGCGGCAAACCGGTGATACTTGCCGTAAATAAGTGCGATACGCTCGGTGAGCCTCCTATGGAGATATACGAGTTCTATAACCTCGGACTTGGTGACCCTTATCCGATATCCTCAGTACACGGTCACGGTACGGGTG
The DNA here is from genome assembly GCA_017441505.1 of Ruminococcus sp. GTDB lineage: Bacteria > Bacillota > Clostridia > Oscillospirales > Ruminococcaceae > Ruminococcus. The sequence continues at coordinate 36,035 of JAFRXL010000005.1, forward strand.
ATATGCTTGATAAAATATATGAGTATCTTCCCGATACAAAGGAAGAGGAGTATGAGGATGAGTATATCAAGGTTGCGGTCATAGGAAAGCCAAATGCCGGAAAATCCTCACTTATCAACAAGATTGCAGGCGAGGAGCGTGTTATAGTCTCGAATATAGCAGGTACTACCCGTGATTCAACGGATACGGTTATTGAAAATGACTATGGCAAGTTTGTTTTTATCGACACTGCCGGTATACGTAAGAAATCGAAGGTCACAGAAAAGATAGAGCACTACAGCGTGCTCAGAGCTTATATGGCTGTTGACCGAGCTGATGTGTGCGTTATAATGCTTGATGCATCAGAGGGCTTTACAGAACAGGATTCAAAGGTTGCAGGATACGCTCATGAACAGGGAAAAGCGTGTGTAGTTGCAGTCAATAAGTGGGACCTTATCGAGAAAGACGATAAGACCATGCAGGAGTTCAGAACAAAGCTTGAAAATGATTTCAGCTTCATGTCATATGTACCGTTCGTGTTCATTTCAGCTAAGACCGGACAGCGTATCAATAAGCTTTATGAGCTTATAAAGTACACCTACGAGCAGAATAGTATGAGAATATCAACAGGAATGTTGAATGATGTTCTTGCATATGCTACTACAAGGGTGCAGCCGCCGTCGGATAAGGGCAGACGTCTGAAGATATACTATATGACCCAGCCGTCTACAAAGCCGCCTACATTTGTCACTTTCGTAAACAGAGCTGACCTTTTCCACTTCTCTTACAGAAGATATATCGAAAATCAGATACGCTCTACATTCGGACTTGAGGGAACTCCCGTAAGGTTCATAGTGCGTGAAAGAGGAGGAAGTGATAAATAATGAAAGTTTTGTTAGCACTTATATTTGCTGCTGCAAGCGGATATTTTTTAGGAAGTCTGAATTCTTCTATCATTTCAGTAAGACTGCTCAAAGGCAAGGATATAAGGACTATGGGCAGCCATAATGCCGGTCTTACGAATACTTTACGCTGTGCAGGAAGTACGTGTGCAGCGATAACTCTTGCAGGTGACCTTCTGAAAGGGATCATCGCTGTAACGATGTCAAGAGGATTCTGTAATCTGATAAACGCAGGTATAGGCTCAGGCAATGATACTCACTACATAGGTTATATTGCAGGATTTTTTGCAATAATAGGACATATCTATCCTATCTATTACGGATTTAAAGGCGGAAAAGGAGTTCTGGTCGCAGCATCAACATTCCTTGCAGTTAATCCAAAGGTATTCATAGCCTGTATAACTATATTCATAGTTGTGCTTGCATTATCAAAATATGTATCGCTGGCATCGATAATAAGCTGTTCATATGTACCTCTGGCAACTCTGCTCATGTCGCTGATAGTTGAGCAGAATTCATTCGGCAGGAGCTTTTTGTACATGATGCTCACATTGCCGATGATGGGAATGGTAATATGGATGCACCGTACAAATATCGTAAGATTAAAGAACGGAACTGAAAATAAATTCAAATTCAAGAGTAAGGACGTACCTGAAGAGACGTAATTATTTTTTATCGGAGGGAGAGAGAATTTATGGCAAAGATCGTTATACTTGGTTCAGGAGGCTTTGGTCTCAGTCTGGCAATAATGGCGGAGCACTGTGGAAAACACAATGTAACTGTATGGTCAAAATTTCAGTCTGAGATAGATGAAATAAGAAAACACGGTGAGCATATACAGAAACTTCCTGGAGTGCCGATTTCAGAAAGCATCGTACTTACAAGTGATATTTCATGTATCAAAGGCTGTGATATGGTAATTTTTGGCATACCTTCTTCATTTGTGAGAAACGTAGCTAAAGAGGCAGCTCCATATATAACCGAAAATATGGTCATACTCAATACAGGCAAGGGTCTTGAAGAAGGCAGTCTGAAAACATTGAGCGAGGTCATAAGTGAGGAAATAAAGAATGATAAGCTTGTAGTACTTTCCGGTCCTTCTCATGCAGAAGAAGTTGCAAGATGTATTCCGACAACAGTCGTTGCTGCATCAGATAATCACGAAGCAGCTGAGTATGTTCAGAGAGAGCTTGGCAAGGATTATCTCAGGATTTATCTCAATGACGATGTTAAGGGCTGCGAGCTCGGCGGAGCACTTAAAAATATCATCGCACTTTGTGTGGGAATATGTGACGGTCTTGGCTACGGCGACAATACAAAAGCTGCCCTCATGACCAGAGGTATCCACGAGATAGCAAGACTCGGAAAAGCTGCCGGTGCTGACCCTGTAACATTCAGCGGACTTACAGGAATAGGCGACCTTATAGTTACTTGTACAAGTATGCACAGCAGAAACCGCCGTGCAGGTATACTTATCGGTCAGGGAGTTTCTCCTGAGGAGGCTGTAAAGAGAGTCGGAACAGTAGAGGGATATTTCTGCTGTAAGGCAGCATATGATCTCGCACAGAAGCTCGGAGTGGAAATGCCTATAACAGAGCAGTTAAATGAAGTATTATTCAAAGGCGGAGATGTAAGAAGAGCTCTTGGAGCACTTATGAATCGTCCGCAGGTTTACGAAGAAGTATAATAAATAACATTTTTCGAGGTGAATTATAATGGCAGAGATACGTGAGTACAGAGGTCATATCCGTAACTGGAGGGAGCTCTGTAATGAACTTGGAGCAGACAGCAGTCTTGAACGTGAAAAGAGAGAGCTGGAGATACTGAAAAAAGGTTACGAAAAATGGGGACATGATATAGCAGATCATATCTATGGAATGTTTGCATTTTCAGTTTGGGACGAAGCTGAACAGGAATTGTTCTGTGTGCGTGACCAGTTCGGTACAAAGCCTTTCTACTACTATCAGACAGCAGACGGCAGATTACTGTGCGGAACTATGATACGTGACATAATGGCTCAGGACGGATTTGTGAAAGAGCTTAATAAGGATATGCTCCAGATATATATGACTCTGACATATGTTGCCGGCGAAGATACATTTTTCAAAGGTCTGAAAAAGCTCATGCCCGGACATTGGCTCTCGTTCAAGAACGGAAAGCTGGAAATACACCGTTACTGGACTCCCGAATTCAAGCCGGACAGAAGCAAGTCGCTTGAAGAATATGCAGATGAGATACATGAAACTCTCAGGCATATAATGACAGAGGTCAAGGAGGACGGCGAAGTTGCTGAGTCGTTCCTTTCCGGCGGAGTTGATTCCTCATACGTACTTGCAATGAGCGATGCAAAGAGAGCTGATTCATGCGGTTATGACGAGGAGCGTTTTGACGAGTCAAGAGTAGCTGCAAAGACTGCTGAACTTCTCAAAGTTGAACACTCTGTTGCTAATATCCAGCCTAAGGACTTCTTCGATATAGTTCCATACGTTATGTATAATATGGAGCAGCCTTTAGGTGACGCATCAGCTATAGTATTCACACTCGGATGCCTTGCAACTGCAAAGCACACTAAATTATGCTATTCCGGAGAGGGAGCAGATGAGTTCTTCGGAGGATATAATATGTACCGTAATGCAGAGCGTTATGGTGAGAATCTAAAGACTTTCTATGTCGGAAATACCAACATAATGAAAGAGGAAGAGAAGCAGCGTATATTGAAGCATTATGATCCGGATGTGCTTCCTATAAATCTTGTGAAGTATATCTATGACGAGACTGAGGGACTTGATCCGCTTACAAAAATGTCTGATGTTGATATACAGATATGGCTCGAAGGCGACATTTATCTCAATGTCGATAAGATGAGTACCGCTGCCGGTCTGGAGATAAGAATGCCTCTTACCGACCGCAGAATATTCGATATTGCGTCACGTATGCCGTCTGAGTATAAAGTCAACGAGGAGCAGAATAAGGTCGCATTCAGAACTGCGGCAGCAAAAGTGCTCCCTGACGAAATAGCGTTCCGTAAGAAACTCGGCTTTATAGTTCCCATAAGGATATGGCTTGCTGACGAGCGTTATAATGCAGATGTAAGGGAGAAATTCCACAGCGAAATGGCTGCCGAATTCTTTGACCTCGACGAGATAAATGCTATTTACGACGAGTATGTCGGCGGCAACTCCGATAATTGGAGAAAGATATGGACTATCTATACCTTCCTTGTATGGTATGAGGAATACTTTGTAAAGAGATAATAAAAACTGGCATCGAAAAATCGGTGCCAGTTTTATTATTATGTTATACTTTCGATCTTTACCCTCAACTTTTTGATTATTTTCTTTTCAAGGCGAGAGATATAGGATTGGGATATACCTATCATATCGGCAACTTCCTTCTGAGTTTTTTCTTTTCCGGTCACGAGACCGAAACGCATCTCCATTATTTCACGTTCACGCTCGCCAAGACCTGCAACAGCATCCCTGAGTATTTCACGTTCTGCTTCTGTCTCGATACCTTTGTTTACAACGTCCTCATCCGTACCGAGCACATCGGACAGAAGCAGCTCATTGCCGTCGTAATCGACGTTCAGCGGTTCATCTATTGAAAGGTCATTGCGGTATTGTGAGGACTTCCTCAGGAACATAAGTATCTCGTTTTCAATGCACCTTGAAGCATATGTGGCGAGTTTGATATTTTTAGTGGGACAGAAAGTATTTACAGCTTTTATAAGTCCGATAGTACCAATTGAAACGAGGTCTTCGAGTCCGATACCTGTGGACTCGAATTTTTTTGCTATATATACGACAAGTCTGAGATTATGCACTATAAGTGTATTTCTTGCATCAGGGTCGTTATTGGTAAGACCGATAAAAACAGAGGTTTCCTCCTGTTTTGTAAGCGGCGGAGGAAGAGTGTCAGCACCGTTGACATAGTAAACTTTACCTTTAAAAATGCTTAAAAGTTTTGAGATAAAAGATTTTTTTGATTTCATATGTATTCTCCTTTACTTTATCTTCTTATAGAGCTGAGTATAGTAATTTAGGGTTGAAAATCGCCTTTCCGGAGCTTTCTGCGATACCTATAAGAGCTTTTACAGCTTTTGTTTCACCGCTTGTACAGTTTGAGATCGTGACCATATCAGGGCGGAAAACCGGTATAACACTTTCGCCGGATATAGTGCAGTAAGGTATCATTCTGAATCCATCAGGGATATTATTATCGTCATAAGAAAAGGGGATAGAATCACATATTATAACAGGGTCGCCGGAGAAAAAATCAGTCAGACAGTTGCCGGTGTCGGCAAGTCCGGCAATTTCAAGATGCTTGCCTTTAAATTTTATTGTTACACGGAATGAGTCCGAGCAGTTTACGACAGGGGAGAATCTTTTTACAAGATAAACTCCGAAATAGAGAAGAGCAGTAGTAACTATAAGGACAAGCAAAGAAAAGTCCACATAGAAAAAAGAGTTTTCAGTATGTATAAATTCCGGACTGAGCCATGAGTCCACCGCACAAACTACACCTGCAAGAATGAAATTTGATGTGAAAAATGCGACAGTATTTTTGATAAATCTGTTCCAGCCGAAGAAACCGAATGCGATAAGGACAATTGTAAAAGCAGCAGCAACTTTAATGCTTGTGACCGCAAAAGAATTTAGGCTCGGACAAAGTATGAGCAGTGAGAAAAAGCTTCCGTATACCGAGGCGATCATGCAGCGTTTTGTAGTCATATGAGAGCTTGTGATGCCGGAAGTAATTTTCAGTAGAAAGAAATTTACATAAATATTAAGGATAATAAGCACATCCACATAAATAGTCTGCATGATGCACCTCCGCAATGCTTTCTGATAATATTATAATGCATTGAAGATGCGAATTATGTCATTATGAGGGCATAAAAATTACCGCCGGATATGTTTATCCGACGGTATTTCATTTTTACATTAAAATCGGGGCAAGAGCACTTAAAACCATTAAAAGTGCCAGCAAAATCATTCCTATTCGAAGAATCATTTTTTTATTGTCCTTTGCAGGAGCTTTTGACGGAGGAACTGTATTATTTGCTGGTTTTACAGTTCTGTTTTTCTTTTTTTTCTGAGCCATTGAATATCACCTCTCAATGTCTTTTTTTAGTACGTTTTTTGCGGTCTGGGATATAATCTGTGAAAACATCGGCACGGCTTCTTCCGCCGTAAGCCTTATGTTTTCTGTCGAACTTTGGTTTATCGTTTCTGCGTGAAGACCTGTTTTTAGAAGGGATGTCAGTACCCTTCCACTGCTTGACTTCAACCTGATGTCCGTTTATTCTGATAGAATTTGTGCTGTCGATAATGTAATCAAGTTCAGTTTCCGGAACTTCAACAGTCGTATGCTCATCATAAATATCTATCTTGCCGAAATCACGTCCGGACATTCCCGTAGCATCAACAAGAGCACCGAGAATGAAGTTCGGAGCGATACGTTTGCTTCTGCCGATACTTATATCGACCTTGACCGTTTTGGAGCCGTTGCGTCTGCCTTTTTTGAGCGGTTTAGCATCGAATTCAGGAAGCCGTTCAATATCCGACTGCAACACGCTGTTTATTACACGGGCAGCAGCTTCACGGTAGTCAATACCTTTAGCAGCAAGCTTATCAAGAACGTCATAAGCGAAGTGACTTGCTTCTGAGCCAGCAATTTTATTGACGAAGGCTTCCTGTTTCATGGATATTATATCGGATTTATCAGGCAGCGGAAGCTCACGTATTTCAGCGTGAGTAAACTTTTCTATAGCGTGAAGGTCGGCAAGCTGTCTTCTTCCGGTTATGAGTGTGTAAGCTGCACCAGCCATTCCGGCTCTTCCTGTACGTCCAATACGGTGTATGTAGTATTCATTATCCTGTGGCAGGTCATAATTGAATACCGCATCCACACCGCTGACATCTATACCTCTTGCAGCAACATCAGTAGCTACGAGTATCTCCGTAGTCTTATTTTTGAAGCTGTTCATTACCTGAGTTCGCTGCATCTGCTTCATATCACCGTGAAGACCTGCGGCTTTTATGTCAGATTTAATGAGTTCCTGAGTTAGCTGATCGACCATTGCTTTTGTGTTGCAGAATACCATTGCGGATGACGGGGAGTATGCAGCAAGCAAAAGTTTGAGTGCGTCTGTTTTTCTTCCCATTGCAACTTCAAAATAGAACTGCTCGATAAGTTCAACAGTACGCTGAGATGACTTGATCTTGACCTTTACCGGATCATTCTGATATTTCTGAGTTATAGACATTATCTCTGACGGCATAGTAGCTGAGAAGAGAACTGTCTGTCTCTCAGCAGGGACATCCGCAAGTATAGATTCTATATCTTCTCTGAATCCCATGTTGAGCATCTCATCAGCTTCATCGAGTATAACGGTTCTTATTTTTTCAAGTTTAAGAGTACGTCTTCTGATGTGGTCCATTACTCTTCCGGGAGTTCCGATAACTATGTTTGCTCCACGTCTGAGCTCAGATATTTGCTTATCCATACTTGCACCGCCGTAAACAGCACATGTGCGGACTCCTTCTTTGTATTTGGCGAATTTGCGTATTTCTCCGGCAGCCTGCATAGCAAGCTCACGGGTAGGGCACAGGATGAGTACAGCAGCATTTTTACGGTCTGTAGGTGCAATGCTTTCAACGGCAGGTATTCCGAAAGCAGCAGTTTTACCGGTACCTGTGTTTGAAAGTCCGACAACGTCTCTTCCTTCAAGAAGAAGAGGTATACTCTTTTCCTGTATTTCTGTCATTTCCTGAAATCCGAGCTCCTCTGCGGCACGGATCAGTTCCTGTGATAAGTTCAGTTCATTGAATCGCATTATTTATCCTTTCTTGAAAATGAACATTTACATATAATTATTCTTTGATACATCATATAATTATACCATAAATCCGGATTTATTGCAAGTGAAAAATTGCTAATAAGATAACATAAAATTGTATTGCATCATATCAGATATGGAAGCTTGATTTTTTCGGTAATATATGTTATAATAAAATACAAATTTATAAGTATGGTCACTAAGAGGAATAATAATGAAACTTGAGCTTGCGAACAAGATAATAAAGAATGAGCGTTATCGTCGGCTTTTAGATGAATTGAGGGAACTGGAGCAGGACAGGATATTTTGCAGACATGATCTTGAGCATTTTATGAACGTTGCAAGAATAGCCATGATAATGTGCTCGGAACAAGGTGCAGAAGCTGAGCCTGATATTATATATTCAGCGGCACTTCTTCACGATATAGGCAGAGTTGAGGAGTATAAAACGGGAGTTCCGCATGATATTTCCGGAGTAAAAATATCCTCTGAAATACTTGACGATATTGGCTGTGAGAGCTTGAAAAAAGAATGCATATTAAAATTGATAGCTTCACATCATTGCGTTTCGGATGATAAAACTGTTATAGAAGAAATATTCTACAGAGCTGATAAAAAATCGAGATTATGCTTTGACTGCAAGGCTCAGAAAGAGTGTAAATGGTCTGACGAAAAAAGGAATAATGAGATAGGAGTATGAATATGAAAATAGGCAGCCGAGAATTTGATACACTTAATAACTGTTATGTAATGGGGATACTAAACGTTACACCTGATTCCTTTTCTGACGGCGGAAAATTTAATTCTTTGGATGCTGCCTTAAAGAGGACTGAGCAGATGATAAAAGAGGGTGTTGACATCCTTGATATTGGCGGAGAATCCACAAGACCCGGGTATACTAAAATAAGTGACGAAGAAGAGATAGAGCGTACAGCCGGTATCATCGAAAAAATCAGGAGGAATTTTGACATTCCTGTATCTATAGATACATATAAATTTAAAGTAGCTGAGGCTGCAATAAAAGCTGGTGCTGACCTTATAAATGATATATGGGGACTGAAATACGACTGCGGAGAAATGGCGAAGCTGATAGCTGAGAGCGGAGCAGCTTGCTGCCTTATGCATAACAGGGACAATACTGACTATAACTCCTTCTTTGCTGACCTTATAAAAGATATGAAGTCGACTCTTTCTATAGCGGCATCAGCAGGGATAAAGAGCGATAAAATTATGATCGATCCGGGAGTAGGTTTCGGTAAGACCTATGAGAATAATCTTGAAGCAATAAAGAGAGTCGATGAATTCGGAGCAGAGCTTGGCTATCCGGTATTGCTTGGAACATCGAGAAAATCTGTTATCGGACTTACACTTGATATTCCGGCAAATGAGCGTGTTGAAGGTACGATAGCTACAACGGTCATAGGAGTAATGAAAGGCGTTTCATTTGTCAGAGTTCATGATGTGAAAGAAAATGTACGGGCTATAAAAATGACACAGGCAGTAATGAGAGGATAAAAAAATGGACAGGATATGTATTGATGAGCTGAAAATATTTGCTCATCACGGAGTTTTTGAACACGAAAATATTAACGGTCAGAACTTTTATGTTAACGCAGTACTTTATGTTGAGACTGAAAAAGCCGGACTGACTGATGAACTTGAATATTCAGTGGACTACGGCAGTGTATGCAAGCTTATCGGTGAGGTGCTGACTGCTAATACCTACAAGCTTATAGAAACTGCTGCACAGGAAGTTGCAGCAGCAATACTCAATAAATTTGAGCTTATAAAAGCAGTTGATATAGAGCTTAGAAAACCGGAAGCTCCGATACCAATGGACTTCGGTTCAGTTTCTGTTAAGATACATCGTGAATGGCACGAGGCACTTGTCGCAGTAGGTTCAAATATAGGTGACAGCAGAACTTATATATCAAATGCTGTAGAGGAGCTTAGTTCGAGCAGATATGTCAAGGATCTGAGCCTTTCAGAGCTTATCGTCACCAAACCGTATGGTTATACAGATCAGCCTGATTTTCTGAATGGAGCAGTAAAGCTGCGTACAATGCTCACTCCGCACGGTCTGCTTGATCTTCTTCATGAGATCGAAAATAAAGCTGACCGAAAAAGAGAGATACATTGGGGACCAAGAACGCTTGATCTTGATATTATTTTCTATGATAATGAGGTCATAAACGAAAAGGAACTTATAGTGCCGCATATAGATATGCATAACCGGTATTTCGTGCTTAAACCAGCGTCTGAGCTGATGCCTGAATATGTACATCCTGTCTTAAAAAAGACAGTCAGACAGTTGTTAAAGGAACTTGAAAGCAATGATTAACATTATAGCGGCAGTATCTTCAAACGGCATTATAGGTGCCAGCGGCAGGATACCGTGGAGTATACCGGCAGATATGGCTCATTTTAAGAAGCTTACGACAGGCGGAGCTGTTATAATGGGACGGTATACATATGAAAGTATCGGACATCCGCTTCCTGAACGGCTCAATATCGTAGTATCACGGAAGAGCTGTTATTCGGGAGATGATCTGGTAACAGTACCGGATATTGAGTCGGCAATAAAGCTTGCAGAAAAGGAAAGGTCTGAAACATTCATTTGCGGCGGTGAAAGAATATATTCTGAGGGACTTGGATATGCTCAGAGACTGTATCTCACGCTGCTGGACGATGAATATTCCGGAGATGCCTTTTTCCCTGAATTTGACCATTCAGAATTCCGCCTGACTAAAATTCAGCGTGATAACGATAATAAACTCACATTTTGTACCTATTTGAGGAAATAGTATATGTGAATGAAAAGTAAATCATTGCAAATTTTATTGACAAACTTATAGAGTGAATAGTATAATATATATGTAATTATATGTGTATATAGGAGTGCAAATATATGAATAACGTAAAAATATCAGAATTATATGATCTGACACATACTTTAGCTGCTGATTATCTCAAAGGGTTCACATATCCTTGGGAAGCTTTAAAGGGGATAAGTGACCTTATAATATCTTTAGGAAAAGAACTTGATCCGAATGAATATGATAATCCGTCTGAAAATGTGTGGGTACATAAAACTGCAAAGGTATTTTCGAGTGCATATCTTGGTGCACCATGTATAATAGGAGCTAATACAGAAGTTAGACATTGTGCATTTATAAGGGGAAGTGCACTTGTAGGAGAAAACTGTGTAGTAGGAAACTCCGTTGAATTAAAGAATGTCATATTGTTTGATAATGTTCAGACACCGCATTATAACTACGTTGGTGACAGCATACTTGGATACAAGTCACATATGGGAGCAGGTTCAATAACTTCAAATGTTAAGTCCGATAAGACTAACGTTGTTGTAAAATCCAAAGATGAGAAGATAGAGACCGGTATCAAGAAAATAGGTGCTATGCTTGGTGACTGTGTTGAGGTAGGATGCAACAGCGTATTGAATCCGGGTACTATAGTTGGAAGAAATTCAAATATTTACCCTACAAGCTGTGTTCGTGGAGTTATACCTGCAAACAGCATTTATAAAACAGGCGGAGTTATAGCTGAAAAGAAATAAACTCTCCACACTCAGCTTGGAGTATTCGCATTAAAAATTTACCGATCGCATTCTTGATCTATTTCCTTTATGCCGAGCATTGGTTGGCAAGGTTTAGTTGGGGGAGCAATATGTATTGCTATATGATCGATAGTCAACAAATGAGCTTTATTATTGATCATATAGCAAGTGGTAATTCTGGTCAAATAGAAACTATATGCCATTGCTTGTGAAAAAATCTAAGCAGCACAATAGGTAAATAATAAAAATATATATTTTACTATTGCATTTTAACTCAGAATGTGGTAAAATATATATGTTATGTCCCAATAGCTCAGTAGGATAGAGCGACTGTCTCCTAAGCAGTAGGCCGGAGGTTCGACTCCTCTTTGGGACGCCAGATTTAGTCGATAGTATTGGAAATATCGACCGCAAAGCCCGAGTTATCGGGCTTTTTTGATTTTATACAGAAATAAAAATGCCGCAGTGATCTATAAAATTACTGCGGCAGATTTTTGGTATGCTTATTGTCCGTTAAGTATTAACGTCAGACTTTCGATTGCTTTATTATACTGTGAGTCAACGTTTTCGGTCTCATTTTCAACGACTACGTCAGGTGAAAGTCCGACCTTATTATAGCTTTTTTCAGAAGCTGTTTTTATTTCAGCTACTGTGAGTTTAACAGCACCGCCGTTTTCAAAATCAGTGATTTCCTGCAGTGAACCGTTTCCGCTGGTTTTTATACCTATAAGCTGAGCTCCGTTAACATCCTTTAGTGCAGCAGCAAAGAGCTCCGCAACATTGGATGTATTTTTGTTTACAAGAACAGCCATAGGGAGCTTTATAGCCGATTCATCAGAGTATACGATAGTTTCTGTGTGACCGTCCTTGTATTCAGCAGTAGCGATTATCCCCTCCGGAAGAAGCGGATCGAGACATTCCTGAACCGAGTCGATCACACCCTCACTGGTATCACGGACATCAAACAGAAGAGCTTCTGCACCATTGGAAGTTAGTCTTTGCAGAGTTTCTACGAACTGTTCAGGGGTATTTTGCTTGAAGCCGTCTATTTTGATATATCCAATATAGCCGTCAACAAGAGTACCTGTAACTGAAACGACCTCTATGGAGCGTCTTGTAAAAGTATAGCTTGTGTCAACACCATTATGGCGGACAGTAAGTTCAACAGTTGAGCCCTCAGAGCCTTTCATAGCCTCCATAGCTTCGTCGAAACCGGTCTCTTTAACGTCGATTCCGGCAACCGAAGTTATAACATCGCCGGATACAAGACCGGATTCAGCAGCAGGGGAGTCCTCAAGAACATTTTCTATGAGTATATATCCACTTGAATCCTCAGTGAGAGTAAGTCCGAGACCTATCTGCTCACCGGCATTTACAGTCTGTTCATCGATGTATTCATCCTGAGAGATATACTCAGAGAATTTATCTCCAAGACCGGAGACATAGCCTTTAAGTATGCCGTTGTTGAGGTCTTTTTCGTCAATATCTCCATTAAAATGCTCTCTGACGAAGGAATCAAGGTGTTGGAGAGAATTGTATTTTTTTGCTTTTTCGTTTACATCCACAACTTTTTTATTGTAGCTTTGAAGTGAGAAGAAGGAAGTCAGGATGAATGTGACCGCAGAGGCGATAGCAACGAGACTTATCGCCAGACCAAGGCTGATTTTCTTATTCATATTATCATCGCTTTCAAACAAAATCGGGCAGTTTTGATACTGCCCTACTTTTTATTACTGGCCTATATAGTGACCTATATAAGGTTTTGGATCAACTCTCTGACCGCCGATACGCACTTCAAAGTGAAGATGCGGACCGGTTGCCTGTCCGGTAGAGCCGACATATCCGATAGTCTCGCCCTGACTTACAGACTGACCGTAAGAAACGCAGGCAGATGTCAGGTGACCATAAACAGTCATAGAACCGTCCGGATGCTGGAGTATAACGTGGTTGCCGTAACCGCCTCCGCAGCCGCAGCTTCCGGGGTTATTATGTGGACACGAGTTATACATTTCGACAACAGTACCACTCTTTGATGCGACTACCGGAGCACCTGCGATACCGAGATCACCGATATCCCAGCCGCTGTGATACAAAGTAGCACCTGAACCAAACGGGTCAGGTCTGTAGCCGAAGTAGCTTGATATGTAATAGAATCCCGGACAAGGCCATGCATATCCGGAGCTGTCAACATCAGAAGGGATGATAGTTCCCGGCTGAACGGAAGGTACGAAACTTTGATTGTTATTAGCAGCAGCGGCTGCTTCTTCCTGTTGTTTGCGTATACGTTCCTTTTCGAGTCTCTCATACTCAGCTCTGATCTCAGCTTCTTCAGCTTCAAGATCGGCATTACGCTGATCGAGAGTACGTTTATCGTTTTTGAGACGTTCTTCCTCACGAGCGAGATTATCGAGAACTTCCTGAGTTTTAGCCATTTTTTCGTTAACGGAATTTATCTCTTTGATACGCTCTTCTTTTTTTGCTTTAAGCTCATTGTTTTTCATTTCAAGCGTGAGTTTTTCTGTCTCTATAGTTTTCTTGTCGTTTTCGAGCTCATCAATATCACTGAGTATATCATCGATGAGCTTTTCATCGTACTCCGCCATACGGTTTGCCATTTCCATTTGCGACATAATATCGTAGAAATCTGACGCACCGAGTATAACAGAAGCAAGATTATCGTTTCCTGAAATATACATTTCACAGAGACGCTTTTTGAACAATTCTATATTTTTGTCGATATTATCCTGTTTTTCTTTAATGGTATTATTCAGGTCATTAATGTTATTCTGAGCATCAAGAATATCGTTATTCAGCTTGTCTATTTCGAGATCAAGACTTGCGATATTCTCTTTAATGAGATTGATCTGAGCTACAAGTGTCTCTTGATACTGCTGATTGCTTGCTTTATCATTTTCAAGCTGAGCGAGCTGAGCTTCAAATTCAGCAATCTGAGCGTCATTTTCGGCTCTTTCCTCATGAAGTTCATTAATGGTCTTAGCCGAAGCGGTGTTTATCCTGTTGTCTTTAACGGCAGGATAAGCGAGGATAAGTCCAAGCGAAACAGCAGAACAAGTGATGAATGATATGACTTTTTTGAATATATTAAGTTTACTCATTTTATAGAATGCCGGAGATTTGACCGGACTAATACAACTCCTTTCGGGTTTTGCCTTATATCAAAGCAGATCACGGACCGGTATAGCCGAGTGGGTTCTGAGGAACTCCGCCGACATATATCTCAAAGTGGAGGTGAGCTCCGGTAGACCAGCCTGTAGAGCCTACAGCACCGATCACCTGTCCCTGACTAACAGTTTGTCCGTATGAAACAGAAGCATAACTAAGGTGTCCGTAAACAGTAGAAGTACCGTCATCATGAGTTATCATAACATAGTTGCCGTAACCGCCGTTACATCCGCAGCTATATGATTTAGCACAGTTATGGGTACACAGATTGTAAACGCCTGATACAGTACCGCCTTTTGAAGCTACAACAGTAGCTCCCATAATGCCGGCGTCACCAACATCGACACCGTTGTGATTTCGTCCCCACCTGTATCCGAATGGACTTGAAATATAGCCAAATCCCGGAACAGGCCAGATGAATCCGCCTGTACTTGTTGCCGGTGGAGTATATGTAGTTGCCGGCGGAGTATAAGTCGGAGTTTCAGCCGCCGCAGTAGTGTTATTATTTGTCTGCTCCTGCTGAACTGCCTGCTGCTGTGCAGCCTGTTGAGCTGCTTGCTGCTGTGCAGCCTGCTGTGCCGCAAGTCTTGCAGCTTCATCAGCTTTACGCTGCTGTTCCTCAGCAGCTTTTCTTGCAGCCTCACGAATTTGCTCAGCCTGAGCATCGAGGTCGGCATTATACTTAGCGAGCTTAGCTTTATCGCTTTCGAGCATTTGCTGCTCCATAGCAAGAGCGTCAAGAACTTCTTTAGTCTTCTGCATTTCTTCGTCGAGTTGAGCGAGGTCTTTCTTTTTCTGCTCTACCTTATTATTCTGATCCTGTACTTTCATTTCGAGTGTCAGTTTTTCGGTCTGCAGAGCAGTTTTAGAGTTTTCAAGTTCATCGATATCATCGAGAAGTCCGTTAATGAGGTTCTCATCGTATTCTGCCATACGGTTAGCCATTTCGACCTGAGACATGATGCTGTAGAAATCGGAAGCACCGAGTATAACAGAAGCGAGGTTATCGTTGCCATTGACGTACATATCGCAGAGACGTCCTTTAAAGAGCTCGATGTTATGGTCGATAGCGTTCTGCTGTTCAACTATGGACTTATCCAATTCGTCGATATTTTTCTTTGTATTTTCTATATCCTCATTGAGTTTATCAAGTTCAAGATTGAGATTGTTTATATTCTCTTTTATAAGTCGGATCTTCTCCATAAGAGTATCCTGATATGCCTGTTCATCGCTTTTACTGTTTTCAAGCTCAGACAGCTTGCTGTCGTATTCAGCGATCTTGGCATCATTAGCTGCTCTTTCCTCTTGTATCTCATTAAGAGTTTTAGCGGAGGCAGTATGTGTTTTTTTCTCTGATACTACCGGATAAGCAGCTACTATACCAATAGAGAGAGCAGTGCAGGTCATAAAAGAAAGAGTTTTTTTGAATATGCTTAATTTACTCATAAATAGCTGCATATGATACAGTTTGACCCGTTATCGGATCATGGCATCACACGCTGACTCCTTTCAATTATATTAAACATCGATATGCTTTCTTGTACTTATAACACTTCCTAATGCACCTATCAGTGAACCTACAACGAGGTATGCTATAAGGACGATTATCATTATGTCAGCAAATGGCACAAGGCTTTTCAGACCGAATGCATTCATGAGAGATGCCTGTTTGAGCAGAACTCTGTATATAGAGCGGTAAAGTGCCCATGTGATGAAGAATGCACCGGCACCGGAAAATAGTCCGGTCACCATGCCCTCAACAAAGAAAGGCATACGTATGAAGGCATTTGTCGCACCAACATACTTCATGATCTGTATTTCTTCACGGCGTGCATAAACGCTTGCCTTTGTAGTATTTGAGATCATTATCATGGATACTATAGCAAGTGTGATTATAACAGCACCGGCAATGAGCGATACGACTTTTCTCAATTCTTTAAGAAATTCAGCGACCTGAGGAGAAGAGTAGGCTTTCTGTACTTTAGCTATCTTCTGTATCTCAGCGGTCGTATCAGCGATGGTATCGTTATCCTTTACGGTCACGCTAAAGCCATCCGGCATAAATTCAGCGTCAGTAATATAGTTTTCTATGAGCTTTTTTGCCTTTGGAAGATCCTTTTTCTGAGTTTCAAGAGCATCTTCTTTTGACTTGAATTCGATAGTGTTTACATTAGATATTGCTCTTATAGCATCCTCAGCCTTTTTTATATCTTCATCAGAAGCTCCTACATCCATGAATACAGATATTTCGTTTTTATCTCCGAGACCGATTATCATACGGTTCATATTGATATAGAACAATGAAGCTATACCAACGAGGAGAAGTGAGATCAGGAGCACACAAAAGGTAGCGAATGCCATCATTTTATTTTTCCATATATTTTCCACGCCCTGGTCGGCGAGGTATTTTATACCGCTTAATTTCATTCTGCACCTCCGGATTTCTTTTCGCCTGTTATTGCAGCGATAACATCATCCGGCGACATTTTGTCGATCGGTATATCTATGTCCTCATTGAGAGCCATAAATGCAGCTTCTTCACCCTGAGCAAGTATTTCAGACGGGTCTGAGAGCTGGTCGGGAACTGGAACAGCGGCTTCTGTACCGGTAAGAACAGCGTCATTGCTCGACTGCATCTGATAAGCTGTATCCGGTTCAGAGCCGGGGAGCAGTTCGTCATTTGCACCAAGGATGACTTCATCGAATACGATCTCACCTTCAGTTATATTTATGATACGTCCGCCGAAATGACGAACGAGGTCATGTTCGTGTGTGACCATGAGTATAGTAGTACCCTGATCGTTGATACCCTTCAGCAGTTCAACGATCTCATAGGAAAGCTCAGGGTCGATATTACCGGTAGGCTCGTCAGCGATAATGAGCTGCGGGTCGTTTACCAAAGCTCTTGCGATAGCGACACGCTGCTTCTCTCCGCCTGAGAGTTCATCGGGATATGAATTGGTTTTGGCATGGAGTCCTACAAGACTTATAACGTATGGGACTCTTTTGCGTATGTACTTGATCGGTGCATCGATAACACGGAGAACGAAAGCGATATTTTCGTAAACTGTCATGGACGGGATAAGGCGGAAGTCCTGGAAAACGAAGCCGAGAGTACGGCGGAATTCAGGTATCTTACGCTTTTTGAGCTTACTGAGATTATAGCCGTTAACGGTAACAACACCGCTTGAAGCGTCTATTTCTTTCAGAAGGAGCTTGATCATAGTACTTTTGCCCGCACCGGAAGAACCTACAACGAAAGCGAAGTCGCCGTCGTTTATTTTGAGGCTGACGTTATTAAGAGCGTCAACACCGCTTGAATAGGTTACGGATACGTTTTTTAATTCTACCAAATTAGTTACACCTGCCTTGAAAATTGGCGTGAATATTCTGATAAGTCCCTATGGACCAATCAGAACTTCACAGGATTAGCAGACAGGTACTTTTTAACCATGAGTGCGATCTTGAAGATGATAGCGTGATCAAATTCACGGAGATCAAGACCTGTAAGCTTTTTGATCTTTTCGAGTCTGTATACGAGAGTATTTCTGTGAACGAAGAGTTTTCTTGAAGTTTCAGAAACGTTGAGGTTATTCTCGAAGAATTTCTGAATAGTGAAGAGAGTTTCGTGATCGAGTGACTCGATGCTGCCTACCTTGAATACCTCGTGGAGGAAAGTCTCGCAGAGAGTAGTAGGGAGGTGATAGATAAGTCTTGCGATACCGAGGTTATCATAGCTTACGATGACCTTGTCTGTATCGAACACCTTACCAACTTCGAGAGCCATCTGAGCTTCCTTGAATGAACGAGCAAGGTCCTTGACGCCGACAACAGAAGTACCTATACCAACATTTACACGGGTATAGAACTCGCTGCTGAGAGTATCAGCGATAGAACGAGCGAGCTTTTCGAGGTCCTTTGAATCAACAGTGCTCTTGAGCTCCTTAACGAGAACGATGTCGCTTTCAGTGATATTGAAAACGAAGTCCTTGTTCTTATCAGGGAAGAGGTTCTGGATAACATCATAAGCAGAGATGTCGTTAGCTGAAATAATTCTTATGAGGAATACAGCACGGCTTATCTCGGCATTGAAGTGAAGCTCTCTTGCCTTGATGACAATATCACCGGGGAGAACGTTATCGAGAATAACATTCTTTATGAAGTTGTTTCTGTCGTACTTTTCATCGTAGTACTGCTTGATATTAGAGAGAGCGATAGCGAGGATACCTGCGTACTTAGCAGCAGCATCATCAACGCCCTCAACGAAAACTGCGTAATCTGGCTTTACTCGTGAACCGAAAGGCTTATATGTGAAGCCGTCACGGATAAAGATGTCATGAGAGTCACTGAGGTCCAGTGAAACGAATTCATTAGTAGTGCCCACACGAGTAAGATCGCTGCAGGCAATGATTGTAGCTGTCTCATCCACAACACCGATAGTAGCGTCTATGGAATCACGCATCTGATGAACTAAACCCTGAAATAATCTGTTGGACATGATTTACATCCCTTCTTTTATAATAATATATTTTTTATTCTGAGTGAAGTTTTCAAGGAGAATCGAATTTCTCATCAACATATTACAGATTGTAACATATTTTTGGCATGAATTTGTTAACAAACTGTTAATTCTCGTCTGAAAGCTCACAAACGTAACTAAGTTTTAACGGATGAGTTGTTAAAAATTTCCAAAACCGGAAATTATTTGTAACTGATTTGTAATTTTTAGAGTGAGAAATTGTAATTATTAGAATCTGTTTTACATTTTCTCAGGCTGAGTAACGTTGAGTATTGTAAGAGCGTTCCTGAGAACCTGTCTTACAGCTATGCAAAGGAGGATACGAGCATTCATAAGCTCCTTGGACTCGGCATTTTTTACACTGCAAGCATCGTAGAAACGGTGGAAAAGAGTAGCAAGGTCGATAGCGTACTTTGTTATCTTAGCCGGATCATAGCTCTTTGCAGCGAGGTTTATTTCCTTAGGAAGCGAAGCAATGTGACGTATAAGCTCTATTTCTCTTGGATTATCGAGCAGACTGAAGTCAGCAGAATCAGGTATCTCGACACCCTCTGCACTCAGATTACTGAGGAGACTGCAAATTCTTGCATGAGCATACTGAACGTAATAAACAGGATTCTGAGAAGACTTTTCAACAGCGAGGTCGAGGTCGAACTCAAACTGTGAATTAGCTTCACGGAGATTGAAATAGAATCTTGCAGCATCGATCGGTATCTCATCAAGGAGAGTAACGAGTGTGATGGCCTTACCGCTTCTCTTTGAAAGCTTTACAACTTCGCCCTGACGCACAAGACGTACCATCTGCATGAGTACTACATCGAGCTTGTTTGCATTTACACCAAGAGCAGTGAGAGCGGCTTTAAGTCTTGGGACATAGCCGTGGTGGTCAGCACCAAGAACATTTATAGCCTTATCGAAGCCTCTTGTAACGAGTTTGTCGTAGTGATAAGCTATATCCGGAACGATGTAAGTGTAAAGTCCATTGCTTCTTTTGAGAACGAAGTCTTTGTCGAGACCGTACTCAGTAGCCTTGAACCAGATCGCACCGTCCTGTTCGTAAGCGTGACCTGTCTCCATGAGCTTGTCCACGACCTTTGCTGTTTCGTTCTTAGCGTGTATAGTGCTCTCTCTGAACCAGTTATCGTATTCGATACGGTATTTTCTGAGGTCTCTTTCGAGTCCTTCTATATTAAGAGGAAGAGCGTACTCAACGAGAGCCTTGCGGCGGTCTTCCTCAGAGAGTTCCTGTAATTCAAATGAATGCAGAGCGTAGTAATTAGCGGCGTGTTCGATAATGTCAGTGCCGAGGTAAACGTCCTCAGGCATTTCAAAATCCTGACCCTCTCCGCTGAGTGAATATATCTCAGCACAGAGCTTTTCAGTGTCGTTATTGTACTCTGATATGAGCTTCTGACCTTTTTCTGAGCAGAGCTGCATATATCTGAGGGAAAGTGATTTTCCGAATTTTTCTATCTGGTTGCCGGCATCGTTAACATAGAATTCACGTTCAGCGTGGTAGCCTGCCCACTGGAGGACGCTTGCGAGACAGTCACCGATAGCACCGCCTCTTGCATTTCCTATATGCATAGGACCTGTAGGGTTTGCGGAAACGAACTCCACGAGTACCTTTTTGCCTTTGCCGAGTTCAGTCTTACCGAAATTTTCTTTTTCGCTGAGAACGTTCTCGACAACATCCGAGAACCATTTTCTACCGAGGAAGAAATTCATGAATCCCGGACCTGCGATCTCTGAACGTTCAAAGAGTGAACCGTTAAGGTCGATTTTATCACATATAAGCTCAGCGATCTTTCTTGGCGGAAGTCTGAAAGCCTTTGCACATACCATAGCTGTGTTTGCGGCGAAATCACCGTGGGATTTATCAGCTGGGATCTCGATATTGAAATCCGGCAGCGGAACGGCAGGTACAGCATTTTCAGCTGTGAGTTTGCCGAGTGCGTCCATGATGAGCTCACGGAGCTGTAATGAGGCTTTGTTGATAAGGTCTGACATTTGCGATTATCCTTTCTGTTTCAGTGCGAATTCTGCACAGTCATGATTATCTCGTTATCTGAAAGATACGAGGAATTAAGATCAAGAGTATATTTTAAGTAGAGCTTCCCGTCTTTTGCGAGAGTATTTCTGATAGTGTGAGTGTAAACACCTATCTGCATACTCCCGAAAGGAGTTCCGTACTGACAGAAGTGTTTTCTGCCTATTTCAAGGGAAAGAACTGAATTAGCAGCTCCCTCACGGACTATGGAAGCGGATTTGTTTTTGTCAACTTTTATAGTGGTGACAGAGCCTTCAAAACCGGTAGCGGAGGTATCTTCGTAAGAGATTATATCGCAGCCGTCCTCATGATGCATGAAAGCCTTTGTGAGAAGCTCTGTCTCATTTTTTTCGTTATCCTGCCATTGAATGCTGGTCAGGGAGATCATAACGTTATTTTTCAAGATCGTCTCCTTTGGGATCAGTAATTTCTTTCGGAATTCTCAATAGCCTGTTCAAGGAGCTTATCGAACAGGTATTCCTGATCCATTCCTAAGTGTTCCATAAGTTTAGGGTAAACGCTGTTTTTTCTGAGTCCCGGAGCAGTTCCTATCTTATTTAAAAGGAGCTGACCGTCATCAGCGAGGAAGAAGTCTATTCTTGCAAGGCCCTTGCATCCCATAGCCTTGTAAGCCTTGACCGCAGTTTCTTTTATCATATTCTGAGTATCAGCCGGTATATCAGCCGGAATTACAAGGTCGTCGCCGGAACTCTTTTTGACCTCGGTAGGGTCATATTTTTTATCACCTGAGATTATCTCTCCGATGTCGGAAGAAAATGGCGAATCATAGCCAAAAACAGCAGTTTCGAGTTTTCTTCCGGATATATATTTTTCAACAACGACTTTGTTATCGTTGGAGAAAGCTATTTTTACAGCAGCTTCGAGCTGGTCGATATTGTCAGCGATAGTAGTACCTGCACTGCATCCGCTTTTCGCAGGCTTAACAACTAACGGGAACGAGAGCTTTTCTGCTATCTCCTGGCATTTTTCGTCGATATTTCCGATCTCACGCTGTGTTATCAGTGCCCACGGAGCAGTAGCGATATTGTAGTCGTCCATTACCATGAGAGTGTGGGACTTATCAATGCAGGCAGCAGAGGCAAGCGGACCGCTTCCGACGTACGGGATACCTGCAAGCTCAAGAAGTCCCTGAAGAGAGCCGTCAGCTCCTCTTTTACCCTGTAGTACAGGGAAGACAACATCGATCCTTTTGATAGAAGTCTCACCGTTTTCAATAGTGATTATACCTCTGTGCAGCGGATCAGGAGAGATAATGGCAGAGGTGCAGTCCGGATTCATTTCCCACTCGCCGGATTCAATATCTTCCGGATCGCCTGGGAAGTAGAGCCATCTGCCTTTTTTGGTTATGCCTATTGAGATGACTTCATAGGTATCCTGAGGGATATTTCTTATGACCTCAGCAGCCGAAGCAAGGGATAGTTTGTATTCTTTTGATGTGCCGCCAAAAATAACAGCAACCTTAATTTTTGCCATGATTTTCTCCTTTAAAAACAGTTATATGCAGCTATTCTATATCAAGTAAAAAACAAGAAAATAGTATAGTCAATTTCAAGTATCACTATATTTTATCACATTTCACAAAAAACTGCAAGTATTTTTTGCGAAAATGAAGAAAAACATGGTGAAATTCGCAAGGTATGCACAATGCAGACAATTTTCCACATATGAATTTGTATATTTTTACATGAGATATTCGTGCTTTTCGTTAATTTGATGAAAGTACCTTTGTTAAATATGACGAAGCAGTAATACAGTTGAGATATTGACATCTTTTATTTAAAGGTATATAATTTCTCTAAAGAGGATGGGAAATGTCCGGAAGCCTTCGGGGGTTATTTCCGGATGCAGGTCTATGAGACGCAGAAAAGGAAAATGCTTATGAAAAAGATTATTGCAATGGCAACAGTAGTATTTATAGCTGCATTTCTTACCGGATGTGATGCTGAAGACCAGAGTTCATCATCACCGAATTCTGCTCCTGCGTGGATGAAAGGCGGAAGCAATAATGCCGGCGGAGCTCCTGCGTGGATGAATGAGGTCAAGGATGACAGCGGAGATAATGCTGATACTGATGCAGAAGATGAGGAGCCTGTCGAAGATGCTCCTGTAGAAGATAACGAGGAAGATGAAGAAGCTGCTGCTGAGGAGCCTCCTTTGGCTGAACCGGAGGAAAAAGCTCCGGAGGCAAACACTGCTCCACCACCGCCGCCGCCTCCTCCTGAGCCGGTTTACTTGGCTTTTCGTTCGGGGATATGGTGGACGAATGACGGCTTAGAAGACAATTACTACTATTTCAACAGTGACGGCAGATCAGGCGTAGTGCGTTCGCAGCAGGATAAGTCTGAGAGAACTTTCACCTACTCGTACACCGGTACTAATGCTGAATTTGTTTTTTCTGACGGACAGTTGAATGCTATGGTCGAGAGTAAAAATGATGATAAGCTGATACTGCACTGGGACGATGGAAGAAGTGAAAGCTTTTCTTATTATTCGGAAGGCGGCTTCAATAGTTTTCATTTTTACAGCTGTAATGAACTGGCTGATATGTCTATGAATTATTATGAGAAAAAGCATGGATGCCGTCCTGATTACAGTGACGCTAAAGTAGTTAGCAACGGACTTATAGAAATTCATCTTTATGATGATAACGGAGATTATAACTATACCTGTGACTGGTATCTTATCGATAGATTTAACGGCTCTGGAACTGATATGTCAGGAAACGTGATCTATCTTACAGAGTGAAGCGGAAGAAAGATTTATGGTATATGAGAAAGCAATATATTGACGATCTCAGGTGGATAAGTATTTTGCTGCTTATCCCTTATCATGCGGCAATGGCTTGGAATGTATGGGAAGAGCCTAACTATATATTTTTTAGTGGAAGCAAAATTATAAGCAGTATAGTTGTGTTTTTTAGTCCGTATTTTATGCCGCTGCTTTTTCTGCTTGCCGGGATCAGCACTAAATATGCATTGAATAAGAGGACGTATAAACAGTATTTGATCGAAAGAGCTAAGAGGCTGCTTGTCCCATTATTGTTCGGTACTTTGGCATTTATGCCGGTGATGACGTATATTGCAGATAAATTTAATTGTGGTTATAATGGGAACTTTTTTGAACATTACTCTGTTTTCTTTACTAAATTCACTGACCTGACCGGTGCTGACGGCGGATTTTCCTTTGGACAGTTCTGGTTCCTTTTGTACTTGTTTGTAATATCGGTTTTGGCGGTCGTATTGATCATTATACAAAGAAAACTGATACCTGAAATAAAAGGTGATCTGCCTGTGTGGGGAGGATGTCTTCTTGGTTTGATCACCCCTTTGTTCAGCGAACTATTGTCTGTCGGCGGAAAAAGCTTTGTTGAGTATACTTACATATTTATGTTAGGGTACTATTTGTTTTCAAACGACCAGTTTGTGGATAAAATTTCAAGGTGCAGTACTGCTTTTATTGCTGTAGGTCTTGCGGCTTGCTCTTTGAATGTGTATCTTTTTATATGGAGCAGTTCGGAGCATAGTGTGCTGAATACAGCGGCAAAGTTTACGGCTGAATGGTTTATGCTTCTGGGACTTATCGGTGCTGGAAAAAAATATCTTGATTTTAGCGGCGAAATATCAGTGTATATGTCAAGGAACTCATTTCCGTTTTTTAGTCTTCATTTTATATGTGTAGTCGTTATGCAGTACCTGCTGTGTGATGTGTTCAGCAGTACGTTTTTATTATATTTGATTCCGGTGATAATTGCGTACATTATGACGTTTATATGTTCCGGACTGTTTATAAGGTCACCGCTTCTGAGCTTTCTGATAGGTGCTAAAACTTTAAAAAATAGTGAAAATAAAAGTGTATAAAAGCGTATTCCTTTTGAATTGGGAGTACGCTTTTTATTATGCTGATATTTTTAGAGTAAGAGCAGTTGAAATGCAGTGACGAAAAAACAGGAAAAATCACAGAAAAATATATTTATATTGCCGGGGGTAATAAGAGCTGTTACATATAATCACGGATGATGAAGTAAAAAAATGTTGAAATCTTAATATATAGAAAATATATAACATTATTATATTTACAAATAATAAACTGGGACTGGTTGTACAATTGTTTATTTTGTCGAATGTTTTGAAAATGCAAATTAAATGCAAAAACGCTTGATTTTTGAGAAATAATCGAATATAATAAAACCCGGATTGTACAATTCTTTCTAAAATGATAATAAGTAAAATATATCTCTTAATTAACGAATTGGTGATTTATAGTGATTTTTAATGGGTATCGTGATTTACAGTATTATCATTCAGCATTATACGTATAAAGTATCATTCATTTATAGTATTAAATTGACAAAACAGTTTTATAAATTGGAGGTCATGTAATAATGAAGAAAATAAATAGAAAAATTACAGCTATAGCTGCCGCAGCAGCTACTGTTCTTTCAATGACTGCTGCTATGAGTTTTACTGCTACGGCAGAGGAGAAAAGCAGCAAATATGATGAGTTGGTTGAAAACGCAAAAGGATTTAATATCGATAGCGATACATTTGAAAATAAATACAGTACCGCAAAGCAGCTTCTAAATGCAGATAATGATAAATATGATTTTATTGATGACGAAAAAAATAAAGGACTCGGATTTGAAGATTATGATGAACTTAGAAAAAATATAAATTCTCTTTATGCTTCAAGTGTTGAAAATGAGTTTGCAGGTTATACAGCAGATGAAATTAAAAAAATTAAGCCGTTTTCAAAGAAGAGTTTCGCATATACACAGGGTTATACAAGCAACGGAAAGTGCTATGATGTAGACGGTGATAATACCCTTTCTTTCTATGATTATTGCTGCTTACTCAGATATTTACAGGAAAAAATCGGAATTACTGATGAATATACTGATTTTACAGTAGAAGACATGAAGGCAAAACCTAAAAAGTATAGCTATTCAAATGATGTGCTTGATTTAAATGATGGTGAAGCATATATAACATTAAAAAAGGTTGTCTCTGACAAAGAAAAAATTACAGTTCCTACAGAGATATGCTGTAAGATAGGTCACAAAGACGGTAACGGCAAGCTTAAAACGGATGACAACGGAAATGTAATATATTCATGGCATATAATTCCTGTTATGAATATCGCTGCAAAAACATTCTCCGGATGCACAAATGCTAAAGAGGTCACAATCAAGAATTATGTTCAGCCTGAATGGTTTAATATGCTGCAGAGCCTTGATGAAGAGTTTGAAATAATTGAAACTAAAAATACAGTTACAGCAACCACTTTTGTTGACATTGCTGACAATGCTTTTGAAGGCTGTACAAACCTTAAGAAAATTAATTTCCCTAAACACGTTAATTTTGGCATAGATGCTTTTAATGGAACAGATTTTGCAAAGCCGGAAAATAAAAATATTTATCCTGAAAAAGGTGTGATTTATGCTAAGAGCAGCGATGGTGAGGCATTAGTAGCTTGTGGTACTTACGATCCGAATCTTGCATTTGGTTATAAGAATGATATGTATTATTTTGATCTTTCAGAAAACACAACTACTATAACAAATAAGCTTAAAAATGCACTTAACAGTATTTATAACCAAGTAGAGTATTCAGTTACTATACCTGAAAAAGTAGAGTATATTCATGATAAAGCTTTTTCTGACTGCAAAAATTTAAAATATGTAAACTTTGAGGAATATAAAAACTTTGCAAATGATGATCCTGTAAAGGAATTGATCAGAAAGAGTAACGCTGTATTCAATTCAACACAGTTTATTGCTGATGCAGCAAAGAATGAAATTGATACTGTTGTAAAAAATTTAAATTCAAAAACTTACAAGAACGAAATGGAAAAAGTTGAAGCTGTTTGCAGATATATTTTTGATAATGCAACATACAGAGATTATCATGCTTTAGCTGAACAATTTGATCTCTTCCCTAACGGTAATTTTAATACATTAGATGAAAGCAGAGGAAACGTTTATGTTACAGCTAATGCTTTTCTTTCAAATTATACAGAGTGTGAAAGTTATGGAAAAGCAGTTTCGTTGCTTCTTGATAAGATGGGAGTAGAGAATTTCCTTACAGGAACAAGGGGCACTTTTGGTGGATACGGTCATGCTTATAACCATGTATACATTGATGGTAAATGGTATTTGGTCGATATGTCTGGATATGGACATTTTAAATGCGATTATGAAAAATATAAGAATGCACGTGGAGGAAATTTTGTACAGAATAGTGTCGGAGCAAATATAGCAATAAGCTGCGATTCTGAATTCATGGTGTTTGGTGATGATAAGCAATTAACTGATCGAGCTTATGACATTTATAATTTTTCTCGTGATCGTTCAAAAGTTTATTTTATAGCTTCAAACAATGCAGTAATTCCGGATAAACTTAAAAATAAAGCATATGAAATTATAAATGATTGTTTTATTATTGTTGAAGAAAATGGCAAGAAAAAAATAAAGTATGTTGATGAAAATGGTGATTATGTTAGAAAACCGTATATTGAAGTAAACGGAAAAAAATATAATTTTGATCCAAAGGGTAATCTTATAGATAAAGGTTGGGTTGAAATGAAATATGTTGGCAGAGCTTATATCAATCAATCCGGAGAAGTTGTTTCTAACTGCTGGGATATAATAAAAAATAAGAACGGAAAAGACAGTTGGTTCTTCTTTGATGATAATGGTATTTGCCATGAAGGCTGGATAGAGTATGGAAAAGATTATTATTACTGTGATATAGACGAAGGTACACTTGAAAATAAATTCATCAAAGTGGATGGCAGCTATTATTACCTTAATGCTGACGGCAAAAGGATCACTTATTCTGAAGGCAAGAATTATGTTGATTACAGTGTTCAGTGGCGTGGAAGGACATTAACAGCAGATTCAGAAGGAAAGCTTAATGTTTCTAATGTTCTTTGGGGATATGACCTTGAAGAATTTAATAATAGTGTCAAGAATTATGATTGATCCTATTTAGAATCATAACAAATACCTCGTAAATGAAAGCGGGTCAGCGAAAAGCTGACCTGCTTTTCTTATTAAAAAGGGATTTTCATGTAAATCGTGGGATTTAGGCATTGTGTTAAAGCGGATATATATGTTTGTTGTGCAAAATGACGATATTGATTTTAATTATATTGTTTTTTAAGAATTATATTGACAAACACAATTTTATGTGATAGAATACCATTGACGTCACTATTTTACTAATTTTTACCATATGTTGTACAACGATCTATCTATTAATTCTAACAATATTGCAATTTATAAGGAGTAAACTATGAAGAAAATATTCGCAACACTTTGTGCACTTTCACTCGTTACAGGGGCTGCACAGATACCTGCTTTAAACACAGTATCAGAGCCTGTTCTTACAACAAATGCAGCTTCAGCATCATATACATTCACTAAAAACAATGTAAAATGGAGTTATACATATGCTAACGGCGTAAATAAAAGCGGCGGTTATAAGATCACCGGTGCGACTATAGTAAGCGGTACAGCAGTAAATGTACCTGCAACAGCAAACGACGGTACTTCTATCGTTGAGATCGGCGATAATTTCCTTTCAGGAAATACAAGTGTTAAAACCGTAACTACACCTTCAACTGTTAAGAAGATAGGTAATTATTTCTGCTACAATGCAACTAAGATCACATCAGTAACACTTGGTTCTAATACAGAGTATCTTGGCGATTATGCTATGTATGGATGCAGCAGCATGACAAGCCTTACATACAATGGTTCAAGCCTCTATCACTTCGGATACGGTTCACTCTGGTGCAACAAATATGCTGATACATATAAGGCTAACAATCCTTCAAAGAGTGCTCTTGTTATCGGAAATATGCTCTATCGTTACTACGATAAGGTAACAAGCATCAATTTTGGCAATACTATCAATGGTAAATATATAACATACATCAATGACTATGCTTTCTCTGCTGACAGCTATACTTACGGTCCTAACCTTACATCTGTAAACCTTAAAGGCGTAAAGTATATTGGTCAGAAAGCGTTCTACAAGTGTAACAATCTTGTAAATGTAGGTCTTGATGACAGATATTTCAACAGCAGTAATATAAGTGGAATTTTCCATAATAATACACACTGCTGGTTCTATACAGATTATGGTACACAGGGCTGTATAAACTCTGTAGTTTATAATGGCAGCAATACTTCGCTTAGTGTACCTTCAACTTTGAACGGTAAATCTATAGTTGCGATCGGTAATGCTTTCCTTTCAGGAGATAGTAAGTATACCGCAGTTTCTTTCGGCAACGGTATCAAAGAAATCGGTAATAGCTTCGGATGCGATTCAACCAAACTTAAATCTGTGACCCTTCCGGCATCTCTTGAAAAAATGGGAAGCTATACTTTATATAATTCAAAACTTGAAACCCTTAGCTTCAGCCAGTGTGCTAATGTTAAGGAGATAGGTGACGGTTCATTCTGGTGCTGCCCATGGAATGATAATTATTTCGTAAATAATCCAAGTGAGGATGCTATTATATTCGGTACATACCTCTATCGTTACAACAAGAATGTTACAAGCTTAGACTTTTCACAGCCGGTTTGCGGAAAAATGATAAATTATATCGGTTATGATGCTTTGAGTTTCAATGCATATAGCGGCAAAACAGGTATCAGATCTGTAAATCTTGGCACAACAGTCCAGGCTATCTATGGCAGAGCATTTGCAAACTGTACAAATCTTAGAACTGTTACAGGCGGATCAAACCTCAATACTATCGGCAGCAATGCTTTCAACAGTACAACTATGTCTGCAATTGAAAGTGCTTATGGAAACAGCAATTATGTTCTCCTTGGTAATGCACTTCTCAAATGGAAGGCATCTGGTACTTCAGTTGATCTTGCTGTTATCAATAACGGAAATCTTCGTGGTATAGGTTCTGATGCTTTTGCAGGAAAGAATGTAAAGAAGCTTTATCTCCCTACACATGGTGATTTCAGACTTGCTAATCTTACTATCCCTGCATCTGTAGAGCACGTATACTATGGCGGTGCAAATAACAGTCCGCTTGAGTATAATTATACAAACATAAATAACAATTCTCAGATGAATGCACTTTTCTATCCTTCACTCAATGCATTCTCTGGAACAAAGGCTATGAAGGAGCAGATACTCAGACCTCTCGTTGAACAGATATTTGCAGCTAAAAATATCACATATCGTGGAAATGTTGTAAGTTCAATTCCAGAGTATGAACAGGTTCGTATTGCTGGAGCTCTTTATAATTACCTTAGAGATAATACAACATATGCAAGTATCTTTAATAGCGGAAGCGGTGAACAGACATTATTGAAACATCAGGGACAGTGCGGCGGATATGGTGCAGCATACGTTATCCTTATGGAAATGGCTGGAATCGATGCTGAGTTGGTTGCTGGTCCCGGACACGCATGGGCAACTGTAAAGATAGGCTCTAAGTGGTATCATGTTGATCCTACATGGGCAACACAAAATCAGGACTTCTTCCTTGAATCATCAAATCAGATAAAGAAACGTGACAACGGATGCCACGGTTCGTATGGTGTTGGTTCGAGTGATCCATATCTTCTCAGATACGGTTTTGCAACACCTGCTAATGCAAATCTTACTTGTACAACTGTTATGGGTGATTACAACGGAAATGGTCTTGACCAGAACGACATTTCAACACTTGCATCTTATATTGGTCAGTCAGGTCTTTCAGCTCATATAAGGGCTATCAGCGATATTAATGGTGACGGTGTTATAAATAATGACGATGTGAATGCTCTCACAAGACGTTATTCAATGGGAATTGTAAACAAATAATCGAATTATAGATCGACCTCGCTTGAAATACAGCGAGGTCTTTTTATATTTGTAATGTTTTAACTAAATACAAAAATCTCAGTTATATATTGCAACATTAGAAATCATATGGTATAATATATAATGTATGCAAAAAAAGAAGGGAAGGATATTTGTTATGAATATGAATTTTAAATGTAAACTTCCTATACCAAAGGAAGTAAAGGAACAATACCCTGTATCTGAGGAGCTTAGCCATACCATTGAGGCGAGAAATAAGCAGATAGCAGACGTTATCTCCGGAAATGACGACAGACTTATGCTCATAATAGGACCTTGTTCTGCTGATAAGGAAGACAGTGTCCTTGACTATATCTGCCGCCTGAGAGATGTTCAGGAGAAGGTGAGCGACAAGATACTCATTGTTCCGAGAATATACACTAACAAGCCAAGAACTACAGGAAAAGGCTATAAAGGTATGCTCCACCAGCCTGACCCTGATAAAGAGCCGGATATGTATAAGGGTATCGTAGCAATAAGAAAAACACATCTCCGTGCTATACAGGAGACTGGTTTTACTTGTGCTGACGAGATGCTTTATCCGGAAAATCACCGTTATCTCAACGATCTTCTTGGCTATGTTGCTGTCGGAGCTCGTTCTGTTGAAAATCAGCAGCACCGTCTTACAGCAAGCGGACTCAATATACCTGTTGGTATGAAGAATCCGGTAAGCGGAAGTATAGCAGTAATGATGAACTCTATAGAAGCGGCTCAGTCGGGTCACACATTCCTCTACAGAGGCTGGGAAGTATCTACAACAGGAAATCCGCTTGCACACGCAATACTCAGAGGATATGAGAACAATCACAGTCAGAGTATGCCTAACTATCACTACGAGCAGCTTCAGCTTGTGTACGAGCTGTATAAGCAGAAGGGATTTGCTAATCCGGCAGTCATCATTGATACTAACCACTGTAATTCCGGAAAGCGTCCTCTTGAGCAGCCGAGAATAGTCCACGAGGTGCTCAACAGCCGCAGCTACAATGCCGACATCCGTAAATTAGTGAAAGGTTTCATGATAGAGAGCTACATCGAGGACGGTGCTCAGAAGATAGACGAGCATATTTACGGAAAGTCCATAACCGATCCGTGTCTTGGCTGGGAAAAGACAGAAAGACTGATACTCGAAATCGCAGACAGACTTTAATGATATTATTATTTGAGTGACATATTATAAAGGAAAGAAAGTGTTATAATGGATAGGATCGCATTTTTCCGTGATCTTGCGATCATAATCGTTTCAGCAAAAGCAGGCGGACTTCTTGCTCAGAAATTAAAAGCACCGCAGGTAGTTGGTGAGATCATCGCCGGACTTCTTATTGGTCCTGCTTGTCTGAGCTTTGTCAGCAATTCAGAAGCAGTCGGACTTCTCGCTGAAATAGGTGTAGTAATGCTCATGTTTGAGGCTGGTCTGGAGACTGACCTGAAAGAACTTATGCATACAGGCGTTAAAGCACTTATAATAGCCTGTGTGGGAGTTTTCGTACCTCTTATCGGCGGAACGGTGCTGTACAGCTGCTTTTATGGGTTCCATAGTATAGGTTCTGATGAATTTTTCAGAGCGGTATTCATTGGTACTATTCTTACGGCAACCTCTGTCGGAATAACGGTACAGACGCTTAAAGAGCTCGGAAAGCTCAAAGGTACAATAGGTACATTGATAATGAGTTCAGCTATAATCGATGATATAATCGGTATAATAGTACTGACATTTGTTATAGGATTCAAAGATCCCGATTCTAAGCCTTCAGATGTTGTTATCCATGTCGGATTGTTCCTTGTGTTCAGCGTAGGTATGGGATTTGTTACATACTATCTTTTCAAATTCCTTGATAAGCTTTATCCTCACCAGAGAAGAATACCTATACTCGGACTTGCACTGTGTCTCTTCCTTGCATTTGCTGCTGAGGAGTACTTCGGTATCGCAGATATAACCGGTGCTTACGTTGCCGGACTCATACTATGCAGTCTTAAAGATTCAGAGTATATAGCACGTAAGGTAGATATAAACTCCTACATGATATTCGGACCTGTATTCTTTACGAGTATCGGTCTTAATACAACATTTAACGGCTTTACTTCGTCACTTCTTGTATTTTCGCTCGGATTTGTTCTTGTCGGACTTCTTACAAAAGTCATAGGCTGCGGACTTACAGCAAAGATCATGAAGTACAATATAAAGGATAGTCTGAAAGTCGGAGTAGGTATGATGACAAGAGGTGAGGTAGCTCTCATCGTTGCCAAAAAAGGATTATCCGTAGGAATGCTTGACCCTAAATACTTTGCATCTGTTATACTATTAATAATAGTATCATCTATTTCAACACCAATAATACTTAAACTTCTCTATAAAGGAGAACCTGACGATGCAGCAGTACCTGCTGCTGCCGGACAGAACTGATCTGTCAAGGAGGAAAAATGAAATACGGACTTGTACTTGAAGGCGGAGCTATGCGTGGAATGTTTACCGCCGGTGTTACTGACGTTTTAATGGAGAACGGAATAAAATTTGACGGTGCAGCCGGTGTATCTGCCGGAGCTGTATTTGGCTGCAATTATAAATCATGGCAGCCGGGCAGGTCTATAAGATATAATACAAGATTTGCACAGGATAAGCGTTATTGCAGTGTAAGATCGCTGATAAATTCCGGCAATCTTTATAATGCTGAGTTTTGTTATCACGTTGTTCCAAAGGAGCTTGATGTGTTCGATTTTGAAACATATGAGAAGTCTCCGATGACTTTTTATATCGTTTGCACCGACGTTGAAACTGGCAGACCTGTATATTTCAATTGCCACAAAATGGACGACAGGGGACTTGAATGGATGCGTGGTTCTGCGTCACTTCCGTTTGTTTCAAAAATAGTCGAGGTAGACGGCAGAAAGCTCCTTGACGGAGGTATATCCGACTCAATACCTCTGAGGTTCATGGAGAAGAACGGCTATGACAAGAATATCGTAGTACTCACTCGTCCGAGAGATTACAAAAAGTCTCCTGCTAAGATGAAGGGACTTATGCGTACTGCGTTGAAGAAGTACCCTGAACTCGTTCGTGCTATAGAAAAAAGACCGGCAATGTATAATTCTCAATTGGAGTATATCCGTAATTCTGAAAAAGAAGGCAGGGCATTGGTGATAGCTCCTGACGAGCCGCTTCCGATGAAAAGAGTTGAGCATGATCCGGATAAGCTCCGTGAAGCTTACCGTTTGGGAAGAATTGCCGCTAAAGAAAAACTTCAAGAGATAAAAGCGTTTCTTGATATAAAGTAATTTGAAAGCTTCATGATAGCTCTGTATAATCAGCAGGATCATGAAGCTTTTTCACATATCTATCACAGCGTTTTCAATTATTACTGATGCAATAGCCTTTAAAAAGTGGTATAATAAAATATTATGATATTTCAAAATACAGTGAGGGGTAAAACTTAATGAAAAATGGCATCGTAGAAACAGAAACTACAAGTATCATCAAGCGAATACGGGCAGATATTGATACAGGTCTTACATCTGAGCAGGTGGCTCAGCGTAAAGATGAGGGCATGGACAATAAGCCGGTAGAATCGCCTTC
Organism: Ruminococcus sp.; assembly: GCA_017441505.1. Classification (GTDB taxonomy): domain Bacteria; phylum Bacillota; class Clostridia; order Oscillospirales; family Ruminococcaceae; genus Ruminococcus. The sequence goes on from JAFRXL010000005.1 coordinate 70,544, forward strand.
CAAAACAGCCAAAGAGATAGTTGCAGACAACGTTTTCACATACTTTAATATGTTGTTTGCGGTACTTTCGCTTCTGCTTATCGCTGTAGGCTCTTATCGTGACCTTACTTTCATGCCGATAATCATTGCAAATACTCTGATAGGAATAATACAGGAGCTACGCTCTAAAGCGGTCCTTGATAAACTGACAATGCTGAACGCTCCGGTAACTAAAGTTATCCGTGACGGCGAAAGAGTAACAGTCCCGTCTAAGGAACTGGTACTTGACGATATAGCGGTATTCAGTGCCGGCGACCAGATAAGTGCGGATGCGGTAGTGCTTGGCGGACACGTTTCGGTCAACGAGTCACTGCTCACCGGTGAATCGGATGAGATAGTCAAGAAAAAAGGCGATAAGCTTATGTCCGGAAGCTATATAGTTTCAGGCTCATGCCGTGCACGGCTTGAAAAAGTTGGCAGGGCATCATATATCTCACAGCTTACATTACAGGCGAAGAAGACAAAAAAGGGCGAGCAGTCCGAAATGATACGTTCGCTGAACAGAATAGTAAAATGTGCCGGAATTATAATAATTCCAATAGGAATATTCATGTTCGTGCAGCAGTACAGTCTGAATGACAATATAAAGACAAGTATCCAGTCAATGGTCGCATCGGTCATAGGTATGATACCTGAGGGACTTTTCCTGATAGCAAGTGCAACTCTGGCGGTAAGTGCAATGAGACTTGCCTTCGGAAAAGTACTTGTACATGACATGAAATGTATAGAAGCACTCGCAAGAGTAAATGTTTTGTGCGTTGACAAGACAGGTACTATAACCGAGAATACTATGTCGGTCAACAGACTGTTACAGGTCGATGACAGCATATCCGAAGAAGAACTTCAAGGTATTCTCAGCGACTTTGCGGCAGCTCAGTCAGCAGATAACGAGACAATGCGTGCGATGAAGAATTACTTCAAGCGTCCGGCAGGTGAGCCTGCATTAACTCACACAGGATTTTCTTCTGAGTTTAAATACAGCAGTGTAACTTTTGAGGATGGAGCATATGTGCTCGGAGCTCCGGATTTTATACTTGATGAGCATTATTCTGAGCACCGCAGTCTTATCGAGTCCAACAGCCGCCGTGGCTACAGAGTGCTTGCTTTCGGAAAGTATGACGGCAAACCCGACGGCAAGGCATTGTCCGGAGGAATAGACCCGCTGTGTTTTGTGATACTTTCCAATCCTATAAGAAAGGACGCTCCCGATACATTCAGGTACTTTGCTGAACAGGGAGTTGATATAAAGGTCATATCCGGCGACAATCCTGTTACTGTTTCAGAGGTAGCAAAGCAGGCTGGAATAAAAAATGCCGAAAATTATATCGATGCATCAACTCTTACGACAAACGAAACTATAAATGATGCCGTAATAAGGTACACTGTATTCGGACGTGTAACTCCGGACCAGAAGAGGAAGTTTATAAAAGCTTTGAAGAAAAACGGCAAGACAGTTGCGATGACCGGAGACGGTGTAAACGATGTGCTCGCACTTAAAGATGCGGACTGTTCAATAGCAATGGCATCGGGAAGTGACGCAGCTTGTCAGGCTGCACAGCTTGTACTGCTTGAATCTGATTTCTCGAAAATGCCGGATGTAGTACTTGAAGGACGAAAGGTCGTTAATAACCTTGAAAGATCGGGAAGCTTGTTCCTTGTAAAGAATATATTCTCGCTTATACTTTCTGTGCTGACAATCTGTTTTGGTATAGCTTATCCGTTGAAACCGTCGCAGATCTCGCTCATCAGCTTATTCACCATAGGCATACCGGCTTTGGTACTTTCGCAGATGCCTAACAAGGAACTTATAAAAGGTAAGTTCATCACAAACATACTCCTGAAGGCACTTCCAGCCGGTATCACCGACACAATTATAGTAGCGATGATGATGTACTTCGGCAACATTCTCGGAGTCAGCCAGACTGATATAGCTACGGCATCAACGATACTTCTTAGTATTGTCGGACTTATGATAGTGTTTGAGATAAGCAAGCCAATGGATGTGTACAAAATGTGGCTGTGGATAATATGTGCATTGGGACTTATCTTCTGTATGGTATTTGTAAGTAATTTCTTTGATATAACAGCAATGTCCAAGAAATGTGTATTGCTCTGCATAAACTTCTCTATAGTAGCCGAGCCGTGTATGAGGTACCTTACTATGGGAATGAAGCAGATACAGAATTTCTTTATCAAGGATATTAAAGAGGTAAAAGAAGAGCCTAAGAAAGAAGTAGTCAGAAAATTATAATAAAAAAGCTGTTGCAATCACGCAACAGCTTTTTTCGTTGTTATCATTTTTTTCCGAAAAGAGAGAAACCTTTCTTTTCGTAAGGTTCTGTAGTAATACCGAGGAATTGGTATCCGGTTTTTTCAACAGTCTCACGGAGCTTAGCTTCATCGAGTTCATTTTCCGAAATGATCTCGGTCTCGCATTTTGAATGAGAAGATGTAACTTTCTTGACAGTGAAGTTATTGCGGATAGCATCATTCATGTGAGCCTCACACATTCCGCACATCATTCCTTCGATCTTTACAACAGTTTTAATCATTTTTGTTACTCTCTCCTTTGCGTACTCGTTTGTCTTTACTGTTCGATCCTCTTGAAATACAGCTGTTTGCAGCGGCAGCAGCAAGCACCGCAGAAACTGTGACCCAGAAATCAGTATTATTTATCAATTCGTTCATGACGAACTCCCTCCGAAATCCATCCTAAAAAACAATGTTCAGCACAATTATTGACTGATAATTAGATTTTATACCTTTTTTTTATTTTTGTCAATGAACGAATTGTGAACAGAAACAAAATGTTCATATTATCGTGTGTTATGTCGGATTTTGACATAATTGTCGAGATAAATTTATGAGTGTTCAATAAAAAATAAGCCCTAAAAAGTAAATCTCAGGCAACATAAATCGATCAAGAAGAGTGTTGTCTGAGATTTAGTAATATTATTTTCCTTTTATTGATCCTTCAAAGCTCCGCAGTGCGGACATCTTTCAAGCGAACTCATATATGTTCCATCGCAGTATCTGCATTTGATCTGAGTCTGAGCAGGTTTCATAGGTCCGGCAATTCCTCCGGAGCAAACAGGACATCTTACCTTATCTGCCATATAGGTCGAACCGCATTTTGGACAGGTGATAATATCGTTATCGTCCGGAGCAGGAACTGCATTTCTGTATTTAAGCTCGTTAAGTCCCAGCATGAAGAATGCGTGGAAAGCTATGAATGCAAACATAAATAACGGCATAGCAAACGATGATAATCTTATCTTACTGCCGTCTTTTACCTTGTTATTGATACTGTTGAAAGCTGAAGCGATCGCATATGAAGGCTTTGTTTTATCGTTTAAAAGCTCATCATGGAGTTCGGCAGTGAATTTGCCTGTTATAGATTCTGTGAGTATGGGATCGGTATCGTCTCCCTGCATACCTTCCCAGAGCCAGTCATTGAATTTAGGATCAGGCTCAACAGGCTGTGAGTAAACTATGAGCCAGTGCATTTCGTCATCAAATTCCATCAAGTATCTGTCGTAGGCATAGGCTTCAAGGTTACTGTATTGTCTGTTCCAGTCCTCGTTATTGACCGTTATTACCGCCGGAGTAATACCGCTTTTATCCTGAAATGTTTCCAGAGTATCATAGAGCTCAGTTGTATCTCCGAGCACCTTTGCCTCATCGATTATTTTTATTTCATGGTCACTGTACTTCTTCGGCAGAGCTTCCTTGCACATAAAGATGATCGCAATAAGAAACGGGATATAGAACAATCCGATAAACAGACGTGATTTTGAGAATTTTCCGGGTTCTTGTCTGGTGGTATAGAAGTAATGTGGAGTACCGTTTCTGTAGTAGACGAATCTTCGTGATCCCGGAAAGCGTGAGCGGCTGTAGGTCGTCTGACTTCTGCCTCCGCTGTGATGTGATCCACCGTGCGAACCTCCGCTGTGTGAACCTCCTCCAGATGAATGTGGCATAATTTTATCTCCTTATATCATTATTGAGAGCATAATATTGAAATATCACTTTTTACCGTCTATTTTGGTATCGTATGAAATGCCTGTTCCTGGCAGTGTTGCGGTAATTTTCTTTTTGTCATTGAGAGTTACTTTAAGTTTCTTGCCCCCGATAGTAACGCTCTTACTCTTTTTATGGAAATTGAGTTTGAATAGTTTTCCGAGTTTGATGCTTTTAGTAAATTTAAATCCCATAGGTTCATCTCCTTAAATAAAAATAGTAAATAAATGCTCTCTTACTGATAATTATATCATCAAGAAGAGCGGCTGTCAATCCCGAATATTGACAAGAACACAAATAAAGTGTATAATCGGATATAAGGAGGACTGACTATGCTTGATCTTGATAATATTGAACAATATAAAGAAAATAACCGTATAGAAGCTAAAAAAGCAACGGGAGGTCTTCCGGACAGCTTGTGGGAGACCTATTCAGCTTTTGCAAATACGCTTGGAGGAGTTATACTTCTCGGTGTGGAGGAGCATCCTGACCGCTCGCTTCATCCGGTCGATCTTCCCGACACGGCGTGGATGCTGAATGATTTTTATGATATAATAAATGATCCTAAGAAAGTGAGTATAAATATACTTTCAAAAGATGATGTAACGGTGCATGAGACTGAGGGAAAACATATTATAGTAATAAATGTACCAAGAGCCGACCGCAATAATAAGCCTGTATATATCGGAAGTGACCCTTTTTCCGGTACTTACAGAAGAAATGGTGACGGCGACTATAAATGCTCCCGTGAAGAGGTTGAAGCACTTATCCGTGAAAGTAAAAATTATGACCCTGTTGAGGATACAAAGGAATATAAAGATGTTGTTGAAGCGGCTGATATTGCTGCTCAGACAGAGCTTGAACAGACTTCATTGGAAAGACGTGACTCTGAGGACGGTATCTATTTCAGCTGGTGCTTCTCTTTCTGGAACATAAAAAAGCGGATATTGCGTGAAAAATACAATATAAACTGGAAAACGCCGGCAGAGATGTCCGCAGTATCAGATAACGAGGATGAATTATGATAAAATATTATGACATTGGACTGAACTTGTTCTGCAAGCAGTTCAAGCAACCGGAAGAAATAATCAACAGAGCTGCTGATAACGGAGTCAGCTGCATACTCACAGGTTCTGATATGAACAGCAGTGAGAAGGTCAGCAATTTTGTGGAAAATCATAGCTGCTATGGCACTTGCGGCATACATCCGCACAGTGCTGATGAGGCTAAAGAAAGCGATTTCAAAAGAATCAGGGAGATAGTGTCCGGCAATGATAAGATAGTTGCAGTAGGGGAGTGCGGTCTGGATTATGACCGTATGTTCTCAGCAAAAGAAGCTCAGCTGAGATGCTTTGAGGAGCATATCAGGATAGCGGAGGAGCTCGGCAAACCGCTCTTTCTGCATGAGCGTGATGCGTCTGAGGACTTTATTGCTATATTTAAAGAGCATCCCGATATTTGCTCAAGAGCTGTTGTGCACTGTTTCACCGGAGATATAAAAACACTCGAAAAGTACATAGATATGGGATTCTATATAGGTATCACCGGTTGGATATGTGATGATAAACGAGGTACTGACTTGCGTGAAGCAGTTAAGATAATACCAACTGACAAAATAATGGTGGAAACTGATGCTCCTTACCTTACACCTAAAAATGTGAAAGGTCTGGAGCGTACTAATGTTCCGGAGAATGTAAAATATGTTGTCAGAGAATTAGCAAAGCATATGGAGCTATCGGAAGAAGAGCTCAGGCAATTTGCAATTGATAATACAAAGAATTTTTTCGGAATATAATTGTATTTTATAAATTCTATAAAGATATTGTGCTTTTATTGAAAATATGATACAATATATATAACATTCAGAAAGGGGGATATTGTATGATAGGAAACAAAAAAATAATTGCTATGTGCGTCTCAAGATTGCAGGACACTGAGAATAATCAGTTTATATCTGTTTTTAATGAACTTCTCAGAAAAGAAAACTGCTCGCTTTTTATTTACAATATTTCCACTGATCTTTCATGGAATGACGAAAAAATGAGAGCAGAAACTTCTGTATTTGATCTCATAGACAACGATATTACTGATGCGGTCGTTATCATGAATGAAAAAATAAAAAGTGATACTGTTCTTGAAAAGATCGCTAAGAAAGCACATTCAGGAAATGTGCCTGTAATAATAGTCGACGGTCAGCACAGCGGATGCTCCGCTGTAAGATTTGATTATGCGGCCGGATTTGAAAAGATAGTGCGTCATGTTATCGAGCATCATGGTGTGAAAAAGGTTGAATATATGTCCGGCTTAAAGGGAAATCCGTTTTCTGATGAGCGTGAGGAGATATTCAAGCGTATTGCTGCGGAAAACGGTATAAAAGTCGACTCTTCTATGATACATTACGGTGATTTCTGGGCAGGGCCTGCTACGGAAGAGGCTGAAAAGATATACGCATCCGAAAATATTCCGGAGGCTATCATATGTGCAAATGATATAATGGCTATCAATGTATGTGAGGTGTTCGCTAAACACGGTATAAAGGTGCCGGAGCAGCTTATCGTTACCGGATTTGACGGCATTCCGGAGATAAATTACTGTGATCCAAAAATAACTTCTGTCAAGACTTCAAGCATCGAGCTTGCAGAAACTACCTTTAAAGCAGTAATGGAGCATATTGGCGGAAATGCTGAACCTTGCGAAAGACTGGTCAGTCCGGTAATGCTTATCAACAGATCGTGCGGATGTTCTTCTGATGATGAGGAGAAAAATGGAGCAATAAATAAATTCAACAGCCATTTTTATCATTATCAGGACGATAATGTGATACTCAACGACATGGCTGATAATATGCAGACTGTCAATGATATAAACGGAGCTTCGGAAGCTCTTGATAACAAGGTCATAAGTGATATGTGCTGTGTCATCAACAAGGAGTGCGTTGATGATACGATAGATTATTTCCATAATGAAGCAGCTAAAACGTTCAGTGATACTATGTTCATGTTCTTTGATAAAAATAATATCGCTGAACACAGAGAATTCGACAGAAAGAGCATTGTCCCAGATCTTGAGGAAAAAATTCAGAGCGGTTATCCTCTTATATTTAATTGTATAAGTTATATGAACAAGCCGCTTGGGTATATATGTTTTAGCTTTAAGCATTATGATATAACTGAGTACTGCAAGCTGATGTATATAACCTCGGCAGTTGGAAGAGGGATAGGTGGCTGGATAAATATGCGGTATCAGAGGCATCTTGTCGAGTACATAGAGAATATGTATATGTATGACGGACTTACAGGTCTGTATAACCGCATAAGCTTCAGTAAAAAAATAAACGAAAGAATAAACAGTGTTCCTGTGGGAACTCCGCTTTCGGTAGTTCTTGCCGATCTTGACGGACTAAAAAATATCAATGATAACTATGGACATTTTTCCGGAGACAATGCTATAAGCACTGTCGCTAACGCTTTGAAACTCGCTTGTCCTCCGGACTCGATATGCGTAAGATACGGCGGAGATGAAATGATAGCATTCGTTTTCGGAAATGTAAGTATCAAGGATATAGTCCGCAGAATACGAAGAACTCTGAACGAATACAATAGTAATTCGGGCTTGAACTACGATATATCCGCAAGCATAGGAGCTGTATCAACCCATATTTCATCCGGTATAAATAAAGAAGCACTCATAAGAAGTGCAGATAAGCTTATGTATTCCGAAAAGAGAAGAAAGAGAAAAACAAAATAACGGTGTTGCCGTAAGTAAAAAAGTCTCTGACAATTGATATGTCAGGGACTTTTTCATTTGTCTTATACTTGTATTATTGGACGAAAAATGTTATAATTGTTATAAGAAGTGACTCACATCTATAATTTACAGTGAGGTGTTATTTATGTGGATAATTATTTTCGCACTGATGTTGATTTGCAGTCTCGCAGGACTGTTCTATCTTTTAACAAGATTCAAGAAATTCGCCTATGTAAAGCTTATTGCTAAAGACAGCAAAAAATTGCAATGGCTGCTTGCTGCCGTACCGCTTTTGCTGATAGGCGGTTTTGCGTTTATAAATATGTTTGCACTTATTATTGTTCTGATTCATCTTGCTGCTGTATGGCTTATATGTGATGCTGTTGGTATAATAATAAAGAAACTTGGGAAAAAAGAGTTTAAGTGCTATTTTTCGGGAATTGCAGCTATACTTATCACTGCTGTATATCTTAGCGTAGGCTGGTATAACGCTCATCACGTAAGCCGTACCACATATGAGTTTTCAACAGATAAAAAGCTCGGACAGGATAAGTTAAGGGTAGTCCTTATAGCTGACCTTCACCTCGGTATCACTCTTGACGGTGACGCTTTTGCTGAGGAAATGAAAAAGGTGGAAGATGAGAAACCGGATGTCGTTATTGTTGCAGGTGACTTTGTAGATGATGACTCTGTAAAAGCAGACATGGTAAAAGCCTGCAAGGCTCTCGACATTGAGACAACTTACGGAGTTTTCTTTGCTTACGGAAATCATGATAAGGGTTACTATAATGGACGTGATTTCGATTATTCAGAGCTTGAATCAGAACTAAAAAAGAACAATGTTGCTCTGCTTCAGGATGAAAGTGTACTTATAAATGACTCGTTCTATATCATAGGCAGACAGGACAAATCTGAGGCAGAAAGAGCATCAATGTCTGAGCTTATGAATGGTCTGGACAAGTCGAAGTATACGATAGTTATAGATCATCAGCCGAATGCTTATGATGAAGAAGCCGATTCCGGAGCTGACCTCGTCCTCTCCGGTCACACTCACGGCGGTCATATTTTCCCGGCAGGTCAGATAGGACTTCTTATCGGTGCCAACGATCGTGTTTACGGCTCTGAAAAAAGAGAAAACACCAATTTTGTAGTCACATCCGGCATATCAGGCTGGGCTATACCATTCAAGACTTTTACTATATCCGAGTATGTCGTTATAGATATTAATTGCTGATTTTTGTTTACTTTTTATATTGACAATGACAAATCAAAGTGATATAATTATACTTGTAGGAATATTTTTGGTCTCTTACAGCATAATATAATATTTAGGCAAGTTGTTATGTTCAAGGGGGTTTGTATTTGTCACCAGAAATTTTCATTCCAATGTACATACTTGGCTCTATTTCCACAGTTTATCTTCTGACCAGATTCCATCGATTTGGAAAGGTGAAAAGGATCGCTAAGGGAAATAAACCACTTTCATGGATAATATCTGCGATTCCGATTTTGCTGTTATGTGGGTTCCTGTTCATCAATTCCTCTACAATGATGATGGTGATCCTGCATCTTACACTATTCTGGATCTTTACAGATATTTTTGCAAGGACTTTTAATAAAATATTTAAAAAACAAAATAAGCATTATTTTGCTGGACTGTGTGCCATAGTTTTTACAACAGTTTATCTCGGTGTAGGCTGGTATAATGCTCACCATGTGAGCAGAACCGAGTATACGTTTTATACCTCTAAAGACCTTGGTCAGGATACCCTGAAAATAGCTCTTATTGCTGATCTCCACCTTGGTATCACTCTCGACGGCGAAGAGTTTCATCAGCAGATGATAAGAATAGAAAAAGAGGAGCCTGACTTGGTCGTAGTTGCAGGTGATTTTGTTGACGATGATACCTACAAAAAAGATATGCTTAAAGCGTGCGAGGCTTTGAATGTTACTACCAGATATGGCGTGTATTTTATATACGGTAATCACGATAAGGGGTATTATAAATACCGTGACTTTGATTCAAACGAACTTGAAGCTGAACTCAGAAAGAATCATGTTACGCTTCTTCAGGATGAAACTGTCCTTATAAATAACTCTTTCTATGTTATAGGAAGACAGGACAAGACCCAGAAAGACAGGGCAACTGCTCCAAATCTGACTTCTGGTCTGGATCATTCAAAGTATATGATAATGATAGATCATCAGCCGAATGCTTATGATGAGGAAGCTGATTCCGGAGCTGATCTTGTCCTTTCAGGTCATACTCACGGCGGACATATCTTCCCGGGGGCTTACTTAGGTGAGTGGTTCGGCATGAATGACCGCTCGTATGGTACTGAGAAAAGACAGAATACTCAGTTCGTTGTTACTTCCGGTATCTCAGGGTGGGGCATACCGTTCAAGACCGGTACTTTTTCGGAATATGTCATGATAAATATAAAAGAAGATGAATGATCAAAGGCGGACGTTTTGTCCGCCTTTCAATATATAAATATCCAATACCCCGTTTTTAGTATCAATACTAACATATTTTTTACTGTTTCACCATTTCAGTTTTATACCTTGACTAAACAGCGGAATATTGACATTGTTAGTATAATATGATAAAATATAATTTAGTTATAAATCGTTGTAATGAAGCGATCAGGAGGAAATATTATGACTAAAAGCATTCCGGAGATCTTTGCTGCAAATGTCTTTAATGACGAGGTTATGAAGGCAAGGCTTCCAAAAAATATCTATAAAGCTTTAATGAAAACTATCCGCAGCGGTGCTCCGCTTGATATGACAACAGCAGATTTTGTTGCAAATACTATCAAGGACTGGGCTATCGAAAAAGGGGCTACACATTATACCCACTGGTTCCAGCCGCTCACAGGTTCCACTGCTGAAAAACATGACTCTTTCATCAATACCACTCCAAATGGAATGGCAATTATGGAGTTCTCCGGAAAAGCCCTTGTTAAGGGCGAACCTGACGCTTCTTCTTTCCCGTCCGGCGGACTCAGACAGACAAGTTCAGCAAGAGGCTATACAGCGTGGGACCCGACTTCCTACTGTTTCGTAAAAGAGGGAAGCCTTTATATCCCGACTGTTTTCGTATCTTACACTGGTGAGATACTTGATAAGAAAACTCCGCTTCTTCGCTCAATGGACGCACTCAGCCAGACTGCTGTCAAGTTCCTCAGACTTTTCGGCAACGAAACTGTTACAAGAGTTACTTCAACTGTCGGAGCTGAACAGGAATATTTCCTCATAGATAAAAAAATGTACGACCAGCGTGAGGACCTTATCCTTACAGACCGTACTCTCTTTGGTGCAAAGCCGCCTAAGGGACAGGAGCTCGATGACCAGTATTTCGGCAATCTGAAGCCAAGAATAGCTGCTTATATGGCTGAACTTGATGAAGAACTCTGGAAGCTTGGTATCTACTCAAAGACTAAGCATAACGAGGTTGCTCCGGCTCAGCACGAAATGGCTCCTATATTCACTACCTCCAACCTCGGTACTGACCAGAACGAGCTTGCAATGGAGATAATGAAGAAGGTCGCACTTCGTCACGGACTTGTATGTCTGCTCCACGAAAAGCCATTTGAGGGCGTAAACGGCTCAGGTAAGCACAATAACTGGTCTATGGCTACAGATGACGGTCAGAATCTTCTTGATCCGGGCGATACTCCTATGGAGAATCTCCAGTTCCTCACTATCCTTTGTGCTCTTATAAAGGGCGTTGATGAGTATGCTGACCTTATGAGAATTTCAGCAGCTTCTGCCGGTAACGATCACCGTCTTGGAGCAGATGAAGCTCCGCCGGCTATAGTTTCAATGTTCCTCGGCGAAGAACTCGATGCAGTGCTCAAAGCTATCGAGGAGGACGGCGTATACAAGACTCAGACAAGTACTTTTGAGATAGGCGTAAACGCACTCCCTTCATTCCCTAAGGATTCGACCGACAGAAACCGTACCTCTCCATTTGCATTTACAGGAAATCGTTTTGAGTTCCGTATGGTAGGTTCATCAGACAACATTGCTTGTCCTAATGCACTTTTAAATACTATAGTTTCTGAGGAGCTCAGCTGGTTCACTGAGAAGCTTGAGCCGTTCAAGGGTTCTGATAATTTTGAAGCAGAAGTAAAGAAGCTCCTTAAAGAAGTGCTCAAAAAGCATAGAAGAGTCATCTTCAACGGCGACGGTTATTCTCCGGAGTGGGTAAAGGAAGCTGAACGCAGAGGACTTCCGAATTACGTTTCAACTGTTGATTGTCTCCCACACTACACAGACGAGAAGAATATGCGAATTTTCCGCAAATTCAATATATACACTCAGAACGAGCTCAATGCGAGAACTGAGGTTCTACTTGAAACATATTCAAAGACTATCCGTATCGAAGCTAAGACCATGATAGAAATGGCAAGCCGCAAGCTTCTGCCTGCTACATTTGATTATGTACAGAAGGTATGCAATTCAATTGCTGTTAAGAAGCAGATCGGTATGACTTCAAATTCAGAAGCAAAAATCGCATCAAAGCTCAACGAACTTGCAGATAATTTCTACGAGTCCATAGATAGACTCAAAAAGCAGCTCAGTGTTGCCTGTGAGGTAGACAATATCAAGGATCAGGCTGTTTATTTCCATGATTATGTTCTTGCGGAAATGAACATTATGAGAGAAATTGCTGATGAGATAGAGTCAGCTATGCCATGTGATATGTGGCCTATCCCTAATTACACTGCTATGATCTATAATGTATGATAAAAAAGACCGGAGTGAGCAGCTCCGGTCTTTATTGTGATTGTGTACAAAAGAATTCAAAGATAAGTGTTGTTTTTGCCAATTGATTACAGCTGCGATCCGTGTTATAATTTAAGAGAAGGATTTGCTTTGGAGGTGCAGCTATGATACTATATTTTACAGGAACCGGAAATTCAAAATTTGCAGCTGAATATATTGCAGACCATATCGGCGATGAATGTGTGTCTCTTAATGATATAATGAAGCATAAAAAACCGCTCATTTTCAATTCTGAAAAGCCTTTTGTGATTGTTGCTCCGATATATGCCGGAGCTTATCCTAAGATAGTTCTGAAGCTTATACGCAGAACACAGTTTACAGGAAGTACAAAGGTATATTTCGTGGCAACGCTTGGTTCAAAATCATGCAGCTGCGACCAGTCTTTAAAAAAGCTTTCTGCTGACATCGGAATGGAGTGCGGCGGAGTTTTCCTTGCTACTATGCCGAATAATTATATTTATGGCGGTCATGTTCCTACAGCAGAGGACGCTGAATATATAATAAAGTACACATCTATCCCTGCGTTGCAGTCAATATCGAAAGTAATTGCAGGTGATGACTGGTTCGATTATAAAGCCTGTAATTCACTTGTATATCCTGTTGCCGGATTTGTCAATAAGATGTTCAACAAATTCATGGTCAGCAGTGATAATTTTGTAGTGAGCGGAAACTGTATATCCTGCGGAAAGTGTGCCGCAGTCTGTCCGGTCAACAACATAATCATGATAGGCGGAGAGCCTCTGTTCAGAAAGAAGTGTCTCAACTGCTATTCATGTATAAGCCGTTGTCCTAAGAAGGCAATAAATATCGGTAAACGTACTGAGAAATTCAACAGGTACGTCTGTCCCGAGTATAAAGACTGGAAGGAAAACGGATTAGTATAATTGTGTGTGATAATGATAAAGTCCCTGAACCTTAGAAGTTCAGGGACTTTTTGTGTATTATAGTTATTTACCGATACGTGCAAGGATATATTTTTCAAGAATATCAATGGTCTTTTCGATACCAAGACGACTGCTGTTGACTGTGAGATCGTAAAGACGTGAATCTCCCCAGTGACCTGAGCAGTGATAGTTGTGGTAACGTTTACGCTTCTTGTCCTTTTTGATAATGAGGTCACGGGCTTCATCTTCGCTGACTTCATATATCTTCATTACACGTTTAACTTTCTCATCCATGTCTCCGAGGACGAAAAGTGATATGAGTTCAGGATATTTTCTGAGCTTAGTCTCAGCACATCTTCCGACAACAACAAAGGATTCTCCGCTTTTAGCTTTTTCATCGATGAAATTGAACTGCATCTCAGCAATATTATCTTCAATAGAGTTGCTGAAACCGTTTACTCTTCTTGAAAAAATTTTCATTTTCGGAGCTTCGTTGTATTTTTCAACTTCTTCCGGTGAAAGGTCAGTTTTTTCAGCGATCTCAGTAATGAGATGACGGTCGTATATAGGGATATTGAATCTTTTAGCGAGCTCTTCTGCGATAACTCTTCCGCCGCTGCCGAATTCTCTTCCGACTGAAATTATCATTTGTGCCATGATATTTTACCTCCTGTCCGAATATTATAAGTATCTTACGAAAATATATACAGTGGATATTGCGAGGACGATCACTGTTGCGGGAGCAAGCTTCTTGCAGTATCTGCCCCAACTTATCGGGTGACCGTTCTTTGCTGCTACAGATGTACCTACAACGTTAGCTGATGCACCGATAGGAGTTGCACTTCCGCCTATGTCAGTACCGATAGAGAGTGCCCATGCGAGAGTGTTGAGGTCAACTCCGGCAGTCTCAGCGAGACTCTGTATAACAGGTACCATAGTTGCAGCAAATGGGATATTGTCGACAAATGCACTTGCAATAGCAGATACCCAGAGGATAATTGCTATCATGAGCATTATGTTTCCGCCGCTTATATTCTCGATGAATTCAGCGATAAGTTCGAGTATTCCGGTCTCTTCAAGTCCTCCGACTACTATGAAAAGTCCGATGAAGAAAACGAGTGTCTTATAGTCAACTTTTTTAAGGAGTTCAAGAGCACTTTTGCCGGATGTTAAAAGCGTGATAACTGCGATAAACAGACCAATAGTAGCTACAGTAAGGTGAGTTGTAGCATGAGTTATAAGGAGAATAACAGCCATACCGAATATTACCGAGCTTATAACGAAGTCCTTTTTATTTGTGATCGCCTCGGAAGGCTTAGGGAATTTGCTCATATCGACATTTCCGCTTGCTTCTGTAACTATCTCCTTTTTGAAGACTATGTAGAAGAAAATGACAGATACAACAAGTGATATGCCGGCAACAAGACCGGTATTTGTAAGGAAGTCGAAGAATGAGAAACCAAGTGAAGTACCAACGATGATGTTCGGCGGGTCACCGCACATAGTAGCTGAACCACCGAGATTTGCACAGAAAATTTCTGCGAGTATCATAGGTACGGGATTGAATTTAAGAAGCTGAGCAAGTTCAATAGTAACTGCTGCGAGGAACATGATAACGGTGATACTGTCGATAAACATTGAAAGAACAGCCGACATTATCATGAATGTGATGAAAACAGGAATCGTTTTACATTTTACGAGGTAGGCTATCCTCATACAAAGCCACCGGAAGAAACCGGCTTTCGCCATACCTTCGACCATTACCATCATACCTGCGATGAAAAGAATAGTCGCCCAGTTGATACCTTTGCTTTCGCTTTCGGTGACCTGATACCAGAAATCTTTGGTAGCGAAATTTTTAATAGCAAGGGTGTTCCAGATAGCACTTCCGCTTCTCATGCAAATGCCGAAAACGATAATGAGCGTAAGAACTCCGCTGCCTAAAGTAACCAAATGCCGTTCGATTTTATCAAGGACTATCATGATGAACATAGCCACGAAAATAATGACGGCAAAAATTTGTGCTGCTGCCATAAAAGCCTCCTATCCTGCGGAATTGACCGCAAATATGTTTCCGGTCAGGATCTGAAACAAGAATGTTTTTATTCTTTAACATAGATTTTACAAGAATAAACACAAACATATCACATTTCTATGATACTATTAAAATACAGATTTGTTTTAAGATAAGCCGGAAAATAAACCATTTGGAATTATAGCACATTTTTGGTCTTAATTCAAGGAAAAAAGGCTTTTTTTAATTTTAACAATTATTTTCTGCGATTTTAGGTTTTAGTTCCTCTATTCAGCTTTTTTTTTGTTTATTATGTCAGAAAAATAACGAAGTTTATCAGAGAACTATTATGTAAATCAGACCTTTTGGAGAACGGTTCGAGTTCATATGACCATTTGGGATCGATATAAATATTGACATTATTAAATAAAATTGCTATAATAGTCATTATTCATGAAATAAAAAGGGATGAGATAGTATGAAAAAAACTAAGATGTATTGCCTTCCGTATGCAGGAGGAACTATCACTGCTTACGGTGACTGGGATGATAAATTCAAGAGTATCGTTGACGTTGTGCCGCTTGAATACAACGGTCACGGCTCATTTTTCTGCGAGCCGCTTTATAAGGATGCATATGAAGCTGCTGATGATATGTGTTCGAGAATATGCAAGGACGCTCCGGAGAAGTATTTCATATACGGTCACAGCATGGGAAGTCTTATAGCTCTTCTTACAGCAGTAAAGCTTGCAGGAAAGAATGTCAGTCAGCCTACAGCTGTTATTGTGGCTGGAACAAGACCTCCTCATCTGATGTATAAGGACGAGCATATGGCTGATCTGCCTAAGGATGAATTTATGAAAAAGTTGGTCGAGATCGGACAGACCGACCCGGAGATACTCGAAGAGCCGGAATTGGTGGACATAATATATGATGTAATGTCCAATGATTCAAGAATGAGTGAAAACTTTGAAGCTGATTGGGATACATTAAAAATAGATGCTCCTATACTTACTCTGACAGGTTCCGACGATGACGAAGCTCCTATGGAGGACATGAAAGAGTGGCAGAGATACACAAACGGTCTATTTCAGATAAAACAGTTTGAAGGCGGTCACTTTTTTGCTTTTGAGAGCGAACAGTTTCCGGGGTATCTGCGTTCAAAGCTGACCGAATTCTTGAAATGATGATAAAAATGTATTGGGGATGATAGTAAAATGATGTATTTTTTGCTTATAGCAGGCTTTGTGCTGCTTATAAAAGGAGCAGATTTTTTTGTCGAGGGAAGTTCAGCGGTAGCTAAAAAGCTTAAAGTTCCTTCGCTTATAATAGGTATGACCATTGTAGCAATGGGCACAAGTCTGCCGGAGACATCAGTGAGCGTGAGTGCTTCGCTTGCGAATAAAAATGACCTTTCTATCAGTAATGCGGTAGGCTCTAATATATTCAACCTTATGGTAGTTGCAGGTCTGTGTGCTTTGCTCAACAGACTTCCTGTTGAAAAAATCGCTATGCGTAGGGATTTTCCAATTTCTATCCTTGCGGCAGCTGCGTTGCTTGCTATGGGATTTTTCGGTGAAAGCGTATCAAGGATAGAGGGCATACTTCTGCTTATAATGTTTGTTGGTTTCCTCTTTCTCATGGTAAAAAGTGCAATGAAGTCGAGAAATGAGCATACAGAGGTTGAAGAATATAAAGACCTTCCTTCGTGGAAGTGTACGCTGTTTATAATAGGCGGTATTGCTGCTATAGCCGGAGGCGGAAAAATGGTCGTTGAGGGAGCTTCTGATATTGCAAGAAGCTTTGGTATGTCTGATAACCTCATTGGCATGACGATAGTTGCTCTTGGTACGAGTCTTCCTGAGCTTGTAACGTCTATTGTAGCCGCAAAGAAGAACGAGACTGATATGGCTCTTGGAAATGTTATCGGCTCGAATATATTCAATATACTCTTTGTGCTTGGTATTGCGGCAAGCATATCACCTATGACTTTCACAAATGAGAATGTTATCGATACAGCGGTGCTTATAGCTGTAAGCATGATGGTAATGGTATTCTGTCTGCCGAAGAGACTGCTTGAACGCTGGCATGGTGCAGTAATGGTCGGAGTTTATGCGGGATATACGGCATATCTGTTTTTGAGATAAAAAATAACAGCCCTGAAATTAATTTTTCAGGGCTGTATTTTTATGAACCTGTACCGTCGTATTTTGATGCACCGTACATCCATAGCTTATAGCTCAGCCAGAAGAATATACATCCGATTACAGGCGAAAGCCATGAAAGGATCGGGATCTCATCAGGTCTGAGTATCACAAGGCTCGGATAGTATGCGATGAATGCGATCGGTATTATAAATGTAAATATGAATTTGAATACCGGACTGAATATCGTTATCGGATACTTAGCATAGTCCTTGAATTTGAGTACAAGGTCGAGCACGAAGAATGAATTCTGTATCCAGAAGCAGGTCGCAGCCGCAGTATTTTGCAGTGCTATCATTATAAGTGATGCTGTTATAAGGAACACCACTAATTTCAACAGGATCAGGGGAGTGACTGCAAGTCCTATTTTGCTCCATGAGTAGGCGATAGTACCGATTCCGAAAGCAAGCTGTCCAAGACCTTTTATGTCGAAAACTTCTGATTGAAAGTAGAAGAACAGGTTTATAGGACGGAAGCAGTATTTTATGAAATCGCCGGAATAAACGTACATTCTCAGGCTCCAGTTATTGTCGAACAGACATTGTACCGGAGTCAGCGAGACGAGTGAAAATCCGTAAAGAAAGAGCATTTCATGGTAGCTCCAGCCGTTTATTGATGGGAAGTTCCTGAAAAGTATCCAGAAACTAACAAATCCGGCAATATTGGTGAATATCATACCTATAGTGGATATAATAAAATCAGCACGATAGCTCATTTTACTTTTTATATCCTGTGATATGATCTTAAAGTAGATACGGAGATAAAATCCTAAACTTTTTCTTTTCATGATCTCAGCCTCCGTTCACAGTTATCTGACGTATAGAGACTTTCCAGAAAAGCTTGCTTGCAGCTGTCATTACTATGCACCAGAAAAGCTGAGTTCCGAGTATCATGAGCAAGTCCTCAGTTTTAGGAGAGCCGTCAAGGAGCAGCGTCAGCGGAGCATTGTATATTGACTGGAAAGGCAGGTATAGTACGATAGATTTCAGCGGCTCAGGAAAGAAAGCTATAGGGATAGTTGCTCCGGAAAGAAGGGTGACTATAACTTGCTTCATGATGTTTATGCCCCATATAGACTCTGTATACAGGCAGATAGTTCCAACTATAAAATCGATGCTGTAGTTTATTATTACAGCCATTACGACTGATAACATAAAGTAAAGCAGATTTATTTTAAGCGGTATCGCACCGTTTGTGACTGCTGTCACTACTATAAATGTCGGCAGGAATGTAAACAGGAACGTGGTAACGAATGAACCTGAGTAAGACCAGAAAAGAAAGCTTCTGTATTTCATTGGTTTTAGCAGGTCGAGCACTATCTTTCCGCTCTGGATATTTCTTCCCATTTCCCATACAAAGTACATTTCCATGAAGTTGAATAATGCCGTAGCGAGTACGAGATATATCAGCGTATCTGAAAATGTCATACCGTTTACAACATCTGTTCCGGAAGAGTCATATATAGCTTTCCACAGGAAGTATACTACTATAAGGTAGAGCATATTTCCGAGGACTATAACTAAAGTTCCGAGTCGGAATTGCAGTGATTCGATTATGCCTGCACGAGTAAGAGTGAGATATTTCTTTAGTTTCACTTTACTCCCTCCTCGTATATCTTTTTGATAACATCCTCGGAGGATATTTCTTCAAGCTGCATATCCTTGATCGTATAGCTGTTCTGGAGCTGTCCAAGCACATCTATGACCTTCTTTTTGTCCTCATCAACGAGGACGGAGATCCATTCTTCATCGGATGTTACGACGAATTCAGGTACTTCCTTCTGGATCTTTTCAGCAGTAGCCTTCAGATCGTCACTGACACGTATTTTAAGCGTTCTGTATGAGCCAAAGAATTTTTTCAAGTGTTCTATATCATTGTCGTAGAGCATTTTACCCTTGTCGATTATGACGATTCGTTTGCATAGAGCGTCCACATCGCCCATATCGTGAGTTGTGAGAATGACGGTCGTATTTTTTTCTTTGTTAAGCGAACTGATAAGAGTTCTTATTTTTGATTTCATAGAAACGTCCAGACCGATAGTAGGTTCATCGAGAAAAACTATCTTAGGGTCGTGGAGAAAAGCTGCAAGAATATCGCTTAGTGTTCGCTGACCGAGAGACATCTGGCGAACAGGCTTGTGCAGCAGAGGTTCAATGTCGACTAACGATCTGTAAAGCTCTATCATTTTGTTGTAATTTTCATCGCTTACGCCGTAAATATCTTTAAGTATCTTAAACGACTCGACAAGTGGGAGAGCCCACCATAACTGAGAACGCTGACCGAAAACTACACCTATTTCCTGAGCGTTCATACTTCTGTTCTGGTATGGCTGTCTGCCGTTTACGAGAATCTCGCCGGAGGTAGGTTCGAGGACTCCGGTCATCATTTTGATAGTTGTAGATTTACCTGCACCATTAGGTCCGAGATAGCCGACTATCTCGCCCTGCGAAATGTTGATAGAGATGTTATCGACAGCTTTGACTATTTTATAGTCCCTTGAAAACAGATCCTTGATGCTGCCTTTAAGTCCTTCACGCCGGTTGAGGACTTTAAATTCTTTTGTTACGTTTTTTATCTGTATTGCGTTTGACATTTCTTAGCTCCTTTCAAAGAATTGTGGTTGATATATTAATAGGTAGGACAGGACGTAAACAAATATATCACAAAAACGGCAGAAAGTCAATAAATAAACGATAAATAAGTATAAACTGTGTAAAAGCGGATATTTATTCTGCATATGTGTAAATTTTTTGTTAATAATATTGGAATACAGTATTATTTTAGATGAAATTGTGATATTATAACAGTATCCGGAGACGGAAATTTTATATGGTTTGGGAGTGATCTTATGAAAAAATTGTTAAGCTTATCTATGGCAGTATTCATGATAATGGGATGTGCTGCTGGATGCGGCAAAGACGAGGATGACGGCAAATCGTCCAAAGCTGATAGTACGTTTGTTGGCAAGTGGGAAGCTGAAAAGATAGTTCAAGACGGACATGAATATACTGATTTTCTCGGTATACCGGTTGCAGTCATGATGCAGTTTGACCTCAAAGAAGACGGTACCTGCATATTGGATGAGATGCTTGCAAGCCAGTCTGACAAAGCGGAAGATATTAAGGGCACTTGGAAATCCGACGGAGATAAGGTAACTATCAAAGTTGAGAGACCTGCTTCCGAATCATCAGATAAGGAAAATGGATCGAACGAATTAGAACTTGAGTATAAAGAAGGTAAACTACAGGCTATTGAGGAAGAAGACGGAAAGAAAGTTGAATATTATCTCATAAAGGTGGATAAGTTCACAGAGTATGATTTAGAGTCTGCTTTTGGCGGTTTATCCGACAACAGCAGTTATGAATTTGACTTTGATAATGACGATTCCGACGAGTAAAAAATAACCTTCCATGACTTTAATATCATGGAAGGTCTTGATTTTTAATAGTATTCAGTATCATCGGAATCGTCTTGATGTTTTTCCAACTTATATCTTTCAACAGGATCATATGTATGCAAACATAGCTGTGCTATTATGAAAGAAATAATTATAATAGCAATTCCTGCTTCGATAAAATGTCTACTGTTTGCTTTTCTTTTTTTGATTGCTTCGTCATATAAAAATGTACGATGATGGATAGGATCGACGTAAAGTGTGACCTGAGCAGTCTTTCCGATAGAGGAGTCATTTGATATACTGTAGGAAGATGCTACTTCATAGAGCTGACCGTCTATTTCATATTTAAATATAGGGTAAAAAGCTTTGCGTGTTCCACCTTTTGAATATAATGATACAGTTTTAATATCTATACAAGTTGCAGTTACTTTTTTTGAACATTTTTTTCTCAGATTGTTTGTGGTAACATAACGGTTTATTCCGATGCCTATAAATATAATTCCGATTGTCATAAAAAGGATCGCACATATAAATACCTTTTTGGGGGAAGGGGCGGAAGTATTGTCTTCTTCAAAAAACATATATATCACTTGCCTTCCTTAAAATTTAAAAAACGCCTCAGTTATACTGAGACGTTTTTGGCGTGCCTGGAGGGATTCGAACCCCCGACCTACTGGTTCGTAGCCAGTCACTCTATCCAGCTGAGCTACAAGCACATTTCCTGACGACTTAAATATTATATCATATATAGTGAACAAAGTCAATAGTATTTTTTAAAAACGGCATTATCACTAAATAAATATGTTGATTCGTGGACATATAAGCGGTTATAATAAAAAATAAGAAAAGTGCTTGACAGATCAGGATTTATTTGATATAATTATATCTGTTGTGAGACATTAGCTCAGTCGGTAGAGCATACGCCTTTTAAGCGTAGGGTCGAGGGTTCAAATCCCTCATGTCTCACCATGAAGAACCTCCGCAATAGTGGGGGTTTTTCTTTTTATATTTGTATGTCTGACCCTCTTGGGTCATGAAGATATAATTTACCGAATATAAGCGAGGTGTTAATAATGAAAAGAACTGATTACATAAGCTGGGATGAATATTTTATGGGAATCGCAATGCTTTCTGCTCAGCGAAGCAAGGATAATTCCACGCAGGTCGGAGCCTGCATAGTGAATAGAGATAACAAGATAGTATCGGTCGGTTATAATGGTATGCCTACCGGATGTTTGGATGACGAAATGCCTTGGGAGCGTGAGGGCGAAACTACCCTTGATACAAAATATCCTTTTGTATGTCATGCAGAGCTTAATGCTATATTGAACAGTAATATCGGCAATCTCAGCGGCTGTACTGTATATGTTACTCTTTTCCCGTGCAATGAATGTGCAAAAGCGATAATACAGTCCGGTATCAAGCGTGTAGTGTACTATGATAATAAATATGCCGATACAGAAAGTGTTCGTGCTTCGTGTATGCTTTTTGAAAGATGCGGAGTAAAAATGGACAGCTACAAACCAAGCGGTAAAAAAGTGGAGCTGGCATTGTAATGTCAGTATATAATAGTAAAAAAGAGCACGATGAAGCTGTTGAACGCATCAGTGAAATGGAGGAGCGTTTTGACAGAGTTCAGTCCGCAGCGAATGAGCTGAGCAGGGCATTAGACGATTTTTCCGGAGTTATCAGCGATTTGCAAGCTTTGAGGAAGTACTACACCGGCGAAAAATGGAAACAGGATTTTCGTGCTGATGAAAATGGAGAACTGCCGTCTGATTTGAAAAGGGGAGTACTATCTGAGGACTCTATCTGGAACTTGCTCGACAAAAATAGTCAACTTGCAGAAGCAATGAGAAAATTGTCCTATGAAATGCTTGAGGAATAAACATGAACGTATTTGATTTTGATAACACTATATATCGTGGAGAAAGTGCAGTTGACCTTGCGGTGTTTATGATAAAGAGTAACAAAAAAGTTATTCTTTGGATGCCAAAAATATTTTGGAGTCTGTTAAAATACAAGCTGTGTCTTGTAAGCAGAGAGAAAATGCAGGACTCTGTTAATGATTTTATGAGCAAGATACTGCGTGATAAAAATGAAGTAAGAAGCCTTACAAGAGACTTCTGGAAGAAGAATATTCGTAAGCTCGACCGTTCCATTATAAAAAGAATAGGCAGGGATGATGTCATAATCACTGCCGGTCCCGATTTTATGTTGGATGCTGTTAAAAAACATCTTGGTACAGAGAATGTAATATGTTCACAGACCGATCTTGACAGAAAATGCGTTATTTACCTGAATTTCGGTGAAAATAAGCTTAAAAAATTCAAAGAGAAATATGGTGATACAGCCATAGAATGCTTTTACACGGATTCTTTCAATGACAAGGCTTTGATGAGTATCTCGAAAAAAGTCTTCATAGTGAAAAAAGGAAAAATAAGACGTATAAATCCTGAAAATGCTTGAAATGCCGGAAAATCCGGAACGACCTCAATAGAAGAAGTTCTTTTCGGTTTGAGAATATGAGATGAAATGTAAATTATTTTGTGCAAAATGTTATTTTCAACTCTAACTGAATAAAGTATAATAAATATATATATAGAATTCTACAGGAGGTCGAGATCTGTGAAAAAATTTATTTCAGCTGCTCTTGTGACAGCTATGGCTTTAAGCAGTGCGGTTATGGCGAACAGCGGCGTTGTTAAACAAGAAAAAAGTCCGATCGTATGGACATTTGCTGCCGAAAGCGATCATACTGCCGGTGCAAATCCTGTTATCAGCAGGGGAGTACCTGCGTATTCCGGAAATTCAAGCAGTGCATCATTCGGTAATGACGATAAATATTACACTTTCTGGAGTTCATCAGCAGGGGATCATCTTGCCTATGATTTGTCCGGAGTTCCTCAGTCACAGCGTAAAAAAGTACTTGCTGCATGGTATAATCTGAGCAGCTATGACAATATCGGTGTATATGTAAGCAGGTCAGCTGAGCCTGTAGACTATACTATCGAGATAAACAAAGCTCCCGGCGGAAGTTATCCGTCATCTGGCTGGGAGGTAGCAGAGAAAGTCGAAAATAACGGCTACAGCTCACGTCAGCACGTTGTGAACATGGAAGGATACAACTGGATACGTATAAATGTAACTAAAGCTCTTGGAGATAACGTGAGTCTGAATTTTGATATTCATGATGTTTCAGACGGAGTTTTTGACAGCTGGATATTCTTTGGTGACTCCATAACTGCCGGAGGTATGGTAAATGCATATGGTACAAGCTATGCATCTTATGTCAACCAGATAGACAGCAGATTCTTTCCGGCTCAGGAAAACGGCGGTATCGGAGGTATCACAAGCCGTGACGGCAAGGATAATATCGACAAGTGGCTCAGTACCTGCAATGCTCACTTTGTAAGCATCGCTTACGGTACAAACGACTGCTGGGGAAATCCCAATAATACTGAGAATTACTACAATAATACAAAATATATGATAGACGCTATCCTCAAAGCCGGAAAAGTTCCTGTGCTTCCTATGATACCTTCTTCGACCAATCCGGATGTTGGCAATAACACTGCTTATTACAATGCAATGGTTAGCAAGCTGTATGACGAGTACGGAGATAAGCTTGTCCACGGACCTGATTTTGATAAGTTCTTCAAGGAGAATACATGGGCACTCAGCTCTGACGGAGTTCACCCGAATTCAGAGGGATATGAAGCAATGAAGAAACTCTGGGCAGAAACAATGTACGAAAATGTATATAAGAAGATCGGTTCGCAGTCTCCTGTTGATATTATAAAGGGCGATATTAATGATGATGGTGAGTTCAATATCGCAGACATAGTAACAATGCAGAAGTGGCTGCTCGGTGATAAAAAAGCTGAGCTTAAAAGCTGGAAAGCCGGTGATCTCTGCGATGACGGTATAATAGACTCGTTTGACCTCGCTATGATGAAAAAACACATAATTTCAAAGATAGCCGGATCACTTGATTGATTTCAGAGCTTTTTAATGATCCTGAATAAAAAATAATGCGTAGAGCTTATGGAAGATCCCATAAATTCTACGCATTTTTTAATAGTTTATATTCGCAGTTATTAAATATATTTTATATCAGTAAAGCCATTTTGAAGCAAATGTATCTGCGAAGGAGTCCTTATTCTTTGGAAGAGCAAACACAGAAGTCTGGAGTTCTTTAAGGTCCATTTTAGGAGCTATGCCGTAAACGTGATAATCAAAATACTGTATCATTTTTTCGACATCTTCTTGTATTACAGCATGACCGGATCTGTGTATGTTTATAGCAAGATGATCGCTTAGTCCGACGTAGTCCCAGACGTGTTTCATTCCGAGATAAGCCATCCATACAGAAGGAGCATTTACCCAGTCCTCATTTTCACAAGAGCCGATTATAAACAGATACCTGTTTGGATCACAGCAAAGAGAACCAAGCATATGCTGGTCTAATGGGAACTGATTAACATCTCTGAATTCCATGAATCTTCCATTGAACCATCCCTGTTCGCCGGAAGCCTGCAAGCTTCCGAGAGGTTCGTTTTCTTTGTATGTATAATATGAAGAACCGCCTTTGCTTGAGAAGTCGTAAGTTTTTCCTACAGAGCTGTAGCGATAGAGTGCAAGACCGCCTGCACCTGAGCATGAAGGAGCACACATTTTGATTCGTTTATCGAATGCACCGCAAACAGACGCTGCCTTACCATATCTTGAAACACCGGTGACGATTGAATTATCCGGATTGATATTGAGTTCCTTTGCAGCACCTCCGTAAAGAGCATCAAGTATCCTGCTGATACCCCATGACCAAGCCATAAGGTCACCGGTCTGTTCCTCCCAGTTCCTTCCGTAAGGATAAAGTGTATAGAACGCACCGGTATGCTGATTATTGTCAGCTGCTGTACCCGGTGCACTGAACATACCGTCACTGTCGTAAGTAATTACAGCATATCCGTTTGAAGTTGCTGTGCTTTCTGAAATTCCCTTGTGCATACCAAGGATAACGGGAGCTCCGCCCTCATGCCGAACTTTATTAGGACGATTTATAACAACCTTGAATGAAGCTGTTTTTCCGGTACTCTTACGTTTAACGTTGATAGTCATACTGTTGCCGTTTATACTGTACGTAGTTTCGTCATCGGAACCGTCTATCCATTTACCGTACATATAGTACTCGTACATACAGCTTATTTCGCTCTGTCGTCTCCACCAGTCGTTAGTGGACTGAACAGTTGAGCCATCCATAAACACGAATGGGTCAGGTATATCCTTAGAGCTTTTCAGAGTATTTACTGTCGGGAAGTTATAGCTCTTTTCGATCACAGGTGTTTCAACTACATCGAATTTATCGATTTTTCCGAGCAGATAGTTATGCAGCTGAACAAGATCATCGTTTTCGATTTTTCCGTTTTTGTCTATATCAGCAGCCTTTTTTGCATTAGCATCTTTAAAGCCATTTTTTAGTCCTTTTCTCAGGAGCATCTCATCGAATGAAGTTATCGCATCATCACCGTCAAGGTCGCCGGAGATCTTTCCGGTTGGATGAGTTGTGGTCGCTGGCTGTGAAGTCCCGGGGTCATCGAGATAAGTTTTTATCTGCTCGAACCAGTATTTGCCCATTTTTTCGTAACCGCCTGCGTTCGGATGCACACCGTCAGCAATATCATTTGAAGCATCAATAACGCTGTGAATATCGGCATATATAACATTTTTGCTGCTGTAATCATTTGCGACTTTTTTTACAATATCATTAAATTTTGCAATATTTTCATTGGAGCTTGCAAACCAGCCTGAATTGCCGAGGTCCGGGATAGTAGTGAGGAATATCTTACCGTTTGCTGGCATCTTCTCTTTAAGATAGTCAAGGAGCAGGTGAAGACGATCTTCCGATCCGTCAAGATGACCGTTTGTAACGTCATTTGTACCTATTTGTAGAAGAATTATATCCGGAGAATATTTCTTTATATAATCTCCGCTCTGCATAGTTTCAAGTATACCATTAAGCTGTCCGAACCAGCCGCCCGGCAGATCAGTTATTGTGTATCCGCTGTAACCGGCATGGTTGTCATCGTAAGTGACATTTTGTCCGTTATAATTGAATGTGGCACTATCCTTGCCTTCCGGTCCGACAAGATCAACATTGCTGTAACCATTTTTCTGTAAAAGGTAACTCAGGTATTTTCGATAACCTCCTTCATCAGCCATGCCGTAAGTTATAGAATCACCTAAAGGCATGATCTTTACTGTGTCACTTGCTGAAGCTTTTTTAAGGACAATAGGTTCATTTTCAGGAGAATTTGCAGAAAGTGTCATAGCCAGAGATGAAATGGCCAAAGCAACGGAAGTGACGACTCGTAGGAAACGTTTGTTTTTGTGATTTCTCTCGCTTGGATTAAAGATTTTTTTCATAAGACCCTCCTATATTTAATTAAATAATGTGCTGTGTTTTTACCTCCTTCCTATATAAATGTGTAAAAATATGTGTTTTTAACAGCACAATTTTATGCTAATTTATATTTCTTCAATGAAAATATACAATAAAAAAGAGATTTTGTAAAGAAAGTTTTTTAGATTCAGCAATTTTTGGTCATGAAAAAGCAATATACGCCTAATAATGATACCAATTTAATGACAAAAATGGTAAATTCTTGATATTAAATTACAAAAACGTGTGTTTATATACTTTTTTACTCATCTCACAGACTTTCTATTACTTAGCTTTTGTCAAATATCTGTTGCAGCACAAAAAACGATGTGATATTGTTATATTTCTGTTGATTTATTGTGGCTTTTATGGTAAAATATAATTTATATGAAAGAAAAAAGGAAGGTGAAAGCCATGAAGATAATAGATATACTTAACAGAAAGAATATGTCTCTTTCATTTGAAGTATTTCCGCCAAAAAAGGAAGCCGGATTCGAGGGAGTTAAAGAGACTACCGAACATATAGCTGCAAACAGACCTGCATACATGAGCGTTACATACGGAGCAGGCGGCGGTACGAGCCGCTTTACGCTCGATATAGCAAAGAATATCGAGGAACGCTACGGAGTCCCTACTTTGGCTCATCTCACTTGTGTTTCATCAAATCGTGATACTGTAAAGGCTAAAATAAAAGAGATACATGACCTTGGACTACAGAATATAATGGCTCTCAGAGGTGACCTTACTCCGGAGCTTGAGGCTACTGACAGAACTCAGTGGGATTACCGTTATGCTGTTGAACTTATCAGGGATATAAAGGAGAGCGGTTACGACTTTTGTATCGGAGCTGCCTGCTATCCTGAAGTGCATCCTGAAAGTTCAAATCAGCGTGAGGACATACTCCACCTGAAGGAAAAAGTTGACGCAGGTGCAGAATTTCTTGTGACACAGATGGTTTTTGACAATAATCTTTTCTATAATTTTTTGTACAAAATACGTGAAGCAGGTATAACCGTTCCTGTAATACCCGGAATAATGCCGATCACCAACGCCAATCAGGTAGAACGTGCAATAAAGCTTTCCGGCTCTTTCATGCCGCAGCGTTTCAAGGCTATCGTCGACTATTTCGGTCAGGATCCTGATGCAATGAAACAAGCCGGTATCGCATATGCTACTGACCAGATAATCGACCTTTACGCCAACGGAGTTACTAATGTTCATGTATACTCTATGAACAAACCTGACGTTGCACAGGCGATAATGGATAACCTTTCTGATATACTCTGGAAGGACTTTTTATGAGCGGATTTGTAAGCAAGATAGCTGATGATATAGAAAATGACGGTGCTGCGGTCACACAGTATCTGGAATATGAACCTCCGGAAGTCAATATTACCGAATTACTGCGGTATTCAGGATTTCCGCTCATTCGTGCAAAAGCGATCGCAGAGGGAGCAGGTGAGGATTCGGATGTGTTGGAGACTGCTGAAAAAGCCGAAAAACTTGTAGAAGGGAAACTAAGTTTTAAAGTCGGATATAAGATAGTCACGGTAAAGCGTGATGAAGAAGGATTTCTTATACTTCCGTTTCAGCAGCACTCAGAAAAGCTCAAAATGAATATGAAAGACTGCGAAAAGGCTGTTCTATTTGCGGCAACTATAGGTTCCGGAATTGATATGTTCATAAGAAGATATGAGAGAACAGATACTAAAATGGCTCTTTATATGCAGGCTTGCGGTGCAGAGCGTGCGGAAGCATTATGCAACAAGTTCAATTCTGATGTGAAGGAAGCGGCTAAGCTCTCGGGGTATAAGGCTCATCCGAGATACTCCCCGGGATTTGGCGACCTCCCGATAACGGTGCAGAAGGAATTCCTCAGTCTGCTTGACGCAGGCAGACGAATGGGTATAACTCTTGGAGAGTCGTACCTTATGGCACCCTCAAAATCAGTCACCGCTATAATCGGTCTTGAACGGTTATGATATAATTTATTGACAGGAGATAAAAATGGATATTCGTGAATACATGAAAGATCATTTTGTAATACTGGACGGTGGTATGGGAACTCTGCTTCAGGACGCAGGACTTCAGCCGGGCGAGCTTCCTGAGAGGTGGAATGTAACTCATCCGGAGGAGATAGTCCGTATACAAAAGAATTATTTTGATGCCGGAAGCAACGTTGTACTTTCAAATACATTTGGTGCGAATGGTCTAAAATTTGATGATGAAGAGCTTAAAACTCTTATTACCGCTGCTATAGAAAATGCAAAAAAAGCCCGTGAGGAAAGTATAAGCGATCATGAAAAGTTCGTCGCACTTGACATTGGTCCATTGGGAAAGCTGCTGAAACCTTATGGCGACTATGAGTTTGAAGATGCTGTTGCAATGTACGCAAAGACTGTGAGATACGGTGTTGAAGCAGGTGCTGAGCTTATATTCATCGAGACAATGAACGACAGCTATGACACTAAAGCAGCTCTGCTCGCAGCAAAGGAAAATTCGGACTTGCCGGTATTTGTATCAAATGCGTACGGCAGTGACGGCAAGCTTATGACAGGTGCTTCACCTGCTTCAATGGTCGCAATGCTGGAGGGTATGCACGCTGATGCAATTGGAGCAAACTGTTCGTTAGGTCCTGACCAGCTCGTCGGAGTTATCGAGGAATATCTTGAATATGCTTCTGTACCGGTACTTCTCAAGCCTAACGCAGGACTTCCGAGAGCCGAAAACGGAAAGACCGTTTTTGATGTTTATCCGGAAGAATTTGCTGACTCCATAGAAAAACTCATGGAGAAAGGTCTGAGAATTATCGGAGGATGCTGCGGTACTACACCTGGACATATCAAAGCTGTTTGCGATAAGGCAGCTGAAATGAAACCCGTGCCTGTCACAGAAAAGTCACGTTCACTTGTATCGTCGTACACTCACGCTGTTGAGTTCGGCAAAGCACCTATACTCATTGGTGAAAGAATAAATCCTACCGGTAAAAAACGCTTCAAACAGGCTTTGAGAGAAAATGATATAGACTATATTTTAGGTGAAGGTCTGAAACAGCAGGACGCAGGAGTGCAGGTGCTCGACGTGAATGTTGGTCTGCCAGAGATAAACGAGCCGGAAATGCTTGTCAACGTTGTCAAGGAGCTTCAGGCTGTATCGGACCTTCCGCTTCAGCTCGACACTACCGATACTGTGGCTATGGAAGCCGGACTTCGTGCCTATAACGGCAAAGCTATGGTCAATTCTGTAAACGGCAAGGATGAAGTTATGGACGCAGTGTTCCCACTTGTTGCTAAATACGGCGGTTTCGTCGTAGCTCTCACACTTGACGAGGACGGTATACCTGCAACAGCGGAGAAAAGAGTTCAGATAGCTGAAAAAATTATAAAACGTGCGGCAGAATACGGTATCTCCAAAAAAGACCTTATTTTCGACCCTCTTGCTATGACTATCTCAGCTGATACCACAGCAGCTCTCGCAACAATGAAGGCAGTTCACATGATAAGACACGGACTTGAAGTCAATACTTCGCTTGGTGTATCAAATGTATCTTTCGGACTTCCGGTAAGAAATATAATCACCTCTACTTTCTTTGCTCTATGCCTTGAAGAAGGACTTTCGGCTGCGATAATGAATCCGTATTCAACTGAAATGATGAACGTCTACTATGCTTTCAAGGCACTGCATGATATGGACGAAAACTGCATGGACTATATCAGCTATACAGAAAAACTTCCTGAGATGGTGCCTGCTGGTTCACAGGCTGCAAGCGGAAGTGCTGCCGGAGGAGCTTCTTCTGCATCACAGCCGGCTCAGAATGAAAGTTCAGTCTCAGAACTGCAAAATGCAATAGTCAGGGGACTGAAAGAAAAGACCGGAAATCTTACAAGGGAACTCCTGAAGGACAATAAACCTATTGAAATTATTCAGAATGAGGTAATTCCTGCACTGAATATAGTCGGGGAGCAGTTTGAAAAAAAGAAAGTCTATCTTCCGCAGCTTCTTATGGCTGCCGATGCCGCAAAAGCAGCTTTTGAAGAGGTAAAGCTCGTAATGGCTGAGTCTGATGACGGCGGAGCTCCGACAAGAAGTCCGTTTGTAATAGCAACTGTACACGGCGATATTCATGATATAGGAAAGAATATAGTCAAGCTCATACTCGAAAACTACGGATTTGCCGTTTCTGACCTTGGCAAGGATGTTCCTGAGCAGGCTATAGTTGATGAAGCAATAAGAGTTCATGCTCCGGTAGTGGGACTGAGTGCTCTTATGACTACGACTGTGCCGGCTATGGAGGAGACTATAAAGCTTCTTCGTGAACAGGCTCCGTGGGTAAAAGTCTGCGTTGGCGGAGCTGTTCTTACTCAGGAATATGCCGACAGTATCGGTGCTGACCGCTATTGCCGTGATGCTATGGAAACCGTTCGTTATGCTGAGGAACTTGAAGCTGCTATGAATTCTGAAAATACCTGATATAAATAAATTATTGTGCAAAAAAACGTCATAACCGGTTTCAGTTATGACGTTTTATCTTACTCATTAAGAATGATCTTATGGTTTTGACTGTATGTTCATATGATTTCCGATGCTGATGTGACTCTTTTAGCATCTGCGATTTTTGCTCCCTTGACATACGGTTCAAGCTTTTCAGCTGTTTTACCGATGCCGCTGCTTCCTGATGTGGCAAAAATATGCAGTGTCTTGCCGGACCAGTCGTAGTCCTTACAGAAAGTGTTGACCACATTCGGTGCTGCGTAATACCAGATCGGGAATCCGAGATAAACGGTATCATATGCATCCCAATTTTCGACCTTACCTTGTACAGGAACGTCCTTTTTGCCGAGCTTTTCTCTGTTGCATCTTGCAAGTGGATTTGTCCACTTCATGTCCGCAGCACTGTACGGCTGTTCCGGTTTTATCTCGAACAGATCAGCGTTAAGCGAACGTGAAAGTTCCTCTGCGATCTTTCTGGTCTTGCCTGTTTCTGCACTGAAATATATAATGATAGCTTTCATATTTTCCTCCTTCTCAGTTTGCAGACTGTGAAATAAGAGCCTCAACAAGCTCTCTTTTTTCATAGAGCACACAGCCGCCCTCATGGTCGTCAAGAAGTATCTCTCCACTTTGCAGTGCCATGAAAAGCGGTGAATGCATTGCTTCACGCAGTGAACTGTTTCTGACATTCACATCGGAATATGGCGAGAACGGACAAGGCTCTGCACCGCCATGGGAATTGATGTGGAAAAAGCCACGACCTGCTGCCACACAGCCTCCTGAACTTTTCTCATCACCGGGGAACGATATATAGACCATATCTGGACTTTCCTGACGAAGACGCTGTATCTCATTCATCAGGTATTCACGCTCGCTGTCTGTCGGAGCAAGCTCAGAGCTTTCCTCTGTCACAGGTACATACTCAACAAATATAACAGCTTTGCATCCTCTATCCGACAGTTTGTTTAAGAATTTATCAGAGGTAACTTCTTTGAAGTTCTGCTTTGTAACGGTAACTGACGCACCGAAAATAAGGCCTCTTTTTTTGAACTCCTCCATATTTGCAATGAGCTTATCGTAAATACCTGTTCCACGTCTGTTATCGGTGATCTCCCTGTTCCCTTCTATGCTCATTATCGGCACAAGATTGCGGCACTTATCGAAAAGTGCAAAGTATTTCTCATCAATGAAAGTACCGTTTGTAAATATCGGAAACAGAATATTATGTTTTTTTCCTGCTGCTTCGATAATATCTCGTCTGAGCATCGGCTCGCCGCCGGCAAGCAGTATAAAACTGATGCCCATTTCGTCGGCTTCATCGAAGATGTTCAGCCATTCCTCGGCTTTAAGCTGCTGAACAGGTTCGGAATCAACAGTTGCATGGTTGCATCTGGAATAACAGCCGGCACAATGAAGATTGCATTTGCTTGTAATGCTTGCTATCAGAAATGGTGGGATATGCTCACCGGCGTCCTCAGCTTTTCTACGCTTTTTGGATGCATTACGGCTTGCGGCGGCAAATTTCAGCATGAATGCACTTTCCTTCGGATTTCGCAGAGTTGCCTTGATGGATTCCTTGACAATACGCTCTACTCCCTCCGTGAGATATTCCTGTAAATCGAAATCATTCAGCATAATATCACCCCAGCAGCTGTTCAATAGCCTTTCTGACCTCAGTCATATCAGTTGTCGGCTCAAAACGTTCGATCACGTTTCCGTTTCTGTCGATCAGAAATTTAGTAAAATTCCATTTGATATAGGCTTTGTCACCGAATTTCTTATTGTTCATGTCTGCGAACTTTTTAAGTGCAGCATTTTTAATTCCATTGCCGAATCCGACAAAAGGCTTTTCAGTGGCGAGGAAAGCGAATAACGGCTCTGTATTTTCGCCGTTGACATCTATTTTCGCAAACTGAGGGAACTCTACGCCAAATTTGAGTTTGCAGAAACTGTGAATCTCATCTGCATCTCCGGGTGCCTGATTTGCAAACTGGTTGCAGGGGAAATCAAGGATCTCGAATCCCTTATCACGCAGGTCACGATACATTGCCTCCAATGGATCGTAGTGCGGCGTGAATCCGCAGCCGGTCGCAGTATTCACGATCAGAAGCACTTTTCCCTGATATTCGTTAAGACTGACATCATTTCCGCTGCGGTCTTTTACTGTGAAATCGTATACGTTTTTCATAGGTTTATTCTCCTTTCCGGTCAGTGGACTGTAGATCCAGCAGTTCATAAAGCAGATCGTAGAGCTGCTTTGCTTTTTCGGGGTTGATATTTACGCATTTTCCGACCTGCAATGGTATCTCCTTTGCCTGTTCTTGCAGTGCTATACCTTTTTCGGTCAGCGTGATGATAAAGGAACGTTCGTCTGTCGTGCTTTGAGTCTTTTCGATATATCCCTCCTGCCGGAGCTTTTTCAGGACCGGCGAGAGTGTTCCGCTGTCAAGCATCAGCCTTTTGCAAATCTCTCCGACAGTCAGACCGTCCTTTTCCCACAGTACAAGAAAGAGGATATACTGTGTGTAGGTAAGTCCAAGCTTTTTCAGATACGGTGTATAAATTGAGGTAACAGTGCGTGCAGCCGCATAGATCGGGAAACAAAGCTGATTGTCAAGTTTCATTGCTTCTTTATAGTTATACTCCAATTTGGTACACCTCCAATGCTTTATATTTGGTACAACTATATTGTATCAAATATAAATTGATTTGTCAAGAGTTTTTTATGATTCCATAAAATTTTTTTCAACTCTCTTTGAATCTGCTCATTATTTCGACTCGCTTTTCAGGATTTCCTCCAGAACCTGTACTGCCAGAGCGACCATGTCACGACAAGTAGTTGTGAATAATCCGTTTGCCTTTGCATACGCAGCACCCTCCGGCGTGGAAATATCACATCCGAGTATCTCGTTGCAGATATATGTGCCGTTCAGCTCTTTGAAACGGTTCAGGAAGCGGTCTGTGAGAATATTGGCGTGGTTACGGCTTTCAAGGTCGTTTTTGTCCGCCTGACCGAACAGTGCACCGATCACCATGAGTGCACCCGAACACGCACCGCAGACCTCTCCCTTACGCATTCCCGCATTGAAGCAGCTTGCGATCTTTAGTGCCTGTTCTTCGGTCAGTCCAAGTTCGGGAGCATATGCTGCAAGAACCGACTGTGAACAGTGAAATTTATCGCTGAAATAGCTGAGTGCTTTTTCTTCGTGTGTCATTTTTATTACTCCTCTCCAAGATATTCTGTAATGATCGCAGATATTTTTTTGCCTGCGTCCTTTGCGATCGAATAGTGCATCCACTTGCCCTCTTTGCGATTATCCACAAGACCGCAGTCGCACAGCAGCTTCATGTGATGAGAAAGCGTCGGCTGTGTGATGTGGAGATCATCGAGCAAATGACAGGCACAAAGTTCGCCGTTTTTCAGCAAGTGGAGTATTTGCAGGCGATTTTCATCTGCAAGTGCTTTACATAGTCTGACTGTTTCACGATCATTCATTTCGATCACCTCAGTAATATTGTTTCCCAAATTTAACCTTGCCAATCAATGCTTGTCATAAAAAATCTCATCGTCAGAAATATTTGAAATGCGTAAGTATTCCTATGTTTGCTTTTGGCGAAGTTTAATTGTGGGAGCAATAGTTTTAATATATTATAACATACAAATAGATACTTGTCAATGTATAAATGTATTAGCGATGAACTACTATATTAAGTGTCGTATAAATTACTTGACACAAGTTGAAAATTTTGATATAATCAACATAAGAAATGGATATGCAAATGTGAAGTGGGCTCAAAAATCAAGTCGTTTCTTTTGCTATATAAAAAATCTTCCATATGGTGGTCAGGGCAGGGGAACTGCTTGATTAATATGGATTTTCCACAGAAAAACTTGCATCCAAGATCGTGACGGTTTTAAAATCGTGCAAAAAACAATAAATGATTTGGAGGTTATTTATGAAATCTTTTAATATTGTAAACGGACCCAAGAATGTATCTGCGATCATTCAGGGATGTATGAGAATGCCAGTATTGTCAAAAGAGGATGCTGCTAAGGTAATACGTACTGATTTCGACTGCGGTATAAACTTTTTCGACCACGCTACCTGTTACGGAAATGGTGAAGCAGAGGAACGCTTTGCACAGGCGTTGCCCCTGACAGGTATCAGACGTGAGGATATTTATATCCAGAGCAAATGCGGACTGTGCTTTGACAGAAATGAATTCGACTGGACAAAAGAGAATATCCTGTCCAGCGTTGATGACAGTCTGAAACGACTGAATGTCGAATATCTGGATGCTCTGCTGCTGCACCGACCTGACCTGTTGTTTGATCCTGAAGAGGTAGCAGAGGCTTTCGATACACTTGAAAAAAATGGAAAAGTTCGTTATTTTGGTGTCAGCAACCTGATGCCTATGCAGATAGAGCTGCTGAAAAAATATGTGAAGCAGCCATTGATTTTTAACC
This sequence comes from Ruminococcus sp., assembly GCA_017441505.1. Taxonomy (GTDB): domain Bacteria; phylum Bacillota; class Clostridia; order Oscillospirales; family Ruminococcaceae; genus Ruminococcus. The sequence goes on from JAFRXL010000005.1 coordinate 107,043, forward strand.
AGTTACAGCTTTCACTTGAGCAGTCCCAGCTCATCGATCAGGCACTTTATATGAACAATAAAACGACTGATTTTTCTGTTAATCGTGATGGTTCGGCACTGGATTACTGTCGTCTTAATGACATCACGATACAAGCTTGGTCGCCGCTTCAATTCGGAATGTTCGGCGGCATATTTATTGACAATCCTGATTTTTCCGAGCTGAACAAGGCTCTTGCCGTTATTGCAGAACGTGAGGGCGTATCCAAGGCAGCTGTTGCCATTGCATGGATATTACGTCACCCTGCAAAGATGCAGGCAATCATCGGAACTATGAATCCTGAGCATATCAAGGATACCTGTGATGCGGTGAAGGTCAGGCTGTCGCACCATGACTGGTACACATTGTACCTTGCGTCCGGAAAATTCCTGCCTTGACCTATAATAAAAAGGGGGGGCGTGTGTAGCTTTCATAGTTAAGAGTCTGCCTTCTCAACATAAATTTGTGGATTTACAGTGAGTTTTGCTTATGACTAAGTAAAATCATCTGAATTGTGAGTACATTTCTGCATGAGCTCTGCCTTGTTCTCAACAAAATTATACTTGTAAATCCACTTAATTTATGACGTATGAGTTTTTGCTGGAGCTTCCTGCTATATTCAAAGAATTCTCAGAACTGAGCAGTGTTGCAGACGGAATATTAAATTGCTTGTTACAGGTTAGTGGGTGAAGTTGACAGTGCATTGATCTGCTTTTTTTACATCTGATACCAAGCTCGAACTGATCTCTTCCTTTTTTGAACGTTTTTTTATATTAAGTAAGATTGATATTCATCTATGAATCTTATGAGTAGCTCAACTAATATAGTTAAAATAAAAAAATAATATCAAACCTCTTGACATATCTGTATTGGCATGATATAATAATTAAGTCGTATGGAACAGATATCGCGGTGTGGAGCAGCTAGGTAGCTCGTCGGGCTCATAACCCGAAGGTCGTTGGTTCAAATCCAGCCGCCGCAACCAAATTGAAAAGTGCTATGCAATTGTTTTGGGAAATGGCAGTTTAAACCCGCAACTTTAATTGAATAGTATTTTCACACAAAATGACGAGAAAGCTGTTTAGTCCTATTCAGTTTTCAAGTTGCTGAGGGAAGCGTGACCGATCGAAAAAGGAGAACGCTTCACCTCTTATTGTGTTATGTTCAGATATATATCGTCATAGCACTTTTATATTATAACACTAATGTTTAACATTGTCAATATTTTTCTTAGAGCATTCAGAAATTATTTTCTGGATGCTCTTTTTTATTCTCTTGGCAATTATTACTAATTGGAAGTATTACTAATATGCTTCTCTTTGTCTATAAAGCGGAATTATATTTTTTAGTGATACTTTTTGCCGGATTTTTTGCCTAAATAATATAGAGGGGTAAATAATACCCGGATTTTCAAACTACAACAAAAAGTCGCAGCCACGCTGCTCTGGTTCAAGGATTTGCCTGAAAAGGCAAATCACTAAATAGCAAGCACTGCGTTTGGATAGCCATTTTGAAAAAATGCCTATCAAACACGTTTGCTTGTTGAGGGAAAAATCCCCAAACCCCTTGAAGGAAATTCTAACGAATTTCAAAGCGGAATGCTCCGCAAAAATAAAGAAAGGAAATGAAAATTATGGACGGAAACCGTAAGAGAAACATTCAAATCAATTTTCGTGTGGACGAAAAAGAGTATGAGTACATACTTAAAAAAGTTCAGCTTTCTGGAAAAAGAAATATGGCAAGCTACTTACGCTATATGGCAATGACCGGAAGAATAATGAATATTCAGCTTGAATATATAAAAAATACATCTGA